>JBEKGM010000016.1:0-77436 GCA_050012795.1 Bathyarchaeia archaeon | reverse complement strand
TCCGTTTATAGTGACCGTACATCCCAAGCATTTTCCTGCTCGACAGGACTCGTAGAATGCTAGGCTGCCATCTACATAGTCTCTAATATGTCCTAGCGCGTTGGAAACACTCATTCCTTGTACGTACGGGACCTCATACGTTTCTACATGAGGTCCCTGGTCTCTTTTCGGATTGAATCGAGACACGTGGATCTTTATTGTCTGTGTCATGGTTATCACGTTGTTACCCAGTACGGGATTATGGTCCTTGGCGGAACATGAACTTTTGTGACGACGATCGGTTTAGGTTTGAGTCCCATTTTACCGTTCTCTTCTTGTCGTATAACAATGTTCTTCAGCCAATTCTTGTTGTCTGTCTTCACGTAATCTCTTCGATACATTGCGCCTCTACTTTCCTTGCGTAGCAAGGAGGCACGAACTACCATCTCAAATACCATGAGCATGTTTTCAAGCTGGATCGCAGAAATCCATTCTGGATTGTACTCGATGTCTTTTGTTTGCACGTATACGTGAGCAAGTTCCTGCTTCATGGCGTTTGCCTCCGCTAACGCCTTTTCGAGGCCTGATCCATCTCTGACTGGACCTGCGTATTGAAATGCAACCTTCTGAAGGCGATCTCGTACGGAACTGGGTCTGACGCCTTCGGTACGATTCATTGGTTCTCGAAGTTTCCTTTCACATCTCTCGACCTGTTTCTTGTCAATTGTTCCAAGTTTGACATCTTTCGCGTATTCGGCGGCAAATCGACCGGCTCTCGCTCCCCAAACGACGCATTCAGTTACGGCGTTGCCAGATAGACGATTAGCCCCCATGTTTCCTCCCAGAATTTCTCCTGCGCCGAATAGTCCTGGGATATTGGTTGCAGCTTTCTCGTTAATGCGCAGTCCGCCGTTCCAATAATGACTTGCTGGTGCTGCTTCGAATCCCTTGTCCTTCAGGTCGAATCCGAATTCTTTCAAGTCGAAGCCCCCATACTTGTAGTTCCTCCACCATGGCTGCCATTGTGCTGAATAGTCAACTAATTCGTGTGGTAGATGTCTATATGAAACGAAGATTCCGTCGTGAGGGCCACCTCTGCCTTCCAAGATTTCAACTGTTTGGGCAATAGATGCTACGTCTCTAGTTGTATCTTCCATTCGCTTGGGATCCCACTTCGTCATGAAGCGCTCGCCATACTTGTTCATCCACCAGCCGTGGAGGACAGTGGATGAAATGTATGGTATGTCCGCTCCCAGCATGCCGGGTGGCCAGACAAGGCAGGCAGGAAGGAATAGCGGAAATTCCATGTCTACTAACTCAGCTCCTATACGATAAGCCATGGCCATTCCATCTCCTGTCAATTCTTCAGGGGCCGTTGTCCTTGGATAGATTCGCATGGCTCCCCCGGTTGCCAAAATAACGGCCTTTGCACGATACGCAGTGACTTGGCCTTCTCTAATGTTGAGACCGATGGCCCCAGCAATTCTGCCGTCGTCAGTTAAGAGGTCGGTGATCATGGTGTTCTCGATCAATTCTACACCGAGGCGCTTGACTTCGCGCTTTAGAGCTTCCACCATACTTCTACCTAGGATTCCCCTAGGGAATTTGTGGCCTGGTGAGCGGATTAGGCCTTCGACTTTCATCCCCCATTCAACAAGTTCCTTCACTCTCGGTCCTGCCTCATTTACGTGAATCCACACCTGTTTTTGATTGTTCATGAACTTGCCTTCGGTCACCATGTCCTTCATGAAAGAAAGCGGAGTGTCTTTGACGTCTCCGGGCAGGTCAAACAGTTCCTTCGCATGTTGGCTACATACATCTATATCCATATCAGCGGTAAGCGTGGCACCAGATCGAGCAGCGATACCTTTCGTTACGATGGTAGTGTGAGCTCCCATTTTTTTTGCTTCGATTGCTGCACGAGCTCCAGCGCCTTCACTTCCTAATACAAGAACATCTGTGCTTATTTCTTCCACGGCTATCCACTAATGCTCCGGTGATCACGCAGAAGTAGAAAAGGATGACTTACTTACGATAAGAAAACTATGGTCTAGTAAATTCGGTCATGAACAGAAGCGTTGTGCGGTCATGAAGTAGGTTTGAGCCGCCTGCATAACTTCCTCGAGATCTACCGATTCATTGCTTGAGTGGGCGAGTGAAATGTCCCCTGGGCCAAAGATGCACGTAGGCATCGAACGATTAGCAAGAAGCGCCCCATCTGTCCAGTATGGAACGCCTACTACGTCAACAGACACTTCTGTCACCTGTGAGAGAGCGTCCTGGAGAGTTCGAACTATTGGTTCGCTAACAACAGTTTCAAGCGGAGGCATCTCGTAGTTCAGGCGGACCTCCGCTTCAAATTCAGGACATTCACTCTTGATAGTGTCGAAAATACTCTCGAACTCTTTTACAGGTGATGAAGTCTCACCTGGAAGAGTTCGTCGTTCAATCCTCAGCAAACAGCGGTCTGGAACCGTACTCCAATCTGTACCGCCTTCTATTGTCGAGGTATGAATTTTCGGTGAGCCTAGGAGTGGATGAGTGCGAGTACTCAGCCTGCGTTGTAAATTCTTCATTTCAAGCGCGACCATAGAGGCATAGACTATTGCATCACGGCCCTTTTCTGGAACAGATCCATGGGCTGCTTTTCCACGTGTCTCGATCTCCAGCCATGAGAATCCTTTATGCGCGGTGGCGATTCTCAAGCGGGTTGGTTCACCCACGATGGCGGCGTCAGCCTTGTACTCTTCTGTTAATTTCTTCGTGCCAAGACTCATGTGTTCTTCATCGACTACCGCCGCAAACATTAGATCGCCACGCAGTCTTGTCGGCGACTCGGCAATTGTTTTGACGGCGCCGATCATGGCGGCGATTCCTCCCTTCATGTCACAAGCGCCTCTGCCTGACAGTCTACCTTGTTCCACTGAAGGCAAGAAGGGTTTGATGGTCATCCCTTCGACACCGACTGTGTCCATATGACCGTTCAACATTAGACTACGGCCACCTCCCGCACCTTTCAGAATCGCGATTACGTTCGATCTTTGGCCTCCCACAACTTGTCTGTGCACTTCGAGTCCTCTAATCGATCTCAGTCGCTCGCAAAGTAGATTCGATAATTCCAGTTCGCCTGGTCCATGGCCTATCGAGGGATTGATACTATTTGTGGTGACTAGGTCTTCCAACAGTTGAATGACATATTTGCGGTCGACATTGATTTCGGCCATGTCAGTTATCCTCCGCTCAACGATAGATTATCGTCAATATGTTGTCGTCGTTCATAATATTGAAGTGTTCGGAGACCATATGTTTTTCAAAATGACACATATACCACCTATTTCCGTCTCGTGTGAGGCAAGACAAGTGCGACGTAATTACTTCTTATACTCTATTTGGACAAGTATCATTGGCTTGGTAAGTTCCTAAGTTGAAGATAGATATTCAAATCAAATTAAGACTGGTTAAACTATGAAAACGCGAAGAGCTTCAAAAAGGGTTGGTCTACTCGTCCCCTCATCAGACATAACGCTGGAATATGAGTTCTGCAAGAATTTACCGGAAGGAATTGAACTCCACGTAACTCGGATGCCTCTTGGAAGAGTGACACCGGAGAAGCTGGCACGGATGGCTGAGGAGAGCTCAAAGGCAACTGCCCTAATTATGGACGCCGAACCGCACCTGATAGTCTACGGGTGCACAAGCGGATCCTTCATAGGCGGAAAGGGATACGATGAAAAAATCGAACATCGTATTACAAAACGGACAGGAGTGCAATCAATAACCGTAGCTCACGCAGTAGTGGACGCTCTGAATGCACTGAAAGTAAACAGCCTCAGCGTTTGTACGCCATACATTAACGAAATAAATCAGATCGAAAAGGAATTCTTCACCAAGTGCGGGTTTGAGGTCAAGAGCATTCATGGGATGAGCATCATAAAGGATATTGCCATCGGAAAACTTGAACCTAAAAAGATCTACTCATTCGTAGTTAGACATGATGATCCGACTAGCGATGCCATGTTCATTAGTTGTACGAATGTGAAGACGCTGGGCATCATTACGAACTTACGAAGAAAGCTCTCTAAACCAATAGTGTCCAGTAATCTTGCGACATTATGGGCTGTCTGCAAGTATCTGCGTGTGAAGATGGACGCACCTATCTTCGATGACTTACGTTATGTTTAACATTGTATTTCGTCCAAAAGTCTTAACCAAAGTCATACAACTCATGAGTCTAGCGTGGCGTCAAGATGATTAAAGAAAAGGAAATCCTCTCGAAAGTAGACGAGGAGAGCACCGTCGCGCTCCTCCAAAAACTGATCCAGACTGTAACAACCAATCCTCCAGCTGAGGAACTCACGCTCGCGATGTGGGTTAGCGAGTATCTAAAGAAAAGTGGACTTGATGTGGAAATATTACCCTTCGAAGGCAAGAGGGCCAATGTCCTCGCGAGAGTAAAGGGGTCAGGATCGGGGCCCGCCCTGATTTTCAGTGCACACTTCGATACTGTGTCTGCTGGCGAAATCCCCTGGAGGTTCGATCCATTCTCGGGCACGGTGCATGAAAGGAGAGTGTACGGCCGTGGAGCCGCTGACATGAAGGGGGGCATGGCAGCAATGCTGAAAGCTGCAGAAATCCTTTCCAAAGAGAAGATGAATTTTCGCGGCGATCTTCTTCTCGTTCTCACTTCAGGAGAGACGTCTGATTGTGTCGGGGCGAAAAGGCTCATCCAAGAACAACGAATCAAAAACGTCAGCGCAATGGTAGTCAGCGAACCAACCGGGCTAGATGTCTATGTTGCTGAGAAAGGCGCCCTCTGGATTCGAGCGTCAACGCAGGGCCGAGTGGCGCATGGATCGATGCCGGAGCATGGAGAGAATGCAATTCTTAAGATGGCGAAATTCCTGGTCAAACTCGAAAGTTTCCGGGTTAATGGCTCTCACCCACTGCTTGGAAGACCGAGCATTTCAGTCAATCTCATCAGAGGCGGAGTAGCTATTAACGTGATTCCGGATAAGTGCGAAATAGAACTGGACATCAGGCTACTACCTGATCAGAACCCAGAGCAGGTTCTTGAAAGCCTCAGACAGCTTGGAGGTCGAGAAGTCGAACTAAGTGTTATCGACTTCAAGAAACCAGTTGTCACCGATGTATCGAACCCATTTGTGAAGGTCGCCATCGACTCTGTTGCTCAGATCACCGGCAAGGTACCGACACCGGGTGGAGTAGCATACTACACAGACGCCTACGTTCTCGCCAACAGCCTGAATATTCCCATGGTGATCATTGGACCAGCTGACACACACATGACTCATCAGCATGACGAGTACGTCGAGATTGATCGGTTAGTAGATGCAGTGAAGATATTCATCCTAATTGCCATGCGAACATTGGGATAGTCGAAAACTCTTCCCCAGTGTGGCAACTCCGCAATCCCATTACGTCTAGGCTTCATCTGACACGGCCGTGGTACCTTCTTCTCCCATTTCTAACCTTGCTCGATTGTTTTCTAATCATCTCATCAAGAGTACAAACAAGAAAGTTTGCGTATCCCGTCATTTATGTGGTCCAGTTTGAAAAGTGCAATGTTTGACTTGGACAAGTCGAGATTCTCTTCCAAAACGTCAAGAAAAGCGGCATTGGCTTCCGGATCATACCATGATGCTCTTCCGATTTGGTTGTCTTGGTAATTTCGCGTCATAACTCCGTCTTGTATATCATAAGTACACCAACATTTCAGCGGAATAACAACCGCCGTTGACCCTAAAGAGTGCTTGATTTTCTCTGCAATGGCCTTCTGAGCTGAAGACTCTCTTCTCTGTTAATTCTCATAAGGCGCCCGCTACATTGGCGAGCACCTTCACGGTAAACTCTAGGCATTATTGTCGCTCTGCAGATTCTGTTTTGGTTCTTCGTATACGCGGTCAGGGCGCGTAGGTGACCTAGGATTAGCCCGAGCTGGAGTCTGCTGATAATCAAGGTTGAAATAACAGATCCTACGGCATTGTTCAAATCGAACTTGATGAGCCCACTTTACGCCTTCGATTTAAAGAAGGCTAGGAAAAGAATTGAACAGAAAGAAAAATCACCTCATTCCAAAGTAATGAGACTAGATGAGGCAGTCAAACGGTACGTACGCGAAGGATCTCATGTAGCAGTTGGCGGTTGCCTGTATTCAAGAACTCCTACTGCGGTAGTACATGAGATCATTCGACAGAAGATTGGTGACCTGACAATATCACGAAGCCTCGCAGGAATGGAAGCCGACTTACTCATCGGAGCCTCCCTGCTCAAGAAAGTAGTAACTAGCTGGTGGAGTGTAGGCTACGCTTGGGGAATCTCCAAAGTAATGCGCAAAGCCGTCGAAGGACAATTAGTTGAGTTCGAGGAGTGGAGTCACCTTTCACTTGGACTCAGATACATGGCAGCAGGAATGGGTCTAACCTTTCTACCAACCCTGTCCATGCTTGGAACGGACCTCGAACGGGTAAATCAACTGAAGAGCATGAATTGCCCTTACTCTGGCGAGAAGGTACTTCTTGTTCCGGCGCTCTACCCGGACGTGGGCATCATACATGCTCAAGTGGCCGACAAAGCGGGTAACATACAGATTGATGGATACGAGTTCATGGACCAAGACATTGCAAAAGCATCAGGACGAGTGATAGTTACAGTGGAAAAAATCGTTAACTCAAATGAAATTCGCAAACGGCCGGCAAGTACTACAATTCCATTCTTCTGTGTAGACGCAGTGGTTCCACTTCCATACGGAGCATATCCAAGCGAATGTTGGAAGCTTTACGAAGCAGACTTTAGCCACTTTCAGAAATTCGGACAACAAACTAGCGAAAAAGGCATCGAAGGCGCAGAGCAGTACGTGACGGACTTCATTTACAAATCAAACTCGTTTCAAGCTTTCCTGCGAAGGATTGGGAGCAGGAGATTGCGTGAATTGAAGAGGAACATGCAAGATGTCCTCGCATAAACTAGAATTTTCAAAAACAGAATTGCTGGCGGTGATTACATCAAGGCTACTTGAAGATAACAAAACGGCCTTCGTTGGAATCGGCCTGCCCATGGTTGCTGCATTGCTTGCGCAACTCACCAACAGCCCGAATTTGACCATAATCTTCGAAGGCGGCTTAATTGCTCCAAAACTTAAACGAGGTATGATGCCGTTATCTACGAATGAGGCACGAGCTGGTCGGAAGGCTCTAGCATTCTGTAGTATAACGAACATGTTCCTATACCAACAGCGAGGCTTCATAGATTATGGGTTGCTTGGAGCTGCACAAATCGACAAGTTCGGAAACATCAACACTTCTATACTCGGAGACTACACACGGCCAAAAGTTAGATTGCCGGGCAGTGGAGGAGCCAACGATATAGCATCATCCGCAAGCCAAGTTATCATTAGCGTAATACACGAGAAACGCAGATTCGTTGAGAAGGTTGACTTCATTACTAGCCCAGGATATCTATCGGGCGGTAATTCCAGATACAACTCAGGCTTAATCTTTGGTGGACCTCACAAAGTGTTAACCGATCTCGGAATGATGGGTTTTGATCCATCAACAAAGATGCTCAGACTGGAAGCCATCCACGAAGGAGTAGAAATTCAAGAAGTACTCGATAACACGGGATTCGACCTTCCAATTTCGCCAAGTCTGCAGAAGATAACGCCACCGAACAAAAGGGAACTGAAGCTGCTTAGGCAAATAGATCCCGAAAAGGTCATGTTACGAGGCGGATAGATTACACCGAGCTCGATAACATAGACTAAACCTTAAACTAGAAATTGGTTGATGCTGTCACCTGATTCAGATGAACAAGCCACAAGAAGTAGTCACATCTTTCATCAATGATAATCAAAATGAAATCGTGAATTTTCTCTGCAAATTAATTTCCTATCCCAGCGTAACAGGAGACGAAAGGAACATTCAGGGGTTTATCTCAAACTGGTTGAGAGATCGATTAGCAGTCAATGTCGACGTTTGGGAACCTGATCTTGAAGAGCTGAAGAAGCATCCAGGTTACGTTGCCGTAAATAGGGATTACAAGGACAGGCCAAACGTAGTTGGGTTGCAGAAAGGAAAAGGTGGAGGGCGATCATTGCTATTCAACGGTCATGTTGATGTAATTCCTGCTGATCCTCAAGAGGCATGGAACACGAACCCTTGGGAAGGCGTGGTCAGGGATGGAAGAATTTACGGCCGTGGAGCGTCCGATATGAAAGCTGGGTTAGCAGCGTACAGTATGGCAATGGATGCAATAATTCAATCAGGAATCAAATTGAAGGGAGACGTCATCCTCGAGTATACGGTGGACGAGGAATTGAGCGGGAACGGAACGCTAGCAGCAATAACACGCGGTTACATTGCTGACGCGGGAATCAGTGGCGAAACAAGCAGCATGAACGTTCAACCAGCTTGTATCGGCCGAATTTGGTTTGAAATTCACGTAAAAGGAAAACCAGCAGGCATACAAAGCCAATGGGACGGAGTGAACGCTATTGACAAAGGTTACCTCGTCACGAAAGCCGTGGCTGACTTTCAGGACATTCGAATGAGAAAGATCAGCCACCGTTTGTATCCGAACATAAGAGAGACGATTCCCTGTCTCATAGGAGTCTTCCAATCCGGATCATATCCAAGCGCCTTCCCAGACACATGCCTCCTCAAAGGCAGCATGGCAACCGTCCCCGGAGAAGATTCTGACAGTGTCAAAAGAGCGTTTGTCGAGCACGTGAAGTCAGCCGCGTCATCGGATTCTTGGTTACGAGAACATCTTCCAACGATCAAGTATACAGGCTATTTTGCGGAACCTTCTGAGATACCTGACAACCATGATATCGTGAAAACATTGAAGTCCGCTTATGAGACCACCTTGGGTGCAAGCCCAATCGTGAGTGGCAGAACAGGAGCAGCCGACATACGCTTCCTAAACAAGTACGGGAACACCCCCACCGTAATCTTCGGCCCCGGACCAACCGACCAGATGCATGCGACAAACGAATACACGAAAATTGAAGATTTGATTGCAGCGACTAAAATCTACGCTTTAACATTGCTCGATTGGTGCGGGATCGCTTAAAGAGTGCGATGATTCAATGTCGAAAATAAAGTTCAGTCTGGTCTTGCAGAACTATGTCGCGCCAGGTGAATCCATAGATCCACAAACGCTAATCAGACATGCGATCAGATCGGAAGAATTAGGCTACTACGCAGTATGGGTATGGGATCATATGCTCCTAGGATCGAGGAATGTTTTTCCCGTTCACGATTCTCTAACAATACTGACCGCTGTTGCGGCCAGGACCGAACGCGTGAGGCTAGCAACAGGTATACTTGTGCTGGGTATCAGGAACCCCGTGGTTCTCACGAAGCAAGTGGCAACTCTGGATAATCTTAGTGGTGGAAGAGTAACACTCGGAGTAGCAGCAGGCTGGTACGAGCGTGAGTTTCAAGCCTGCGGCTATCCATTTGACACGCGGGGCAAATCACTTATGACAAACATGCAGATAATGAAACGCCTTTGGACTGAGAATAATGTGAACGGCACTTACGGGCAGTACAGTTTCAAGAATGTCACGATAGAGCCTAAACCCGTTCAGAAACCACATCCGCCCTTGTGGATGGGAGGATACGTGGACACGGTTCTTCAGCGGGTCGGCAAATTCGCTGACGGATGGATCTCATACTTCTACACACCTGAAAGCTTCGATAGGAGTTGGAGAAAAGTTCTGGATAGCGCTAAGTCTTCAGAGAGAGCCATAGATAGGTTCGGGAACTGCGACATGATTCCTGCCAGATTAGACGACGACGAAGACGAGGCAAGACAAGTGGCAAACAATTTCATAGCGAAGCACTGTGATCTTCCTACGTGGAGCGAGGCTACGCCAAATAGCGCAATTCTTGGAACGTCAAAGAATTGCGCACGCGCAATTGAATATTTCGTGAAGGCTGGCGTGGATGAACTGGTTCTGATGCCTGCAGTTTCTAACCTTAATGAGATCGATGAGCAGATTGAGAGATTCGGGAAAGAACTCTTACCATCGTTCTCATGAAATCCAATCACCCACCATCTATCACGGAGAACAAGAGCACATCATCGCCGTCAGCCACTGTGGCGCTTAAAGTGTCGCAAGCGTTCCCGTTCACGAAAATCCTGAATTTGGGATCCAAGCTACCGTCCGAAGCGAGAACTTCGTTCTCAAGTTTACTAGAAGCAATTTCATTCAATCTGTTGATGAGATCGCGGAGCGTATGTCCTTCCGTCTCTACCCGCCACCTCTTATTTCCGAGAATCATCTGCCATAAACCAAACGCAGTCACTGTGACCCGGACAGAGCTCATCTCCGAAACTACATCTCCATCGATTATAAGGTAGTCTCTGCATCATCACTATTACTCTTACTTGAGTTTAGAAATGTTCCTCCGCAGTTTAAACAGGGACTCTAACAAAAAATGCTGGGAACAGAGTGGCACAGGCGTAGAGGCTTCAACGTATCCCCCTCGAAGAATGCACAAACATCAAGCATGTGCACTTTGACATCTCTGATACTTCGCAGTGTGAGAGAACAACTAACTCGATACGATATTCCGTTCGAAGCATTATCCCTGCTGTCTAACGTCTCGACTTCAGGTTTCGTTCGGAAAGATGGAACAATCTGGGGTTTAGTTTCGGCAGTCCTGCTCGTGCATTTACTCAGGTGGAACGTCCTGGAATGCTAGAGCTAGGTCTATGCCCTCCCTCTTTCGGTACGCCCTGACAATGAGGTAGTAAACTAAGGTTAACGCATATACTCCTCCAACTACGGCTTCTGAGGCTGGCACGAGAAATCCCAACGCGGGTACCGTCAAGAAGTAGTAGGCCATAATTGCATTGACTATTAATCCTCCAATTCCCGCAACGACCACTAATGGTACGCCGGCAATCCGGTATTTGGCTCCTGGGGCCTGCTCAAAGATTCGCTTCGCCCTATATGGGAAGACTATTGCTGCGATGCTACTACCTACGAATGTCGGGATCATTCCAAGAGTGAGCGAGGCAAAGTACGGACCTACAATGTCTGCGCGGTAATTTATCAAATATCCGAAGAATAGGCCGCCGATGACCAGAACAATCATTGCCACTATCGGGGCTCGAGTCTTACGTTCAATGTATGCAAATTTTTCTGGTAGGATTCGGTCGAAGCTCATTGCGAACATTGCCCTCGTGGTGCCCATCAAGATCGTTGACGCAACCCCGACCACGTTAAAGAAGACACCTACGACCAGTGCCCAGAACAAAAGTGGAAGGTTGTTCGTTGAAAATCCTACAAGAAACGTATAGAACGGGGTAATGGGGAAATATTTTGCAGCATCAGGTAACGCGTACGCAATGTAACCTATAGCCGTAAGGAAATCTTTACCCATTCCGTAACTTAGCACATAGTAAAGTGCCGCCCAATAAATGGCCGTAAGCAACAGAGCTGGAAACATTTGCATGAATACTGCCTTTAGGTTATTCGCGCTCTTGATCTCCCCCATATTATTACTTGACCATATTGCATAGGGAAAGATGAACCAACAGTACGACCAGGTCGAAATCGTAGAACCCCAACTGAATTGGGGCGAGAGATTAACGCTTGCGCCTTTTGCCGAATCCATTACATAATTATAGAAGTTCGGAATGTTCGGCGCAAAAGTACTCATCACAGTGTTGAAGTTAGCAACAAAAGTTGCATGAGTGATCGTGAGTGGCAATATGGCTAGAATCAAAGCCCCTGAACCGACACAAATAACCATCGCATAAAGGGCTTTCACGTAGAATCTCATTCCCTTAATAGAAATCAATAGCGCTGCTATCATCACCACGGCTGTTAGAAGCATCATTCCGTCCGGCGTCATAAACCAAGAAGCCAAACTAATGAGACCCGGCTGGTTGCCATACACGCCCGCAAATACCAGAAATGGCGATAGCCCCATCGAAGCAAATTGAAAACCGTACCATCCGAGATAGAAGAACTGCCAGACCACCCATGTTGAAAAAGTTAAGGTGAACCCTATTCCAGGTCCGAGAATTCTACTCTGGTAAATGTAGTCACCTCCGCTCCGAGGCATAGCAGAAGCCAGTATCGAATAGTAAGTCATCATGAACACTAGCACGACTGCTCCGGAGAGGCAGGCCAGACCGATCTCTGCACCAGGGAATAGGTACAGCGCTGGCCCGTACAGGAGCTCTTGACTGGCTGAATAGACACTTAGCGTGATGAAGTTGTAAACCAACGCAGCTCCCGGAGACATTTCTCTTACCAATCCGGATGCTGCACGTACATAGGATCCACGTTGAGCGCCCATTTGGATCAAAGCCCGGATTGTTTGAAGTTGACTTATAGTTTTTTGCTACCGAGTCTAAATAGTGAATATGCCTATGATCGAACTCTATTGTCGAACGGTTCGAAATCTAAGTCAAGGTATAAGAACTGAGACGATTCACTTCGCCAATACCAACATCCACACACTATTCATATAAAGGCATGATCAGTTCGGAATTTAGGTTCTAATGGAATTTCCCGACGATTACATTTACAACGAAGCAGTCAGGGTAGTAGGGGAGGCACGAAAACAGAATCTTCCCCTAAGGATGTTTGGCGCTTGCGGCATAAGAGCTCATTGTGCAGATAGGCTAGATCTCTTCCAGAGGTTTGGTCGGTCATTATCTGACATTGACTTTGTTACTTATCAGAGTATAAATCCTAGAACCCTTGAAAGTTTCTTTAAACAAGTCGGTTACAACCCTCAGACTCACTACAACATACTCCATAGTCACACAAGACTCATGTTCGATAACGATGCAGGACTGCACGTTGACGTTTTTGTTGGCAATATCGAGTTCTGCCATGTGATACCTCTTAAGGGCAGACTCGAGGCTGATTTCCCAGCCATCCCCCTAGCTGAGACCCTCCTCGCCAAACTCCAAATCGTGAAAATAACCGACAAAGATCTGAAGGACGTGGCAGCGTTACTCCTCGAACATGAAGTTGGGCCTTCAGATCAGAAGGCGATAAATGCGGAACGAATAGCTGAAATTTTGGCGAACGACTGGGGCTTCTATTATACAGCAACGACTAATCTAAATCACTTTGAAAAAGAAACTCTAACATCCCTCGATTTGACCGATTCTGAAAGGGAATTGCTGAAGAGAAGAATTCACGAAATCATCGACAAAGTTGAACAGAAAGAAAAATCACTTTCATGGCGCATGCGCGCCAAAGTTGGCACAAAAAGAAAGTGGTACAATGAAATTGATGAAGTATCAAGATAGATTACTTGATGATTTGTTGAGGTGTGCGAAGACATGAGCGGGAATAGACCCTTCACTAGAATATTCTTTGTCACGGACATACATGGATCAGAACGATGTTTCAAGAAATTCATGGCCTCCGCAAATTTCTACAAAGCGGATGTACTAATCCTAGGCGGAGATGTGACAGGTAAGATGATTATTCCAATAATCAAGCAGCCTGAAGGCATGTATATAGCCGATTTCCTCGGTGAAAAAGTGACAGCGAAAACGGAAACTGAGGTTGCAGATCTAGAGACAAGAATCAGAGATAGCGGCTTCTACCCCCACATCGTAACTCCCGAGGAAAATGAGGAATTTACGAACGACTCGAAGAAGCTTGACGAGCTATTTCGCAGAATTATGAAAGAAACCCTCATACGATGGGTCAGCATGGCAGAGGAGAAATTGAAGAATCTGAACGTTACATGTTACATGACGGGCGGGAACGATGATCACCAAGAGGTTATGGACGCTTTCAAAGATACCGAACATGTGAAAAATCCAGAGAATAAACTCGTTTACTTAGATGAATCCCACGAGATGGTGAGTCTGGGCTGGGGAAATCCAACTCCATGGAAATGTCCCAGAGATTGTGGGAGTGAAGAGGAGTTAGGCGTGCTTGTTGAAAAAGCCGTTGCAGAGGTTAAGGACTTTCCAAATGCGGTATTCAATTTCCATGTACCTCCGAAGGATTGCACTCTCGATGATGCCCCAGCTTTGGATACATCGGTCTTTCCTCCCAAACCGATCTTGCAAGCTGGACGCCAGGTGATGATCCCAGTTGGCAGCAGTTCAATCAGGAGCTCTGTTGAAAAGTATCAACCATTGCTGGTACTAAGCGGCCACATACATGAGTCTCGTGGAGTTGCAAAGATTGGGAAGTCCCTAATCATAAACCCTGGTTCGGAATACTCGGAAGGGATTATGAGAGGCGTTATCGTGAATCTCGGTGATCGTAAAGTTAAGAGCTACCAGTTGACCTCAGGATAAGTTACGTTTACTGAACTGGTGTAGACTCAGGTTAAAAGGTGAATTAAGGAAGGTCATAACGGAGTTGCGGGATAGCAGCGCCTAAACCTGTCCGATATTTCCCTCGTACATGCTTTCCATTAGCTTACGGGTATTTCCCTGCGTTAGCTTCCTAGAGTTGAATTTGGGAAGAAGATACATGTGCTGGCGTTCGTTGTAAATGTAATCTGAGAACTCTTGAATTTCCTGCTTTTGAACTCCCCATTCCTTGAGACTTAGTGGCATTTCAACATCATTCAGGAGATCTACCACTTCTTGAACTGCAACGTGAGCTGCTTCCCGTGTAGACATCCCATGAACATCAGCACCGATCACTGAAGCGAGCCTTGCAAGTTTATCAGAACATGCGGGTATGCTGAACTCTAGGAAATATGGCAGTGCTAACCCACAAATGGCCCCGTGGGGGATCTTCCATTTGGGCCCTGCAGCTTCTGCGATGCAATGACCAAGCGACAGGCATTTCGTCCAAGGATATCCGATGACTATTCCACCCATCATTGCAGCCATTGACAGACCCCATCTTGCTTCAAGGTCGCTTCCGTTATCGTATGCCCTTCTCAGGTACGAGAAGATGAGTCTGGCGCCTTCCAGGGCCTGGCTGTCTGAAATCGGATTTGAAAAGGCTCCTAGAAATGTTTCAACATTCTGAGCTAGAGCATCTAACGCGCACACTGCCGTGAGCCTTGGAGGACCGGTCAAAGCCATCACGGGATCAACGATCGCAACCTCTGCGAACAAGTTCGGGCTGGAGGCGAACGTTTTGTAGATTCCCTCAATCATTACTGAGTCAGGCGTAGCTTCGCTTCCTGTACCAGATGTAGTGGGGATTAGTATTTTTGGTCTCGTTGATATCTTGATCACATCTTCAATTGGATTAACAAGCGTCATCAGATCACCCGGGTTTGTTAAGCATGCGGCGATCATCTTGGCCGTGTCAATCGATGAGCCTCCACCAACTCCGATGATTACGTCATAGTTTCCCTGCCTTCCGAAAGCCACCGCCTTTCTCATTACGTCAGCAGTTGGTTCTCCAGAAATCTCGTCATATATCTCGACTTTGAGACTCTCTTTGCTTAGTAGATTACTAACTTTGTCTGCTAACCCAGTCTTTCTTACGCCTTTGTCTGTTACCAGCAGGACCTTCTGACCGAACCGCTTGGCTTCGCGTCCAACCGAAGCCTCGACCCCACCTGCACCAACGATTATTTTCTTCGGGCCTTGATATCCCCACACATTGGTGATCGGGAAATTGGATTCGAAACCTCTTAAGCTCACATAACATACCTTGACGTCCGGACGATCACTGCAGTTTATTTCCTAGCTGGTTGATTTTCACCCATGAACTTTAACGAATCCGGTACCCAAGCTAAGTCTAGTGACCATGAAAATTGTTTCTCAGGATTAGTTTCAATTGCATCTGCAACTGGTCAGCCATATGGTTAATTAAAACAGGTCCGTAGCCATCTCAGACAATGGTGAGCCCATGCAAACGCTCGCAAAACCAGATACGTCAAAGGAAGAGCTTAGGCGCGTCGACGCTCTGGAGAAAGTTCTTGGAAAGACCAAGTACACCACAGACATGACCGACCAAAATGTACTTTACTTGAGGATAGTCCGATCACCTCACGCGCACGCGCTCATTCGCAGAATAGATTGTTCAGCTGCCGAGAAAATTACTGGCGTAGTTAGAGTCGTGACCGCCAGAGATGTACCGGGAAAGAACGAAATTGGTTTCTTCACTCAAGATCAACCACTCTTTTGCGACAAAAAAGTTCGGTTCGTGGGCGACGCGGTCGCCATGGTTGTTGCTGAAACTCCTGAAGCAGCGGAGCAAGGCATGCAATCTGTACAGGTAGACTATGAGCCCTTACCAGAAGTGTTCGATCCTCAAGAAGCACTTCGTAATGAGACCGTCAAAATTCATGAGAAAGGCAACTTCTTGGATCATTATTTTGTCAGAAAAGGTGATGTTGAAGAAGGTTTCCGTCAAGCGGATTTTATTATCAAAGGAACCTATCAAACTCCAATTCAGGAGCAAGCCTATCTCGAAACCGAAGCCGCCCTGGCATACCCGACATCGGACGGAATCACAGTTCTCGGATCATTGCAATGTCCTTTCGCAGTCGAAAAAGCTGTCAAAATGGTGCTAGGTAAAACCGTACCGAACGTGCGTATAGTTCTAGCACCGACTGGCGGCGCTTTCGGAGGGAAAGAAGACGCTCCAGACGAAGTCTGTGCTCGTGCTGCACTTGCAACTTATCTCACTAAGAAACCCACCTTGCTTGCTTTCTCTAGGAAGGAATCCACAATATTCCACCCTAAACGACATCCTATCAAGATCGAAAGAGAAATGGGCGTGACGCGCGACGGAAAGATTACAGCCGTAAGAGCGGAAATTCTCTTGGATGGCGGCGCCTATGCATCATTAAGTTCCCGCGTACTCTTTCAGGCCGTTTGCATAGTTGCAGGCGCATATGAGATTCCAAATGTGCATGTGGACGGGACAGTCGCGTACACGAATAAAGTTCCAATGGGCGCCTTCAGAGGGTTCGGAAAACCTCAGGCTACTTTTGCCGCGGAACTCCAGATGGATGAAGCAGCAGCGAAAATTCAAATGGACCCACTCGATTTCAGACGACGAAATATCCTTCGAGTCGGATCGAAGACGGCGACTGGGCAATTACTTACAAGCAGCGTTGGACTAGGAGAGTGCTTGGAGAAGGCGGCAGAAGAATCATCTTGGGAGAGCAAGAGGGCGTCTTATTCTAAACAGCAAGACCCAGTAATGCGCCGCGGAATAGGAATGGCATGCATGATTCATCCAACCAGCCTAGGACCCCTAGGTGTAGATGTCGGCTCTGCCACCGTTGAGATCACAAAAGATGGAACTGTCCTAGTTAGGACTGGAATGACTGAATATGGACAGGGAATTTACACAGGCTTCGCAAAGATAGTTGCTCGAATCCTTGGATTGAAAAATACTAAAATCAAAATTGAGATGCCAGACACAGCTCTTACACTCGATTCAGGACCAACAGTAGCTTCAAGGGGCACCGTGATGGGAGGAAAAGGCGTCTATTTGGCTACGAAACAATTACAAGAAAAGATGGCAAGAGTCGCAGCACAGTCTCTTTCATGCGCACCAGCAGACATAGCCTGGGAGAATGATGCTGTACGTAGTTCGAATGGCAAAGAGTTAGGGTTCGATGAACTGGTGAGTGAATGCAAACGCAGAGGCGTCGAATTAAGAGAAGAAGCTTGGCACCGTGCATCCGGCACCAGTTGGGATAATGAGAAAGGTCAAGGTTCTCCCTGGGTGTCATATTCTTGGGCCGTCCATGTTGCCGAGGTTCAAGTCGACGTGGAGATGGGCAAGGTTGACGTATTGAACTATGTCGCAGCTCACGACTCGGGCGCTGTACTCATCCCGACCCAGTTCAAAAGCCAAATTTACGGCGGCATAGTCCAGGGCCTAGGATACGCATTAATGGAGGAGCTTTTCATCGACAAGGGGCGAATCAAGAACCCCTCATTCCTTGACTACTACATCCCAACAGCCGCTGATATTCCAAATATTACTCCAATCATCGTTGAAGCTCCTGACGAAAATGGTCCATTTGGAGCAAAAGGAATAGGCGAACCACCAATCGAACCAGTTGCCGCTGCAGTTGCGAACGCCGTCTACAACGCATTAGGATTCCCAATTCGGGAATTCCCATACACCCCAGAGCGGGTGCGAACGGCCCTGAGTTCCAGGAGAGAATGAGTATGAAAGCATTTCAATACTTGGCCCCAATCGCAGCCTTCGATTACATCAGTCCTACGAGCATTGAGGAACTATTGAAATCCTTAAGCCACTACGGTGCAAAAGCAAAACTGATCGCAGGCGGAACGGATCTTACCATTGCACTGAAAGAACGTCTAATTAGACCTGAAGTTGTCATTGACCTCAATCATCTACGATCAGAATTATCAGGAATCGAAGTGACCGAGACGAGTTTGAAGATTGGCTCGATGACAACGTACACTGAGCTTGAACGGGATCCCATTGTGCAACGTTACGCTACAGCGTTGAGCGAGGCGGCGTCGCAGGTCGGTACATTTCAGATCCGAAACTTGGGAACAATAGGTGCAAATCTCGCTAACGGGTCCCCGGCCGCTGATACCGCGCCACCACTGATAGTTCTTTCAGCTCAGGTCAACTTACGGAACAAGGAGGGGCAACGTAAGCTACCTGTCGAAGATTTGTTTACAGGCGTAAAGAAGACTGCCATACGGCCTGATGAAGTAATCACTTACGTCGACATCCCTCTGAATAAACGAGTTTCATCAGCTTGGATGAGGAGCGCCAAACGAAATGAGAACGTGATATCAGTAGTTTCGGTTGCTGTTGCTACTGAAATCGACAGAAATAGGTTTGGCACTAGCAGAATATCCTTGGGCGCAGTAGCGCCAACACCGATCCTGGCAAAAAGAAGCTCCGCCAAACTTACTGGTGGCCCAGTCAGTGAGGAAACTATCGAGGAAGTTTCGAACTTGGCAAAAGAAGAGAGCAAACCCATAACAGACGTGAGAGCAAGCGCAGACTATCGCAAACATCTTGTCTACCTTCTCACGAAGAGGACCATCAGAAAAGTGATAGCGTCAGGGAGATTGAATTAACAATGAAGACAGAAGCTTCGGTTGAGATAAGGTGCACCGTAAACTCGACTGTCGTTCATAGAAAGATAGCCCCGAATCAAACACTCTGCGACTTCCTCCATGATGAAATGGGCTTAACTGGCGTCAAGAAAGGATGTGACACGGGAGAATGCGGTGCTTGCACAGTTCTCATGGATGGAAAACCGATCACTTCTTGCCTAGTTCTCGCCCCCCAGATAGATGGACACAACATAACAACCATCGAAGGCTTAGGATCAGAAAAGTCGCTCCACCCTGTTCAGGAAGCATTTCTCGAACTTGACGCCGCACAATGCGGATATTGCATACCTGGAATGATAATGACTGCCTCAGCATTAGTGAAGGAAAAACCAAACCTCACAGAGACCGAGCTTAAGCGCCACTTATCTGGCAATCTTTGTAGATGCACCGGTTACCAACAACAAGTTCAAGCAGTCATGCGTGCCTGCAAGAAGATAGGAACGTTTGATGACAAGTAGACCTGCCTAGTCGCCCCCTCTGTCGATGTAGAAGATTCCAAGGCCGAACAAATATAGCAGCACTAATTTCTCGTCAGTGGTCATATTTGCTTTGACCTTTCTTAGCAGTTCATTTAAATATGAACTCTACTCCATCAATAATCAGTGAAAATTTTGTCAGCTAAATCAGGTACTAAGAAAACACTAGCTATAGTTGTAGCAGTAATAGTCGTCATAGCAATCATTGCTGGAGCTTACTACTATACGGCTCCCACATCGGCTCCCACGACAGAATCGATGGCGTCAACATCCGTACCCGTCTCGATGGCGACCTCGGCTGCAAATTCCTCAGCGGCACTGATCAAGATTGGCTTAATCACACCGCTGAGTGGAATCTATGCTCCCGACGGCCAACAAGTACAGCAAGGTGCACAAATTGCTGTGGACGAAGTCAACGCGGGTGGCGGAGTTATGGGTCAACAGGTTCAGCTCGTCGTACAAGATGAAGGCACGACGACGGCGGATACGGTGAATGCGGCGCAAATTCTCGTCAACCAGCAGAAGGTCAATTTCATGATTGGCCCTTACTTCAGTGGAGACGTGCGGGCAACTTTGCCGATCACAACGAGCCAGAAGATTGTTCAAATACTCACTGTATCGAGCCTAGACGCACTGATGGTGCCGCCTCAAAATCAGTATCTTTTCCGAGTATGCCTACCCGACAGCGGATATGCAGCCATGGCACTTGCCTTTGTGAACTTAACCCACGCGAAAACCTTTGTCTATGAAGCAGAAGACTACGCGTACGCGCATGAAGTCGGTAGCTTCCTAACCAATGAGAGCGCCAGTATGGGAGTAACTATGCTCTCCGCAGATTACTTCCCTGACACAGCCACCGATTACTCATCAGCAATCAATAAAATTGCAACTCTCAAACCAGACGCCGTCGTAGTTGTAATGGAGGGGGTTAACGGCATTAACTTCCAGAAGCAATACGGCGCGAACCCCGGGGTTAACACGATTCCCATCTTCCACCTTGAAACTCTTCTAATACTACCTACAGACGCAGAGAGCATCAACGCTGCCATCCCCAACGGAGTCAACAACGTCTTCGTCGGACCAAGTAACACTATCACGAACAAAACGGCTGCTCTTCAGTCAAGCTTCCAGCAGAAGTATGGTATGACCGCCAGCCAGTACGCCATGGACGGTTACGATGGCGTAATGATATTAGCGAATGCCATTACTAAAGCGGGCACCCTTGACTCCGACGCCGTCGCAAGTGCACTGACAACGACTGACTACACCGGTCCCGGCGGCCACATCGTGTTCCAGAGCACCCATAATCCAACCGTTGGACTTGGATATTTGGCGGGAACAATCTATCAGATAAGAGTCTCGGGCACTGAAATACACTACAACATTGTTTGGCCTTCAAGTGTGTCGAATTCAACGGCAGTGAACCCAAGCACCGGACAACCCTATCCCTGAACATCGCCCGTAGCACATATAACTACGGCATCTCCCCTTTTTTTCTTTGGTGTAACACGTGGCAGCCTCCGCGCTGTTCGGTCTCTATCTTTCACTAATTTCGGTAGTGAGCTATGGGCTAATAATCAGCTTACTTGCTGGAGGGCTATCGCTGATCTATGGTGTTATGAACAACGTTAACACGTCGCACGGCGCCTTCTATATGGTTGGAGGCTTCCTCACTTTCTTTGCCGTAAGCAACCTCCACCTTCCGATTGTCGTTGGCATATTGTTCGCCTTCGTGGCGGCTTTCGTTCTCGGCATTTTCGTTCTCTTCGTCTTGATCCCCAAGCGAATGTGGGTATCAAGTAATCCTGACTCCCAAAACACTGTGATGATCCTGTTTCTCGCGCTGGCCTACGTCCTTCAATACGGAATTTTCATGGTGTATGGTGGAGGATCCATCGCAGTGCCGATGATTATATTTGGCAACATACTCGCGCCTGGTGGTGTGTACATACCTTACCAGACAATTATCGCAATAGCCATCTCCTTGCTCTGCTACGTCGGATTGTTTCTATTTTTACGCGATACAAAGATCGGGAAGGCAATCCGAGCCTTCTCTCAGGATAGAGAGCTGGCCGAAGCCATGGGTGTTCGCGTAACCACAATCGCGTTGATGTCGTTCGGCCTTGGCGTTTCTTTGGCAGCTTTAAGCGGTTCCCTTCTCTCGTCCATCTACAGCATAACTGCAGCAACCGGATGGACCGAACTCATGATAGCATTCGTAATTGTCACTTTCGGTGGAATTGGAAGTATAGGTGGTAGTTTTATTGGCGGATTAGTTTTTGGAATAGTCTACGCCATTACGCAATACTTCCTTCCTGCTTACTCATTCGTAATAGCGCTCATTCTGATCTACATTGTATTGGTCAGCAAGCCAACCGGGATATTTGGCGAAATCATTGAAAGAGCTTGAGTTTGGGAAGCATCAGTTGGGGCTTGGTGCCTTCAAACTAAATGACGTTAGCATTCTAATTCTGCTGGCAGCGCTGATCGCGAGTGTTGTCGCTCCTTTCACGGGCTTTTCATACCTGCAGTTTATCATGATGTACTTTTTCGCTTATGCTATATACACCGTGAGTTGGGATCTCCTGTACAGCTACTCGGGTCAGCTTAGCCTTGGTCAAGCTTTACCATTCGGGCTGGGAGCATTTTTCACGGTCTTGCTTACTCAACAATTCCATCTACCACTGATCCTCTCCGCCGTCTTAGGGATATTGGCTGCGACGGCGATTGGTGGAGGCGTTGGTGCGACCACGATAAGGCTCAGGCCGGCTTATCAGGGCATAGCCATTCTCCTCTTTTCACAGATCCTCTACTGGATCACACTAATCCTCTATGGCGAAGAAGGACTCTCGATCTTCAGCGCAACACCCTTGAGTCAAGGGATAGTATATGCTGTCGGGATAATCATTTTTGTCCTAACGATGCTAGGAGCATACCTACTTCACGACTCCAAGTACAGACTCAAGCTCCTAGCGATCAAAGGAGACAATCTAGCAGCGAACGTATGCGGCATCAACGTGCCCGTTTACAAAGCCATCATGCTCTTTGTGAGTTCACTGATTGCTGGCATAGGAGGAACATATTATGCAATATTCACCTCGCACGCTGATTTCACAATCTTCACCGTGCCAAACTCTTTCCTCCCGATAGGAATGGCGATTGTAGGCGGGACCGGAGTTCTAGGAGGATCAATAATAGGCAGCGCCATCGTTACCATACTCATCAGGACGCTCCCAATCTCGTACTCGCTAGCTGTCACCTACTTCACCTACGGCATCGTCGTTATCGTAATCCTCAAGTTACGGCCGACTGGCATCATTGGTTTGTTCCAACGCAAAAAAAACCGAAGGGGAGGCGTTATCATCGCTAAGAGTTGAATCACTCGAGAAAAAGTTCGGAGGCCTTACAGCCGTAAATAAGGTAAGCATAAACGTTGAGAAAGGAAAAATATACGGTTTAATCGGACCGAACGGTTCAGGAAAAACCACGCTCCTAAACCTTGTTACTGGTGTACTCAAACCTAGCGCTGGCAAAATTTACTTTAAAGACACCAACGTAACTGGAAAACCTCCTTATGCAATCACAAAGATGGGTCTCGCAAGAACCTTCCAAATACCGCGAATATTCCCCGAGTTAACTGTAGAGGAGAATATTCTAGCTGTCAGCCAGATCTCAGCCGAGCGGATGAGAGAAATATTCGACATGGTCGATCTTAACGACGAGAGGGAGATCAAAGCCAACAGGTTAGGGTATGGACAGAGAAAGCACCTTGAGTTAGCTAGAGTCATAGCCCTAGATGCAGAACTACTTTTCTTAGATGAACCAATGGCAGGGCTTGATAAAGAGACAATCAAGGTTATTTCGAAACAAATCATTGCCCTGAACGAGCAGATGGGAAAGACGCTTGTGATAATTGAGCATCATCTCGAAGAACTAATGCAACTTACCGACTATGTATTCGTCCTTGACCATGGCCAAAAAATCGAGGAGGGCGAGCCAAATACGATCAGGAGAAGCGAAGCAGTGCACCGCGCTTACTTCGGAGCGTGAAGTAAAATGTTGAAAGTAGAAGAGTTGCACGCCGGTTATACGGGATCCGAAGTTCTTCATTCTGTAAACCTTGAGGCAGCAGATGGCGAAATTACTATTCTGATAGGGCCTAACGGAGCGGGAAAAACGACATTACTCAAGACCATAATAGGACTAGTTCGGCCAACCGCAGGAAGAGTATACGCTAAGAATAAGGAGATAACGCACGCAAGCCCCGCAGAGATTATCAAACTCGGAATCTCTTACTCGCCGCAAGGAGCAACACTCTTCCCAAGCATGACAGTGAAAGAAAATCTTGAGATGGGTTACTACACACTTTCCGACAAGCGAGCACTTAAGAAGCGACTTATCGAAATTGGAGAAATATTCCCTATTCTTAAGACGCGCATGCACCAGAAAGCGGGACTCTTAAGCGGCGGGGAAAGACAGATGTTGGCAATTGGAAGGGCGCTGATTTCTTCACCCAAACTAATTCTTCTTGACGAACCATCAGCTGGGCTCGACGTTGGTAAGCAAGCGGTCATTTTCGAAAAACTTGTGGAACTGAACAAGATTGGAATAGCAATTCTCTTGGTGGAACAGAATGTAGAAAAAGCGGTCAAGATTGCTCATCGAGCTTACCTTATGTCTAGTGGCGACATGAAATTCAGCGGTGAACCAGCACAATTGGCAGAAACGGTTTTGTCCGGCGTATTCGGTCAATGATTCGCGGACTGGAATTTCGCAACTAGAATTGACATTGGTATTAATTTCCTAAAGGACGTAGTAAGAGTCCTTCTCCTGGGGCTCCCAGTATGTGCCCATCCTTCATGACTAATTTGCCTCGTAGGTAAGTTGCAACGCACTTACCCCTGACCTCCCATCCGTCAAAAAGAAACGTCTCTCTTGCTTTAGTTTCGAGTTCATCAGATTTCAGTGTCCACTTTCTTTGAAGATCCACTATTGCGAAATCAGCCTCAGAACCAACTGAAATCACACCTTTTCTAGGATAAAGACCGTAAATTTGCGCCGGTCTCGTAGAACATAACCTTACAACGTCGACTAGAGTTAGTTGTTTGTTGGCCACCGCGGTTAACATCAATGGCAATCTGGTTTCGACACCAGGGGTCCCAGGCGGTGCTTTCCAAATATCATCCTTGCCTTCATCTTTTTCCTGTTTCGAATGAGGAGCGTGGTCACTCACCACCATGTCGATAGTCCCGTCGATTAGAGCACGCCAAAGTGCCTGATTGTCAGACGCATCCCGCGGTGGCGGATTGAATTTCGCATTCGGCCCGTTTTTCTCGAGTGCTTCTTTCGTGAGCAGAAGATAGTGCGCGCAAGTTTCAGCAGTAGCTAAAGATCCATTCATCTTCCAATGACGAATGAGAGAAACCGCTTCGGCGGTGCTAATGTGCAGTAAGTGAATTCTAGCCTTGAGCGCGTCCGAGATTATCAGAGCTTCTGACACCGCAAGCGCCTCTGTAAATTGTGGCCGGGAAGCTGAGTGAGCAGAAGCATCACGTCTTCCTTCTTGCTGGAGTCGTTCAGTCAGAAAGCGGATAATGTTATCATGCTCAGCATGGATACAGAGAAGCCTCCCAGTTCCTTTGACTTGTTCTATGACGCGATACAGCGACGCTGAGTCGATAACAAAAGTGCCCGCGTATTCATGCGTTCTCTGAGAAGGAGGAGCTACCATGTAAGTCTTGAAAGCTATTGCTCCAGCATCAGCAATTCCAGCAAGCTCGGACAAATTGTCTACTCCAGCTCCACCATAGAGAGCGAAGTCGACGATAGCTTTTGGTTGGATTAGCTTAACTTTCTCAAGGAATTGCCATCTCGATGTAACCACGGGTTGGGTCGTGGGCATGTCAAAGATGGTCGTCGTCCCTCCTTTGGCCGCAGATCGTGTCCCAGACAGGAAGTCTTCTTTCTGAGTCATCCCAGGGTCACGGAAGTGAACGTGCGTGTCTATTAGTCCTGGAAGGACATACAATCCGGTGGCGTCGATTTCCTCATCAGCATGAGCATTATTTTGGGTAGAAATCGAAACTATCTTCCCCTTGTCGACATGAATTGACGCTTTAAGAACTCCACCTGTCATGACAATTGAACCTCCACGAATCAAGAGGTCTGGCACTTTCTCGATCACTTGCAACGTATCGCGTGCAACGGAACTAATATGATTCGTGATTGAAATCCGGATATCAGAGAATTGAAGACATAGCTTATTTGCACAATAACCAAGCCAATGAGCGATCACACTTGTCACTAACCGGACGCGACTTGATCTCAGTTTTAGATTTTAACAGACAAGAACTCGAGACGATATTCAGAACCGCCGACGCTATGCAACATTTCACTAGAAGATGCCGACATCAACTAAAGGACAATGTAATGTCAACAATCTTCTTTGAGCCGAGTACTAGAACACGACTTAGTTTTGAATCTGCAATGCACAGGTTAGGTGGATCAGTGATTGGATTTGCTGAACCAGGCATCTCTAGCGTAGCCAAAGGCGAAACTTTGGCGGACACGATCAGAATGGTTGAATCATATTCAGATGTTATTGTGCTTAGACATAAGATCGAAGGGTCAGCAAAATTCGCCGCCGAAATTGCGGGTGTCCCAGTTCTCAACGGCGGAGACGGATCCCAGCATCACCCGAGCCAGACTCTCACCGACCTTTATACGATCAGAAAGGAGTTTGGAAAGATCGATGGCTGTAACATATTATTGATGGGGGACCTGAACCATACACGCTCAGCTTCATCACTTGCTTACGGGCTGGGACATTACAAGGGGATTACCCTTTCCTTGGTGTCTCCGGAGAATCTTAGAATGCGACCTGAAGTTACTGACTACCTCGATAGAAAAGGCGTGAAATACCTAGAGAGTAGTGATCCATCCAATTTCATTGAGAACGCTGACGTAATATATGTGACAAGGCTTCAGAAAGAACGGTTCACAGATCCGGAACAGGCTGAGGCACTAAAGGGAAGTTACGTCCTGACCAAAGATCTCTTAAAACGGGCACCAAAGGATGCCATAGTTTTACACCATCTTCCAAGGATAGATGAAATTCCTGTGGACGTCGACTATACTCCGAACGCGAGATACTTCGAGCAAGCGGAGAATGGTCTTCCTGTGAAGATGGCTTTTCTTTACTTATCGGTCTACCGATCGAAATACCGGAAGAAGAAGGCTCGCCAACCGGCGCCAAACGCTGACAGAAAACGGTTATGTGCAAATCCAAACTGCATCTCAAATGCGCCGCGCGAACCAATTACTCCCTCTCTCAGAGAGGTCATAAGCAGAGATGAGACAGTCTATCAATGCGTATACTGCGGCCGGTACACGAAGGGAGAGTAGTCAAGTGTTCGAGGACAGGTAAAGTTTGCTCACTAACTGGTTTTCGGCCAGCACTTTTCCATGCTTGATAACGTATCGAGGTATGTCTCCGAACCTTAGAGCATCAGCCACCTTAGAATAATTCAGAACATTTAGGTCGGCTCTACAACCCTTAGCGATGCCATATCCGTTGAGCCGAAGCATCCGAGCGGCATTCTCGGTGATCATCTTGGGAACGTTTTCAAACAGCTCCTGAGAGTTGAGTTGTGCTCCATAAGCAACTAACCAGCCATTTCGGAGTGCGTTGAAGTCTCCGAACGGGTTGAAAGGATCGACCATATTATCGATACCGTACGTGACATTTACGCCGGCAGTCCCCTTGGTATCGGGGGAGGATGCTGCCCCCCGCTCGTCATCATTGTACACGGATTTGTTATGATGTTTACTTTGGCTTGCTTTACCAAATTGATTATTTTGTTTGCGTAATCGTCGCTGTAATGAGCCAATGCGATGTTATGGGCAGATGACGCTCTGCCTTCATAATGAGTTCTCATAACTTTCGCCACGAAATACTCCAAATTTCGTCCGAAAGACAACACGTCATTGTGAACATCGACATCGACGTCGCTTTCTTCTGCTATCGAAAACACCTTGTCTACGTGTGCTTTCGACTCCTCTGTCGATATCTCTGCCTCGGGAAGACCTCCCACTACGTTAGCGCCAGATTCGATCGCTTTGAACAGTAATTCTTCCATTCCATCTTGACATATGATTCCTTCTTGAGGGTTCGCGACGATTTGTATATCCAAGACGTCCGAATACTCGCGACGAAGCTCGGTTAATGCATCAAGTGATTTCAGGCCCACGATCGGGTCGATATCTACATGACTTCTGATCATTGTCACTCCATGCGTCAGAGCTAGAGGAATCACCTTCTTGATTCGTTGCTTTACGTTACTCACCGTAAAAGACTCCTTTGCGCTCCTTATGATTCTACGCGCCTCTGGGATCGATGATGAGAAGCCGAATTCCTCGGACAGCAACACTTTGTCGAGGTGTATGTGTGGTTCGATAAACGTGGGCATTACTAAGGCTCCCTTGGCATCGATTTCTCTATCGGCGCCAGAAGAGAGTTCCGCGGACACTTCCGATATTATTTCATTCCTAATTAGAATCGATACTGTTTTTTCAGAAGAGGGTAACTTTGCATTTCGAATAAGAAGTGTCAAAAGTGAAAGCTCTCCCGTACAAACAGTAATAATTTCCTGATAAGGATTTAACACTCTCACCATTCAAGTAATACATAATGGATATTGGTCGAGTCTGCGTGACGAATTCAGTGTCGGAGTCAGAAGAATGCCACAGCTTTCGGATCGGATGAACTCGCGAATCTAATGTTCTAAGTGTGAAGCCGGTGTTCTCAAATTCTACCGCAAATCTCGAGGAGTAGAGATAGACAGATTGTATGGGGCTATTCCGGTCGAATAGTCCTCCTTTCTTTTCTTTGTCTCTAGTCGAATTGTCCTTCAAATGACATCATCTATTGATACGTTCCGTCTTGGTGGTGGTGTTGGTAGGACCTGCTCCGCATGCGTCCATAACTGGTAGGGATAGCTAGCTGAGAATCGTACGTTTTGCAGATCTTAGACAGTGAATGGGCAGAGGTCAAGGATTAAACTCTACAAATTAGAACAATGGTGTGCTTCCGTTCTATTCTCTAGACTATTACACCGGCTTAACCAATGGTCATTTGATGCAAATGAAGAAGCGTACGATCGCAATATGCTTGGTCGGCTTGATTACCTCGTCGTCGTTCCTGTACTTTGTCGTCAACCCAAGAGTCAGCGTTACTGGAACGGGAACTGTAACTGCATATCCGAATGAAGCGGATTTGATGTTTTCAGTTCGAACCCAAAATCAATCGGCAGCCAACGCAGCGGCAGAGAACGGAGCCATAATGACCAATGTCTTCGCCTCATTACTCGCCCTAGGCGTGAACAAGAGCGACATTAAGACCACATCATACTCGCTCTCGCCCGCCTATGATTCAATCAATTATAGCAAAGTCGTGGGATATGTCGCCATAAACTCTGTAGAAGTCATAGTGACTGGAACTGCGAATCTGCCGATTGTTGGCAAGATCATCGATGCGGTGGTAGAAGCAGGGGTGAATCAGGTGGACGGAATCTCCTTCACGTTCACCGACTCGAACTACAATACACTCCAAACGCTAGCATACCAGAGAGCAGTTAATGACGCCAACTCACAGGCTTCAGCAATAGTCAATGGGCTCGGCGGAGTAATCATTGGCATAGCTTCCGTCTCAACGAACTACGGCTACGGTATCCTGCCACAGCCAATCACCTACGGTGGTACAAGCGAAACCAAACCGCCGACTCCGATAAATTCTGGCCCACAACAGGTTACTGCAACTGTCAACATCGTCTACTTCTACATCTAGTGAAATGCACCGTTGAGGGACCACGGGGGCGTCTCTAACTGAGATGTGTTCCGTGCCGGGAGGAGCCCCACGGTGAAATATAACTAACAAGAGACGCACAGGTGCCCCAATGCGAGATCGTTTGATGCTCTAGCAGTCTTACCTGGCTCTAGCTTCAGCTTCCTTGATTCTGTTCTTGAAATACCATAGACTCGGTCTCTTGACTGTCGGATGGTGCGGGGGAGGGGATTTCAGCCCCACTTTACTAGTAACTATAAGCGACGGTTGCAGCGGGTCCGGTGGGCATTATACCAGATTTGGTTCAGAGCACGTTGGAAAGGAGTTCATTTTGAGGCGTTTCGTTTCCGGCCGGTTGCTCGATTTCCATCGTATACAGTAGTTAAAACTACAGAATCCTAAGAATGCCTAAATTTGCTGTAATCGTCTGAAGGCAGTTACGTTACTTGTTGATTAAGAATCTTTGAGATTCGAGCGAACGAATCCCTGCCCTAAGAGAGTTCAATTTTGTGTGCGCGCACCAGCATGCCCACACACACTGATACCAACAACGATGGTTCATAAATCAGAACTGGAGTTGGAATGATTTATGCAGTATGTGAACTTGGGTTCGGCAGGAGTTAAGGTGTCGAGGATATGCTTCGGCTGTATGTCTTTCGGCAACGACAATGCATGGAAACTGGAACTTGATGAGGCTCAGCCTTTAGTTAAGAAAGCGATCGATTTGGGGATCAACTTCTTCGACACCGCGAACGTTTACTCGTTAGGGCGTTCCGAAGAAATAACCGGTGAATGCCTGAAAGAGTATCGCGATGACGTAGTCGTCGCCACCAAGGTTTGGGATATTATGGGAGAGGGACCGAACGATTCAGGCCTATCGCGATTTCACGTCATGCAGCAGATCAAGGCGTCCTTGAAGCGACTACAAACTGACCATATCGATCTTTATCAGATTCACCGATGGGATTACACGACGCCTATCGAAGAGACAATGATGACGTTGAACGACATCGTCCGGCAGGGGATGGCACGGTACATAGGTGCCTCTAGCATGTTCGCATGGCAGTTCCTAAGCGCGCTTTACACAAGTGAGAAACTTGGTTTGGAGAAGTTTGTCAGCATGCAGAACCATTACAACCTAGTCTACCGTGAAGAAGAACGTGAAATGATTCCGCTCTGCAAAGAGGCTGGGATCGCAGTCATTCCGTGGAGCCCATTAGCACGGGGCTTCCTTACTGGAAAATACAAACGGACCGAGCATCCAAAAAGCGTTCGCTATGAAAATGAGCGCATGGACGGTACCAACCCACTGGCTGACCGATACTTCAGGCAAGAAGACTTCGACGTAGTTGAAACCGTTGTGGCCCTGGCGAAAGAAAAAGATGTTTCACCATCCCAAGTCGCCCTTGCCTGGTTACTCCATAAAGGTGTAACCGCACCAATCATAGGCGTCACGAAAATCCAGCATGTCGAAGAAGCGGTCGAGGCCTTGGACGTCAATCTTGATTCCGATGATGTGAAACGGCTTGAGGCTCCCTACAAACCGCATCCAGTAATTGGTCATGAGTAACGCTGCGGTACTAACCCTCGCCACAATAATCCTGATGACCCACGATATCGCGAGTTTTCATCTTAATTCTCGCAACTCGTGACCATTCTCAGTGATCACAAGTACACCTTCCCAGACAAATAACCGGTTGCTACTCCACCGCGAATTTTCGTGACCTTGTTTGAGGCCGTGACGTGGTCGTTTGATTATCACATTGACTTTTCGCTAATCTGCGATTCGATGATTTGGTTATATATGACGAAATATTCCCCGCACAATATGGGTACTTGGCTTAAGGCAACACATAATTGGAGTGATCTTTGTGCTGCGATGGGTTGCATAAAATATAGTATACTGGGGGCGCTCGTCAACGTTTATCCAGTGGAAAGATCAAGCACATTTCATAACATTGTTCACGTTCAAGATCCTCGTTCTTTTCTTATCCAACGTGCAGAGGATATATTCGCAGCAAGGAAACTCCCTTTCGGCATAGTGCTGCCGAGAGATAGCATCTACCAAGAACTCGAAGAGTCATTGCGAGCGCGAGGATACTCACTGGTTAAGACTTGGAATCTTATGTGTTACCGCGAAGGATTGGGAGAACCAAACCATGAGGTCGTGGTTGAAGAGATCGATAGTTCCAGGTTGTCGGAGTGGTTCGCGATATCGAATATGGTTTCTGAATTCGGCAGACAAGAGATGATAAGTACTGCGTTGACGAATCCGTCGGTCCGACTTCTCCTAGGAACCCTCGAGGGCAAGCCTGTCGGCGAAGGACTGCTATTTCTGAAGGACCGAGTAGCGTCAATTCATTGCATTGCAACCCTACCCGAGTTCAGGAGGAGGCATGTCGCAAGTACAATAGTGATTGAAATCTTGAAGCGTTTGAAAAGCGAAAGAGTTGATCTGATATGGCTCAGGACACGAAGGGGGGGAACGGGTGAAAAGGTCTATTCGCGGATAGGATTCAATTCCTTCACAGATATCTTAACATTCACTTCTACTCCGCATCTCGAGGATATGTGAACTGTTTGCGAGTCAAGAGAAATCGGAAAGAGTCATGAGCGCAATGCTCAAAATGGATAAAATTGACAATAAAAACCCTAAAGCAAGCGTATGAACAACAATAATCCAGTACATGACTCAAAAATGAATCGTCGTTCGTCGTTAGTAAAAGTGTGATGCGATGAGAAAGGGGTAAGATGGCGGGCGAGCTCAAAGCATGTTATGAGCTCGCTCGTTTGTGGTTTGGATGTCCATAAGGACAGTGTCTTCGCGACTGTGATGAGTTATGGTGGTGAAGTGATTGAACGGAGGAAACTCAGTAACGATGAGGTTGTTTCCTTTCTGGGTCGATATCCAGTCGATAAGGTTGCGATGGAGTCATCCACCTCCATCGTACCGGTCTACAGGGTGTTGAGAGGAAAAGGATACAATGTACTCGTTTGTCATCCGAAGAAGACTAGGCTCATAGCTGAATCTCGGATCAAGACGGATCGGGTTGATAGTTGGGCTGTGGCTGAGTTAGCTCGGCTTGACGCTTTGCCCTTATCATACGTGCCGCCTGACGACATAGCCGCTTTGCGTGAGAAGGTTAGACGTCGAGCCTTCCTGGTCCGGATGCGCAGCAAGCTGAAGGTGAAAATCAGAATTCAGCTAACCATCAATGGAATAACTCCACCCGTCGAGTACGGCTTATTCACAATCAAAGGCCTAGAGTGGCTTCATGGCCTACAATTAGACCCGGTCGAATCCTACCTGCCAGTCATCTCATCGCTTGATACTCAGATAGGTAAGCTCTCCAAAGAACTTCGAATGATGGCTCCATTAGATGAAGACGTGCAGCTGCTCATGACGGTTCCGGGCATAGGATACTACGCGGCTTTGTTAACTAAATCGGAGATAGGAAGCATCGACAGATTCCAGGATGGAGAGAAGCTTTGCAGCTACGCTGGACTGGTCCCGTCCGTCTCGAGTTCAGGCGGACATACGAGGTACGGTTCGATAACGAAGGAAGGTTCACGTTGGCTGCGGTGGATCATGGTTGAATGCGTCCAAGTTCATCTAAAGTATGACACAGGAATCACCAGAGCCTACCACGCAATAGCCGAAAGGAAAGGCACAGACATCGCTAAGGTTGCTGCTGCAAGGAGACTATTGATGTGCTGCCATTCGATTCTACTGAACCGTGAGCCCTACCATGACACCTTTCATGATCAGGCTAAAATGAAAAGCTCCGTCCCCACACTGCGTCCATATACGCGTAAGTTGTGATTGGAGCCGCCTGGTTGCGCACGCATAATACCCTCACGATGGGCGAATAGGTGTATGCTAAACATCACTCTTAATTGTAGTGAGTGAGATATCACTGATGCAACAAATTTCTCATAGGTGTGTGAATATAGTGGTGCGGGCAACCAAATTTGAACCACAATTCTTCAGCTTACTAACGAGTTATATTCCGGACCGCAAGAATCTCTCCTCAATCTTTCCTCAGAACGTTTGCCCATTAAGCTACAACGACATTGGTAGCGTGAACAAGCAGAGGAATCTTAATTCTCACCCCTGTCCACTACTATCTGTCCGCCCTTCATAACCCTCCGAATCTTCGACTTGTCCTGTAGAATCCTTATGTCCTTTAAGGGGTCGCCATCGATCATAATAAGGTCCGCCAGTTTTCCTGCTTCTATTGTTCCCACCTGATTTTCAATTCCTATTCCTTCAGCAGCTGTCTTAGTCGAGGCAACAATGGCTTCCATTTCAGACATCCCATACTTCACCATCAGCTCCAGCTCGTAGGCGTCGTCGCCGAACATGGGTTTGGGTGGCCACTGAATCCAGTGGTCAGTGCCCATCGCGATTCTAACGCCAGCTTCATGCGCTTTCCTGAAGCTGACAGGACTTGCCTTCATAGCCTCTCTAGCTCTCTCACCAACAGCAGCCCCTAACCCACCTCTCTCCGAGAGAGGAGTCAGCGTAGGAACGAGAATAGTTTTCTTCGTAATCATCATCTTAATCGCCTCATCGTCTATGAAGACGCCGTGCTCTATTGTGTCAACACCTGCCTTAACCGCGTTTGTTATGGCAAGCCCTGTGTGAGCGTGGGACGCGACCTTCCTGTTATGCATGTGTGCCTCATCCACTATGGCCTCCAATTCCTCAAGAGTATAGTTAGTCCAGGAAATTGACTCCCCCTCCCCCCCAACAACTCCGGCCCCAGAAAAGGTCTTGATCAAGTCAACATTTACTCTCAGCAACTCACGTACGCGCTTGCGAACCTCCCACACGCCATCTACGGTTTCGTCTTCTCTTCGTGCGAGGAATTGCGGTTTTTCCATATCACAATGTCCTGCGGTCATATCAACGATCCCGCCAACCATAACCCTCGGGCCACAAACAAGTCCCAGAGATATCGCTTTCCTTAGAGAAGTCAAGGGCGCTAATTCTCCTGGGATGGCGGGAAATATGCCGAGATCCCTAACTGTCGTAAATCCTGCCTCCAGCAATTGCCTTGCGTGTTTGACCGCGTACAAAATCAGCAGGGTCTGCGGCGCGTTTAACATTGGCAGGATCGCATTGGGCCCGGGTGATCCGGGGGCTTCGACGCTGGCCAGGTGTGTATGTAAGTTCATCAGACCAGGCATGATGACCATTCCGTCAGCGTCAATGGTTTGTGCCCCACTTGGAATCTGAACATCTTCTCCTACTTCTAGGATCTCAGAGTCCTTGATTACTACGACAGCGTTCACTAGCGGGGGTTTTCCGGTCCCGTCAATCAAGAGTCCACATTTCATGACTTTAATCAAAGACATCCATCTCGTAGTGCCATGAAAAAGAGGGAGAGAAGAGACGCCTTTAAGCTTACCGAGATCTTGTCTCTCTAGGATGTTATTTCTCTATGATGTCGTTTCCCATAGCAGGTACAGTCTGAAAATCGTTGTCGGGTCCTGAACAAGTCCGCCAACCATCGGATTCGTGACGACAATGCTAGTTCCCTGGAATAGTGGCACAATTGGAACGTCTGTCGCTATCAGATCTTGAATTGCTCCGTAGATCTTCGGGAAGTCGTTAGGGTCTGTGTTGGTTGCCGCTTGTTGCAAGAGTTGGGTCATTGTGGCGCTGATATAGTGCGTGCGTAGGAATCCTACTCCGTCAGACGGTAGAAATGGATACGTGTAGTCGAATGGATCGATGAAGTCGGGATACCAGCCGTAGATGTATACCTGCAATTGATCGGCATGTGTACTCGCTCGGTAGTCTGCCCACGGCTCGCTACTGAGTGTAACCTGAATTATGCCAGTGTTCTCTAGCGCTTCCTTTAGGGCAGTGGCAATTCCGTCTGTTGCTGGATAATGGCCCGTTGGGTAGGTGAGGGTGAATTTCAATGGGTTAGTCGTGTTGTAACCTGCACTCTGAAGATACGATTGCGCGGCAGTCACATTTGCGTCTCCGTAGTACTTGAACGCGTCAGTGTGGTACGACATTCCGATGGGTATCATGCTATACAGTGGTACAACTTGCCCAAGGAACACGGTGTTAGCGATCAAAGTTCGATTGATGGCAGCCGCGATTGCTCTTCTGACGTTCACGTTGTCGAAGGGTTTTTGTAGTTCGTTGAATGCCAGGTATTGGATGAATTGGGCAGGTCCTTGCCACACTTTCAACTTGGTATTAGTTTGGAATGATTGAATGTCTGTTGGTGCTAGCTGTCGGTACGCGATATCGATTTCTCCGCTTTGTAAGGCGAGGCTGAGTGATGTGGAATCCGAATAGAACTTGTAGATGATGTTCTTGGTTTTCGGATATCCGCTTGACGCGTTCCACCAGTTCGGATTTGCGGCAAAGTCCATTTCTATGTCCTTACCGGCCGTTCTCTGCCAATTCGTGAGCACGTAGGGTCCGATGTCGTTTGGAACCTCCGTGTTCACGTTTCCAGTGTAGTTGACTACCGCATGCATTGGCGCAATATTCGGGTTCACTGGAAACATTACGTAGTAAGCAACCTCGGCTAGAAACGCTGAAAAGGGTTGGTTCAGGACGAACTGAACCTGATACGGGCCTGTCACGACGGTTTTGTTAATTAACTTGTCGAGACCTATACCTGCAAATTGGCCTTGCGGTAGGTCAATCGCCATCTGCCTGTCCATTGAATATTTCATTACTGTTGCGTTGAAGGGTGTTCCGTCTGCGAATTTGACGCCTTGTCTAAGATTGAATGTCCAAGTCATGCCGTCGGAACTTGTGGTCCAGTCTGTGGCAAGGCTCGGAATGATTTCAGTCGTTCCGGGTCTGTAGTCTACTAGACCTCCTCCTAGAGTGCGACTAAGTACATAGATCGGTAAATAGTCGTTAGTCTCTGCTGGATCGATCGTTGTTGCGATGGAGTCAGTTGTACCGATGACAATCGTATCCTTATACATGGCGGCAACACTAGTCATCGACGAGGTCGTCGAGACTGCCCCAGGTTGAGTCGTGAAGAAGTAATAACCGACGCCAGCAACTATGATTATGATCAATACCACGGCAGCGATATAATTTCTGTTTTTCTTTGATGTAGTCGACATTTTAATGTACTTTCCTCCAAAATATTCGTACACGAGTGTGGACCCGTCTGTGTATATAAGCTATCTTTGAGGTTTTATAGAACTGCTCGTAGCGAAGCTATTGTAATCGGCTGTGTGCCAGCATTCCACGCGTCGAGTCACGCAGGAATGCAGTTTAGGGTTTGGAGAATTCCATTATGGTCATAGGCTTCAGCGTTGCTGGAGCAGTGCTAGTTGCGCAATTGAATGCGACTACATATCCCCCTCTGAAGTATTCAAAACGAAGTTTGGACACGATTTCTGGGTCCCGCAAACCGCCAAGCTGGAACTGAAATCCTAAATCGGCCAACTCCCTACGACCGTAGCGTTTTTCGATCTTCCGCTTGTAGCGGTGAATCGACCGGAGTACCTATTTCTGATGCATACTAACCTTAATTGAATGTGGATGTCGCCCGATTACGATAAGCAAGCTAGACATGACCAAAGTGACCGACACATAATTACGTGCCTGCGGTCGGGCAATCCCTTGGAGAGCCTTGAGAAATTAGTCGAAGAGACACATGACAGGGTTGCAGCTTGCGTTCTATCTGAAGAGTATGAGAAGTTAGGATTCGGTTACAGATCAAAAGTGCAGGCGTGGCGCGATCGCGCATTAGCGAATTTGGATGATCGTGATCTGCGAAACATCAAGTCTGCGGCCGACCGAATCATTCTGTTATCTTCCTCAACCGCGGAAGAGGAATGGAAGGAAGAACAGGCCAACACTGAGCGACTACTCTCGACCGCCTCAGCAAACGAGGAAGGCTACGTCACATGGAGAAAGAGATTCGAACTAATCAACAAAGAGATCGATGAATGCTTACACTCGAGCAATGTCATCCGATGTCTAGAATCAATTGCTAGGAGAACGAACGATCCCGTGGCTGCTTATGTGTTGGCAGCCAAACTTGAAAAGGCGGGTAACCAGCCATTAGCGCGGCAATGGAGAGATTTTTCGTTTTCTGGACAATCCTCAAAAGACGTGTGGATAATCAAAAGACGGGTGACGAGCTGCTTTCCTTCTCGAATAAAATGAGTTCCGATTTGGCGGATTCTCGAAACCTACTGACTCTGCGCAGACACTGACAAAGATACGTGGTGTTGGAAGTTGGATAATTTCAAGAAAGAATTCTTTTTCACACCGCTACGCACAAGAACTAAATGTCTAGATCAGAGATGGTAAAGGGGATTCGAACCCCTGAACTAAAGCGTCCTTCGGACTCCCCTGCGGGACGGTCGTCTTGCGTCATTGAAACTTACCCGCTGTCTAGATGGGTTGCTAATCATATTAGTTTAGCAGATGAGTGAAAATAATCTCGGTTCAATCAGGTCGTTGGTCTAACCTAACTATGCAAGCTTCTCGGTAGCGTCGTAATACTGCTTTTTCATGAAACGTACACGCATAGAGAACTTGGTAGTGTTCTAGGGTAAGCTGAACCGTGGCTTTACTGTTACATCCTACCGTTGAACAAGTGTATTGCAAGTAATCGTCTAACCTCATTATCGTTCGGTCAAAAGGTCAAAGCCTGACCGGACGTTCTCCTAGACAGTTCACATTACCCCCCTTCTTTTTGAGGAATGCAAATGTCTGAAAAGAGTGCTCTAGACGAAGGACCCTAATTGGTATTCATCAGTGGTGCGCACCAGAAGTGGCGCCCGTTTATATCGTCAGCTCAAGCTTTTCGCAGACTACAAGGCGTAGTTAGTCGACTTTACAATACCTACTCCGTTTATTTGGTGACAAGAAATGAAAAATCGAAGAAGTAGGTATATGCTAACCCTAGTTCTAATTGTCGGTATCGTCGGCCTATTATCTCAATTCACGGTAGCTGCATCGATGCAGCCAACGCCACTAGAATCACACAGTCAGCACTCTTGGACAGGAAACACTTGGTCGCACTCTTGGTCAGGGAACACTTGGACAGTGAACACTTGGTCGCACTCTTGGTCAGGGAACACTTGGACAGGAAACACTTGGTCGCACTCTTGGTCGCAACACACCAATCGGCAGGTTACCGTAACCGTTGTCAGCACGGCTAGTAATCAACGTCATGGAGGATGGTCTAATGGTGGAGGGTACTATGGTGGGAACTATTATGGTCAATACAATAACCAAAATCCTTACTATAATCCGTATTGTCCAGCTGACAGCTCGTATTGTTCCCAATATCCATACTACCAGAATCCGAACGCTCAGAATTGCCCTGTATATAATAGTCAGAATCCGTACTGCTATCCCTACTACAACTATAGTCCAAACTACTGCGTGAACTCTCCATACTGCTCTCCATATACGGCATCTCAATACCCATACCCCTACGCCACCACAACCCAGCAGTTTACTCCGCAAGTCATTATTCAGAACATAACCGTCACGCAATCGATCACAGCAACTCCGACACCCACAACTCAAGTCACGCTGGCAGCTTCGACTGAGGCAAATACGGACCAAACTGCAATAGGACAATACTACTTGCCCCTAATCGCAACATGTGTGGCCTTAAGTACAATCGCTGCAATCGCCGTGCTACTCCTCATGTCAAGAAGAAACAGAGCTCAACGACAACCATCTCAAGCTGTTACTTCACAACAATTTACTCCACAGCAAGCGGATAAGAAGTTCTGCCATAGATGTGGTTCAGGACTCGGCAGTGATAGTCTCTATTGTGCGTCGTGCGGAACAAGAGTAATCTAAATCGGCCTACGGTTGAACAAGTGTATTGCAAGTAATCGTCTAACCTCATAGTGAGGTTATGATTGCAGAGAAACAGGACCACGGACAGAAATATGACATCAAATGAAAATCAGAATCAGACGTAGTATAACCCTTCTAGTCTCTCTTGAAGTCTGTAACTACAGACTCCCACTTACCCTCATACAAAGGTAGCTGCATGGGATAGCCTCTAACGGGATGAAGGGAAGGGTTTCAACCCTGCGAGATATCGGCCTGTACCATTTGATTCCTAATTGTTTGTAGAGTCTATCCACGTCTCCCAGAATCTTATCACGTCTGTTCTCTCCGTATTTGGCTTTAGAGAGGTAATCCTTGAACGTCTCAGGATTCAGAAAATCACAACGTCTCCCTACTGCCCGTAATGTCTTGACTGCTGCTCTCACCGTGGATGGACGGTAGCCTTGCTTCTGCATCCAATACGCATGCTGGAAAATGCTGGTCGTTAACTCAGGAGTCAACGCTTCAACCGGAAGGGCAGGGGTCCCATGAAATGGTGCGGGGGAGGAGAATTAGCCCTTGAAAGACTAAATCGCTTCCAACTTCGCCCTTACTTCTTCAGAACAAGCACGTAATGTCGGTAGAATTACTTATGCTTTGTCGGCTGGAGGGATGTCCTTAGTTAAGCGAGAGAGCTTAATCGATAGCTTCGCACGCACGCTCTTCATTCTTTAGAAGTTTAAAGAATTCTTTGGATGCAGGGCTATGCAGATTCAAAGCACGAGCGACATAGAGTTGCCTTTCTTGAGACAAACTTCAGGCCTGTTGTATCAGGAATAAGTCCGATATTTTCAGCCGGAAAACGTCTTCCTTGTCTATCTTCCCACTCGCCCCACGACTTTTGTCTGCAGTCTCCAGCACACACACTTATTCCACAGTCAGCACAGCTGAGAAGTTGTGCGAAGTAGCCACCACAAACACCGCATTCGCGCTTTGTTGTTGTGAATTTCTCAATCACCTTTTGTTTGCCCGTATGTGAGTCAACTTGAACCTCGTAAGTGAGCTTGGTCTCGCTGTCTGGGCTTTTGATTACTCTTTCTACTTCCTTGATGGTTTCGCTTGAATCCGTCAGAAGTCTTGAAAGCATTTTGTCAAATTCTACGTCTGGCGTCAACTTCAGATTTTTCTTTTGACTATCCGGAACGGTCATGTAGCTAAATCAAACCTCACTTTTGTTTCTGCAAGTAAGCATATCCGTTTCAGACTAGTCATCTTCTCCTAGAGGCTTGCCATTCCATAGTGTGTCTGTGGCTTTGTTCTAGAATCTCTCGTGACTCCTTATTGAGACGTTCATGCTCCTCGTTGCTGTTACGCTCCTCTTTCTGAGACGATTCATAGCAGGAGATACACACGTTCCTCGGTTCACCGTGCGCAAAATACCAGCCCGTAGATCTTTTGTCGTTGGCGCAAACGAGCGCACCACAGTTTGGCGCTTCACATCTAAAGAGTTTCGGTGAATAGTTGAAACACACGTTACACTGTTGCATAGTGGTCGAAAATTTCTTTATCGTCTTGTGAGCGCCTGTTCTCTGGCTCACCTGAACATCGTAAGTGATGACGGTTCTTGCGTCAGGGCTCTCAATTACTTCCTCATGCTCCTTGATCGTCTCACGATCGATTCCTAACCTAGATAGAATCTTTTCGAACTGTGCTTCCGGTTGACCGCCGCGTGCTCTCCTCGATGTGTCGCCATCTACATTCTCGGCCAAGAGCTAAGCTCCTCCTTCAGGGAGGAGTATTTCGGCAGGCATTGTCTGCAGACCAGCCCTCCCTCAACTGGCACACCACACGATAAGCAAATCTCTCTCCTCGGATTGCACCATCCGAGACAAGTTTTGATGTCCGAATAGTTTCTCGCCGGATGATTGCAGGACCTGCACGTAATCTGAAGACGATTCATAACAAAGGGCGAGCTCCAGCAATCGTAACAGACGGGCTGCCCTCTTACCTCGGGCTTTAGGTATTCATTCTGGTTCGTGGCAACACGGCATTGAGGGCAAGTCCGTCTTCCGCAGGCGACACAGCGCTTGACCAGTCCCAAGGTCAACATTGCGGGCGTAACGGCTTCGCCACAACTTTCACAGTTGATTGGCTTTGGCACGTGGTCGATTTCCTCGTGTCCGTTGGATTCTTTGAGGAATTCCCTCAGCTCACTATCATCCACTGCCAACGATCTTCTCCACTATTTCTTTATCACAAGAATTACATAAGGTTAACACGTCAGACTGTCCTCTTTTGTCCGACTGTCTGAGCCGGACAGTTGACAGATCAGCTTCATAAGGGATAATACCCGCCGACTCAGTTCTGTGCATGAGATTGTAGTTGCTGGAAGACTTAGGGTATAGGCCCATCATGGAATTCAAGACTTTCCCGGCCGCCATCTACTACAATCCCGAACGCCACATCACTCTGAGCGTAATGACGTTCGCAACACGCATGGCGATAAAGGGTTCAAAGCATTTCTTCATACGTGCAATGGAGACCAAAGGCGAGACAGGCATATACTCGAGGTTACAAGAGATTAGTAAGTTCGCAGAGTATCTCAAACAGAATCTCGAGGACTGGCATCTTCAATACTATTACATCAGCAACCTAACGCCGAGGATCGCGCTAAACAGCTTCCGTCATGCACCTCTCCTGAGGAAGAAGCTGAAAGAATGGGAGACAAAATCCAAGGAAATTGCAGAAATTAGCGAAAACGACGAAAACGCCATGAGGGAACAATTACAGCTGCAGGAACTCGCGGGCAATCATGATCACGCTTATGCTCGACTTGGAAAGGTCCTTCAGGAGAACGCTGCCACACGGGAACGTCTACGCAAGCTTGATTCAGAATGGAAAGGCGCAGCAAGCATCTTTAACGATTGGTTGGAGAAGGGGTATGGAATCGCACTCGTATGGACGATATCAACTCGGTTCAGACTCTGTGAAACAGGTGAAGCCACGGCCACTGTGTCCGACATAGAAAAAGAACTAAAGAATATTTGGAGTCAGAGCGTGAAGTCGATGGCCCACCAGCAGGGCCTATGGCTGGAAGAGATAGATGAACCGCAATATGCGCTGCACGCCGAATACGCCGGTTTCTTCCACCCCAGCGCAATAGAGATGTACAAAGCCACTCCAATTTTGGCTGAGTTCGGAAAAGAGATAGAACGATATTTCAACTCTCGCCTTCAGCGTCCTATTGAACGAACAGGATATACAGAAAGCAGCTCATCTGCACCTGCCGAAGTTCTCGCTGCTTTCCTTCGCCAGGCTGAAAGTGTCGATGAGACACCTGCAAAACTGAAATCAAAGATTTCCTACGAGAAAATCATTCTTCCCGTATATCTAGGGAAGATAGCCTTATCCAAAGAGAACCGTTTGGAAAGCACGTCCATTCCTTTCATTTTTGACCTTTCTGCACTCACCAAACACGTTTTGATCACAGGCACTTCAGGAAGTGGCAAGACTAGGGTTGCCCAACTTATCACAGAAGCGGCAGCGCAACACGTACCCGTGGTTATTCTTGACCCTGCCGGCGAATTTACGGGTCTGATCCATCCGAACCCTAACGCCCACAAAGAACGAGAATTCCTGCTGAGGAAAGGTCGATCGTATTCTCCTGTCATATATACATTGGACGACTCGGGCGTACAGTTTCAAGCCAACATTCTCAAGAAACCCACAGTAACAGCGGACCGATTAGAATCTCAGGCTGAAGACACTGCTACCGTTCTAACCGAGTTAGCTGGCGACGCCAGACTTGAGGATATAATTCGACAGGTACTCCAAGAGGAATGGGAGAAAGGCGATTCAACCTTTGAGAACTTCATAGACAAATGCCGCAGTAGGGCGGCTCAAAGAAAAACGGCCGTAAAGCTGGATAAGTTAATTCCATACAGGTCGCTCATGAGCACAAATGACTTTGACATTCAAACATTACTTCAGAACAAGATCACCCTACTTACGTTCAATTCGACTAATTTCCGCGACTCTCAGAAACTAATGATCATGTGGTTCATACTGCGTGAGCTGTCGAACTATTTCTTGAACCAGCTTCACAGTGATGAACTGAAGCTGCTCGTCGTCATAGACGAATGCCACCGCTTCTATTCTGAAGGCATGCCGAAGAGCCCGGCTAAGGCACTCGAGGACCTTAACAAGGAAGGGAGAGGAAAGGGACTTGGCATGGTCACTATCACTCAGGTGATCAGAGACCTCCCAGAAATATTCACTCAAGCGGACATAAGGATAATGCTGAAGATAGCCGAAGGCGAAATCCAGGGATACGCACAAAAAACTAACACTGAACTCGCGAGGAGACTTAGACTACTCAACCCTAGGGAAGGTTACGTCTTCTTTGGTTCTGAACAATTCTTCTGCAAGTTCCGTCCCACCTTGAGCCTCCCAAAGGGTATATCGAGCCGAGAGGAACTGGCACGATATTCAAGTCCTGAAAAATCATTGCAGATCTCGCTCAGACAACTCATGTCTGAGGAAACGGTCACGAAATCAAAGCCTATCATATCGCGAAGCCAAACCTCCTCATCTGTTGAGCTCGAAGATCGTGCCCGAAAGCTTCTTGCCGAAGTGCAACGCCCCCTTTCGATTTCGGATTTGCAGAGGCTTCTCAAAGTACCGGGTCGTGGAACGATTACAAACCTAATAGACGAACTACAACGCAGAAAAGTCGTCAAAACTTGGCGTGTAGGAACCAAGAGAATGGTGCAACTAGTGGATCAGGTTCAAAGCTCCGAAGAATCTCATGCACCCCCCCACAGCGGAAGGAATTCCTCTTCCTCAGGAAAGGTTACGCCTCTACTGTAAATTATCCAGAAAGCCTGAACTAACGATCCTCTGCTCTCGAGGAGTAGTCTGAGGGCTCTCAATCTAGATCAAAGTCGTCGCTAGAAAATGTTTGATTACTGTCTGTGAAGTCCACCTCGTCACTGGAAAATGTGCCGTCGGTTTCCCATAGCTCGTGCACTAACTCGTCTGCAGGGAAAGTGCCGCTCTCGTCACTAACCTCGAAGCCGGCGAGTTCATCTTGACTATAGTCGTCCAACATGGGCTCTTTCTCGGCCCCGGCTTCCGCAAAGTTAGGCTCTCCCGCTCCGTCCGATTCCTCCTTGCCGAATTTCGTTTTCATAATCTGTTTGAAGGCGAACATTGCTAGCGAAAATACAGCCAGCATCACCATGAACCCAACGGTGCCTAGGGCCGAGACAACTTTCTTCACGCTTCTCCCGACTTTGGGATTCTTTGCGCCTTTCATCTCCCGCTGGAAAGCAGAGTGACATGCCTTGCAGAAACAAACGACATGCCTTTCATTCCCTTTTCTTATGGTGTAACATTTCATTTGCGACGGGTTGACGGTGCTTCCACAAGCAGCACACTCCATGATGCTCTCGCCTTGAATCTGTTCAGGCGAGGTATAGGAAACTTGCATCATATTGAATCCTGCAACTTTTGAGGAATGCAGTTGATTAACACTTCGAGTTTGTCTGTGCGGCTACGCCCCTGGACAATTGGAACAACCATCTGGGTGCGGCAGTTGTCTGAAAGAAAAAATCGTGAGACAGACAGACAATTGGACAGACACAACATAAGTTAGAACCAATTCAATGGACCGTTCGTCTTCCTTTTAGAATCCATATCCCGATTGCTTGTTCAAGCGCTTTCTTTCTGAATTTGCATTTGCCGTAGCGTCGAATAATTTCAAGTTCAAATTCATTCCAGAGCTTATCGTTGACATTGATCGTCGTCCGCATAACATTACTTGATCATCGGGAGGATTATTGATTTGTATTCTGGAAAGTATATGTCGAATCATCGAAATCGATTAGGCCGCGACAGCACAAAGTCATCATGATGACTTGCATCGAGGAGGTGAATGACATAGAGGAACTAGATCATAAACAAATTCGGTGTCCCAAATGCCACGAGGCATTCGAATTAACTCAGGACATCATTAGTGACCACGTTTAGCATTGAACTCATGCGATGAAGGGCGAGAGCCCTGAGCGGCACCTTCTTCTCAATATCCGTCCGAAATGTGAGACTTCGCTTCCTATCTCAGCAATGGCGTGTAAAGCGAATTATACGCCCATCGAATCTTCCTATTTTGGCCACAGTACGTCGTTAAACACAACTGGAACGAGTATTTCGTCTTCAATTTATCTAAGCAGCTGAGATTAGCTGTATCTCCCACTCTCTGGCCTTAGTTTTCCTTTTCAACTGCATATGATATTCGATGAACGGCTTGAATTGGGAAGTATACCCAACTGGAGCATTTCCAGATTTTGCTCGAGTGACAAGATGGCTATTTATTTTCAAAACACCAAATATTGAATGATGGCTTTTTGGAATCGATGGTTCAAGAAAGAAGAATCTAAGCTTGAAGGATCTGGCGCAAACGATCGAGAGCTGATCAAACAATCGATTCAGGACATCAACGATTTACTCATAACTATCAGAGAAGAACTAGGAAAGATGCCTTCTGAAACTGCAGCCATCTACAATCAGAGTCTCGAAGACAGCAACCAAGATGTTCTAAGAAAGTTGGACGAACTGCCTGACAAGATAACAGCGTCCTTGAAGGAGATTATCGTCATCTCGAAGCAGGAAATCCTAGCCGAACTAGTTCGCATCAGTTCGCACTATAATGCGCATCATTCGCATGATTCGGATAGCGCGCAGATTCTAAAACCCGTTCAAGAGATAACGAAGGCTTTGACGGGTAAGCAAAGGAAGCTTCTGGCCATACTCCTGGATTCAGGTTTCCTTTCATACGCTGAGATCGGAGAGAAGCTTGGAATGACCCACGAATCAGCAAAGAACCTTGTGAATAGGCTTCTGAAAGACGAAGAGAAGGCGAGGCTGTTCTCAAAACAAGAGACGGATAGAGGCATCATAGTCGGTGTGTCGAGCGAGGCTCAGGATGAGATATTAAGGAAAAAGTACCGAACCACAGCGAACGATTCGACATGATTCGGCGAATGATTCGAACGATTCGCACGATGCGGATCATTCACGGACGCTTCTAATCTTCAACATTGGATATACGAGTACGACTCTTCTCAGGTAAGTACACACAAGAACAGAGTTCAAAACGGAATAGTTTCGGGCTTATTTCTAGACTACGCTAAACAAGGTCCCGAATTTCTTATGCATAGCTCAGCTTCTTACTTGGTAATTGTGGATGACAAGGCTCTTCTTCGCAAATCTCTCGACTACCCCAAAATAACGCAGAACTTAATGTGTTCTCGCTACATCATGAATGTTTGCAATGGCTTATGTCCAAGTGGGAGGCGGCATGACGCAAAAGCGAACTCGAATACGACCAGAGATCGTTCTTGTCTCATTCATCATTCTCGACCTGTTGATCGCAGTGACCGGTTATGTGGGGTACACCTCCTACGGTAGAACGTACACTGGCATCGCAGGAGGAGGAGTGGCCGGACCTGTCAGCTTGGCACCCAATGAAACCAGCTATGTTGGAGGAGCCGGCTACGGTAGTAGCGGTATACTGTGTATTAGCGTGAATTCAACCACGACACCGTTTTCTGTTCTGATACAAATCAATGCCACTCACTTTAACCTACCTTCGTCCTCAAACAAATTCCACTCCTGCAGTGAACACACGAATCCGAAAGTCGACCTTACTTTGACCAACCTTTCGAATAAGACGGCTGAGTTTAGCTGGTCGATCTCTTTCGATTACTCGGTGTTTAGAAGTAGGCAGATGGAATGTGCGCCATTATTCACAATAGTACCTCTCTTTCTATTACTCTTATTATCTGCTCCAATAGGCAGGGTCGGGCAACTTAAGACCAAGATTTTCGATTTCGTGTATTTTCTTGGAATCTTGCCCTTCTTAACGACGTTCATGATCATCCAGCTAAGTATGATCGCTCATTCCGCCTCAGGTGGACAGTATTTTGAGCCGTTGCAATACTTCTCATTCCCGTTGTCTTACTTCACGTTTTTCCTCACTCCATCTTCAACGTCTCTCTTGGACAATTATTCTCTACTATTCGGTGCTACACTGACCTTGGGCTCGTTGTCGCTAATGGCTTTCTATGTGGTCTATCAGATTTTCAAACGGACGAGTCAAACATTAACAAGTCTTCTTTCTAGACACGATGCGATCGGATTGCTTTCCTACTATTACCTTGCAAGTGGTTTACTCGCAGTCATCGTTACGGGAATACAAGTGTACGGTCCAGCAGACATGGTCCATTTCATCTCAGTGCCCTACGTCGAACCGATAATTCCTATATTGACGTTTCTTGGACTATCACGAGGTCCCATTCAGGCGCTCTATGCTTTTGAGTGGGGAATCATCGTGGCAATTTTAGTGAGAATCTGGGTACAAGTTGACCATGACTTTCCAAGAGCGTCCTTCACCAAGACACTGACCATTGCTTCATTCTTTACTCTTCTAGTCCTTTACTTTTCGGCCCAAGTCAAAGAGAACTACTACACTTCACTGGCTCTTTTCGGATTCACTGCAATACCCTTCTTCGTTACATGCATGATAGTTGCCATGCTACACCTAATCATATGGAAATCAATACACTCACCGCGGTTCACATCGCTGAAAGAGAAGATAGGTATGCGAATACACGCTGCAGGCTAGGCTGATGGCGGCCAAAAGAACGCAGGTGATTCATCTAGACACGAAGGATTGGATTGAACTCGCACGCGGATACTATGGCCGGGCGCCAGAGTTTCAGGAAATCGCTCAGATTGTACTTGAGAAATCTGGGTCCGGGCAAGCAATTTTCCCGCTTTCGGTTATCCATTTCATGGAGACCGTCAAGAACGCAAATCCTGACAGAAGACAACGACTAGCAAAATTCGTGACGATAGTCTCGCAAGGATGGAGTATTCTCCCCGCTCCGGAAATATTCGATCTGGAAATCAAAAACGCATATCTGAAATGGCAAGGCCGACCGGAAAGAGATCTCCACACGGTCGCGTTGAGAAAAGGGGTCTCTCACATGATGGGTGCGGAAGGGACGCTATTAGATAAAGATCCCAAGCATCCTATGGCGGAGGAAGAGAGAAACCGTATTCTGGAACAACTAGACGGGCCTTGGGGACTCCATAAGCTTCTGGATATCGGTTTTCCACAGTCTGAAACCAAAAGAATGGAAGAGGAATTGAAGGAAACAGCTGATCGACTTGATAAGAGACGGCAATCGTGGCAGACAATCAAAAACAAAAATCTGCGCCGCAGATCAATGATGGCCGATTATCTTGCAAACGAAATCGGTCCGAGGCTTATGCCGGTGATATCAAGACTCACTCTACCACTGACTTTTATGATCGACACCACGAGTTCCAGAGAGAAAATCGTTGAATTCTTTCAATCCATTCCAACATGTTACTGCAATGCCCAGTTGACGACGTACCAGTATGATATGCAGCGGACGATTCACCCGAACGACTTGCACGATATTATGAGTCTCTCGATTGCAATACCATACTCAAATGTAGTCGTTACTGAGAAAATGTGGCAGAACGCGATCATTCAGACCAAATTAGACAAGCTGTACGGAACGGTTGTACTTAAGTCGGCGAAGCACCTTGCTCCAATACTAGACTCGAAATGAGTTATACGCTAACGTCAGGCAGCTTTTAGTGCACTTGTTTCTCGCTGCGGGAGCGGTTTGAACTAGCCGTAAAGGACTAGAACAACACCTTTTCTCTTACAATTGGATTCTTTGAATATGTCACAATTCCCGTTCGATCTTCGTATCTGAATATCATTTGCTCAATGGTCATCTGTTCCAGATACTTGTGAACCGTCTCCCATCTGAGATGAGGCGTCTGTAGCAGCTGTCTCAATCTGAGAGTTACTGTCCAGGCTCTAAGGTCAGCACCTGCTTCCTCCAGGACCTGCAGTATGTTCGGCATCAGCATTCCGCCAATTGGCTTCGGGCCAGTCTTCATATCTTGTATGTGGAGTTGCAAAAATAAATAGACGAAAATATTCGAAACACGTAACAGATCATCGAAGATATGCGAAATGGATAACAAACATGAGAAGGATACAGTAGACAGGCACTCCGTGCAAAACGACTTTCGGTCCGTACGTACGTTAGGAATAACCCATGTTGTAACAGTATAGTAGTAATAGTAATTTTTACGCAAATATAGTTAGTAATAGGTTCTTCCTGAGAACAGCATCGTAAGGATAACATTTCTGTTAACGGTTTCTATAATTTCATGAATTCTTCAGTGTTCTTGAAGTAAACTATCTTCTTAACGAGCCCTTCTTGGCCTTTGGTGATTTCGTAGAATGCTGGGTTTGTTTTGGAGAGTTTCTTTAGTAATCCGAGAGCAGCAAATTTCCCGAGTCGCCGATGGATTGTCATCTTCGAGATCTTGATACCTCTCAGCGTGAACAGCAACCATATCGAATGCAATGACTGTGTAGTTGTGTCAAGCGGATAGTCAAGCTTTGTCAAAAACGAGCTGAGTATTTTGAAGTCATACCAATCAAATTGACTACAGAATTGTTCAAAGGATGATTGCTGATGGAGAATATTTTGTGTTGGTTTCACTATTCATTACTGGTTATCCGAACGTAAATAATTGAGCCATGTCGATATAACTCACAGAAGTTCAGTATGCAGATTGCAGAACGGTCGTCTTTAAGCTTCTAGGAATCAAAATAATTTGTGTCCGATCCGCTAACCAGCATATTCCAACTAATCATAAGCCTAGTCGGTCCAGCGTCAACAGGTGGAGCTATTCCGTTCTTTGATCCGCTCTACAATCTGACTGTTCTTGTTTGGATGGGTGCTATCGCAGCCATAATTGTTTCACCATTTTCAAAACGATTTAGAGGGTTCGCAGCTCTTCTCACGTGGATTGCACTATTCTTGACATTTGTTGGAAGAGGGTCTTCGTCGCAAGGTGAACAAATCTCAGTTCTTTCAACGCTGTTCAATATATCGTCGTCTGTGGTCTTCCTGATCCTCTTTGTAATTCTGTCAGTTTGGATTTTTGGCAGATTATTGGGTAGAAAGAAAATTGTGCCAGCACCGGTGAGCAAGTGACTGGTCGAATCTTCCACGTACTGGCCAGGTCTGTGTTAGCTTTCCTTTTCGAAGTCGGAGCGCTGGTACTTGGCTATTACGCATATCTCATTTGGACTGGCGTGTCGGTAACAGGTAGCCTATTCAGCGACATACTCCTGCCCGTGTCTCTAATCATGATGTTTGGGCTCAATGTTGCCGTAGTCTCCAGATGGCATGGAAGAGAAGCTGATGAAACCGCAGCCGCTACTGATAACTCACCGACCGTGGCAACGAAGAAGGAGCAGGCTCTCAAATTCCTCAAAGTACTGGGTAACCTCAGCTCAAACCAGCTTGCAGCCCTGCTTGAGATAGACGTGCGTAATCTTTCGAAGTTCATAAATCCATTCATCCAAACCGGCATAATTGCAGCTAAGAAAGAGGGCAAGACCTACATCTACAGCCTTAAGGACTCGCATACTTTCACGCTTACACATAATCGTCATACTCCTCAAGAAGAAACGGAATACGCAGGTGTCGCACTGCCCAAATCGAATATCCAGCTGCCGTCGGAAGGCAATGTTCTCGGTCGTATCGCCCTGGATGACTGGAAGCTTGGAGACTTTGTCTATCTGCCACTAAGAAAGTATGCTCAGAAAGGCATCTTAGTTTCAGGCGCAAGCGGAAGCGGCAAGACAATAGCAGCCAAGGTTATCGTCGAAGAGCTTCTCCAAGAACGTATTCCTGTACTGGTCTTCGATTATACGAACCAGTGGGAACGTTTGTTCCAAAGGAACAGTGACCAAACGATGCAGGAAAAATACAGGCTCTTTGGGATGCGTGGCTCAAGGGCTTTCAAAGGCAGTTTAAAAGAACTTCCAGAGATCACTGAGATACTACGGAGTGGCGAAGGTACTGTCGTAGACCTTTCCTCGGTCTCAGCGGCGGATGAGCGAGTTGGGAATGTGGCCAAGGCTCTGGACCAAATTCTCGAGCACTTTCAGGGTGAAGCAGATTCAGAGGATCTGAGGTTTTTCTTGGTCATTGAAGAAGCACACTTATGGACCTCAAAAGAGGTGCCAAAGGAAGCCGCGAGCTTCTTAGACAGGGTGGTTAGGCTCCTTAGGAAAAAAGGAGTTGGAGTGATGCTTGTTTCACACAAGATAAGCGACTTTGATCCAGCCATGCGTTCTTCAATGAACATTAGCATAACCTTCAGAACTAAGTACGAAGGCGACCTGGAAAGTATAGCCAGAACCCTTGGTAGTGACTTCGCGAAGATTGTGCCTTCACTGCCAGTCGGATACTCGATTTTTCATTCAGCCGATCTTGGAACTCCCTTCGTGATTGCGTGGCGACCCCTGTACTCACAACCATAGTCCAAACGAGGTTGGAGTACTGGTGCAACAGTGCTTTGCGCCCCTGACGATTCAAACCCGACATCACGTCACACCACAAACGTTCTATCACAAGGATGCAATACGCTACCTGAATCGGGGTTACCGAGGAACATTTAGAGAGATGGTCCCCTCGGGTCATCCCCCATTCGTAGTATCGGAGAGAGATTATTCTATCTTGCCATAACTTCGACATACTTCAGCGTTGATCGAATGGCAAAATCCCTGTAATATCTTGAAGCGCTACACCGAGATCGAAAAAAACGCGAACGGAGGCGATCTGCAAAGCAGAACGAAGAAGATAGATCGATCTCTGGCTCTCTCATCCTAGTTTAAGGGTCAATAGGTCTTCGAATTCCTCATTTGGAATATACCCATATCTCTTCCCCTCATGTCCAATGAAATTCACAGCGTAGGGAGTCAGCTTCTTGAATTCTGATGAATCTCTCTTGAATAAACGCAGTTCGTATCTATCCTCGTCTACCCGAGAAATGGCAGCCATATCTCCCTTTTTCACAAGCCCTGTGCTCCGCAGTCGGCCTGTTCCAAAGCGAAAGTCGAAGTTATTCTCTGCTTCAAAAGTAACCCGACATTTTGAAACGGATTCATCCAAATCCACGTAACGTAGATTGATCAGACAAGAATATGTCGCCTTGATTCCTCGTGAATTCCGGATTATCAAAGGCGGAAAGAAATCGTAACAATCCTTGCTGAGCCAGAAGTATTGAGTCCCCTTTCCTGCGCTTGTTCCCGACTCAGCGTTTATCCTAGCTGTATCAGCATGACTGAGCGTGAGCACCATCGTCACTTCGTCAGTTTCTTCAAGTTTTACATCTCCAGCAAACTCGTCATAGAGAAGTTTCCAAGCCGGTGCTTTCGGATTAGTCAGTGTCGGCTCGTAGAACTCCCATTTCTGTTTCTCGAGCTTTGCGATTGCTTCTGACCATGAGAATCCAGCGGACTCCGCTGATTTTGGGTAAAGGAGTATCGAGGCTTCAATATTTCCTGACATACCCGGACCGGTGAAATTCCCTGATGTTACAATCAGAAATTCTCCATCATCTGTTCGTGCACCATAGAATTTTGCGTGCACAAGTCGCTTACGATTGATTATCTTAACTTTGGCCCCACATTCTAGCATCGCCTCAACCACTTGCCTGCTAGTCAGGCGTTGCGATGTGCTACCGCTGAAATAGGCTACAACCTTTCCTCCCTTTGCTACATGGAGCTTGAAAACTTCATAGAACCTCAGGCCGCCATTGTAATTGGCAAATCCTGAAATCATGAACATAGTTCCCTTGCCGGGCCTGACCGATCTAACCCATACTTGCTCTAGCATGGAAATCAATCCGGTACTGCTACCTGTCGAGTACACATGGGGGTGAATTGCAAACTCGCTCATTCCACAGATCTCCACCTAACCTGCGTTCGCATACAGCGAGCTAGCCCTCGTTTGAGAGAACAAGTAGAACTTCAGACCTAATGGAGTTGAGCCTGTGGCGGTCGTATCTCGGGTAAGTATCAAGCTCCTCCCAGAGCACTTTCCCAAATCCAATCTGCTTTGAAATCTCTGCTAGAAATACCGGCGTATCTATGAGGTACTCTCTGCCACCTAACCTTGTCCTATTTCGACCCACAACTAGAGCGAAGTATCCATGTGGAAGAACCATCGATTTGACTTGGCCAAATACGGCTTTCATGTCGCAGAGGTATTTGTAGAGTAAAGAGGGAACGTTCCTCCTCCTAAAACCGTCCGATGTCTTATCAAGGGCTTCAAGCAAGTTACGACAAGTCCGCAGACACGACATCGGCAGATTGGGGTCATTGTCCGTAAGCTTTGCCTCCAACTCGACCCTTTCCCTCTCGCCGATTTCTCTGCTCCCGATTAGCTCCCTCTCTGTGTTCGCCAGTTCAGAAGGCCGGACCAGTCCAAGCAGAATCAGACTCAATCGTTCAGTATCAATGTAGGGGAGCGCGGTCGCATACGGAGGGCTGGTAATAGCGGCATCAAATTTCCGGTTTCTCAAGGCTGAATGGGACTCCAAGTATTTTGCGCATTCCCTGCTATCACCTAGCATAGCATCTTGGCATGACTTGACATTGGTTACATATCGGCGCGTTGCCACAATGCTCTTCACTCGTCTTTCGAGAACTTTGAGATATAGAGAGACTACGTCGAGGGTTCGGGGCAACGGGGTCTTGCGCCTTCGGATGCGAAGGTCGGTTGGATCTTGGAGGGACACACCTCGCACCAAGTCGCTTAGCACAACCCTGAAAATCAGGGGCGCCTGTTCTTGTTCTAATTGGTCAATCGCATAATTTATGCTGGTCAACTGGTCCAAGACCGGGCGAGTGAACCATTTTGAGAGGTACGACAGTGAAGCATCATCCAGCTGACTTTGTCTGGGTTCGTTCGATACTCGCTTGCTTAATCTCTGATTGATCGTTGTAACAGCCCGTTCGAGCGCAGTAGGGGATATTCGCATCGAAGCTATCTTAGCTTGGGTAATGAGAACCCCTAGAGGATTCAGGTCCATGCCCAGCGCGTTCCAACCATTGTGTGCCGCTTCCAGTAATGTCGTGCCGCAGCCGCAGAAGGGATCGAATACCCAGTCGCCTTCCTTCAGATTGAGCAGGTTAGCAACAGAGCGAACTATCTGAGGGTTGAACTTCCCCTTATACTCGTGAATGCCATGGGCTGAGTAGCGGGTCGACTGCCTAGTCAAGCCTAACCCATTAACACTCGAAGTAATCCTACATTCCGCGAGTTCCAGTAGAGCCTGCCTAGGTATGACAGGATTCCCGCGTTCAGGAACAATTCTACTGAAGTACGTAGTCTTAGTCGCTAGTTTCCGCCACTTCGTTGGAAGGGGTACAATCAGTCCTGACCGTGTGAAGAATGGTTTCGCTTTTGTTAGGGCCTCTAGTTCCTTGTATCCTAGGCGACGCTCGTATGGGAAATATCTGTAAGGATGCCACTCAAATACACCTCGCAACCTTCTCATACCTTCTCCAAAACCATGATGTATTCTTCCTCCCGATTACGCCGCACGTTAAACGACCTTCGGTGCGTCAATATTTTCCTTGGTACAACTCCCACCGGTGAAAAGTGCCCTCGAGCAGCGCGAGTCAGTAAGTCCACGTTATCAATCATTCTTCCGTGAATTATCGAGTTACTTATGACGAAGCAAGCTTTCGTTCTGGGTTCCATGACACTAGCCATTAGGGTAAAACACTGACTCATCTGCCTCTCGAAATCTATTTCGTCCTCGCTGTTCGTCCTAAAATATCGCGGACGTGCCCCAATCTCAGACTGCTTGGTTAGAATCGGGTCCATCCCCAGCCAGTACATCCTGTACTTGTGGTATAACCAATATTCATAGGCGTTTGGATATGGCGGTGACGTTATGACGATCCCGATCCGTTTAGGAATGTCCATAGGCCCGAGAGTAAGAACGTCGCGGTGTAGTATGAGAGGTTCGCCACGTCGTCCGAAGAGTCTGGATTCAGAGGCACCAGTCAGACACTTGTTCACGAAAATCGCGGACTTACGGAAGGCCGTGAGAACATCATATTTCGAGAATTTCTTTTGTATGGCGGCATAACGCGTATCACTTTCTTGAAAGGAGACTTCTATCACTATCCTCGAAAGGGCAACTTGAAGGGCTTCACGAGATTCTAACGACTCGACAGAGTTGATTTCGCTGACAATGGCTGCTAACTCACGCTGGACTGTTGGGGCAAACCAATGATCCAAATTAGGGATCTTTGGTATCTCTATGTCGTTATGGCTAAGCCTTAATCGAGCGAGGCTGAGCACTTTGGAACTTGCATGCTCAAAGTCTGAAGGCAGAAGTCGAGTCTTTACCCTAGAGATTAGACATGCTAGTGGGTTGACGTCAACCCCAATTGCATCGATGCCAGTATCCAACGCCTCAACAAGCGCTGTGCCCGAGCCGCAAAACGGGTCAAGCATCGCTCCAGGGGCTTTCGGAGGGAATAGCTCCAGCAATCTCCTCGGTATCTCGGGAATGAACTTCGCAGGATAAGGGTGAAGAGCGTGGACGCCTTCACTGCCTCTTGTGCCTGGCAGGTTCCAGTCCACTTTCCGCAACATTTCCTCGACGGTGGGCACGGAAAGCGCTCTTCCCGTCATAGATTCAACGTTCATACTCGATCAGCATGATCGGCCGTCATTCAAGCCGTGCTCAACAGAGAGGATGGCATTGTTAAGATTTAAGCTCGCGAGGTCTTGACTGACTTTAGTGTCCTTGAAGCGCGTAGCAGAGGATTTCGTTTGGTCCAGTTTGTCTAGAATTCAATGTCACCAGAACACGAACTACTGCCGGCGAATAACCGCGGCTCGATTCGTTTAGCCTAATTTGTTTAGAATTCCACAGCATATCTCGGTAGGAACATCTTGTCAGTGATGCGCACTTCAATTATGTTCTCAAGTTTGAAGTTGCGCGTTCCGTTGTGAAGGAGGCAGTAGAAGAAGAATCGCTCGGTTGATCCTTTTGGCCTGAAACTGTAGGGCTCCACCTCTCGTGGCTCTATTGTTCCATCGACCTCACGTGCCTTGATCCATACGATCTTTCGCTCTCTGCCTGCCCGCATAATCGTATCTACGATCTCTTGCCGATTCACAGAGGTCACTGGTTTGCGATTGCGTATGCGTGCTCAAGGCAGCGTTTGATTTCTGCGGGAATTTCGGTGATATTGATGGTCTTTGCCAAGGAAAGACCAACTTCATGTTTAGTGACATCTCTCCTTGCTTCCCTACAAATCATCGCCTTGACCTGGTCAGCAAAATCTCCTGACCTCGCTGCTGCGAATTCCTGTAGTGTCCAATCATCTCCTGACTGCTTTCGCCAATAGGTATTTGCTGCTCTTATCCAGGCTTCATCTGAAAACGCGTCCTCGAACTCCTCGACTCCGATGAAGAAAACCTGGTTCGCCTCATTTATTCCATCATCTCTAAACGAGTTGGACGTGAAATATTTGGCTGACGGGCTTTCTTTGGCATCATTGTCAACCATGAAAACCACATTTCTCCGGTTCATGTGAAGGAATTTCGCGAACAGTCTGACTCCGTTGCATCCTTCCCCATTCAGTAGCCTAATTCCAGCCGCCTGGAGCGACATACCATACATCTTGTGGAAGAGTACTGGTATAGCACGATCTTCCGTTAATCCTTCGATAACTAGAAAGCATCGTTCGTTAAGCATTACGCTGTTCTTCAATCCTAAGTTGTCGCTGATCTGATACATGAACAGGTCGACGAGAGCAGGGTCCTCAACTTTCAATGTACTAATGATAGTTCTGTTCTCGTTGTTAAGTTCTAAATGTGCGATGTTTGTGAAAGGAACTCTGTCGATGAGATTCAACGAATGAGTACATACGAGAACGGTGATCTTGGATTGCTCGGAGATCTGCCTAATCTTGTCGAAGATTTTCCTTTGTGAAATGTAATCCAGGTGGGTATCTGGTTCATCAAAGGCTAGTATCAACTCTCCACGCTCCTGCTCGGTAGCCCGTTGAAAGACTTTGAGTCTCCAATCCCAGACAGCGAGGGTTATGCGTCTCCTTTGCCCTTCCCCTCCCTTTTCGAGATCAATAGGTTGGCCCTGAGATCGCTTTAGTTTGAGTTTTGAGGTCTTAAGACCCGAAGAGAAATCATAGAACGGGACAATCTCGACATCCTCTACTCCAGCGGTGTAGCTCTTGATTAATGGAATGAGATCCTCGATCTCGCGTTTCATCGCCTCTTCGATTTTGTCGGCAACACCTTTGATGGGACCAGCGTACTCTTCTTTCTTGATCTTCTCTGAGAACGAAGCTCGCAAGGTGTTGCTGATCTCACCTTCGGGGTCAAGTGCCTCCGAGGATTTGAATATCTGTATATCAGGAAATTGACTTAGCAGTTCGCGTGGAAGTTCTACCCATTCTTCTACCAAGGGCTGTGTTGGGAGCCATTGTATGATGGCTTCCTGGATTCGCTCCTTGGTTCTGCGATCAGTAAGCGGTATGTGAAAATCAGCTGCTACAGCGAGAAGTTCCTCATTCTTACATTCGGTAAGGTCTCTACGAAGTCTAGGGTCGGAATGAGCCTTGGCTCTATACGCATAGTGATCTGGTCCGTCTGGATTGTACTTTCGGCAAATCTTGACGGGGCCCGACTCAATCGTGGCGATTCGATTGAGCAGAACTTTCTCCTCTTCGGATACTTCGAATTGTGCAGCTAAGGTAATCGCTTGTTCCTGCTCGCTAGTAGAACCCAGCTTGAAAGTGTAATCACCTTGGTCAGGTTGCGATTTTGGGTCTAGGAAAATAGCAATTGCATCTAGGAGAGATGTTTTACCACCATCGTTTTGGCCTGTCAGAACGGTAATTCTGTTGATGGGAATAAATCCCGTATTTGCTAACGACCGAAAGTTCTGAGCGGCGAAGGCTGTCAATCTCATCCAAAACGCCCGACAGACGCTACATCGGCCTTCGTTATTTGACTTAACGGCTGCGTTACTTGACTTCACTGAGGACCATTAGGAAAGCCATCGAGGCAAGCACCTATTGCTCTCCACTCAGTCGATGTGCATGTCTCTTATGTCATGCCTGCATGCTGATTATCGACGTTCCGTCCTCTTTACGCACCCTAAACACGTGATCGGCGAATCCCTCAAGCTCTTTCTCGTGTGATACCATTATGACTTGAGGGCATCGTATTTCTGATAATATGTCTCTGATTTTGAGGACTTGTTCTCTGCTGAAGCCGTCGGTTGGTTCATCTAGGATTAGCAGGTTCGAGCCTCCGGTTATGGCGACCTCTTGCACGATTGTGTTTAGAGCGAGTCGGTACGCGAGAGCTACGCTGGTCTTTTCTCCGCCGCTCAGTCCAATGAATTCTTGTTCGTATCCTTCATGTTCGATTAATGGAGAGAAGTCTTCGTTAACGCGTACTTGCATATCGGGATCGTCGATGAGTATTTGGAACCATTTCTGGAATTGGTCATTGAATCTTTGGTTAAGCGAAGTCATGACATGCTTCTCGATGTTTTCGATAGTTGGAGCGAAATATTCATTCAACCACAGCTTATGGTCGCGTAGCTTGGCTAGAGTTTGCAGCTCTTTCTCTTTCTGGAAAAGCTGGTTCTGCAGCTGGGTCAGGTTCTTTCTTGAAGCCTCTATTGTTGCCCCTTTTGCGGCTATGACTTTTCCGATACTAATCAGTTCGGCGTTAAGTAATTCTCTTTCCTTCCCAACTTTGTCAAGTGAAGTTAGAACGTTCTGAAGTGGTTCGATCTCTTTCTTGGCCGCGTCAAGCTTATTCTTAAGTTCCTCGATTCGCTCGTTCAGTTGGGTTATCTTTTCTTCGTTGTTCTTGATCCGCGCGTTGATTTCGTTGCTTTGAGGGATTAGTAATCTTAGCTGGTTCTGAGCATCCGTGTACATTCCGAGTTCTTCGATTGTAGTCTCGATGTGCTTGAGTGCACCTGTATCGTGTTCGATTTGTTGGTCAAGGTTTTTGCGTTCGTCTTCGAGGTGTTTCGATCTGTTCTTGAATTCGTCAGGGTCGGCTGGCCTTTCGCATATTGGGCATGTTTTTGTTTCAGTTATAGACGCGAAGTTTCCGATTCTCTCGTCGAATCGTCCTTTGAGTTTCTGTTTGTCTTGAATCTGGGTTCGGAGTAGTTCTTGCTCCTGTTTCAATTCCTCGGTTGTTTTATCGCTTGGTTTCTTCACTATTTGGAATTTGTTGATTTTGGGTTGGATTTCTTCGTCGATCTGTTTCCTTAGCTTCGTGTTTTGAGTGATGATTTCTTTAAGTTGCTTTGTGTTTTCTTCCAGTTGATTCTGGAGTATGGGGAGTGTTCCCTCTGCTTGTTTGATTTTCTCGCGTTCGGTTTGGAGTTGTTTGATTTGGTCGTCTTTCTGTGTGATTTGTGTGTTGAGTTCTGTTTCCTTTGTTCTTAGCGGAGTGATTTCGCTGTTCAGCTTCTCGATGAGTGCGTTTTCGTCCTTGATTTTTGTCTTGATGCTATCGATGTCTTGTGTTGCTCCTTCAAGTTTTGAAATCTTTTCCTGTAGTTTTGTGGTAAGCTTGGCTGAGTTGTCAGCCGCGATCTTGTAATCTTCGATTCTGAAGGCCTTGCGGAGTGTCTGGAGTCTATCGTCTGGTTCTTTGGTAATGACTTCCTTCATTTCTTCTTGTGGCGTGAATATTGCGTAACGGTAGATCACGCTTTGGGCTCGCGGGTTTGAAGGTTCGTTGAAGTTCAAGACCTGGAGGACTTTTTCTTTCAACTCGGTGGTTGAGAGTATTGATTTGCCTTCTGGTCCGGTTAGGTAGCAATCTTCTTGGTTGACCGTTTTTCCCTTTTTGACTAGATGTCGGTGAACCTCATAGGCTGTTTCATTGACTTCGAATTGTAGTGTTACGCTTCCTTCTCTGGCGCCGTTCCTCAGAAGGAAGGATGATCCGGTTGAGCCTAGGCCGAAGAGTGCGAATTCAATTGCGTATAGGATTGTGGATTTACCGCAGCCTATGTCGCCTTCAAACAGGATAGTGCCCAGAGGGAACTGGATTGGCTGTTCGTGTTTGTAGCTTCGTATGTTCTCGAGTGTGAGTGATCTGAGGATCATTTGAAAGCCTCTTGGAGTCCTAAGATATTCGTAGCGTCAGCTATTACGCGGCTTTCGTAGCTTCCTTTGGTCTCGTTCTCTTTCTTGGCCTGTTTGAGGTTGGAGAGGATTTCTTTTGAGAGCGCTATGCCTGCATCGTTTTTGAGTTTTGGATCTTCGACTTTTACTGTTCCGATGTGTTCTTTGAATAGTCTCTCTTCGATTTTGTGTGCTTCTTCTCCGGCACTTGTTATGTGGATTGCCGCATATTGTTTTGAGGTCAGCTTATGGTAGTTTAGTTGAATCTCGATGGCTCCCTCGTCTTTGAGGAGCTTTTTGATTTGTTGGAAGTCTATGTCGACGGTCTTGCCCCCAGACATCTGCCCTGAAACTTTCAACAGGACGAGCTTGCCTTGCAGACTCTTCCGTTGCTGAGCCATCTGCAAGAGGTCTTCCTGCACTTTACTCGCATTTTTGTCGGTGGCGTCATACTCCAGTAATTCGTAGCCGCAAACGGAGATGGGGATAGGGTCTATTCTTTCAACTTTGGTGGAGAATTGGATTATGTAGAAGCCTCTCTCTTCGCCTTTGGCGCTAGTTTCCAAGTCACGGTAATCTGCGCCGAATAGTGTTCCTGGGTAGGCTATGTTGTAGCCATGCGTGTCGTCATGCATTTTCTCGTGGATGTGCCCTCCTGCGTAGTAATCGAAGGTTTTGGGTAGGGTTGAGATTGGGGTGGAGTCGGCTTCAGCAATGTACTCTGGTTTGTACTCGCTTAATGCGCCGTGGAATGCGAATATTTTGAATCCTTCTTCAGTCTCCAAAGCTTGCCTATCGAGGATCGTATAGTATTCTTTGTCGATGCCTAGGCGTCTTCCTGAAATGCCGCAGATTTTCGCGCCTGTTTGCTCGTTGACTTCAAATTCTAGCTGCAGTCTTCCTTGGGTGATCTTGCCCCTGGTGACCTTCTTGAATAGGTCGGAGCTTTCGAGTAGGTCGACGATTGATGTCTGGGTGGGGCTGAAATCATGACTACCATAAACGGCGTATAGTGGTATTCCTTGGTTACGTACTTCCCTGAGTTTTCTTACTGCCCTATTGGCGAGTGCCATGTCGGGTATGGGGGAATCGAAAAGGTCGCCACTAATGATGACGAAGTCCACTTTGCGTGCGACACAGACGTCCATGGCTTCGTTGAATGCCTTGATGGATAGGTCTTGGAGCGCTGGATGTCTGAAGGCGCCTATGTGTGCATCTGCTACGTGAGCGAAGCTATACAATGATTTTACCCAGTGTATTGCAGTGGAGGTTGCTTGGCGGGGGCCTTCTGTTCCTTGACGAGTTCATCGAATAGCGGTATCTGTATTGGAACTGCAAACTTCTGGAAGATGCTAGTGACGATGGCTTCACCTTTGTCGAGGCTGGCTATCAATCGGTCGTCGTCGGAGAGGTCTTGTGCGGCGCTTTCTATGAGGGCGTGTCTTTCTGTTGCCATTTCGTTTCCTAGGATTATTTTCGTGTTGATGTTCGTGAGAATGTCTCGGGGGATTACGCTTGTGAGTTGCGTTATGGCGAGAACCCCGACCTTGAATTTTCTGCCTTCTCTCGCTATTCTGCCGTAAATGTTGTCTCCCTTTTGGAGCTGTTCGCTTCCGAGGACTCTCGGAGCCTCTTCGATGACGACGCTGATCGGAACTTTCTCGGCGAGTGTTCCTTCCGCTTTGTAATTTTCGTATGTTGTGAATGCTTCTGTTGCGATCATGCTCCCGATGAGCAGTTCAGCTTCATCACCCAGCTTCGACGTATCAATGATTACCGTTTTGCCAGCCTGAAGGGCGGCGACGATTTCCTTGATGGTTGAGTCTCCGCCTGTCGAACTGAACACGCGATTTCTGCAGGCTATTTCATTATTTTCAATGTAGATGGAAAGTTTGGTTTTGATTATTCGTTGGAGGACTCCGAGCGTTACCGGCTTGATTGCGGCTCCTTCGATAGTCGTTCCGCGGAGGATGTCTTCGATCCAGTTCTCCTTGAATTCTTGGTGGTACCTTCTCACGGCTTGGTCTTGGGCGTCGGTCAGGGGGATTATGCCGTTGAGATGGTCGGGGAGAATGGTTCTCAGGTTGATTATCAGTGTGCTTGTTCCGGGAACCGGGTTGATTGAGTAGTAGAGGATGCCCTCTTTCGCTCTGTTGTGATCCTTGAGCCCTTTTCCGGTTCTTCCATAGTATTCGTCGTGGGCGTCGAGCACAAGAATTCCGAACTTGCTTTGACCGATTATGCTCCACAGCATCACCTTGACCAGATTACTTTTTCCTCTGCCAGTCGCCGAAGGGATGAGAATGTGATGTGTTAACGCTTCTTGACCGTTCAAGTAGACAGGTACGTCGATTATCTTCGATCCGCTTCTCACCTTACCAATGTAGATGGGGTCGTCGGGTTTGCTGAGGAACGGAAGGTCTTTCTGTTCAACATGCCTGACCATGCCGAAGAAATCTGGAAGAACCTTAGCGGATTGAGGATGGTCAGTCATTCTAAGTACGGCTTTTGCTTCTGCGAGAACGTAGTTTCTCAATTGTGGTTCGAAGAAGTCTAATCCTACCCCGAATCCTTCCAGTTTCAGGCCCGCTAGCTGTTCTCTGGCCAGTTGGGAGATTTGGCTGCCGTAAAGCAAGTCGTACACTTGCATAATCGTGTAACCGTTTGGATCTTCCACAACTAGGAGGTCGCCCAGCTCAATTTTCTCCCCGCCTTTCTCCCTGATCAGGATCTTGCCTACTTCACCTGCAACTATCTGGCCGCAGACTGTCATGGATATTATGCCTCCTTGAGAAGATTCATAATTCCGTGAGCGTCCGTGGATTCCATATGGCGATGGAACTTTGCAGCTGACCCTACCTTCGAGATTTCCGATAGCAGCATGACCCGATACATCTCCAACTCCTGAGTCCTCACACGTGCGTTATCGTCCGCATCAATAAGACCGTACGGGTATCCTGGAAAGGTGAGATCATTTGAATTCTGTGATAGCGCACGGAAGACATCGTTCAAATTGTCAGAGCTTAACGATTTTGCCTGTTCAGCGTTTATTTCATACCTGAAAACTCGCTGTGACATATCACTGAGCTTTACAAGGAAAATCGCAGCCTCATGCTCAGGACTAAGGGATTCCGCAATTGGATAATAGTACCACATTGGAGGAGCCTTATTGTCTAAAGCAAGTCTTCTGACAGCTCCCAGAAGCGAAAGTCCGGTTGTTGTGAAAAGTCGACTAGTCTTTGATAGTCCAGTATAGACTACTCCTCTTTCCCGAGCAATCCTATACGCTGTCTTAGCGTACTTGGACTCGTGGGCAAACGCCGTCCGAAGAGTACCATCCATCACTAGAATATCGTTGTGATCCAGTTCCCTCTCAACGATCCGAAATGCACATTGCCATTCAGCAAACCTTCGCGCGATCGATCCAACCCTACTTATGTCGGCACGAGCTTTTCCAGTCATAATCGTTGGATCGGTTGAACTGATAGAGAGATCTGAATGATTCGGAATAAAATCTGCGAAGCTGTCTGAATTAGGGAAGAGGGCTGTTTCGTAATGAATCTCTTCATTTCTAAACGTGGCAGACGTTACGGAGAAGAACTCTATCCGATTTGGAATAGACTCCGGGGGGACTATTCTTCTGCCTTCAAAGATGTTGAAGTACACTCGATTGAGCTGCACTGAGAAATTCGGAGCGCTAATTAGTTCTTGATTTCCTCCGTCGATAAACGCAAGTCTTCTGCCACTTGAAGCTGAACTAATTTTGTTGAAGTTTTCGACTTTCAAAGGATATGCTCGATAACTATGGCCGCTTAGGAATGGATCTCCAAGCGATGTCTCAGGAATATGGTCATCTAGGTCTTCGATGACTCTTCTCACCACATCTGCTAACATAATAACCGCCCAGGTATGCATTCACGTTTGCTTGGATAAATGGACTCGACCATGCTCAGCCCTTCTGAAAACCTACCACGAATCCCATCCCAAATCCTCCAAGAACCGGGATTCCGATGGATACGGTTTGGATTAGACCAGCGATGAAGCTCGCCGCTGAGCTAAGTGTGGTTTGTAGTAGAGTGTAGAGTGCGTTCCAGTCGATCGTTATGATTCCCTTATACGACAAGTAACCTAGCGGAAGGGCAACGATTGCGGCTAGAGCTGCAAGAACGATCATCAGAACCTTCAGAAGCTTCTTCATACCGTACCCGAGCAGTGCTCCGATTGCAGCGGCTCCACTGAAGCCGCCGATTGCTGGTAGAATGCTGGAGAGATCAGCCGTCGTCATCTCCTTACTCCTCCTCCCTCCGTCAACTCAAAACCACCTAACCCTCACTATGGTAAGTTAATTCCATAAACATTATTATGATAATCAGTTAATTATTCGTTCATGATCATGCACAGTCAAGTTACTTTTCACAACAACGTCAAGCTTAGGCCAAGTTGTTCAGTTAATTTTGTTAACTGGTGATCGTTTTGAGAGAAGTTGACGATAAGGACCTAACGATTCTGGACCTGCTTCGAGAGAACTCCAGGGCCACTTACCAAGACCTATCCAACAAGCTACGCGTCTTCGGCGTGGACATTAGCACTGTCGGCGTGATGAAGCGGGTTAACCAACTCAAAGAGAAACAAGTGATCAAACATTTCACGGTGAGGGTCGACTACGAGAAGCTGGGCTTAACCACTCCAATTCTAATCCTAGTCCGACTCCGACCAAAGCCTATCAAAGAGTTCATCAAGGACATTCAATGTCCGGAACTGCAGGATCGGCGGGTCCTATCCATCTTCACCATAGCCCACCAGTACAATCTCGCTCTTCTCGGGATTTGGGAGAGTAAGGAGGAGTACGGCAAATGGAAGAGTCACCTACTCACACGGCTCGACAGCATACTGGAAACCAACGAACTCTTCGTCCTCGACTCATGGAAGGAGCCGGAGGAGCCAACCATAAGCATCCCACGCCACATTCAGGACGATGATAGCTATGTCAGCGCAAAATAGCTAACTTCGAGATCCAGCGTTTCGAGAGTAAAATAATAAAACTGAGTAGTTCTAGTTCTCAGAACTCAATAAATCTCTTATCCATAACAAGCGAGCTGAGCGGATTCTTGTACCCTCATGTGTTCTGTTGTCGGTAGGCTTCTTCCAGTGCTTTTAGAACCTCGTCTAGGTCGTTTGCGTTCTCTAAGGTTACTTGGAAACAAGGGCCATTGTAAAAGTTTTGTCGGCCCTCGGACGGTTCCAGAAGTCTATGGTTTTTGATAAGCTCTCTTCCCTTCTCGAATGGAAGCATTATCATTATGTGCATTTTTTTCCTTCTGAACTTCATGAAAGCGAAGTTCCTATTCTTCCTCAGGGAGATGTACCACTTCTGGGGGTTTGTCTCGATCCCTGGATCGAGTTTTGTCATTGCAGCCTTAATTGCTTCATAGGCGGAGATGACACTTTTCTCTACATCTTCCGTGTGAAACGCTTCCGTATATTTCCCTGTCTCTTCTCGCCTTGAGGATTCTCCTAGGGTTATGTCCTCGATATTCTCGAAGTCGGGTGTGAGCGTGAAAATAGTGTGTGGACTAGCGCTAAACTTCTTCAGTATTTCAACGGTGACTATCTTATCCCAAGTGTCCGTGTATGTTTCCAAAACTTCAGGAAGTTCTGTTTTCTGGTCATCTATAATGAGTAGTATATTCTGGCTACTTTCAATGATGTCCTTCAATGCCTTGTAAATCTCTTTCTTTCCCAGCTCCGCTTTGAATTGCTCTTCGAGCTGGGGATTGGACTTTATGTAATGAAACAACTTTTCAATTAGGGCATTTCTGCTCGTCGCATTCTTGAAAAATGCAAAGAACTTCGTTATTTGTGGAAAGATGTGATTGTAAAAGTCATGTTTGCTGAGTTCGATCTCGATCAAATAGAACTCTGGATTTTCGGCATCTTTGAAATCGAATAGAAAACCGTCGGGAATGGAGGCACCCAGACTCTTAGAATCTACCCTGTTCTTCAGGTCAAAATAGATTGTCTTGTCGCCGAAGAATGTTTTCGAATGCCCTATGACCGTTTTCTCAAGTTCTTCCTCGGACTTGAAGTCAGTCTCAATAAACCTGATTCCATCCATATAGACTGCGGATTTCAAAGCAGGACAGCACCTTCAGACCCAAACAGACACTCTCAGCTCCATGCTCATAAGGCTCATGGGAAGCCTGCGACCGTCAGCATTACGAATCTTCGGCTTAAGCAAAAACTCTGAAAATCAATTCTCTCTCTAACAGCGTATTTTCTTGTATTCCGCCTTGCGTCCGATGTTTTTTGGTTCGCTGGCTAAAGTCAAAACGCGTATAGGTTTGTCGATGGATCATATGTCTTTGTTTTGATGGTGACGTTGAAAGCTTCGATTGATGATTCGTTAGTTGCCGTCAGTCTTTCTGTTGTTGCTTTAACAATCATCGGATTTCTTTCTTTTCCTACATGGAATTACATTTACTCTGTTTCCGTTGCATGGGTGATTAGTGACTTCATCTTGAACTTGGTTATTCAAGGTGGACAAGGTTGGGCCAAGATACCTTTCTTCAACAACGATTTTGCGGCAAAGGGGAAGAGCTATCTAGCTTTTCTGTTTGGAATTGTTGTAGGAACGCGACTGAGTTCCTTGGGAGCTAATATTGTGTTCGCCTTTGCTGGTCTTACGGTGAACAAAATTGCATCCAATTCTACCAATACTACTGTTCCCGTAATACAGGTGATCGCTGCAAATCCTAGCTTTTTCACGCTACTGCTCGCGAATGTCATAGTCGGTTGTCTCGTATTCACTGATCTCAACGTGCGGTTCTACCAGAAATAGAAAACCCAAGGTTGTTCAAGAACCGTTCATTCGTCGCCACACTCGAAAGAGACGAATAGACTCCAATCTTGAGAGATGACGCATGGGTTTCTTGATCGTCTTCACACGTTTACCAACAAGCTCGTAGACTTGTATGTTCTTCGATAAGGCATATTTGATCTCCAAACCAACTCCAGCGGTTATCTCCTTAAGCAATCGTGAAAAAACAAGCTGGTCACAATTGTCTATTAACTCAAAACAATATTGCATTCCTTTGATCTGTTTTTCTATGTTACCCTTGTATTCTCCTGGATCGATTATCTTGTATTTGGGGAAACTACTTCTGATCCGCCTTCTTTCAGCTTTTTCTGTTGAAGTACCGTAGGTACACATAGCGTGAGCGTAATAGATCCGCCTGACTTTTTTTTGTCGTCCATTGTCAGACTTTGTCTTCAAACCACGACTTACTCCACTGAGATCAGACTACGATACTTGTTGTCTTTTGCCAGCTCAGTTCGTTGACTTGCCCCTCATATGGTTTTGCGAGTTCGTCGTAAGTCACGTCGATATGCCAATCATGTTTTGACCTTTCAGCCCAATCTGAATAGGCTTCGACAATCGCTTTGTCGAGTTCCTTTTTCGTCAAGCCTGTTACGTTGCAGAAATGAGATATCGTTTGATCAATAAGTCCATCTGCACCAGACCTGCCTGGATGTAAGATAAGATTGCAGCTTCTACACGCTATCTCGTACCCTACAAGTCTTTGTGTTTGAGTTTCTGTTTCGTATCGCCATTTCTCGTGACATAACAGCGATTCGGCAGCTCCACAGAGTTCACATTTGTGACTTGCTCTCTCAAGTTCTCTCTTCCGAATCGTATCCCACGTGCTCCTAAACCCAGAGCCCTTCGTTCTAGAAAGCTGTGCCAGACTCTTGCCCCACATAGTTGAAGGAAGTAAGTCGATCTCGTACTGGCCAACCCTAACCAAGGCTTACACCTAAGTCAGGCAAAACGCAGCATGTCGGCGAATTTTCTGATTTCGTCATCAAAAATCTCACACTTTGCTTCAACTTACTGCCGTCTAAGAATAATCGATAATGTAACTGGGAGGTAGAATCGACGGTTACACTGAAGTTTGGCTATAGTTCTAGAACTCCCTGTATCTAATCTCGATATATCCAACAAAACGAACTCATCATGCCAAGAAAAAGAGGAAAATGTATCAGAGCATCGTCAACTGCTTGTCGTTTATCTGAACGCCAAATTGCCTGAGTATGTTGAATACGACTTCTGCGATTTTCTTCTTCTCGTCTTGTTCTGTTGTGATGAATGGGCTGAAGCATTGAATGCATCTGAGGGACTCATGTGTGTTGACGGTCTTGCATCTCTCGCAAATCTTCACCTTTCCAATGTCGTTAGGAGGTTGTTCCGTGGTTAGTCCTGCAAGCCTTGCTAGTGCTGGATCGAGATCTTTCCCGGATAGGTGGATGTAAACTGCAGCCATCTTGGAGTCGGCTTGCCAGCCGAAGTATTGCTTAAGTTGCGAATCTGTCAAGTGCTGTGCGAGGAGCGTGGCTCTGGCATGCCTGAAGGCGTGCGGGTTTACTTTCTTGGTTACATGAGCACGTTCTTTTATTTTCTTGAAGATCCGTGAAACCGCTTCGTACTTGAGCTGCTTTCCTCTTCCTTTGTTTGAAAGGCTGCAAAACACAATCGCATCGGGCTGATCTTTGAATGGATTTTGTTCAAGCCAAGTCTGAAGCCTCTGGACTGAGTGTATTATGCGAACACGTCTCTGTCCTGTCTTTCCTGTAACTAGCAGTACGCCACCGTATTCGTCGAAATTCAGGTTCTTTATCCGGAGAGTTAGGAGTTCGCCGATCCTGCAGCCAGAGTCGAATAGAACTGAAATCAGGGCCTTGTCTCTAGCGTTGGTTGCGGCGTTTACGAGTTTTTCAACGTCTTCCGTGTTTGGTAGCTCATCTGGAAGTTTCTTGCTCGATCTGTTTGGATTGGTTTTGATCCATTTTACCTCCGGTGGCGTCTCGTCTTCTAAGCCTTTGAACCATTTCCAAAAAGATTTGATTGCAGTCAGATGGTCGAGTATCGTTCGCTCGGAGAGGCCGTCACCGTTCTTCTTGCGTATGGCTCTAATTGCCAAGACTAGCTGTTGAATATCGGCCTTGGTCATCTGGTCGAAATCCTTGGGCGCTTGTCTGGCTATGTTCCAAAAGCGGTTCAGGTAGAATATTACTCTCAGCTGTGACAGCCCCTGCGCTTTGCAATACTCACAGAATGCATAGATCAGTTCCTTGTTGTGAGGCGAAATCTCACTACTCTGGTTGATCCTTTTGGTAACGTTCTCAAGTCTGTTTTCGATGTTGTAGATGCTCTCTCTCACTCTTTCGCGTTGGTTCTGAAGGTTTAAGCCAATTTCGTTGCTCTGACACTTCCTTTCGGAACTATCTTTTCCATTATACACGATTTAGTCTCTGGAGAAGTGGTGCGGGGGAGGGGATTCGAACCCCTGAACTGGTTCTCCGCTTCGCTCCGAACACTTTGCTTCGCAAAGCCCTGCGGGACGGACTCGTTACCTTCATCATTCAACAATACTTCACCTACAAACCTTAGGGTAGGTAATGTGAATCAAACGCCTCTAACAGATGTGCGCAATCACAAACATTGACCCTAGTACGGTATCCAAGTCTTCAAGTCTCTACCGAGCGTCGGCAGTTTTCGACTTCGAAGATAAGCGTTAAGGAGACCTCGCACCGAAGGAACCCGCAATTTGCTAACGACCAAGGTGACATGGTCACTATAACCTCTACCCGTTCTCTTTCGTTGTATCTTCACTATACCTTCTCTCTTCAGCTCATCTAACGCAGCAGGTATCATGTGCCGCCACTTAGGGGGATAGCCGTGAGGCAAGACTTCGACTTGAACATGACTACCACCAATTCTGTTCTGATTGAACAGCTTGTTAATGATGAAGCCCTTTGCATGACTAAGGGAACCCAGCTTGGAAGCCATTGGAATTAATTCCATTATCTTTGGAGTTTGTGCACAAACCTTATCTGGCAATATGCCACATAGGCATACTAAGCAAATAAGCAGATTCGCTTATCAGCATATGGAGGAGGGTAGGGTTGGGAAGAATGAAAGATGGCACACTGACACAGGTGTTCGGAGGACCTGCAGCCAAGATACTGGACCAAGCTATCTATGTGGGCAATATGGAACAAACTATCCCCATGTTGGCTGAATCAACTGGGCTTTCATTTAAGACTGTGAAAAAAACCGTTCTGAAATTGAATAGCATTGGATTGATGAAGCGCTCTAGACAAGTTGGAAACGCTCAGACGTACAGATTCGATGTGGCGAGCGATTTACATGAACTAATATCGTGGTCTCAATCTCTAAAGGTAAACAAACTCAAACCCTAAGATAACTTTGCACCGCACTTCTCTTTGTAGTCTCATTCGTCTCCTTACTCTTGTTCGTCCAACGAACTCTTTCTTTATGCTTTCTTTATGCTTCGGGCCACGACGTTCTCGCATGAGAGTGTTCATGGTGCGGGGGAGGGGATTATGACCCCAATTTACTAGTAAACATAACCAAAGTCGAGGGACCGATGGGATCTATACCCACCAATCTCGTGTCTCGTGTGTACAATGCCTCTCAGAACGAGTCTTCAGCACGGGCCGAGTCGATACAGGGAGTTCGTCCCAAACCACCGGCATCTCACGCTGTACAACAGGTAATAATTACCGTACATGCCTAATCGTTAAGTCGATTGTGAATGAAATCGGAACTAGTTGAAAAAAGAAAAAAACTCGTATTAAGGGAAAGGCCGAGGCGGCTAAGAAAGCTTCAGTCTCTTCGTATCCTACTTCGTGAGACCCGTCTATCTCCATCAGACTTTATCTATCCAATCTTTGTTGACCAACGGCTCACCGAACGCGAAGAAATCTCATCCATGCCAGGCATTTCCAGGCTTACATTAACTGACCTGCAGGAAGAGATCACGGAAATCAAGGCCGCTAAGATTCCGGCAATGCTAGTCTTCGGTCTGCCAGCGCGCAAGGATTCTGTGGGAAGTGAGGCTTATGCCCCCAACGGGATTGTTCAGCAGGCTGTTCGAACAATAAAGAAGACCGCCCCAGACTTGGCTGTCCTGACAGACGTATGCCTCTGCCAATATACTGACCACGGCCACTGCGGCTTGGTGCGTGACGGGACGATTGTCAATGACGAATCCATTGAGCTTCTTTCCAGAACCGCAGTCTCGCATGCTGCAGCTGGCGCGGATATAGTCGGCCCAAGTGCCATGATGGACGGCCAAGTCAAAGCAATACGCCAAGGTCTCGACGAGGCTGGATTCTATGATACAGCCATCATGTCGTACGCGGCGAAGTTTGCATCAGCATTCTACGGCCCCTTCCGTGAAGCCGCTGAATCAGCACCTCTCTGGGGTGACAGAAGATCCTACCAGATGGATCCGCCAAACCTAAGGGATGCAATGCGCGAGATTGCAGTCGACATTGACGAGGGAGCAGACATAGTTATGGTGAAGCCTGCGCTCAGTTACTTAGACGTGATCAAAGAGGCCCATTCAAAGTTCCACGTTCCCTTAGCCGCGTACAATGTTAGCGGTGAATATTCAATGATTGAAGCTGCGGGACAGCAGGATTGGCTTAACGCCAAAGCAATCGCATTAGAGGTCTTGACTGCGATCAAACGTGCTGGTGCGGATATTATAATCACGTATTTCGCCAAGGAAGCTTCACGGTGGCTTCAGGAGGAAGAATAAATGACGCTGAACGTTTCGTAGGCACGTGTGCTTCCCTATGTTACTCATCTCGAAACGTGAAATGCTCTCACAATATATGGACGCATGACCACCTCACATATGACGTACAAAGTCTGAAGCAAAAACAAGCGATGGAGGAAGCGTAACTGAAATGTGTCATATTTTTGGGCGATGGTATGTCAGATGAAAAGATGCCTGAACTTGCCGGAAGAACACCACTTCAGGTTGCAAAAACAACTCACATGGACAAGATGGCGAGAGATGGGAAGTTGGGGTTAGTCAAAACCATTCCCGAGGGCTTCACGCCCGGGAGCGATATAGGTAACCTCTCAATTTTAGGTTATGATCCACGTACATGCTACTGTGGCCGTGCTGCTTTTGAGGCGGCAGGTATGGGCGTGAAATTAAGTCGCGACGACGTAGCCTTTCGATTAAACCTAGTCACTCTTCGACTGGCTGGAGGTGAAACCTTCATGGAAGATCATTCGGCCGGTCACATATCGGATGCGGATGGGAGAGAGCTCGTGGAATTACTGCAGAGCGAGCTTGGAAATGCTGAGTTCCAGTTCTATGCTGGTCTCGGGTACCGTCATTTGATGGTCTGGCGTGGCGGAACGGAACGAATCGTTACCACACAACCGCAGGATATAATTGGAAAAGATATCACGAACCATCTGCCAAGGGGAGAGAGAGCTTCAGAAGTCATTAAAATCATGAACGCGTCTCGAACTATATTGACTGAACATCCACAGTACAAGCGACGTATGGCTGAGCATAAGCATCCTGTAAGCTCAATATGGCCGTGGGGTCAGGGAAAATCTCCACATTTGGTTACCCTGAGGGAGAGAACAGGTCTCAATGGAGCGGTCATCTGCGCAGTAAACTTGATTCAGGGAATCGGCATCTGTGCCGGACTCACTATCGTTCGAGTACCGGGAGCAACTGGCGATATTGACACTAACTATCAAGGAAAAGCGGAGGCAGCTCTGAGAGCTCTTGAAACTCACGATCTTGTCTACATTCATGTAGAAGCCCCGGATGAAGCTTCTCACGACGGAAACCTGCCTAACAAGCTGAGAGCGATTGAGTTGTTCGATAGTCTCGTGGTGGGTAGAGTCCTCAGAGGGCTCGACAGCTTCGGCAAGTTTCAAGTTCTATGCACAACTGATCATTCCACACCAGTTCGACTCCGAGCCCACACTACCGACCCGGTTCCGTTCGTATTCTACAATGGTAAATCGGATGTTAAATCTGACGTAGCGGGCTACGACGAAGAATCAGCGAAATCAACCGGTTTTTTTGTAGCTGAAGGCCATCAGCTCATAAACATGTTCATCAAGCACGATTAGGCATAGTTCTCCTCTTGATCTAATAACCACCTAGCATCGTTGAGGTGCGCTCCTTCTATATCTGTAATCAGCGCGTCAGATTAGCCATCGCAGTTTTGAACCGAATGCTTGCCATTCTTGTCCACTTCGAAAAGTGTTGATTGAATCAGAAATCGATTCCTTTCCTCGCCATAATTTTCTTGTCGATGGGATGCTTAACTTTTCGCATCTCGGTGACAAGATCGGCCACGTCAATTATTTGTTGGGATGCTCGTCTGCCAGTCAGGACAAGACTCACGTGTATTGGTCTTCGTCGAATCACTTCCAGAACATCACGGACTCCAATCAGTTTGAGGCTCACTGCGTAATTGATCTCGTCTAGGATGACTATATCGTACAAACCAGATGAGATTATCTTCCTGCTTAAGCGAAGGGCTTTTCTCGCGGCAGTGATGTGTTGGGGAATGGGTATTTTATCGTCGATAATTCCAACGAAACCCTTCCCGGCAGGTATGATTCTGAAGTTGGGCGCTAGTAACTGACAGCTCTTGAGCTCGCCATAGAACCAAGATCCTTTGATAAACTGAATCATGCAAACTTTCATATCATAACCCACAGCCCGGAGAGCGATTCCCAACGATGCGGTTGTCTTTCCCTTCCCGTCGCCTGTGTACACTATGACCCAACCTCGCGATCTCTCGCGTTTAGCATGCCTCTTCGTGTTGCCAGCGATTGCGCTCAAGTCTGTCATTGTTTCCCTCAGGCTTCTCGTTTTACAAATCTTCTGTTTGAAAACTTTCGAGGAGGGGACAGGGACACATCCGATTCTCACAACTTCCTCTGCCACGCTTTCCTCAAAGCCTTACTTCACCGACCAATGTCAGTCACCCATCCCACTGCTAAGATGAGAGGAATAAGTGATAAGACAAACAATACTGTGTCGAGTATCATAATTCGGACCGCTTTCTTCAGATGCATGTAGTTCAGTTGCTGATCTGCATCGCCAAGAGCGTAGAAGCCGGGTTTCTCAAGCTTTACACCTAGCAAGCCTGCCATTGCCGACATCAGCCACCCCGCATTCCAACTTTCTGTACGATTCCTGTCCCTGATCAGAATCCGCCAAGATCTCGAAGCTGATTCCCCGAGCAACTTCCCAGACAACAACATGAGAATTGAGGCAAGTCGTGCTGGTAGCCAATTTGCGATACTATCAAGTCTAGCTGAGAACCAGCCGAGATTCATGAATTCCGGATCTTTGTATCCGACCATTGAGTCAAGTGTATTGATGGCACGGTACGCAAATGCTCCTGGGATACCGAACAGCGCATAGTAGAACAATGGTGAAGCGATACCGTCACCCATTCCTTCAGCTACAGTCTCAATTCCAGCGGAAATCACTTGAGCATCGCTTAGGCTTGCAGGATCACGTCGTACTATGTGCTTCAGGACTGATCGCGCCTTCGTGTAATCATTTTGTCGTATCGCAGTGGCTAAATCTGATGCGTACTCGCGCATCATTCTGACGGAAAAAGTGGATTTCAATAGGATAGCGGTGATGATGATTCGAATTGGTTCATTGGGAATACTGTTCAGAAGCTGAAGAATGACATACGATCCTCCAGCAAAGACCCATATGACCCCGATAGCAAGAACGACTCCGTATGCCTTTTGCATCGAAGGCCTTAGCTTGCTGCCGATTCGGTACCCGACCTCTATTAGCCGTCCCATCCAAACAGTAGGATGAAGACGCAAGGGCGGTTCGCCTAGAACAATGTCTATCAGAAGCGCTAGACACAATACGAGTGTGGCTTCCCAGATCCAAGTCGACATTCTAACCCTCAGCATCCTTGAGAATTAGCCACGGAGTTCTTCTCTGAGCGCTCTCAGCAGAGCCAGGTTATCTTTCCTCGTTCTAACTGCGAAACGGACGAAACGAGAATTAAGGCCTCTGAAGGCGCTGCAGTCACGAATCAAAATTCTATGTCTCAGTAGACGTCGCTTGAGTTCGGCGGCTGTCATCCGGCCTTGAAGATTTGCAAGCATGAAATTCGCTTTAGGAGGCGTGATGGACACACCAATTTCAGGCAGTGACTCCTGCAGATAAGTCCGTTCTTTCCTGATTAGGTGTTTAGTCTCGTCTAGGTATTTTCCGTCGCTCAGAGCTGCAACCCCCGCGGCTTGGGCTAACGTATTGACGGACCACGTGACTTTGAATTTGTTCAATAGGGATACTGTTTCCTTGTTACTTACCGCGTAACCTATTCGAAGTCCGGCTAACCCGAACGCTTTCGTGAGAGACCTAAGCACGAGTAAGTTCCCATAATCCTTTGAGTCACATGAGAGCGACATGTTTTCATAATCTTCCACGAATTCGATGAAGCATTCGTCCAGAAGTACCATGATTTTCTTCTTCGCAGCCTCTTCGACAATTTCCTCTATGTCCCTTCTATCCAGAGTTGTACTCGTTGGATTATTAGGATTGCAAAGAAAAATGGCTCTAGTTCTTGGAGTTACGGATCTAATCAGAGCTTCAGCGTCAAGCCTGAAGCCTTTTTCCATCGGGACCGTTATTGGTTTCGCACCATTCTGGATAATGGCATATTCGTATTCACTAAAGGTCGGCTGGGGTATAATCACCTCGTCACCTGTTTCGAGGAAGACCTGCGAGAAAAGGTGGATGATCTCAGTAGCTCCATTACCCACTAAGATATTTTCGGAAGATACATCCTCGATGTATGAGGTAATCGCCTCTTTAAGGCGAGAGCAATCGTTATTCGGGTAGAAATGCAATAACTGAATGGCGCCTCTGATCGCATCTGCCGCCCGAGGTGATGTCCCGAGCGGGTTTACGCTCGCGCTGAAGTCCACGATACTCGTGACCGGAATGCCGAGCAGTGAAGAGGCGTCCCATACGTCTCCTCCATGGTCTGGTGCGCGCATATCGGAATACGTCTCAGAATGTCTGAACGGTAGCTTAGTCACTGATTCCATCACAAGGCTTGCATATTGAATCTAGATTGGTAATATGCTTACACATCTTCAACAATTACGGTTCCAGTATAATCTAATCGAATAAGGTAAATGCGGCTGCCATTGCGCCGAAATGCGCCAGAGTTCTTTCTTGCGCTCCTGCTATAATTAGAACATCATTATCTCTTGGATGAAAACAACTTTCCAATTTAAGCACTAATGGGTCAAGTGGGGCTAGTTTCTCTTTGGGTTCAACGGGCATCACGTACTCTCCATTTTGGACCAGAAGAGTGACTGCGCCTTTAGCCCCTGCTAGAAGTGCTGCATCTCTCTGTTCGATTCCTCGTTTAACGTTCTTTCCTGATGCTCTCACCATAACTGCTGCATTCGTCTTGCCAAGCGCTAGTTGTTCAGCATCGAACTCTATGATAGTAGAGAGCTTACGCTTTAGTAGCCCGTAAAGGGCTTGGCCGCGTTGGGTTAGAACACATCCACGTCTCGAATTCTCAACTACTCTCGACCGCATTAGGCGTGTTATGACGTTTCGTGTTGTTCCCTCACCCAAGCCCAATTTCTGAGAGAGACCAATTCGCCCTATAGGAGATTCATCTCCAATCAAGAGTATCACAACTGCGACGTGAAGATAGGAGAATGCTGCAACTGGCCCCGCGTTGGGGCGGTCCGCCAGCTCCTTCAGGACGGAGATAATTCTACTCGTCATTGTGAATCAGACCGACTTAAGCGGTTCACTACTTCGGAGAGATTTGTGAATAGCGGTCGTCGTATCGTTTGTACTTCCAAATAGCGACGGCGATCAACCAGGACACAAGAAAGATACTTATGATTCCATAACCAATGGTTTCGAAGTCTAGACGCTCTAACCACCCCCAGAGTGCCCCAGTGAGATTTAGTTCGGCGGCTATCACTTGCAATAGCTCTACCGTGCCAATAGCTAACGCAACGAAAACGGAGATCACAGTAATCGTCAAATTGTAATAGATCTTGCGAAGCGGGTTTGAGAAAGCCCAATCATAAGCAGCACTCATTGTCACTCCATCAGTCGTGTCAACCAATAACATGCCACACGTGAACATGAACGGTAACACAAGGATCATCCAAACGGGAACTGAAGAAGAGACCCCTATACCGATACTGATCGCAATCAGGGTGATTTCGCTTGCTGTTTCAAAACCCAACCCAAAAAGAACCCCGATAGGATAAATCTGCCAT
>JBEKGM010000015.1:0-66989 GCA_050012795.1 Bathyarchaeia archaeon | reverse complement strand
GTCGTATGCGTTTCCCGTCGCGTACAGTTGACTGCCGTAGTATGTTGAGCAGGTTGCTGACATAGGTACTACTACCTGGATGTTCGAGTAAGAGTAGCCTGTAGGCATAACCGGATAGTTCAGTTGTGCTATGCAAGGATCAGCCGAGACTAGGTTACTGTTCGCTCCAACCGCTATGATTGCTATGATTAGAACGATGCCGAGTATGGCGTAGTTACGCGATTTCGCAAATGTTTGAACCAATTTTTGTCATCGACCAACTACAACATGTAGTTGCCTATAACCAGAGTGGATGAATCATTCACACAAAGGAGCCCAAAACTACGCGTACCACACGTTGAGTTACAATCGAAGCAAATTACATACAAGCAATTCCTCGAAAAGTTCTATTCGCTAAGAGTTGCACCGTAACTTGGTGATCTTGTTGGTGACTACCGGTCAATCGTTATTTCAAACTGTAGGAATGGGCTCATGTAACTCTTGGTGTGCACCGAAGATGAATCTGGATTATAAGCGACCTAACTATATGGTTGCAGTGAAACCGTTGCTACGCGCAGGCCGTTTTGTCCAGGAGGGAAGAGCCTAGCGCTTAGGCGAAGGCTGTAGGTTTGGGTAGGGAAATTAGCACTAGCATTCTCATTACCTTTTCTTTGATCTGTCATGAATCTTACAGATGGCTGCAATCAGCTACGTAGCGATCGTTGAGAATAACAACACTCTATGGAGTGCAACGGACAGGGTATATACTGAAACGGGTATTAGGGCCACGCGCCTAGAACTTCGGCCATCAGCGTGTAGTGTGACATGATCTCCTTCGCTGACGTTTCTATTGTAATATGTCTATTCCTCTTCCTCACTATCAATCTCGATAATCTTTTGCGTTATCATGCGGGTTTTTCAGGTGAGCAAGAAAGAATCGAAATAGCGAAGCCCCTTGCCATTCCGTTGCTGCTAGCAGGAATAGGCACGGGGGCGTTCTTCCTTGAGTCCTGCCTCCGCGTGCTGCTTGATTTTTGGAATGATCTGGGTCCGTTCCACGGTTATCTTGGCTTTGGGACGGTCCAGTTGGAGTTCTTCGGTTTGCTCACCATGATTCTTGGATATGCAATTTTCATCTGGAGTGTCCTTGCTAGAGGGCGATATGCAACGTCTTGGCAGATGCCGGCGGATCATAAGCTTGTGAACTGGGGGCCTTACCGTTGGGTCAGGCACCCGTCATACTTGGGGTACTATCTAATGTTCATAGGTTTCGCTCTACTATGGCATAATGCTCTCGCCCTTTTTCCATTAATTGCTATTCCGGGATATGTCCTCATTGCGGGTCGGGAAGAAGAAATGCTAGTGGCAAGGTTCGGAGAGGCGTATGTACAGTACCAGAAACGAGTTGGGCGCTTCCTACCAAGAGTCACGCTGAAGTTCTGAAGTTACGACGATTAGTGAATCTTGTGTGTGTTCAGCATAAGACGACTCAGGTAGCCGCCGTGAGGGATTTCGATGGATTGTTTCAGCCACGTTATGGATACCAGGTTCATGGAGGCTGAGGCTCGCCTGGACTAGCTTAGGGTCCATCAGAAGCCAACTGGGAGGCTCACATGAAGCTGAAGGGCTCTGGAAAATTCCAATTAGAGTTCAAGTTCAGAAAGCCAGCTTCTTCCTCAGAATCGGCATACCCCAAGAATCTTTCCGCCTCTCTGCCAAGCCCTAAAACGTGGTTTACTTGGCCTCGTTGGCCCTAGGTCAGCGCTGAATAGTTAATCTTAACCTCAATCAGTTTGGAGTGTTCTAGCTCTGCCACAGTCAGTAGGAAAGCGTTAACTTCACCGTCGCTTTTTCTGGTTTGATCAAATACGGCAAGTTGCCATCATTGAGTGTGAATCATTGTCTAACGTAATGAGAGGAGCTCTAAGACTTCTGAAGGTCTGTGCGCGTGCCACAGGTAATGACAGGGTGCTGGTGGTTCTGGATACGGCACACGGTTACGAGCTGAGCAGAATCATGATGAACGCAGCCAATCGGCTTGATTTGAATCTTACAGTTATCATAATGAAGCCTAGAGCGTATCCTGGCGAGGAGCCCCCCTCGTCTGTCTTGGAAGCAATGAAAGCGAGCGATGTCGTGATATGTGCAACCAGCATGACCATGTTCTATACCAAAGCCAGACTAAGTGCTTGTAATGCAGGAGCCAAATTCCTCTCGATGGCAGGCGCGACACCATCTACGCTGGCATCAGATGCTATGCTTGCAGATTTCAGGAAGCAAGAGAAACTGGTGCAAAGGGTTGCAAAACGGCTGACACAAGCGTCGCTCGTTCGGATTTCCTCGGATAACGGTACAGATATTGAATTGAGTGTTGCCGGCAGACATGGTCACGCGATCACTGGATTGTGTAGGAAGCCGGGCGATGCACAAGGGGTTCCAGATATCGAGGCCTACGTAGCGCCCATCGAAAATTCGCCGCATGGTAGACTCGTTGTAGACGCAAGCACGTCAGTCACCGGTCTCCTCAAGACACCAATCACAATTGACATCCGTCACGGCGAAGCGCTCCGATTCCATGGGGGGAGTCAGGCAAAACACCTTGTCGCAATGCTAAAACGCACGAAGAGCAGGAACTCTTTTCGAATAGGTGAGTTCGGCTTCGGTTTGAATCCGCTGGCCAGGTTTTGTGGGTCAATAATAGAAGATGAGGCCGTTATGGGTACTGCACACATTGCATTAGGCGAGAATCGACAACTCGGCGGACGGAACAAGGCTCCGATACATGTTGATCTTGTTCTCAGGCGCCCTCAAGTCGAGCTTGACGGCAAGCTCGTATTGAAAGCAAATCGTCTGCTAATGTAATTATTCGCTTCTGAATCGTGATTATCAAAATTCATCGAAGTAATCTGTAAATATCCATCGGTGGACCCGAACTATGATGAATATTGGATAAAATTATGGTTTCAAGCGGCTCCCTGCTTGTATTGGCGGGTTCGACGGGTTTGGTTTACGGTGCAGGGATTAATTTGCAAGGAATGATGGCGCGAGGAGCCACGGACTACTCCTTCATAACTGCATACATTACTGAGTGGGCACTGGTCCTGCTTGCGGGTTTAGTGTTTGTAGTGGTTGGAGTGCGAAGGAAGCAGCCTTAGAGTGTGGACGAAAAATATGGGAACCCCATCGCTGTTCTCTGCACTCTAATTCATGATCAAATCCTGATGTAAAATCACGTAATCACTTGAGAAGCAGATATGCCAGCCGAAGGGGGTAAATACAAACGGTATTAATGGGTCAGCGGATTGTGGAATTTCGTGGACTTAGAAACCTACTTGAAGAACGCTGGTGTCTGGTATCGCTTCTTGGAGAAACCTGAAACTGTGCACACTGCAGACGCATCGCGTGCTACAGGCATAGAACTGAGCAAAATTACTAAGAATCTGGTTTGCAGGACGTCTGACGGCCGGTTTGCTCTGCTCGTAGTGGCAGGTGATCGGAAGGTCAATTTAAAAAACGCGGCTGAGGTCCTCGGGGCCCGTAACATACAATTGCTGGGATTCGATGAGGCAGAGTCGATTAGTGGTTATCCGCCGGGCGGAACTGCCTCGGTCTATCATAAGACGCCATTACAAGTTGTGATTGACAAGGAGCTCTTGACTGGCGAAACGATTTTTTGCGGGGGAGGAGCGAGGAACAGACTTCTGGAGCTAAGAATTGCGGACATTCTCAAACTCACTAAAGCTCTAACTGGATCTATTTCCCAGTAATTCGACGAATTTTAGGTTAGGCGTGGTCGCTTAGTGAAGCACTTTGAAGAGTAACCAAGCTGAGACTGCTAGGCCGATCAAAACAACAAAAACCTGCAATATTCGAGGATCCAGGTGCTTAGCTGATCGGGCTCCTAGGTACCCTCCTAAAATTGCACCGAGGCCAAGAACTAGGGCCAAATCCCAGGCTACTAAACCCTTCACAGCGAAGAGAACGAACGCGGTGCAATTGATTAAAGCGGCAAGCGGTGTTTTAATCGCATTCATCGTGTGAATGTCTCGCAAGCCCATAATGCTTAACGAACCCAGCATCAGAATGCCGATTCCGGCACCGAAATAACCTCCGTAAGTTGCCACGAAGAGCTGGAAGAAGAAGCCCCAGATGCGACTCTCAGTCGATACGTATTCCTCGTTGGAATTGTTATGCCTGAACTTTCGGGTTATGTGATCTCTGAACGCGAACAGCAGGGTAGCAAAGAGGACCAGAAATGGAACAACAATATTGAAGATTCCCGGCGGCGTACTTACAAGAATCCATGCTCCCAGTATGCCGCCTATAAAACTCGGGATGAGGAGGGTAGCAAGCAAGCTTGCTTGCGTAGGGGTGTCCCTTCTATAGCCTATAGCACTGCTGAGAGAGCCAGGCCACAAGGCTGCAGTGCTTGTGGCGTTACTGACTATCTGTGACTCTCCTAAAGCTACTAGGGATGGGAAAGAGATCAGTGTACCCCCTCCCGCTACAGAGTTAATTGCTCCTGCTAAGATGCCTGCCATGAAAATGCCTTCTAAGCCGAGGATGTCCGTCATCGATTCCGACAAACCGTCGAACTAATACCGCCTTATGAGTTCGACGTTCATCCACTAAACTGGACATTACGTCATTGATTTCTTCATGTAAGGATCTAGGGAACAGCATGCTCCGACAATGATTGCTCCGAATACACGATCTCCGCTCTGATTATAATCCTCATTTCGCGTGATTAGGTTCGACGAAGAGGTAAACTCATTGGCTTCACTTGATGAGGTTCCACTAAAGCAGATATGCAAACGTTGCTCGTTCGAAACAAACAGTGAGGACATCTTTACCGCACATAAGAGAAACTGCCCGAGAATCTAGACTCAGGCATCTTGCATAGGCCTCAGAGTAACACTCGTAGATGGTGTATCAACGAGAAGTAGTCGCCTGTTACGAGGTAGAGGACTGCGACTGCAAACGGAATGGCCCGCTGAGCATTCTGACGTTTCATAGATAGCACAGTAATGTACCACAGTATTAGTGTTCCACGTTTCCACACATATAAGCATACTCTAGAATGTCAACATATGTCGACACTCTACATACAGTCCGAGGACGGTATCTGCCTCCAGGTCGGATGCGAATATGTGCCTGCGCTGCAATCCTGTTAGATTGATGACTTGTCTTGAAGCGCACCACAATGAGGACAGAATCTTGAACCAATAGGTACAAGACCTCCACATTGCAAGCACTTCATAGTCTGATCTCTAGTGAGTCCAATGTGTGGAGCTATGTGGGTAGCTGTACTAGTTTGGCGGACAGCGTCTAGCTCTTGTCTGGTTTGAATAGTTCTCATAAGATCGCCTCTCGTTACTATTCCAACTAGTACGCCTTCTTCGACTACTAAGACCCTACCCACCCTATCTCTCGCCATCTTGTGCATGGCATCAAGCGCGCTAAGAACCGGTCTTACGCAAATCATTGCTTCTCCATGACTTAATGCCTGCTCGACCTTTGTTGACGATCTCATGTCTTTGGGAATCGCTCTAACCGACTGAAGTGTAACAACCCCCAAGATCTTCCCATCTCGAACAACCGGGTAACCCCCGTGTCTATTCACAAGAAAATAATCCGAAATAAGTTGGTCAATCGTAATGTCGGGAGATATTGTGTAAACATTTCTTGTCATGATATTACCCACTGTGACCCCGCTCAATGTTTCACCAACAAGTGTTTGACGAAGACTTGTCTCAGCGCCTGATTTGATGAACCAGCCCAAGACTACAATCCATATCCCATCTACGAAATCGCTGACAATGATTAGAATAAACCCACCGAACATCATGAATAGTGAAATTATTTCACTGATCCTCGTGGCTGTCTTCGTGGCTCCGATCAAGTTTCCTGATCTTCTCCAAAGACTCCCTCGAAAGACTCTCCCCCCGTCTAATGGAAAAGCTGGGACCAAGTTGAATACTCCTAATACCGCGTTGATTAGGGCGCCATAACCAAGGATTGCTGTAATTGGAACGGATGCCCTTGTCGCCTCTGACACATACCACGCTCCACCCAGGATTCCTGCTATCAGAAAACTCATAAGCGGACCAGCTGCAGCCATCTTGACCTCCAACCCAGGATCCTGAGGTTCTTCAGTCATCTCAGAGACCCCCCCAAAGAAGAACAAAGTGATCCTTGCGATAGGGAGCCCGTGCTTCTTCGCCACGTAAGAGTGAGATAGTTCGTGAATCAAAACCGATGCAAAGAGAATAATCGCAGATGTAATTCCAATCCCCCAATACGTTAAGGTACTCAACCCCGGATACTGGTGCGGCATGTAACCATACGCAAGCGACCAAGCAATTAGAATGAATACTAACCATAGAGTGTAGTGAATCCTAACCGGTATGCTCATGATCTTTCCGAGTTTCACCGACAATTTCCAAGAAACCTATTGAAAGAACACTCGCAACATCTACTTCAAAAAGGTGCTCCTGAGTGCCAGTCATGTTTCGTTTGTAGCGAAGGTATTCTTCCCATGATGTAGACGGACACGACCTGTTTATCTGTGGGATTTCCGTCGTTAATGATCGGTGCGTCATGATGAAACTCTTCACCGTCGGCCCAGTTGCTTGTTATCCTGAAGTCCTTGAGGCAATGAGTCATCAAATGTATAGTCACCGAAGTAAGGAATACTTCGCATTGCATTACGAAACAGTCCGATTGTTACAGGATTTCATTTCGACAAAGAACGAGGTCTTTCTCTTCTCCAGTACCGGAACGGGATTCATGGAGGCCTCGGTGAGGAACTGTGTCAGAAAGAAGATTCTCTGCTGTATAAACGGGAGTTTCGGAGAACGATTCGCTGAAGTTGCTGAGGCTAACGGCGTAAGCGTTGTGAAGTTGGCGCCTCCTCTTGGTGAGCCGATATCAGCGTTGGATCTGGATGAGATATTGTCTACGAACCCAGATGTCGAGGCGGTCGCCTTAACACATAATGAAACGAGCGTGGGGCTTATCAATCCATTGAAGGAACTTGTTGCCTCTGTCAAGAAGCACGATAAACTTGTCTTTGTAGACGCCGTCAGCTCAATGGGTGGTACGGAGATAGAGGTGGACGAGTTAGGTATCGATGTTTGTTTCTCGAGTTCACAAAAGTGTTTCGGAGTTCCCCCTGGATTAGGGATTGGTAGCGTAAGTGAGAAAGCCATGAGCCTGTCTGCGACGGCCTCGAACAAGGGGTGGTATTTCGATTTCAAAGTATGGGAGGAAGATCAGAAGAAGGGTCGAGGTACCCCGGTTACGCCCGTGATTCCGCAAATCGCTGGGCTAAACACGGCCCTTAAAATGATTGAGAGGAACGGAGGCAGGAAATGGTACTTCGACCTGTACAAGGAGCGAAACCAGAAGATAAGACGTGGCATAGAGAAGTATGGGCTATCAACATTTCCTAGAAGAGGTAGCGAAAGTCCCACCGTGAATTGCATCAAGGCTCCTGAGGGTGTTGAAGGCGGTGCTATTTACGAGAAGATGCGTGAGAGAGAGTTTGAATTAGCTGAAGGTTATGGGCCGCTGAAGAAGAAAACCTTCAGAATCGGAAATATGGGATATATTGAGATGGGGGATATTGATCTCATGCTGGACGCGCTTGGAAACGTCATCTCATCTTTTTGAACTAGACTATAGATTGTTAGAATACCGATCCTCCTGAAAGATTAATGTAGATCGAGTAGGACTAAGCTTCGCCTCCCAAAAAATGAGGTGCCATAGCTTGGCGATAAAGAACGGCGATTTCGTTCTCATTGACTATACGCTGAAAGTGAAAGAGACTGGAGAGATTGTTGGCACGACCTACGAGAAGGTTGCCAAGGAGAGTAAACTGTATCGAGGAGAAGAACATTACGAGCCCTTCTTCGTGATTATAGGGGAGGGTTGGGTTCCCAAAGGCTTGGATGAAGCCCTAACAACTTTGGATACAGGAAAGTCAAGCACCATTGAACTTTCTCCCGAAAAGGCGTACGGTGCCCGAGACCCCAAAAAGGTCCGACTCGTCCCTCTTAGAAAATTCACAGCCGATGGAGTGTCACCAACACCCGGACTCCAACTTAACATAGATGGAAAACCTGCACAGATTCGAGCTGTCGGAGCAGGTCGAGTTCAAGTCGATTACAATCATCCATTCGCTGGCAGGACACTGATCTACGACGTAACGGTCCAGAAGATTATCGATGTCGATGAAGAGAAAATTAGAAGCTTGCTCCACAAGAGACTTTCAACAGTAAGTGCAGACAAGTTCCGGGTGACGATTGACAACGGCAAACTCGGAGTTGAGATTCCGGAGGAGGCATTTTTCTTGGAAGGATTACAAGTGGAAAAGAGAACATTAACAGCCGATATAACGAAGTATCTGCCGAAGCTCGAAACGATTTCCTTCATTGAAATCTTCAAGAAACCAGCAACTACAGCTCCTGCTGAAGCTAAACCAGAAGCCGAAGCACAGCCGCCTGCAGCAACGGCAACACCTGCGGCGCAGTCTCCTTAGCGGAATATAGCTGAACAACATACGGAATGGATCGATCTGACGGCTGGTGGTGCCGGTCGTCGCTTCCCAGCCGATGGGTCAGCTTGTTACCTGATTCGTCGAAATCTATTCATCGTGTGAGTCTGCCAAGAATAGCTTCGTAACTTCTTAGTGGCACCGAAACCGCAAGCTGAGCATCGCTTCCACCTTATGTGGTAGGAATGCCGACCGCAGCGTCGACATCGGATGTGTGTCTTAGAACGGCCTCGCCGACCAAAAGAGGCAGTGCCTTTCGTCACATATCATCAACCCAGTTTCAGTTTACCTCTTGGGAGGAGGCGACACAAGGACGACGTTATCGCCCCTGACAATTATAGTACCAATATTCTTCGCGTTCTCTGGGTTCGATACGTCTTCCGCGTCTTCAAGTACTAAGTTCATGTGCTGATCATAGCTGTACAGCTTTCCTCTAATCGTACGACTACCCTTCAGTTCCACGAGAACGGTTTTGCTTAGGCTCTCTTGGAAGATCTTGTCGGCAACTGCGGACATTGTTCTTTCTGACCTAACTTCGAAATTGTGACGGATAAAGGAACGGTCTAAATTAAAGCTTAGGTTGGCGTTGTCATCGTCTTAAGAATGACGTTATCAGTGAGATAGCAAATGACTATAGCGTTACGGTATGCGGCATCTTAAGGATCGAGAATCAAAACAAGTAATCAAGGAATTCGTGAATCAGTTTCCCTCATCAACGGACAGCTTGGATTCTGTGAAACATCTTGAGGAAGAGATGGTCGAAGATAGTTTGGTTTTCTTTGCTGACGGTAAGCCTTGGATAGTTCGTGTTCAGGGTCGATTGTTTCCATCACTCAAATATGATGTGGTACTAGTCACGCTGCCTAAGATAGTTGTTGATATGGGAGCTATTCCCCACGTCGCAAACGGTGCTCATGTTATGCGTCCGGGAATTCGCCATATAGAAGGACAATTCGACAAAGACGATTTGGTCGCTATATATGACGAAAAGTATGGAAAAATCATCGCATTAGGCATAGCCGAGCAAGACGCTGAATCCATGCGTTCCATGACCAAGGGTCGCGTTATAGCCAATATGCACTACGTAGGCGACCCCCTTTGGAAATCGTTTACTCCCTCTAACAGGCTCAAAATGGAGTAATCTTAACGCGTAGGTGACAAACCGCACAAAGTTCCAGTCGAAATACCCGCTGAGTCTTTACACAACCATGTCACGATCCTATCGTACTTTCGCAAACGTTTAAACTCCCAAAACCTGAGGCTCTTCAGTTAGAGTGACAATGATGATAAGTTCGCACGATGCGGATTCAGACAGATTTCCGCTGGTCAATCCATCCATTCAACATCCGATCTATGTGAAAGCGTATCCTCTGCGCGATCCAACTGACGTACCTAGAATAAAGGCCGAGATTATCGAAGGTAACATACTCATCGTCAAAATCACTCCCATTGCAAAACGGAGTGTTGAAGAGACCAAGTCCGCGATTAGCGAACTTGTCGAGTTCGTAAAATCGATACAAGGCGATATCGCCCGTCTTGGAGAGGAAAGGATAGTGATGACACCGCCAACCGTTAAAGTCTGGCGCAGTAGGGCTTCAAGGCTTACTGTAACTGCTGGTGGTGCAGGGGCGGACGAGGAGACAGAATAAGCACGTTAGCGTAATCGAAGCTTCTCAAGAATATCAGGCGCGACGGTCCTCAGTTTCAGAATCCTAGAAACCTCGTGTGCAAATGCATCAGTTTTTCTTGCCTCTCCATGACCCATAATCACCCTTGAAGGCCGCGGAGAGACCCTTCGAAGGAACCCGAACAGCTGATTTCTATCCGAATGTCCGGAGAAGCCCTCGACGCTTTCGACTCGTAAATTCACCTTGTAGGCTTCAAGTTTTCCATCTCTTCCCATCAAAGAAACTTCGCGTATACCATTCTTGAGTCGATTGCCCAGTGTTCCTTCAACTTGATAGCTTACGAATACAATTGAATTTTTCTCATCCGATGCGAGATATCGGAAGTAGTCGATTGCAGGTCCTCCCTCCATCATACCGGAGGTCGCAAGAATTACGGCGGGTTCACCCTGTGCAATCTTCTCGCGTTCAGACGGGTGATCAACGTTCGTAAAGTAGTCAGACTGAAATGGATTTACGTCCTTATACAAAATCTGCTCGCGAAGGTCTCGCGATAAGTATTCAGGATACGCAGTATGAATTGCCGTGGCTTCCGAAATCATTCCTTCAATGAAAATTGGAAGTTCCTTTATGATCTTGTTCTTCATGTATGCGTTAAGAACAAGCATTATTTCCTGAGCTCGCCCCACAGCCAAGGTGGGTATTAGTATCTTACCCCCCTTCTCTGCTGTCTCGTTAACTATTCTCGCCAGTTTTCCTTCTACTGTCTCTCTATCTGACATGATATCGTCCTGCCCGCCGTACGTGCTCTCCATAATCAGAGTCTCGGCCCGGGGGAATGAGCATGTGGCCGGCTCAAGAAGCATGGTGCGACCGAATTTGAAATCGCCCGTGTAGACGATGTTGTGTAGGCCTTCTCCAATGTGCAAGTGAACAATTGAGCTTCCTACTATGTGACCCGCGTTATGCAGTGTAAGTTTGATATCAGGTGCGACGTCGGTGACCACACCGTACTTTACAGGGATTGTGTGCATTACTACTTCTCGCACATCCTTCTGGTCGTACGGCGCGTAGCCCCCTTCTTTATTGTAAATGTCAAGATAATCGAGTTGAAGAAGTGTCATCAGAACGGATGTTGGCTCAGAGCAGTACACTGGACCATCATATCCATACTTGTAGAGGAAGGGCACGAATCCACAGTGGTCAAGGTGGGCATGCGATATTATAACCGCGTCCAGTTTCTGAATCGCGAAGTCATCCGAGTCAATCCGGGGGAAGGCGTAGTACGGGTGATCTGCCCCGGCACTAATGCCACAGTCGAGCAAGACACAACTTTCGTCAGTTTCCACAATCATTGAAGATCTTCCGACTTCATGAAAGCCGCCAAGTGGTGTCAAGAAAACACTGGAAGTTTTCGCTAATCTGGGACGAAATATGCGCTCACCGACGTCTCGAAAAATCCTGCTGCGCTCCTCACTTTCTGAATGAAGTATGTGTCTGGTGCTGGCGATAATCTTCGATGGAAGAGGTGGAGCTCTAAGAACTCGGGGGCGCCAGCTTGTAGTCTTGATGATCTCTTGTAGGGTAGCCCCATCCTTACCGATTGCAAGGCCTGGCTTCTTCGCCTCAATTACAACTTCGCCAAGAGTCGGGTCGAAATTAATTTCAGTGATTTCTGCTTCAGCAGGTACTATGCTCTTAATGAGCCGTTCAGATTCAGGTTCCTTCAACCTGATGGTAGGATCAGATCTAATTACGACCCTCTTGTGGAGCAGGTTCACGATCTCAGTGACAATGTAGCTTTGTTCAAGTAAGAGTCCGACATTCTTTACGTAAATTGCGAGTCGTGGTCCCTCGAACTCGATTCGAGTGATCTCTGCTTCTTTAGGCATATGAGTGATTATTGTTTCGCGGATTCTTGCCTGCGAATCGTCTACTAGTCTTGCCACTGCCGTTCTCCTCGTAAGTGTATTAAGAAAATTCTCATGACCGAGGTTGTTTGTTCTAAGCGTGGATTGCTTTCTTTTCCTCCTCGCTCAGTTCTCTATAACCATCTTTCGAGATGACAGCAACATCGAAGCTGTCTCCGCTCGCTGAATCTCTCTTCATGGCAGAAGTCACTGCCGTAACGACGAGTGGTATAGCCTCCTTCACTGACATACCCTCTTTGTATCCTGGTTCAAGTACACCATAGGCTACGGGTGATCCAGAACCAGTCGCCACGCACTTTTCTTCTGTCACGCTTCCAAGCGGATCAAGCGCGAAGATGTGAGGGCCCTGATCATCCATTCCTCCGATAACAGACTGCACAATGAATGGGTAGAATCTGGATTGGAAGAGAATGTTCGCTGCAAGCCGAGCAACGGCTGCTATTGGAATCGGAAGGCCCTTCTCGAACTTGTAGAGCTTCGAATTCGCTCGAAGTACTTCTACGACTGACTGTGCGTCAGCAACTCCACCAGCGATAGTCATAGCGACGTGGTCATCTATCTGGTAAACTTTCTTTGCGTGCTTGTGTGCCACAAATGTTCCTAATGTTGCACGTGTATCTGTTCCTAGAGTAGTCGTGCCAGTTAACACATACTTCGGTGTTTCATTCCTGTTCTGCTGATACATGATTTCAGTCGCCTCCGAGAATATGTCCGGAGCATAACGAACGAGCGCTCGAGAAGGTTCCAGCGCTGTAAGAATAGGACCATTTAATGAACACTTAAAAACGTTTCTTGAAGGTCTCGCCTACACCTGGTCAATAAATAAGTCGTGGAGTTCGACAAGTAACACAAATGGCCGCGGCTAGGATATCTATGGAAAACGCCTACAGTTACGAAAACAATCTAATGGATGAGGCATTTGCTGAACTGAAGTCGCGGCATGTCTTCTCTGATGAGCTTAAAGATAGATTGCTCAAGGCATTTGGAGAACGTTTCACTAACGGGTTGGAACTCGCAAGTTCACATCGCGTCAAGAGGTACGAATTCAAACCGAGCAAACGAGTCGTTTGGGTCGTGGAAGGTCGTACCAGTGAGTACCAAGTGATCCCTGATCTTCCTTTCTGCTATTGTGATGATTACTACTTTCGTGTAATGGACCGGAAGAGAGGATTGTGTTATCATATTATAGCGCAGCGTGTTGCTGAAGCATTAAACCAGTTCCTAACAATCCATGGAAACGACTCGCAATACTCCAACATCACGGATCGTTGGAGAGCTAAAATATCACAATGAGATGAGTAGTGTTTAAATTAGGTCGTTTTCTAGGGTGTAACGAGCGTTTAGGCGTTGACCACTGATGAGCTCTGGGCTCTCATTCAAATAGGGATCACGTTCTTGGCTTTCGTAGCCGTGGTCCTAATCTTCGTGTATTTGGCATACGAGAAACCATCCTCGTAGACCGTCTGCAGACACGCTCTATTCATTCAGCCTTCGAGTGGGATTTCTAAATTGATCGAGAACACGTTCACTCGGTTACATAGGGCTATCCGGGAACATTTAGAAAAGATAGGCTTGGAGGAACCAAGCGGGATTCAACGTGTTGCAATTGAGCCAATCCTTGAAGGGAAAAACGTTCTTGTGATCGCCCCCACGGGTACAGGGAAAACCTTGGCATCGATTCTGCCAATCTTCAACTCTTTTCTAGATCGTCGTTCCGCTGGAGAGACCAGAGGAATCTCAATACTTTACATAACTCCTCTTCGGGCATTGAATCGCGACATACTGAGAAGACTCTCGGATATCGGTAGAGAGTTGGATATCCGAGTCCAGGTTAGACATGGCGATACTCCTCCTAGCGCTAGAGCAATGCAGGCGAAGTCACCGCCCGATATGCTTGTGACAACACCAGAAACCCTCCAAGCCATCATACCTGGACGTCGAATGCGTGAACATCTGAGGGGTGTCAAATGGGTAGTGGTAGATGAAGTTCATGAACTCGCAACTGATGAGCGTGGAGTCCAGTTGTCTGTGGCACTGGAGAGATTGGAGTATCTGACAGGGACGAGTTTCCAGCGAATCGGGCTTTCTGCGACCGTCGGTCAAGAAGGCAAAGTTGCACAGTTTCTCGCTGGAACCGACCGTCAAATTACAATAGCGAAGTCAGAGGAACTTCGACGATTCGAGGTTCAAGTGCAGTATGTAAACCCAAGTAAGCAAGATGCAGCCGATTCCGAAAGACTTGGGTTACCTCAATCGACAGTAGCTAGGACAAAGAGAATCGCAGAGATCGTATCACAAAAGCAGTCCACATTGGTTTTTACTAATACTCGAGAACAGGCTGAAGCGATTGGTTCTCAACTCCATGCCTTGACGCCCACTCTTCCCGTGCGTGTTCATCACGGTTCGCTTTCTAGAGAACTAAGAGAAGAAGTCGAAAAGGGATTCCAAGAAGGATCTGTCAAAGCAGTCATATGCACTTCCAGTCTCGAATTGGGGATGGATATTGGTAGGGTAGACTTCATCGTTCAAAACATGTCTCCAAGAACGTCTACTAGGCTCATCCAAAGAATCGGGAGAAGCGGCCACACCCTTCACGGGTCCGCCAGAGGCGTCATAATTGGGGCCGTAGCTGATGATCTTCTAGAAGCCGCTGTGTTGACAGTTCAATCGCGAGAAGGACGAATCGAGAATACACTGATACATGACAATTCCCTCGATGTTCTGGCTCATCAAATTGCAGGCATAACTCTTGATCTTAAGAGGGTGAATTTGTCTGAAATATACAAACTCGTACGTCGAGCATATCCGTTCAGAGCCTTATCTGCTGAACAGCTACACGAACTAGTAACCTTCTTGGACTCCATTAGAGCGATTAGACTTGCCGAGGATATTGTGTCTGCAAGATATCCAAGAACCTTTCATTATTACTACGAGAATTTATCAGTCATACCCGATGTGAAACGCTTCGATGTGTTTGATTTCTTCAGGAAGCGACGAATCGGAACTTTAGATCAGGGTTTTGTTGTTAGAAGGTGTAAGAGCGGAACAGTTTTCATAATGCATGGTCAAACTTGGAAGATCATATCCATAAATGAGGAAAAACTGTCAGTGGAAGTCGAACCAACGGCTCCTACACTTGATGCAATTCCTAGCTGGGAGGGCGAAATAATCCCAGTAACTTTCGAGACTGCGCAGGAAGTTGGCAGATTACGATCCGAAATCGCGTCAGGCTTGGATGACTCTGATATAGTAAGGAATATCCAAGAGCGGTACTACCTTACTGACCAAGCACTGGCCAAAATCGTTGAGACGGTCAGAAGTCATCTGAGCCATTTTCCGCTCCCTACTAATTCACGAGTCGTAATTGAAAAGTTCGAAAACTGTGTGGTCATACATTCCAGTTTCGGCACAACAGTGAATGACACTCTCGCGATGGTAATGGCATCACTTCTAAGCAGTAAATTCGGCGTCAACATTTCAACGCAGACAGACCCTTATCGGATAGCGATTATTTCATCATTCAAGATTGAACCTGAGATAGTCGCTAGTGAACTTTCGAAACTGACTGCCGAGGACGTCGAGGTTGTTTTGGTCGAATCGCTTCGGACATCAGATCTTTTCGCATGGCGGCATTGGCATGTCGCTCGAAAATTCGGTATCGTAGAGAGGAAAGCAGATTATCGATCATATCGAGCACGCACCATAGTTCGAGCACTGAAAGGAACTCCCGTGAACTTTGAGACTAAGAGAGAAATGTTAGTTGAAAAATTCGATTTAGAGACCACCCAAGAAGTGGTACGTAATATCCAAAGAGGGAAAATCGTCGTAGATGTAGCTCAGAGTCGGTCAGATTCATGTTCACCTTTTGCTACGCCAATAATTGATAAGATAATCCCTCACGATCTTCTCAGGCCTGCGATACCATCGAAATCCGTAACTGATATTGTCAAAGAGCGGTTACTGACCGATACGGTCCGGCTCGTCTGTATGTTCAACGGCGACTGGGATGCAGTTCGTATCGTTGGTGATGTATCTGAAAGAATTCGCTGTCCAAAATGCGGGTCGACATTGATCGCTGCCACTTATCGATCCAATGATCTGCTTGCACCTATAGTGAAGAAGAAGAGAAGAGGGTTGAAGCTCTCGCGTGATGAGGATCACATCTGGCGACAGGCTACATTAAGTGCGAGCCTGGTGCAGAACATGGGAAAACAAGCTGTCATCGTAATGAGTGGCCGCGGCGTTGGTCCTACGACCGCCACGAGAATATTGCGAAAACTCCACCACAAGGAGGTTGATCTCTATGTTGAGATGATCGGGATACCGCGGCCTCCCGAGTTCCTGGTACTCCTCTTCAGTCAGAGTCACTGTGACCCTAGGGGTGCCCAATTGCTGACCGAAACCTGGAAGTTGACTCAGGGTTCTTTGAACCGCAATAGTAACCCCTGCCATCTCTTTGTCCATATCAAGCGGAAAAGTTACCGGTCCCTTAAACGGATCACCCAGTGTAATCTGAACCATCGGTCGATTCTGCCCCGACTGAATCGGAGTGACGACCAAGACTGTGCCTTCAATCGTAACGTCCGTCATCTTACAGCGCTCTCGTTGCGTTACGCATGAAGCGCTATTCTAAGCTTCCGGGAATCGCCGACTGATCATGGAGCTCGCACCTTGTATACGATATCGTTCTCTCGAACACGGCCAGAGACTTTAAGTCCGATTGATTGTCCAGCACCGGCGGTAGTAATCTGTTTATGTTCAATCTCTATTGAGTCAATTGTCTGTTCAACATTCGTCGTGCTACCGCGAATTATGATCTTATCTCCATTGATCAAGGTGGCACTCAGTTCTAAAACTGCAACTCCCGCCTTTGGGAAAAAATGGGTGATTCGACCGATTTTTTCATATTCAGGTTCCAATTCGATCATCAGTACATTCCTCATATGGTCTGAAGTAGTTTTCGCCCAATGGTCTCTCGCGAGGATAATCGAGTTTGCACGCTAGCGTATTTATTGTCCTTTAAGGGCAACATCTAATTTCTACAACAAGACTTACGTTCTTGCGTGTAGAATTTAACGAGGAGAGTGCCCTGTCAGAGTCTTGACGATCATAGACGAGATTCTTTCCAAGAGACCCGATCTCTCTGCTGACCAAGTTCGCGCTCTTGTTGAGGAAAAGAAGAGAGAGCTTCCCGATTTCCTTTCGGACGAAGGAGCCGCCCGTCTTGTGGCTGAAGAATTGCTTATCAAGACAAACGGCACTCGGCTGGGACGAATGCAAATCAAAGACCTGGTTAACGGATTGAATGATGTAGCCGTCTCCGGTCGGATTCTCGCAGCTTGGACACCTCAAACCTTCCAGCGCAGAGATGGGAGCCTTGGAAAGGTCATGCGCCTCATAATAGTAGATAGAAGTGGCAGAGCCCGCTGTGCAGTATGGGACAAGCACGTCGAGATAATATCCAAAGGTAACCTGCAAGGAGGAATTATCAGAATAGGTCATGCGTACACTCGTCAAGGGCTTGCTGGAGACGTAGAGGTACATGCGGGTGATAGAAGCAGCGTCGAAGTTAATCCACAGGAAATGCCCACAACTGATTTTCCTGAATTCAGAGAGATGTTCATCTCAATAAGCGAAGTTCCAAATGAATCAAGTCAAGTAAACGTAGTTGGAGTAGTTCAAGTTGAACCGCGACATCATTCCTTCACGAAGAATGATCGAGTGGGCACTGTTCTTAACACGGTCGTGGCCGATGACTCTGGTCGTATTCCGCTCGTCGCATGGAATGAAAGAGCAGAGGATTTGCGTGACCTCAAAAGAGGAGACATTCTGCAGATCGTAAATGCTCGGACAAGGTTAAACCAAAACGCAAAGCCGGAGTTGCATGTTGAAGCTAGGAGTCTAGTTTCCGTGCTTCATCAGCCGCCCGATAATTTCAAGATGCCCACAGAACAACTAGCCTCTAAGATCGCAGATCTGACAACACAGAGTTCTCTCGCAGACTTGATCGTGACAGTAATCTCGAAAGGAGAAATTAGAGAAATCAAGAGACCTACAGGAGAGACTCTGAGAGTTTCGTCACTTCTTGTGGGAGATGATACAGGAATGATTACGTTAACGTTATGGGACGATAAGACCGACTCGGTAAGGAATCTGAATGAGGGCGATTCACTACGTTTGCATGGGGCTTCTGTTCGTGAGAGACTCGGGGAACTCCAATTGAATCTTGGCAGCTCAGGCGAACTAGAAAAAGTCCATCTCATTCAGAAGTTAATGCCACCAACAAGAGTAGACGCACTTGCGTTGGCTAAAGGCCTAGTCACGGTAGAGGGTACAGTAGTTGATCAACCAGTGATTCGACAGGTAGCAACCGAGAAGGGTGAGACCATAAACGTCACCTCCTTCACCCTCAAGGAAGAAACCGGATCAATTCGAATTACTCTATGGCGGGATCATGCTAACTTGGCGAAGAAGCTTATGCCCAATCACAGATTGCGCGTGTCCGGGGTGAGAATACGCCCTGGATTGGACGGCCTAATGGAATTGAGTTCTATTCCACTCACCAAGATTAGCATATTGCCTGGCCCGGTTGAGAAACCCGCATGGGAAGACATACGCAAAATAATCAGCCTCCAAGCCGGCTTGACAGTATGGATAAAAGGTCAAATTGTCAAAGCTGAGGGCCATAAAATCGAGATTGACGATGGCACGGGTGTAGTCGATGTGCTATGGGACGGGGGCCCTTCTGATCAAATCACGAATGTTTTGGAAGAGGATGTCGGCAGAGAGTTAGAAATATACGGTATTGCCGAGAAGATTGACGAAAACAAACTCATATTCAAGGCAATGAAAGTTCTTAGCTCGACTAAATGACACTTTTTTCCTAGAGATGGAAACTGAATCAAAACTCCAATTTTGGTGACCTACCGTTATTTGACGGCTATCAACATATATCGGCTCGTTCTCAATTTGAGTTCATGACACATTACGAGGTAACGTCGTGAAGATCCATTTCAGATGAGTCGATTCGAGATACTCGTTTCGACCGCTACGGTCTTCGGCAACTTGACCAGCAAACAGCGAAGAGCCCTCATAACTGCACTCGACAAAGGTTACTATCACATGCCTAGGAAGGCAACGGCGGGAGAAATCGCTCAAAAGCTCGGCCTGCCCCGCACGAGTTACGTTGATCATCTACGAAAAGCGGAGAACAAGGTGTTGCAAGCAGTCGGATCTTACTTACGCCTGAATCCGGCCGGGACTTGACAGAGAGGTGGCGAGAGAGTACCGATGTTTGACGGTCATAGACTTATGCCGAGAAGCGCCCATAGGTGTCTGCTGATGTGAGATGAAAACGAAATTTACGTACACGGGCATCAGAGTGAAGGACTTGGAGAAATCCGTCAACTTCTACACAAAAGTTCTGGGTATGAAGGAGAACGGCAGAAGCAAAATCGAGCAGACGAAAGGGGAGACGGTGAGTTTGACGACCGATGAAGGTGGACCAGCTCTGGAGCTAAACTATTACGGAAAAGGTAGCAAATTCAACACTGAATACCAAGCTGGAGAGGGGATGGATCACCTCGCCTTCCAAGTCGACGACTTAGACAGGGCCGTCGAGGAGGCTGGGAAAGCCGGTTATCCTCTTGTTCTTGACATGAAGACCTCGTCAAGTAGATGGGTGTACATTCAAGATCCGAATGGAATATTCATCGAACTGTTCGCATAAGTGGCCGCGATGACTGAGCGTTCAGCTTACGTCAACCGATTCCTCGAAGTCCTCAGCTTTGATGGGCCCGCATCTGACGGGGCATCGACGATGATGCTTTACGGACAATTCGTTGGTTCGTGGGACCTTCGAATTGTGGATTACGAGGCGGATGGCTCACGTTGGGAGGGCGTCGGGGAGGTGCATTTCGGGTGGGTATTGGAAGGGCGCGTGATTCAAGATGTTTGGATTTCCCCGCCACGAAACGTACGAAAAAACGTCTTGACAACTCGCAACACATATGGGACAACTTTACGGATTTACGACCCGAAGCTCGATGCTTGGCACATTCTCTGGGTCAATCCGATCACTCAAACTTACAATACTATGATCGGTCGCAAGATTGGGGATGAAATAGTTCAGGAATACCGCGGTGAAGATGGAACATTGAACCAATGGATCTTCTCCGAAATCACTCCAAAGTCCTTCCACTGGATTGGACGATCATCAAACGACGACGGTAAGAGATGGAATGTAGAAACTGAATTTTTTGCGCGACGCAGAGAGAAATGAGCGATGAGTCGTTGCACATCTTGGGATGGAGTAATTTGTGCAGCACCGCCACGGTAACGCTATACTGTAATGGAACGCTTCCATTTCATATCCGCATCAGAAGTCAACGCGTATGTACCTATTTTGCACGAACAATGCGTGTGTAGTTGACGTTGACATCGTTTTCGCGGCGAGTAGCTCCATATCTTCTTGTCAAAACCAATACTAACCGTAACTAAAATGCAGAAAAGAAATAGTGGTGAGAGGATGACCTGCTGATGCAGATTACCTACTCAAAGCTTACAATAGCGCCGAAGCTATTCCACGTACGGCCTCTACAAGGTAAGGAAAGTCCCTGTTATGGCCATCATGCAATATTGCAAGCAAGAATTGCACAAAATCAATCATTGTTCTTTTCACTCCTTCTGAACGGGCCAAAGTATACCGTACGTAATAAGTTTCACCTACTCCAATTCAACCTTGAGATGCACCCAAACTTCGGTTGGACCTGCCAGCGGGATTGCGGAAGCTCTCGAAATCAAGAGAGGCGACACTCTGTTAATCTCCATCAACAATCATGAAATCATAATGAAGAAAGCTAAATCTTAATGGCAAAAGAACTTCGTGCTGCATTGGCGTCCGAAGGACGCTTTAGTTCAGGGATTCAAATCCCCTCCCCTGCGCCATCTAGTGAACCTGCAACTGTCTGAAGAACAAACATGTTGTCCCAGATTCTTCCGAACTTTTGACTTGACCTTTATGAAGGAACTCTTACTAAGATCACTGCGCCATTCGGATTGAAAATTGTAATCTGGATGGCAGTCATCGATGGCGATTAATGGGACATGATACAAGTTAGTTTGGGCGATTTGCGATGTTACAGTGAGCAACATCCAATGTGATCGTAACCGATTCATTATTCGCTACGCGTAACTGATTTTCGTAGGAGGATGATGATCGAAACAGAGAGATACTTGAAAGATGATCGTATTGACGGCGAATGCTGTGCCTCATTCTTCTTCAGTGGTGGATTTCATAGGTAGTACTCCAATCATGCAACTCAAGATACTCTACGGGGATCACGCGTACTCAGCATACGTGAAACTCGAATACCTGAATCCCAGCGGCAGCGTGAAAGACCGAATTGCAAAGTACATGATTGAGGCAGCAGAGGCACGTGGCATTCTAAAACCTGATTCGATAATTGTGGAGGCGACTAGCGGAAACACAGGCATCGCACTTGCAATGGTCGCCGCAGCGAAGGGCTACAAAATGGTCGTTTTCTTGCCCGAACACATGAGTAAAGAAAGAATTCAACTAATGCAAAGTTTAGGTGCGGAAGTTTGTCTGACACCAAAGGAAGAGGGCTTTCAAGGAGCTGTCAAAAGGACTGAAGAGATTGCGAAGAAGTCACCCCATGTGTATCTTACCAGACAGTTCAGTAACGAAGAAAATGTGGCAGCGCATTTTCAAACCACTGGCGCAGAGATTATTGAGCAGCTAAAGGACAAAGTAGATGCTTTCGTAGCCGGCGTTGGAACGGGTGGAACGCTGTTCGGGGTAGGTAAAGCTCTTCGTAAGATAAATCCAGAAGTGCGACTCGTCGCTGTTGAGCCTGCTGAAGCCGCAGTATTGTCGGGAGAGAGCAATACCCACGATCATAAGATTGCTGGCATAGGAGACGGGTTTATCCCTCAAATCGTTAAAATGGACGAATTAGATTTTGTTGTAAAGGTGAAGAGCGATGACGCGGTTTCGATGTCAAAGAGATTATGCAGTGATTATGGATTAATGGTTGGAATTTCATCTGGAGCCAATGTCCTTGGAGTGATACAGACTCTCGAAAGGATAGGTACGGACAAGGTTGTAGTCACCGTTTTTCCTGACAGGACTGAACGCTACTTCAGCACCGACCTGCACACCTCATATGGGCACCTCGTGAGAAGATGCGAACCTGGCTGCGAATGCATATTCGCGTAGACTAATGCTCGAGAGTCTGAGACGTGCGTGACATACCTACCGACTTCTTAGCGGATGAGGTAATCTGATGATAGTTAGCCGTCGGTTGTTTTGATTAATCTCTCTTCGTGTGTGTATTATTAGCAAGAGTGTCTTATGATACTAAATATCCTCGCCAACTCTGTCCCTTAGTTTGCGATACCACTCTGCCAGCTTGTATTCGTTTGCTCTGTAATCGCCTCGGTAAGGTTTGATGTCCAAGATTGGCGTACGATCGAATAGGTCAAGGCCGGAGACGAAAAGTTCTCGTCCATCAATCCGCAGCAGTTTCACTAAGCTCAGGCCGATCGGGTTCGGTCTCGTGGGGGAGTCGATCGCGAAGACTCCAACAAGTGGGAGTTCCTCTAACTTGAACCCCTTACTCGTTAATCGTCTTGGCTTAACCTTCAGAACGCCGACTTGATCAGGCCTCAACCTGTCGAGGAAGCTCAACACGAAGATATGCGAAAATCCAGCCAAACCATCTAATGCATCTTGGTACTCGGGAAAGATCTCTATGCGTGACTCACATTCCAGTTCACGCCCCCGCCTCTTTATGTCATCATCGGAAGCCTGAACCCTGACTTCGCCAATAGGACGAAGAACAAATTGGCTCATATCACAAGAAATGAATCATCGATTTATCTAATTAGCGGAAGCAGTTGCCAGCCAATTTACTCATTATCCGGCTAGGTACCTACGAATATATCCTTCCGCATTCTGTCCTTTTTTCGTGAGGGAAGTAATTCTAATCTTGTTTCGGCTCTCAAGATCCTTGAAGCGTTCAGTGCTGGGATTTTGGAAGAGGGACGTAAACGTCTGAGGATCACTCTCTATACGAACGTCGGGATTTGAGCTGCGACCGCGAGTTAGCTCAATCGTGCCTCTGTCAAGGAAAGCAAATTCGGAAACTTCGGGGGGCAGGGATATTTCAACGTGCAACGGTATTATTGAATTGTATATTGGTCCTAGAACGAAACCTTGCAGGCCAGAAAGCTGTCGCTTAATCTTTTCTTCTAGTCGAGTCCGAATTTCCTCAAGAACGTCCTCAAGGGCCATATTCTTCTTTCCCACTTGATTCTCGTTCCTACACTGTAATCAAATAGTCGTTTTTTACCGTAATTTTACGTAAAATAACGCATTTTTTGACGTTTACGTTTACACTGGCAAGGTGTCGCATAACCGTTCATAACATACCTATCCGTGTGAGGGATGGCTAGGGTGGGTTGGTTTGAGGGTAGTTTTTGTCGCAAGTTGGGCATTTGAAGCCTCCTCCTCTCCATTGAGTTAGGTCAATTCTGGTTCCACAGTTGCAAACGAAGAATGGGCGTTTTGCTGCGTCAGAAGCATATCCTGCTATGAAACCGATGAATGCTCCTAAGCCCACCGCCGCGACCCAAGAGAAGTCTTCGCGGGCTTCCAACTCCTTCTTGACCTTCACTAACTTGACGTAATCCTTCTTAGGCAGCGTAATCGTGGTGTAATTCTTCTTACCCGGCATGAGAGCTTCATGCGGTACGTAGGTAGGCAACTTTTTAAGGCATTTCAAACCCATTTTATCTCAATTGGAAGTCAATGTATTAACAATTGGAAGTCAATGTATTAACAATTGGAAGTCAATGTATTAACAATTGGAGTTAAATGTAGATGGCCAGACCACCGAAACTTATCCCAGACAATATCGGTCGAAGAATTGAGGAACTGTATAATCCGCCGTATGTTGGATCCCGGCGGGTATCAGACATCATTGCCGATGAGTATGGCCCCGACTTCAGGTACTCGCACGCTCATATCATGAAATACCTTAACCGTGGAAATCAAATCCCCAACGTGTCCGTGGGTTCCGAACCAACTCCTCCAGCTCCGGCATATTTTCCTCCAGCCCCTCCTGCACGCAAGCGAAGTATCGCTGCTTGGCAGATACCCGATGTTTACGTTAACTCGATAACGCCTTCGCGGCCGTCGACTTTGATCGTACCTCCACCGGACTCAATGCAACAGGTTATGCTTGACCTAATTCGCGCGGAGGGATACGCGATGATAAACCAGCAGCACCAACCTCAAACGCAGCAGAATCAACCCCAACCTCCGCCTGCAATAGCTCCTCAGCCTGAAACGCCGCCCGATGCAAAATCGCACGACGAAGAAGATCGGAGGAACAAGATGAAAGCAGAAGTGGATTCCATTGGCAGAGAACTTGAGAAGCAGGCACAGGAGAAGGAAGAAGAGGAATTGAAACGACTCAAAACGTTGCAAGAAGACTTCGATCAATTTTGGAAGAGACTGGAATCAAAACAATCGGATCAAGAAACCACGAAAGAGAAAACTGGCTCAACCCAACTTCAAAAAGATTCGAAGAATGATCCGCCAGGCTTACCGGCCGATAATAATATGGGAGTAGTTGTAACTCAGGTGACGGCGCCGCCTACTCCTTCACCGCCACCCGTAACGGGAGGGGAGGCAACTTATGTTTCGCCAGCCCCTGCGTCTCCGCCACAATACACAGGTACGCAAAACCAGCCCCCGAAATCACCGCCGGTAGCTCCAGATGTAATTGGACAGAACCCGAGACAGAAGCCGCCCACAAATCCAACTGGTGGCTATGTAATGGGGCAATTACCGGATGGCGCAACTCAATCACCAGTCATAATCACGAAGAAGACACTTCCGATGTATCCCGGTTCAGGACAGGATGAGACGTCACTCAAGGGCTCTGAGATATCGGCGCCACCATTCATCTCACCTCAGCAACCCCGTGGCGTAGAGTCGGGTAAGAGCATTGGTGGAGTTTCAGCGAATACTGGAACGGATTTGTGGGATTATTGGTGGGTGCCTGTGCTAGGCGCTGGTGGTATTTTGCTCGGCTGGTGGGCTTACCGCAAGGTGAAGGGGAAGCAGTCTGCTCAAGCACATCAAACTCAGCCTTCCTCTACCAACGCAGATGGCTACGCTCGCGTAAACGAGCCTAACGGTACCGCTCTATTCTAAAAGTGCCGTGAGATGCATGTTCATCGTCGTGCGACAGTGATGATAATTATCACTGTCTATCTGAAGAGTTCATGAAGCAGAAGACACGGAGCACATTGTCTGCAACCATGCGAATCATCTTCTTGTCACAAAGCTCTCGTCAAAGAGCCTTAGCGCTAATCGAAGCCGCCCGAAAGTAGTAGAAGGTTGAGGTAGAGCCATACGTACCTCAAGAATAGTAGCTAATTCGAGCTTACTTGTTCCGCCTAATCGTCGAGCCTTAGGCTGATTCGTTCAGATGATTGCTTCCTAATCTCAATATGTTCTGGTCTTAATTCCGCGTACTGCGCTTCCCTCTTGGTATTCAAGAGAGCTTGGTTGATTATATAACCAGACGTAGGTGATTACATGCGTGATTAACTTGGTGCGCTCATTCTTCTCAAGTTCCGCTGACGTTAGACGAGTTATGAAGCCGAGAGATCTGCACTCTCATAAGGGGGATTACGGGCGTCTCTTGATAGTTGGAGGCAGCGACGTATACTCGGGTGCGCCGGCTCTGGCAGGAGTGGCTAGCCTTAGGACGGGCGTAGGACTCGTTTTCATCGCCGCACCAAGGGGAATAGCATCCGTAATCAGATCCTACTCGCCCGACCTCATTGTGCACCAGTTAAGTGACAGCATCATAACTTCCAAGGATCTTGCAGCAATTAGCAGACTTCTAGCCCAATCCGATGCTCTAGTTTTGGGTCCAGGCATTGGTCGTGATTCTGAGACTCGCGCTGTAATTCCACGAATCGTTAAGAAAGCAAATACTATGAAGAAACCGATTCTGATTGATGCGGATGCAATAAGGGCAGTTGCAGGAAGCGACACCTATAGACACCGGAACGTGGTCCTAACTCCGCACGCGGGTGAATTCAAGGCACTTTCCGGAGTTGAGGCGCCTCTAGGATGGAAGAAGAGGGTGCCGATTTGTGTTAATTTCGCCAAGAGAGAGTCCTGTGTCCTATTGCTGAAAGGACATGAGACCGTAGTGACTGACGGATACAAAGTCAAGGTCAATAGGACGGGGAATCCCGGAATGGCCAAGGGAGGCATGGGCGATGTTCTATCAGGCATCATCGGAGCATTCCTCGCGCAACATGCTGAGCCGTTTCACGCTGCAGTAGCTGGGGCCTACTTGCATGGACGCGCGGGAGACTCGTTACTCAGAGAGAAGGGGTTTCACATGATTTCATCCGATCTTGTCGAAATACTCCCTGCCGTCCTGAAGCAGTATGATCGGCTAAGATCTTGATTGAACAAAAAGTTGCTTACCTGTCTCATGGTGAACCCTGATCGTGTAGAGCCCTGTGAAGGCTCTTGCATCAACGAAAGAGTTGAGTCTATTTTTCCAGTAGGCTTGTGAAGAAGGCGTGGTGTTCTTCTTCCTCGGCCTCAATTTCCTCGAACATTTCCTTAGTGGCTACGTCCCCTTCCTTTTCGGCTACCTGCATGATCTTCTTGTACATCTTTATCGCGCCTTCCTCCGCCTTCACATCCAAAGTTAACATTTCCTTCAAAGTTTCGCCAACCTTTATCGGGGACGGTTTTGTGGTGGGCTTTCCTCCCAGGTACCAGAGGCGTTCAGCCACCTTCTCAGCATGCTTCATCTCATCAATAGCAATCTTCTTGATCCCGTCACTAACCGCATAATGCTCAACACCCTTCCACTGAACATGTTGCCACATATACTGAAGGCAATGATTGGAGAATTCATGAACGATGCGGGCAGATACCCATACTTGGTGATACTCGGAAACTCCGGGTTGAGCCCTGGGGAATTCATGAATGTCTACGTTCAAGTTCCGTGGCTCACTGTACTTGCAGTGGTCGGTGTGCTACTTGCTTTCGTCGGCGTCTTCATGGTGACTGCATACTACGCTTTGAACAAACGATTCCTATCGGACATGCCCGAACATTTCCAAGCCTCATGACCTGAATTAATAGACAAAGATCAGTCATCTAGTGTGTGAGATTTGGGTCTGGGCTCTGGAATACCTTTGTCAAAACTTACGTGCAACGACTGAAAACACATGCCAGTGTTTCCTTCGTCCTGAAGAAGTCTTTCCTTCCCATTCTTTCTCGTGAAAACTCTCAATCTTGAAATGTCGCAGGAGAACCTTCACCTGCTTACGCGAGTGGAATGTCATATCTGAAAGACTCGCCCATTCATCGTTGGTCCCAAAGAAATGTCCAGAAAACCATCCACCAGGACGAATCGAGGTTACGATCTTGTGCCAGAGAGATCCAAAATGTTCCGGCGAACAGAAAGGTAGGCTGTAGCTTGCGTTCACGAGATCACACTTAGGTGGGGGCGTTCTTTCGAACGAAGCTACACGAGTTCTTAGCCGAGGTCGATATTTCGTGGGTACGTTAGAACGGATCCATCGGATCGCTGTTGGCTGATTATCTATCGCCAGCACCTTCCATCCGCGTCGCAGCAACTCGCGAGTATCTCGACCAGCACCACATCCTAAATCAATCGCCAAACGCTCTCTAGGCTCAGACGATTTGCTTTCAATGAGGCGGAGGGCTTCACGTAATGTATCCCAAGCAATACCCCTCGAGGTCTTTTCATAATACTCGCGCCAAGACCACCGCTTTCTCCTTTTTTCCTTAGGTATGATGGTTCTTAACGAACTTGGATTGGTCAATTATCGTATTCCGCTCGCACATGTTAGCGTTTGAGACTTTGATCTAATCAATCAGTCTTGTGTGTATGCTCACTACGGGACCATTACCGATATTTATGTTGGCGAATCATCTTATGCTCAAATCTGTTTGCTTCAGGAACCGACCAACGTCCATGTTGTAGCATGATGCCATGGTTTAAATCGTGTTCACCCGCTAGTCCTCTCGATCGGGCAAAGGCTACAACCTGTGAACACTGAGTTAACAAAGGTAAAGTCTCATCAGAGACTTTTCGGGACCTCAGGGATCAGAGGAAGCGTAGATGATTTTCTCACTCCAGAGTTTGCAGTCCGAGCAGGCCTATCATTCGCAGCCTTGTTGCAGAACAAGGGAGCTGTCCTAGTTGGTAGAGATGTCAGGGTCAGTTCTCAACTTATCGAGAATGCATTGATTTCTGGACTATTGGCAGGCGGCGTGGACACACTCGAGTGCGGAGTCGTTCCAACACCGGCCATGCTCTTTGCTATCAAGAAATTACATTATTCTGGCGGTGTAATGGTAACTGGCAGCCACACACCAGCATCCACGATAGGACTGTTATTCTTCTTGGCGGATACCGGTGAAATGGGTGAACGCGGCGAGCTGAGATTCGAAGAACTCTTCAGGTCAGAACAATTGAAACGAATGTCATGGAGTGAAGTTGGCTCTTCAAGCACCCTGGACATTTTGGAAACGTACTTTGAAGAGCTACGCAAGGAGCTAGGCGATATCGGCGACTATCGAGTGGTCGTCGACCCAGGAAACGGATCAACCTGGAGGACACTCGGCACTGTTTTGGAAAATGCGGGCTGTGAAGTTGTCACCATCAACGGGCAGCCTGATGGAACTTTCACAGCACGGTCCCCTTATCCTCAACCCTAAGCGAACTGGCTTCGACTGTTCAAGATGCGAAAGCCGACATAGGGGTCGGAGTGGACAGTGATGGCGACAGAGCTCTATTCGCTAAGAGCGGAAATGTGTTGTGGGGCGATACAACTTGCGCCATCTTTGTCAAGAATGAATTGAGAAATCACAACGGCGGGCATATCATCACAACTATCAACACTTCCAATGTAATTCGACTTCTCTGTCAAGAGTATGGGGGGACTCTTACTGTAACAAAGGTCGGACCACCAGTAATGGCTGAAGCTCTGCGTGACCAGAAGAACGCATTGATCGCCACAGAAGAGTCTGGGAAGTATATTTGGCCTCAAATTCTCATGTATGGTGATGCCGCTCTCGCAACTGGGAGGCTCCTGCAGATAATGAGGAGGGAGCATAAGAGTTTGGAAGAACTTGAAAGCGAGCTTCCGAAATTTCATCAGTTCAAGTCAACTATATCCTGCCCTGAGCAACTGAAATCGCGTGCAGTGGAATTTGCCGTTGATGCGTGGAAGGATGCGAAAGACGTGGAAGTCTTAACGATTGATGGAGTCAAAGTGAACTACCCGAACCATTCATCATTTCTTCTCAGAGACTCCGGGACTGAGCCCACGCTTCGATGTTACGCCGAGAGTCTGAACCTGAATGAGGCTACGAAGCTTCTGGAGATAGTTAACGCGCTCGCTCATGATGCGTTGGCAAAAGCAAAGGGAGTATAGAAATTTGATTTCGAGAAAGCAGTTGGCGAAGATGATTGATCATTCATTATTGAATCCTAGTGTTACGGACGAAGATATCAAGAAAGGATGCGGAGAAGCCCTCCAGTACGGATTCGCGGCCGTCGTAGTGAATCCAAGTCACGTACCGATCGTAACGCGGGAGCTCAAGAGTTCGACCGTGAAAGTTTGTAGTGTCATCTCTTTTCCCTTCGGGCTTTCAACAACAGCAGGCAAGATCCATGAAACTAGAACCGCGCTGAAACAAGGTGCGGATGAAATTGACATGGTGATGAACTTCAGCGCTCTCAAATCAGGACATTCAGAGCTTGTCCTGAATGACATCAAGGGAGTCGTGCAGGAAGCCCGGCGAACACAAAGAAGCGTAATTGTGAAAGTGATTCTTGAGAACTGCTATCTGACAGAGAACGAAAAGAGAGAGGCTTGTCGGTTAACTTTGCAGGCAAGAGCAGATTTCGTGAAGACATCGACAGGCTTCGGAAAGAGCGGCGCCTCCGTTGAGGACGTTCGACTCATGAGGGAAGTTGTCGGGCCAAAGTTTGGTGTAAAGGCAGCCGGCGGCATACGAACCTTGGAACAGGCACTCCAGATGATTGACGCAGGCGCCAATCGGATTGGAGCAAGCGCAAGTGTATCCATAGTTGAAAGCCTCAAACCGTGAATGGCAGATGAGTGGTATGATGCAGAAATACCTGGGACCCTACACTGCTCTATCATTCCTCAAACAAGTTGTAAGAGGACAGCTGGTTAGGTGAACCATATTGACGGATAGTACACAGTACCATATCAAATGCGGCAAAGGCGACGTAGCACAATATGTTCTTCTTCCAGGAGATCCTGCTCGCGTCAAAGTCATAGCCTCGTTATGGGATGAATCACGTAAGGTAGCTGAGAACAGGCAATACGTGACCTATACCGGGAAGGTGGGAGGCGTTGAGATTTCCACTACGTCAACGGGAATAGGCGGTCCGAGTGTCGCCATAGCCGTAGAGGAGCTTGCTAGGTGCGGAGCAAGCACATTCATTCGAGTCGGAACGTGTGGTGGAACCCGCACGACGCAAAAGGTGGGCGACGTTGCGATAGCGACTGGCGCCGTGAGATGGGAAGGCACCAGCCAGCAGTACGTCAGACCCGAATACCCCGCTTTCAGCGCCCCAGAAATCGTACTGGCTCTGATAGAAGCCTCTGAACTAACCGGCGTCAACTACCATGTCGGCATCACAAAAACCAGTGACAGTTTCTACTCGAATATGGGCTTCGAAGGTTACAGACAGAGCTGGATGAAAGACATCGAGAAGGACTTCGCGAGAGCAAACGTGATCAGCGCAGAGATGGAGGCAGCCACTCTTTTCACGCTAGCAAACCTATACGGACTACGAGCGGGATGCATCTGTTCCATAATCGACTTAATCGCTTCAATGGAGAAGGGCGAGACAGAAACACAAGAAGTGTCCATAGAAGAAGCTCTCCAGCCCAAACCAGAGTTCATTCGCGCGGCCTGCGAATGCGCCGTGAAAGCCGTACAGGTGCTCAACAAATGGGATCACGACAGGGAGACTAAAGGAAAGAAGAACTGGTATCCGTCGCTGAGCTATACCCACGGATGATGCCGCCCATGAGCACGGTACGCGAAGACAAGCACTTTCTGGGGCGCCACACAGCCCTATCCCTCATCAAACAGAAACCAGATGTCTGGCGTCGTATACCTTACGTCAAAGAGAACGATGGACACGCACCACCACTAGTGCTCGCAGTCGGGGATCGACGAAGGGTCTATGCTATCGCCCGTAGATTTCGCAACCCTGTACTTCTCCCTGAAGCTGCCGCGAAATTATCGGTATCCTTCCTCGCAGACTGGCTGGCGTCAGCGACAGGTTCCATACTCCAATCATATCAATTCTTATCGTATTCATTGTTACGGTTCCTTTGATTCTCATTACTTCCTTCACCCCAGGGTTTCCATATCTCTTCGCTACGACGGCTGAAGGCTCACTCTGGTTCGCCTTCATCGGTATAACGGCAATCGTATACGGTTGGAGGAAGAAAGCCGAGTTGAAGAGTGCCTCTACATGGTTGATCTCTGCTGGCGTGATCGTCATGGGATTTTTCCTCTACATTACATACCAGTGCCTTGGTTTACCATACTTTGGCATTAACACAGCATCATGGATCTTGATCCTAGGTGTTTGGATACTGGGAGCGCTAGCTTACCCAATCGCGAAATGGTACTTCAAGAAGCAGGGCCTCGACATCAACATGGTATTCAGAGAGCTTCCACCCGAATAGATACAGACAGATCCGAGAAGGCAGCGTTAGAAACGGATCTTCCTTAGTTTAAGGTGCTTGTCGAATTGAGTGAGCAAACGGTCCTTACTGCCTAGCTTATTGACCTCTGCAGTTTGCAGATGCCTATACGGTTCTAGTTGACACTGACCGCTAATTCTGCGACAAATGTTACATTCACCTAAACCGTTGGGCCGAATGTTATGATGCGTCATAACGTGCCCACATAACTCGCAGCGTTCCCTGAATACCCGTGCTATCCAACGGGTCATGGGTCCCAGGGTTAGATTCCACGCTGATTCCTCTAATGCTTTGTGCGCGTATTCTCTTATCCAATATATGCGTCTACACACCAGTAAGGATCGATACGAATAGTAGATAGAATCAATTGTTGTGCTTGAGAGAAGGTAATACGTTGAATTACTATGCATCATTCGAATTCCCCCCCATCAGGTTAGCTGACTAATAGCAGCCAAGTGTTACTTGACGATTTAATAATCGACCTGTAACACTGGCCTTGGTGGCTTTCGATCAAGGGTCCAAACTGTTACCGTGCCATGGATTTTGTGGGAAGGTATATTCTTGATGTCAGTACTGAGAGCGCTGCCCCTTCTCAATTGCGGGACTTTGAGGTTTGGGAGTGTGAAAAGTGCGCCAAAACGTATGTTGATCTAGGCGACGGAAAACCGCACGAAATGGAACAGATGCCACGTGACACCTTGCACTAGCCGCCGCGGATTTTGTCGCCGAGTGATTTCAGCTTCCCGTGGTCTAAGACCTGTATCTTTGTGTCTAATCGCACATCTAGACCAATTTGACGAATTAAACCGTAGAGTTGTTCACCAGTGATCTGACCCGTAAGCTGCCCGGTTTGGACGAGTTGGGCGAGTTCCGCGAACAGTCGACCTGCAATCGAAGGATACTGATTCCGGGTGGCTTCATAGACCTCCCAGGCCCGTCCTACAAAGACACGCTGCAAGATCTGTTCAGTGGTTGGTTTTTCTTTAGGTTGGTTTTCCTGTTTTTTCGCGTCGAGCATTCGCTGCATCTCGGCTAATCGTTGACGCTTAAGCCGTTCCAGTTCGCTGTCACTCAACTTTGTTCACGTCAGCCTTTTCTCAGCGACACCTATGGACCATTCAAAGTCATAAACGAAACGCCCAGCAACAATCCACGTATCTAATGAATGGTTGTCCACGCAGTACGCTTCGTTCATCAATCGCTTGGTGTCCTCTGAGAAGTGACCTCGGGGAAATGCTCCGATGAAGATCATCGGATTAGCGACTGTCGCAGCCGAATTTGCGACGTTGCGGAGAAGTTCAGGTTTTCCGATTCGAGTGAATCCTATAACCTTTGAAGGCGCAAGCATCTCTACACACTGTTTCAGAGACCTGTCTTCAATGCTTAGGAGTGGTTCGCCATCTGATGGTACTCTTCTCTCGGCGAATAGTTGTTCGATCAAACCTGTGAACCGCGTATAATTCTTGGGTAGTCGAATCTTGGGATTAATACTGATCAAATGTCCATCCTGAGTGTGGATTACCACTTTGAGATGATTTTCCCAGTTTAATGGTGTCTCCAGAACTTGTAAGAGTGCGTTGTGAACAATGTCGGGTCGCCCCATCTTTTCAGGTAATAAATCACGGTTAGATCGTGGTAACTGTTTCATCGCTGAATGATGGAATGCCCTATCCAACAGAACTTCTTCAGGAGACTTGTGTCTCTTACTCGCGTAACGCTTGATCTGGGGATGAGATCTTATTGAATCAGGTACTCGCTGCATTGCTGCCTCTACAAAAACCAACGTTAGCGACATGGCAAAGATGCACATAGCAGGCTTCCGAGAAAAAGGTTACAAGTTGATGTGCGTCTTCAAGTCAGGGTAAGCAGTTGAATTGGCGAAACGGAAATATTCGGCAGATAGCCCGCGAACGGATAGAGATATTGCTACAGTTGGCTAGGCAGACATTCTCAGAGGATCCTTCTCTCTCCAAGAGGTACGTAGAACTTGCTCGCCTGATTGGCATGAAATCAGGCGTCCGTCTGCCGCGCAATTCGAAGGCCTTCATCTGCAAACAATGCGGTACTCTTCTTGTTCCAGGTCGCAATTGTCGAGTTAGAATTAGATCGGACACAGGAACAACTGTGTTAATTACTTGCCTAGGGTGTGGACACAAGAAGCGATATCCAACTGTGAGGGAACGACTTTCGAGAAGAACCGCTTAAGACGATTAAGAGCACGATCCAGAGTAATCGAACCCACAATTTGGATTGGAAAAGAAGGCCCCTCCCAGAAGCTTATCCAACACGTACAGAAACAACTTGATGCTCGCGAGCTTGTTAAACTCAAACTCCAAAAATCTGCCCTAGCCAATTCGGAGACGGAGAATATCGCGGAGAGAATCTCGAAAGCGACTGAATCCATCCTGATAGACGTAATAGGCCACACTTTCACTTTGTACAGGAAAAAAAGTAAGGGCACAGAGACTGCCCAAACGGGGCTCAAGACAATAGCCAAACGTTTGCATTAAACTAAACTTATATCGTGCTCTCCGATTCTTACGAGGCACTCCGCTACCGGATGGAAAATTCAAATGCCAACGCCAATAGATGTTCCTTCAGACCAACTCATAGAAGGATTATCGAAGTTTCTGAAGGAGAATGTTGGTGAAGTCTCTCCTCCTAATTGGGCCTCAACGGCGAAGACCGGATCGCAAGCTGAACGCCCACCTTCTAATCCAGATTGGTGGTACGTCAGATGTGCATCCCTAATGAGAAAATTATATCTTCACAGTCCTGTCGGCATCGCACGTCTGAGAGTCGAATATGGAGGCCGCCTACGTCACGGTACGCATATTGAGCATTCAAGAGTCGCCGGTGGTTCCGCGATAAGAGAACCACTGCAGCAGCTTCAGAAAGCCGGATTTGTTTCCGTAGAGGGAAAGAAAGGAAGGAAACTCACAGCTGAAGGCGTCAGCCTGTTGAATCGAATGGCTGCCGACATTCTGAAGAATGCCAAGAAGGAAAGCTAGTAATGATGAATGAAGAGGACGATTACTCGGACGAAGAATTAAACGCGATAAGGCAAAGGAGGTACTCGGAACTACAACGTGCTACAATTGACGAGCAGAGACAGTCTGAAACAAGAAGACAACTAGAAGCACAGAAGCAAAATGTGTTGAAACAGATTCTCACTCCAGAGGCAAGACAAAGGTTGACAAACATTAGAATGGTGAAACCAGAATTCGCTGAGCAAATAGAGATGCAGCTCATCCAACTCGCCCAAACCGGCAGAATCAAAATTCCGATATCAGATGAGCAACTGAAAGACGCTTTGTCCAAACTTCAATCTAACCGAAAAGAGATCCGAATAAGGAGAGCTTGAATTGGCCAGAAACAAACCTACCGCTCGTAAACGTAGATTAGGCGCCGCCCTGAAAACTAGGAAACCCGTCCCCACTTGGGTGATTGCCAAGACTAAAGGCCACACAAGGACTCACCCTAAAAAGAGACATTGGCGACGAACGAAGTTGAAAGCATAGGAAAGGAATCATGATGAGCAACCAAGAAGATGAAAAAGAGGATACAGCTGTAGCTCCACCTACCGAAGAAACCGCTAAGCCTGAAGATCTATCGGAGACTGAGCACGCAGCTGTTGAACCCGCGGTGGAAGAGAAAGAGTCCTCAAAATCAACCCCGGCAGCTGCAGAAGTTGAGAAGGAAAAGTCAGACGAAGAAGAGATCGAAGTAGTCGAAGAGAAAACCTTCACAATTCCTGTCGCGAGGCTCGGGTATGCAACTGATAGAGCCCATAGATCTCCGAAAGCCGTAAGAGACGTTCGAGCTTACGTGGCGCGGCATATGAAAGCAGATGAAGTCTCAATCAGCAACGAGATCAACCAAGCTCTTTGGGAGCGTGGCATCAACAAACCTCCTCGAAAGATTACCGTCCGCGCAGTCAAGGACAAGGAAGGCAAAGTCGTAGTTTACCCATCGAAAACCTCCTAGGCGGTATCTTAGTCTCCGTATGCGGATCGCCGGGATCTTAGAATGGCTGTGATATTGGCCGATGTGTTGGGGAGCCCAAACATCGGAGTGTACTGTTTCTGCAACGAAGAGTTAGCCATAGTGCCACCAGGCCTAACTAAACGTAAACTGAAACAATTCGAGGATACCCTCGAGGTCAATGTTTGTAGTACTACTGTTGGCGGAACAGCACTGGTAGGAGCCCTAGTTGCTGGAAACTCGAAAGGACTGTTAGTGCCTCATACTACTCAAGAGTACGAATTACAGAGAATCGAAAAGTTTTCCAAAGTTATTGTAGTCGAATCAAACTGGACCGCTCTTGGAAACGTTGTATTAGCGAACGATTTCGGCGCAGTATTGCATCCAGACGCTCCTCAAGAGCTAAAGAAGAGTGTGGGAGGTCTCGAGGTTCCGGCCGTCTACAGTAATATTGCATTATTGCCGTTCGTTGGCGCCTTGGCGGTAGCAACCAACAAAGGTGCACTGCTTAGCCCTAACGCGTCGAAGGAGGAGCAGTCAGTAATTCAAGCCGCGCTGAAGGTGGGAACCGAACTTAGCGGTACCAACGGTGGCGTGCCCTTTGTCAAGTCAGGTATACTCGCCAACTCTAAGGGCGCGGTAGTCGGCCCTCTGACTCGCGGAGCTGAATTGATGCAAGTTACAAAAGCGCTGGGAGTCTAGACGTTCGAGGGCTCTGAGAAACCTACCTTTGCATGAGATCGTAGTCAAGATAAATCCAGATAACGCTGGCTACGAATATTACAACTCCTACGGCTACCCAAGGCTCATACGGGTAGCTGGCGTAGGTCCACCACAAATCCAGTATAACAAGATTGCAATGTACGGTTTTGTCTTCGGATTCATGTGAAATCTAGTACTGGCGCGTAATTATCGTTTAAATGCCTTTTCTCGTTGACTAGTGGGTGTTTATGGGCAGTTCAAGTCTTGAAGACTTGATCCCATTTTCCCTGATCCAATTCTTTCTGAACTTCGCGAGGGTCCTTTCCTTCAATCGTTATGCCTAGGCTCACACACGTGCCCATAACTTCCTTCGCCGCCATCTTGGTAGACTTTGAGTAGCTGCTTGGTATCTTCAAGCCTGCAATCTTGGCCACCTGTTCCATTGTTAAGTTACCTACTTTCTCCGTTTTCGGATTCCCTGACCCTTTCTGAATGCCTAACTCCTTCACAACCAGTGCTGAAGTTGTCGGCGTACCGATCTCAACTTCAAACTCTTTCGTGTCCACGTCCACAACGACACGAACGGGGACCTTCATCCCGGCGTAGGCTTTCGTCAACTCATTTATCTTGTTTACAATCTGAAGAACATTAACACCAAGGGGCCCTAGCGCAGGTCCTAAAGGAGGACCAGCGTTAGCCTCGCCCCCGTTAAGTAATGCCTCAACTTGCTTCTTTTCGCCCAACTTCAGTTCCTCTACTCACTAATTTCACGTAGTCCGCGTGTACTGTGATCGGAAGTGTTGCAAACCCTTCCTCAAGCAGTTCGATAGTCACTTCTTCTTTCAGCTTGTCAACGTCAGTAATCCTTGCCTTAAGCCCTCTGAACGGTCCACTAATTACTTCCACAGAGTCTCCTGCCTGCAGGTCTTCAATAACTGGTTTGGTTACTATGAAGCGGTCAAGTGCTTCCGCCGAAATTACTCCCTTAGTACGAGCCCTTGCGTGTCTTACCCCCGCAATCAAATCATCAACATAGTGTGGACCAGCTGACTCTACGAAGATGTAGCCCTTCACAACGTCTGGGGCCAAGATGCTGACAATCGGAAGTTTCTTGAGAGCTATTCGAGATGCGATAAGATCCACTACAGTTCTCTCCTGGCCGCTGGTGGTTCTAACTGCGTAAATCAGCGTCTTCCGTTCAGTACTCATTATGGCGAAGCACCGGCTCCGGCGGTTGCAGATGTCTGTGGCAGTAGGTTGAGGAATAAGAATAGAATTCGTATTATGAACCCAACAGAGCCTGCAATCACAACACCAAGGAAGCTGATTTTCATCATTAGCGAAAGCTCGTCACGCGATGGTTTAGTGGTTACGTGAATCAACCGCTTGGTGGAATCAATGAATTCTCTCAAGTTCATGTTCTAATCCTTCTTCTGTTCTGGTTCCTAATTCTTCGATTCGACATAAAGAGCGCGTTATTTTAACTTGGTTCTAAGTTTACGAATTTCAGCTGAGATATGGTCGACCAGTGTCATCTGAACGATCGCATCCTCGTTATCAGCAAAGACTAGACGCGAACGATGTCTATATTCCTCTCTTTCAAAGTGCCGAGCAGTAGTCTTCTCTCTGGACCTCGGATACCTTTCCAGTCCAGTACGGCAGTTTGACAACGTTCTCCTAAGGTCTTTTCGAACGCAGCCCACACGATTTCTTCATCATACTCGTCAAAGAAATACTTGGAAAGGATATGGCTGAATGCGTAACCTTTCCTTCTGAGTGCAGCACTTTGCTTGTTGCAGTAGTGGCCGCCCCCAAATCCCACAGCTGGGATTCCCTGCACAGGAGCTGTTGCTGCTGCCCAAATGGCTTCGCTTGCGGCTGAAATCGCTTGTGGGTCGCTCCATTCACGTTCAGTGCTTCCTACTTCAACGAACAGTGTCGGGGCTTCCAATTCCGTTGGGCCATGGTGTGTGGCCTCTAGGCTTACGGCATAGTTCAATTTGCGTTCCTCGCGAAATCTGTCCAGAGTCAATAATGCCGCGCGTAATCTGGGGGGGCTCGTATACGAGAGAGTTTTTGGTTTGCCACCGAAATCAGATCGAGAAGTGCAATTACCCGTCCAGTGAACTGTGAGCGTTGGTTCGTTACTTTCGCTTCTATGTCGTGAGGCGAATATCACGCAATCAATGTCAGAAGGCAAGTTCACGGTGTCAGTGTGGATTCCGTCCGATTCAACATGCTTCAGAAAGACGTTTTCGTGCTGTATTAGGTCGTCTCCTCCTTGAACTGGGCTGAATACGTGCGTTTTAGCCAAATTTTGGGCGATATTTCGTGCCGCGATGTCGCGCCGTGATGCAATTACGAGGATTGTCAAACTCAACCAACTATCTTTGACACCATTTGATCTGGGTTGAACGGGAGGAGGTCGTCGTAGTTTTGGCCAACCGTTGCGAAAAAGATCGGTTTGCCTATAATAGTGGTCATTGATATCGCGCTTCCTCCTTTTGCGTCAGCATCAAGTTTCGTTAGAATAACTCCGTCGACGGTGACGGCTTCGGAGAAGATTCGTCCTTGCTCAACGGCGTCGTTCCCGGTTAGCGCATCCACTACAAGTATAGTCAGATCTGGTTTGACGACGCGCACTATTTTTTTCATTTCTTCCAGCAAATTCTTGTTTGTTTGCATTCTGCCCGCTGAATCGATAAGGACCACGTTAACGCCATGAGCCTTCGCGTAATTGACCGCATCAAAGGCGACGGCTGCTGCATCTCCACCGTAATCATGTTTGATTGCTCGTATTCCGATACGCCGAGCATGTTCCTCGATCTGCTCTATGGATCCAGTTCGGTACGTGTCTGCCGCAGCCATAATGACTGAGAAACCATCTGCTAAGAGGAGGTGTCCAATCTTCGCAATAGAGCTGGTTTTTCCCGTCCCGTTAACTCCGACGAACAAAACGATGGCAGGTCTATGCTCATTCTTGCAACGATTAAGTGCCTCAAAGAATTTCACGTCGCCGCTACCCTGAAGCAGTTCGCGGAGAACTTCCCGGAGCACGCCTCTTGCAGATTCAGTCGGATCCCCGAAACGTTTGACTTGAATTTGTTTTAGTTTCGTATGGAGGTTGTCGCATATTCGTTTTGCAACTGAATAAGCCACGTCGTTCTCAACGAGTACAAGCAAGAACTCGTCCAGGATTTCTGTGACGTCCTTGTCTGACAACTCCTTTTGTGAGATTTTGTTTGCGAATCCGTTTAGTCCAGATTTCAGTTTTTCAAACATCTTACTGTCTCCGCAATTCGTTAAGAGAGAAGAAGTCATCGCGGAGGATTGAAACGAATCAGCGTGTTTTCTTTGCGCCTGTTTCGCGTTGCTGCATGATTTCCTCTAATGCTTCACGGTCCTGTTGATACCGACCCAGAGTCTGTTGGAGTTGTTGTTCAATTGATGTTCTTGCTTTCTCGAGATCCTGAAGTCTGCTCTTCAAATCTTCTACAGAGCTTTCTACATTCTTCTCCATGGCGGCGCCAGCACCAATACTCATCATCAGGTTCTTAGAATCATCAACTGACATTCGAATGTATGCTCCCGCTCCTACTGGGACCAAAACGGGATCCCCGCTCTGAAGCTGCTTCAAACCGGTGACGGTATCGTGTGCAACAGTAACTTCGTCTATTGCGGCGCGTACGAATTCAAGTCTGGATTGGAGCGCGTTCACTGAACCTTCCAAAATGCGAATTTCTGTCGCTAACTGCCTTACGATATCATCTTCACTTACTTGCGGAGTTGCCACTTCTTACTGCCTCCACTTCCTGGCTAACTTGTTCAACTGAGTTTATAGTGATCTCGAATCTTCTAGCGCGGTGCCTACTTCCCATATCGGCGTAAAGTCGCTGCAAGGCATGTTCTTGCTTCAGCGCACTTACTTCAACAGCGAATGGAATTCGAGTCTTTCCCTTCTTGATTTCGCCCGCGATCTTAAACGTCTTAACTTCAGACAACTAACACTACGACCGTGCCAATAGACATCGGAGTCTGCTATTAATCTGAAGGAAGAGCAATCTGTTGTCTGAAAACGTTTTTATTAGGCAGTGGGAATGACCCGTTTCAAATTTGATCAGATCAGGTCGTGCACTTGATTGCCACTTGCCAAGGATGAAGTCGCTAGGGCACTGGGTGAGTTACGACAGAATCTGGTCAAGCGGAAATTTACCCAATCAATCGAACTCGTTGTCAAGCTCCGGGAAGTTGACCTGAAGAAACCTGAAAATAGGATAAACGAAGCAATTCCACTACCCAACCCGCCCGAGACGCCACTGAAGATTTGTGTTATCGCTTCTGGAGATTTGGGTACCAGGGCTAAGACAGCAGGCGCAGACATGCTCATTAGCAGAAACGATATTGAGAATTTGGGAAAGGATAAGAAAGCAGCGCGGAAATTAGCTCAAGATTACGACTTCTTTATTGCTGAAGCGCCGCTCATGCCATTTGTTGGCAGGGCATTAGGTTCATTTCTTGGCCCCAGGGGCAAGATGCCCACCCCAGTTCCTCCGACGGCTCCCATCGAACAGATTGTGTCTGGACATCGTAAGATGGTTAGAGTTAGAATGAGGGAGCAACCAGTCCTGCAATGCAGAGTGGGAACGGAAAGCATGTCAGACGACAAACTTGTGGAGAATATTCAGGCAGTGTTTTCTCGTATTGAGCAGAAACTAGAACGCGGCGTCAAGAACATCGGAGAGATCTTGGTAAAGTCTACGATGGGCAAGCCCGTCAAGATCAGCTTTACAAAGTGATTAGCATGCTAACTCGTCAAGTTGCTGTCTGGAAGAAGGAAATCTTCTCCGACCTCCAGAATCTCCTTAGGAAGTACTCTGTCATCGCCGTCGCAGATTTGCAGAAAGTGCGGTCATCCCAGATCCAGGAAATAAGGAAGAAGCTGCGAGGAAAGGCGGAGCTTATCGTCGCAAAGAATACGATCCTCCAGAAGGCCTCAGAGGATCTTGCGCCTGAGAAATCGAACGTGGATAAATTCGCAAACTCCCTTTCCGGCTCAAAGGTTCTAATATTCACTCAGATGAATCCATTCGAACTAATCGTCTTCCTAAACAAGAACAAAGTGAGAGTTCCTGTAAAGGGAGGTGACGTCGCGACGGGCGAAATTACGATCCCTGCAGGAAATACTGGCCTCCAGCCTGGACCAGTAATCAGTGAATTCAACGAAGCTAAAGTTCAGACGCGAATAGAAGGTGGAAGTATCTTCGTGGCCAAAGATACTGTAGTTGCTAGTAGGGGTGATGTAATCTCAACAAAGACCGCGTCACTACTGTCCAAGCTAGGCATGAAACCCATGGAGGCTGGGTTAGGTTTGTCCCATGCCTACGATAACGGTCTTGTTCTTGGACCCAACGACCTTGTCTTTGATCTTGATCAAATGAGGTCACAATTCTCGACGGCCGCAAGGTCAGCATTCGGTCTCGCAGTAGAAGCTAACATCATGACACTCGAAACGGCTCCAGCAATTCTCGGTAAAGCATATCGACAAGCATTGGCAGTCGGTGTAGAAGCGGGATTCTTCACTAAAGAAACCACTCCAAGGATCATCCAAAAAGCGTATGCTAACATGAATGCCCTGTCACAGGCAATCTCTGCTGTCAAACCCGAAGCACTTGATCCAAAGCAGACCGCAGTCGCTGAAGGAAAAGGTTGAAAAGAGGGACATCTGGTAAGCAGAGGAACTCGCATCAAGATCGGTGTAAATAATGGAATACGTATATGCAGCGCTCCTGCTCCATTCAGCAGGCGGAGAAGTCACAGAAGATAATGTGAAGAAAGTCCTAACCGCAGCCGGAGTCAAAGCAGAAGAACCACGCGTCAAGGCACTTGTAGCAGCTTTATCAGAGATCAAGATTGACGATGCTCTGAAAGCGGCACAAGCTGCGCCCGTTGCAGCAGCACCCGCAGCCGCTACAGAAGCCAAGAAAGAAGAGAAGAAGCCTGAGGACGAGAAGAAGAAGAGCGAAGAGGCTTTAGCTGGTCTCGGAGCTCTATTCGGCTAGTTCTCCACGTCCTTCCATTTTTTCATTCTATAGTGTTCCCTGCGCTGACCTCAGCGCCTCGGACAAAACAGTTGACTTTAACAGGAGATAGTTACTGCGTATTGCGCGGCGTAACAGTTGTCAGAGGATTACCTAGTCTGTCGTTGCGGAGCCCGTTTCACCAACGATGAAACAGGCAAACGATTGTATGATAGACATCAGGATTGGTGCGGAAAACAGGGACTCACCATTAGCCAATCGGGAAGAACGGGAAAACGAGCCGGGAAACGGTCAGAGGACTGAATAGGCATCTCAAGTCTGAGCAATACAAATGTAATCGGCACACGAAGCGGCATCGTTAATCGAAATCCTTCAGGTATGCTGAGCGAACTAAACAGTCAGCGGAATGATAGACTTCGTCATTTTGAAGCAGAGGGCTTAGAGGTCTTCAGGTCTCAAAGTTTTTCTACCATTTGCTTTGGCTCTTGCAATTGCCTTTACCAATTCATCAGCAAGATGCTTGTCCAAAGCTTCGAAGAACTCACCGGAAGCTCTCATGCCTTTCAAACGAGCACGAACCGCTGACTTAACGACTAATGCCATTTCCGTTCACAGTTAATTTATAGAAAAGATGGCATATAAAGGCGCGTCCTTGACGAACGGGTTTCTAATGCATTTCTTCGCAGATGTCGTCAAGAAGTTATTACGAATGCTAACCCATTCGAGTCGGATGCGACATAGATGCAAGGCTGGATTGAATCGGCCATGGGCAAGTACACATTGCAACTTGCAACAATAGGGCGTAAGACGGGACTTAAACGAGTTACGACGGTATGGTTCGGTATTCTGGATGGAAGACTCTATGTTTCCTCTGGACGTGGCGAAGGATCAGACTGGGTCAAGAACATCAAGAAATATCCACGGGTCGAAATCACTATTGCAGGAGTTACTAAACAAGGCACCGCGAATATTGTTCAAGATTCCAATATCAAGCAGCGTCTTCGAGCACTATACTGGAAGAAGTATCACGTTCTCATGGCTTTCGCGGAGTTAAGCAAAATTCTGATACGGATACCGCTCAACGCTTCGATTCCCATACTAATCGAGCTTCACACGTAAATTATGATCCTCTGCCCCCGCACACAATGAACGTTAACTCTTCCAATACTACTTGATCACTAGAAGAATTCAACTTCGACTTAGCGGATGTGGGTGGTATACGCAAGTACCTACAATTGCAAGTTGGGATAAGATCAGTGGTTGAAACAAATACGAGAATGGGCGATTTACCTTAATACAGAACAAAGCACCAGTGATTGCGAGTTGACAATTCAGGGCACAGATAACAGTGAATTTTGAACGATTTGCAGAGAACCTTCTGGAGCTTGATAACAGAATAATCTTTGTTGGCATAGTCAATGATCAGTATAATCTCCTGCACTCCTGCTTTCGGGAAGAAGCCAAATTGCACTCGGACCCCAAGATCATACGCAATTTTATGGCGCTCGCCACGAGACTGACTATGAATGAGCTTGAGAAGAGTAAACCAAATCTTGGATCAGTGAGCTCAGTTCTAGTCAGATTTGCAAAGAGAGTGTTCGTATTCAGTCGTTACGATGATTACGTCATTGTCGTAGGGCTTGATGTAGATGTTCAAACTCCGCTGCCTGACTTAGTCGCAAAGCTCATCAAGGATGCTGCTGGTAGAGCACCTGACTTGCCGGTACCTTTGCAGAAGGTTGAGGTTTCTGCAACAACAAAGAGCATATAACAACCGCTGGGGTCCGACGGTACTGGTTGTGCGTGAGTGAAAAAATGGAAATCACAGAGAAGGAATTTGCAGTCCCGTTCTTCAAAGAGAACAATTTCGTCCGTAAGAAGTGTGTATGCTGTGGCAGCCATTTTTGGACTCAGCAACCTGATCAGACTCTCTGCGGAGACAGCCCCTGCGTCGAATACTCCTTCATAGGCAAATCACCAGCCAAACGTGCCTATTCTGTTCATGATATGCGAGAACTGTTCCTGTCCTTCTTTGAAAAAAACGGTCACACGCGAATAAGGCCATACCCAATTGTGGCTAGATGGCGCAATGACGTTTTCCTCGTCGGCGCATCCATCTACGACTTCCAACCATACGTGACAGAAGGCATAACTCCTCCACCAGCGAACCCGCTTGTTGTAAGCCAACCAAGTGTCAGATTCACTGACATAGACAATGTCGGACCAACACTGGGAAGACATGACCTGATGTTCGAAATGGGAGGCGCGCATGCATTCAACTACCCAGATAAGGAAATTTATTGGATGGACCAGACGATCAGGTACCATCATCAACTCGCCACCGAAGAATTCGGTTTGAAGTCGGAAGAAATCTCATACAAGGAGCATTTCTGGTCCGGTGGAGGCAACGCAGGACCTGACGTCGAATGTCTTTGCAGCGGACTGGAAATTTCAACACTAGTCTTCATGCAATACAAGGTCGAAGGAGACAAGCTCGCGAAGCTGCCCATCAGAACCGTTGATACCGGTTACGGAATTGAACGATGGGCATGGCTCAGTCAAGGAAAACCAAGCGCGTTCCAAGTAATCTACGGCCCAGTTCTGGACGAGATTTTCGAACTTGCATCGATGAAGTACGATGAAGATCTAGTCGCGAAAGTGGTCCCATATTCCAGCTATATGAATACCGAGCTTGGAAACCGCGTCGACGCAAGAAAGAAAGTCGCCGGACTCATTGGAATGGACTGGAAGGAACTTGACGCCGCCATTTCACCAATCGAAAATGCCTTCACGGTAGCGGATCACACAAAGACAATCGCATTCCTCCTCTCCGAAGGAGTCGTCCCCTCAAACGTTGAAGAAGGATATCTTGCAAGGCTCTTGATCCGGCGGACCCTCAGAATGCTTCGCCGACTAGGAATAGAAAATGAACTCGTTGCGATTCTTCATGCACAGATAGATTACTGGGGCGGCGATTTCCCGCAACTCGTCGCGATGAGGAATGAAGTAGCTGAAGCCATCAAATCGGAAGAGAAGAAGTATAGAAGAACACTAGAGCGAGGTTCAGAATTAGTCAAGAAGATTGCAGTTGAGCTGAGACGCAAAAATGAGACAGAGATGCCCAGCGAAACCCTAGTTGAATTGTATGATTCACACGGAATTGTACCTGATATCGTGAAGGAAGTGGCTGAGCCGCTGCAGTTGGAAGTGAACCCTCCTTCCAACTTCTACGGCATGGTGGCCCAACGGCATCTAGCGCGAAAGAGTACGACGGAGGAGCAACCTACCAGCGCTCCCAGTCTTAGCGGCAAAGTCGAGAAGATGCCGGAAACCATAACCCTCTACTACAAAGACCCATTTCAGAGAGAATTCCAAGCGCAAGTAATTGGAGTAGTTGATAACCAGTTCGTGATATTAGAAAGAACCTGCTTCTATCCCGAAGGTGGAGGCCAACCAGGCGACGTCGGGGTTCTGAATACTGCCAGTGGGACACTCAAAGTTGTGGACACGCAAAAGGTAGGGCGAGTCATCCTCCACCACGTAGAAGGAGGACCACTGCCCGCAGTGGGCAGCACCGTCAGTGGAGTAATTGAATGGGATAGACGTGTGAGTCTAATGAGACATCACACGGGCACTCACCTAGTACTAGGAGCGGCGCGGCGCGTCCTCGGACAACATGCATGGCAAGCAGGAGCACAGAAAGGCGTTCTTTCAAGCCGAATCGACATTTCACACTACGAGCGGCTGACAGATGAGCAAATCAGACAAATAGAACGTTTGGCAACCGAGGTTGCATTACTAGACATCCCAGTTCAGTCAGAATGGTTACCTCGGGAGAAAGCTGAGCAGACTTACGGATACGTACTATATCAGGGAGGAGTCGTACCAGGCAGGGAACTCCGAATCATCAAAATTGGCGATTGGGACGTTGAAGCATGCGGAGGAACACACTGCACAAGGACAGGTCAAATCGGAGTCATAAAAATTCTCCACACCGAACGTATTCAGGACGGAGTCGAACGGATTGAATTCGCTGCAGGAACTCAAACCTTGAGAGCATTCCAAGAGCAGGAAAAGAAACTTCGAGGAATATCCGAGACTGTCGGAGCACCCATCGAGAAGGTGGATCATTATGTTCAAGCCTTAGTGGATGAAAAGACAAAACTCTCCCAAAGGCTAACTGAACTCACAAGGGAATGGGCAGGGCGAGAGGCAGATCACCTCCTCCGACGCGCTAAGAATGTGGGGCAAGTAAGATTATGCGAATCAATGTACACGCGTGGTACCGAAGATGACGTAATCTTAGTCAACAACCTGATCGTTGAACGGGACCCAACCGCCGTGACTGTTCTGCTACTCGTTCAAGACTCGGCCAGAGTCTTCGTTGGTGCGGGAAAGAATGCCATACAAAGTGGAGTAAATGCTGGACGCCTTGCAGCAAAACTCGCGGCTCTGCTAGGCGGAGGAGGTGGTGGGAGAGACTACTTCGGACAGGGAGGCGGTAAGAAAGACAACGCCCAATCGGTTACTAAGGGTGCTGAAGAGATACTGAAAACTATGTTGGCAAGATGATCAAGATGCCTGTTGACTGGAAGACTATTGATAACAAATGGCAAACCGCATGGGAAGGTTCGAGATTATTTGACGCAGATCCCGATTCGCAGCGTGCAAAATGCTTCGTTACGTTTCCGTTTGCGTACATGAGTGGCCCACTGCATGTGGGTAGCGGGTATACAGCGGCTAGGATAGATGCTTATGCTCGATACATGCGAATGCGAGGTTACAACGTTCTTTACCCATGGGCATGGCATTGGACAGGCAAAACAGTTGCAGGTGCAGCAGAACGCATCAAGATGGGTGACGAGAAAGTCATTCGACCAATCCTGGAAGTTGACGGCGTCCCTGAAGAACATCTGAAACGATTCGTCGACCCAGTCTACATGGCTCGATACTACACTGACGCTAATCGTGCCGCAGTCAAGAAGTTAGGAATGTCAATAGATTGGCGCAGAGAATTCCACACAAGTTCATTGAATCCCGCATTCAACAAATTCGTCGTGTGGCAGTATCTTCGACTAAGGGACCGCGGGTACGTAGTCAAAGGTACTCATCCAGTAGTCTGGTGCCCTAAAGACGAAAGCCCAACCGGAGATGCCGATCGATTAGAGGGGGAAGGCGTTCGGCCTGAAGAATTCATTCTCATGAAATTCAAATTGGGAGAGGTATCTCTTCCTTGCGCAACGTTCAGGCCTGAAACAATCTACGGGGTCACAAACCTCTGGGTGAACCCTAACGGAGAATACGTGGAAGCGCAGGTCAACTCGGAACGGTGGATCATAAGCCAACATGCCTGCGAAAAACTGCGAAACCAGCTTAAACAAGTAAATGTCGTTCGAAGCCTGAAAGGCGCCGAGCTCGCGGGAAAACAGTGCACGGACCCAATCCTGGGAAGAAAGCTACTGATTCTACCCGGAGAATTCGTTAACACTGAGAACGCAACGGGATTAGTTTACAGCGTGCCTGCTCATGCACCATACGATTGGCTAGCGCTAAGAGACTTACAGCGCAACGCGGCAGTTCTAACCAAATTCTCAATTCCAGAACAAGATGTTCAGAGTATACAGCCCATTTCAGTCATCTCAGTTGAAGGCTACGGAGACTTCCCAGCAATTGAAATTGTTGATCGGATGCACATCCGCGACCAGAACGATTCGCTGGCTGAAGAGGCAACCAAAGAAATATACAAAGCAGAATTCCATAATGGCATTCTCAGAGACAATTGCGGTCCCTATGCTAACGTGAAGATAGCGAACGTCAAGCAGTCACTAGTCGCAGACTTTCGGAAGAAAGGTATCGCTGACGTGATGTATGAATTGCCGCAAAAAGTGGTTTGTCGATGCACTACGGAATGCGTTGCCAAGGTTCTCGAGGATCAATGGTTTCTGAAATATTCTGATCCAAACTGGAAGTTGATGGCTCATGAAGCCATTTCAAAAATGGCGTTTTATCCGGAGGAAGCTCGAAGCTGGTTCGACGGAGTGATTGACTGGCTGCAAGACTGGCCATGCGCCCGCAAAACTGGTTTGGGTACCCCTCTTCCGTGGAGTCCCGACTGGATTGTCGAGACCTTGAGCGATTCAACGATTTACATGGCATACTACATGGTGAGCAAATTCGTGAACGCGGGCCAGATTAAACCTGAACAGCTGGAGCCAGAAGTATTCGATTACGTATACTACGGAAAAGGAGAACCGCAACTGATCTCAACGAAATACGGAATCGAAAGAACCATTCTGGATCAATTGAGGCAAGAGTTCCTTTACTGGTACCCGGTTGATTTGAGAAATTCAGGCAAGGATCTGGTCGGAAACCATCTCTGCTTCTTTATCCTACATCACGTGGCACTTTTTGAATCAAAGTACTGGCCTCGAGCTATTGGAGTGAACGGCTGGATGTTGGCGGAGGGCAGGCCGATGCACAAATCCCAAGGAAACTTCGTGCCATTGTGGAAGGCATGTGCTGAGTTCGGAGCCGATACAGTCCGATGCACCGCACTACTCGCGGCAGAAGGAATGGACGATCCAGACTGGCGCATGGATAACGCTAGAGACGTGCAGAATCGACTAGAATCGTTCCTCCGCTTGATTGGAGAGAAGTCGAGGTATAATGAACGCGCAGAGAATGGTCATCTCGAGAAATGGTTGACGAGCAAAATGCAATCAAGGGCTAGAACAGTCTCTGAATCCCTGCAGAAACTGAAAACTCGCACGGCTCTCTCCTCAGCCATCTACGATGTGTGGAATGATCTGCGTTGGTACGAAAGGAGAGCAGAGAAGGCCGATGCAACTACCATCAGGAGTGCACTATCCGTCTGGACGCGGCTGATAGCTCCCTTCGCACCTCACTTGGCGGAGGAATCCTGGAGGATGATGGGACAGGACGGCTACGTATCAACAGCTAACTGGCCAGACTTTCCGCAGACGGAGATAGAGTTCAAAGCAGATGAGTTAGAGGGCATTGTGAAACAAATCCTCGAAGACACGCAGGAGATAATCAACACCACGAAGATTGTTCCGAAGAAGATTCACTATTACTCAGCCGCTAAATGGAAGTGGCGCGTGGTGATTGAGGCCCTGCAACGCGCCGACACCCACCCTGAAACTCTGGACGGCCTCATACGAGAGATGTTAACTGCGAAGGTCGCATCACAGAAGGACCTGCCCAAGTTCGCAGCTAAAGTAGTGAAACTCGTGAGGATGATGCCCACTGACTTGAGAAAGCGCAGGATTTCAGTAGGCGAGCTTGATGAAACGAGCGTTCTCGCTGAATCCAAATCCTTCCTCTCGAGAGAGCTGAAGGTGCCTGTTGAGGTTCACAGCGAGGATGATGTCGCCCTGTATGACCCCAAAATGAGGGCTAAACTAGCCGAACCGTATCGGCCAGCGATTTTCATAGAGTGATGGACAACTTTAAGCACGATGAGGGATCGTAGTGTGTGAGCCGGGCCCGTAGCTCAGTTTGGATAGCGCTTAATCTCTAAGCGTCAAAAGCACAGGCCCTCTAAACGCCTAGTGCGGGAGAAGCCTGGGGTCCGGGGTTCAAATCCCCGCGGGCCCGCCACCAACAAAACCAGGCCCCTTTCCAGAAATAGCAGCATTCGCCTTTTTCATGCAAAAAGAAGGATACAGACCAGCAACAATCCAGGGAGCCGTTAAAACCCTTAAGGCGGTCGCTCGAAGAACCAACCTGCTAAGCCCTGATGCCGTGAGAGCCTATCTTGCCAGAGCTGACGTAAGCGAGACTCGCAAGTCGAAGATATGCGACGATTACGCGGGTTTCTGCAAGTACAAAGATCTCAGATGGGAGAGACCAAAGTATAGAGTGACGGAAAAACTACCCTTCATTCCCTTGGAATCAGAGGTGAATAGCCTAATCTCTGGTGTTGGAAGAAAAACCGCATCTGTCTGTTAACCTTACTTAAGGAAACAGGCATGCGCATTGGAGAAGCACTCGACACCAAATGGACAGATATTGACCTAAACAGAGGAACAGTAAATGTCACACCAGAAAAGCACGGCCACGCGAGACAACTGAAGCTCAGCAACAACCTGACTGCGATGCTAAACAGGCTCCCACGAAAATGGCCTCTGATATTCAGGAATCCGAAGACGCCAAAAGAGAATATGATTCACACATTTCGACGCCACTACATCAACCAAAGAAGACGCGTAGCGGATAAACTGCAGAACCCTAGAATTGAGGCCATAACTTTCCACACTATGCGACATTTCTATGCAACGATGTTGTACTCCAAAACCAGAGACCTGCTTCTGGTCAAAGAGAAGTTGGGTCACAGAGCCATTCAAAACACGTTGATTTACACGCATTTAGTGAATTTTGAATCGGATGAGTATGTCAGTAAGGTTGCCACGACGGTCGGAGAAGCGCAGCAGTTGATAGAAGCGGGGTTTGATTATGTGTGCGACGTGGGAGAAAACAAGCTGTTCAAGAAAAGAAAGTAGTCAGATTTGCGGTGACTGCAGATCAGCGACACCTTATTGTTGCAGAAGCATAGTGCCTTTCAAGATAGTTGGAGAACGTAACGGCTGATTGAGTTAATTCTTTCGTGTTACGGTTGATTTAGTGATCGCGTTAGTTACCTAGTTGCCAACCGATCATCGCAATCTAGCGGAGCGCATGATCCTGTCTTTCTCCGTGGGCGCAAGTTGCTGCGAGCCAAGTCGTGATTTTTCTTTTCTTTTTCTCTGTTTCTGGTCCTTTTTATGTTGACTTATTGCTTTCTGTATTCGATTCATCTGTCCGTCTTTCACGGAAGGTTCAGCCATTCTGGTATTGGTTCGGTGAGATGACAATGGTCCACAGAACGAATAGAGCGATAATCATTCGTAGTATAGGTTGAAGAGCAAGTAGTGAACTTCCACCCTCTTTGAGTCATCTTCTGGAAAAACGTGCAAGGCCGCAAAATGGAAGGCAGACTTCTCAATAAGACTGCCTTTGACAAAACTTGAGTGTTTCTCAACTGCTGTTCTGGTCTTGGCGATCAAGTCGCTAAAGGACTTCTGTTTGCAAAAGACGATGATTATTCCGAAGTTCTCTCGCCATGTGAGGTAATCGAAGAGCTGTTCGATTCCTTCTACAACGTATTTCTCCCCATTCCAGATTTTGCATTCACATATCAAAATCTCGCCGTTCGATAATAGTAGATGGATGTCGGTTTTGCCTTTCTTACTGAAGGTCTCGCCACCTGCCTGACCTTCGAAGACAGCGTTGAGCCAGCTTAGCAGCACGTCTCGAAGGTCTTCCTCCTGCAGTTTTGAAAACACTCTTGGAGTGATCTCGCAACTACGTCCTCCGTTTCCAAGTAGCTCGATAACGGCCTCAATTTTGTCTTTCTCAAGGTAAAGCTGTGGCTCTTCGTTCTTAGTTATCGACGGCATAATAGGGAGAATTTTCTTCTTAACTTGAAAATCGACAGTCGATAGTGGAGTAGAGCGTTTCTCAAGCTTTATGGGAATACGCTCAGTGATCCTCTGGAGTATTTGATCACCTCTCGCATACTTCGCCTTCAATTCATTAATCCGTCTTCTGACCTCGTGTTCTAGATAGCCGTTGCCTTCCTTCACGTTAGAGTTCTTGTTGCTCACTTCTTCTTTGACAACTCTGATTACTTCATTTACCTGCTGCTCTGGTGTGTCTGAGATGAGCTTGATGCTCACTGTTGTTTGCAGTTTATCACCGACTAGCTCCATCGAAAAGTACGGATGATATGGATTTGCCCTTCTGCTTACGACTTCGTCAATGCCTGGCTCGTTCATTATTGGGAATCCGACTGTGAGCTGAATCTCCCCTTCGCTATGCTGAGAGACCTTTTCATCTTCTATCATAACAGCCTGATCGAATTTCACAATAAGGAGCGGGAGGCTGAAGCGTTCAACGTAATATGCAACCAGTTTCTCGATCTCGACTTCGCGAATGTAATGCTTATCGCTCCCCCGCAGCTCCCTCTCGATCGCATCGATGGTCGACCCGTAGTATTCTGGAATGCTCAATGTATCTTCACCTTTCAGTCCTCTTCGCTTCGTCTAACTTTCTGTGAGGTGAATCCCACTTATCTCCTCTCGACATTAGCCAAAGAGATGTTACCTTGGCTATGCTCAGGTCTTCATTTGGGCTTAACATTTTTGCATGCCATAAGTAATCATTCACTTGACTCGAAATCGCACACGCGATGCTAGTGTAAACCAGGACATGTTTCACGTATTCGAGACGAAAACAGCGGCCCAAGGTCGTGAAAGCAAAGAAGCCTGATTGAAGAAAGTTACAGCTTGCTGAAGACCTTTGTAAGAAGAAAAATCAGCAGATCTCTTGTCAAGTACGCGAGCAATAATACTCATCGCTTTGTATTTTTTCCTCAGTGACGTTCCCCAACAGTAAGTTGGGAATTCGCCGTAGCTTAGCTATTGATTATTCGCAGATGCTCACTCGGTCATGGTTTTCGTGACTTGACTCAAAATGTATTTTTCTTCCCTATTGAACTCAGCCTCCATTTTCGAAGTAAAGCGATATTTAGCCAACGGACTTCCGCGGTATTCTGGATTCAAGTTCATTTCCCGTTCCTCCATCTCATGCAGGTAACGAATGAATCGCCTTGTCCGATCAAACCTCGAGGTGAGCCCTGAAAAGTGGATGACGTTCCTTAAATCAGTAACAAGGTCGATATCAGCTATCGGTGTGTCAGATACCAAGAGATCGGTGTAAGCAAATCTATTGATTAGAACATCTGAGTAGTAAGCGCCACATTCTGTTATCTTAAAGAACGATGCATCGTCGAGTGTCTCTGGCGAACGCGTATCCAGCACTATTAGACCGAATCTAGCGAGTCTAAGGAGAGAATCCTCAACTGCTCTGGTATTGATATGGACATCTGCCGCCAAGCCTCTAACCATGTTTATCGAGACGTACCCTCTTCCTATTTCCGAGTCGTTGTTCATATGATCCTTGGCATAGCTCAGGATCTTAAGACACAGAAAGTGGCTATTCGAATATTCAGAATTAAAATCGAATACGTTCATCACCTGGCTATGTTCCTGTGAATAGTATCTGTATTCGCCGAGCGCGATTGATCTTAGAAACTGATGATAGGCAATTTGATAAGAACCAGAGTTCTTGTATGCGGTGAGCATTTCATCGATTTTGGTGTTTCCCGATATCAAGAAATTAGCGAACAGCTCTAACGCCATCCGCATATTCTCGCCAGAAATGTTTTTCATAAATGCGGATATGCCACGTGTCGTCGTTTTTTGGATGGAGTCCCTAACGATTTTCAGAAAATCTCGTATGATGACCATCCTGTGACCAAATTCCAAATTGGTCTTCACCAATTTGCGAAATTCGGGGTCTGATAAATTCAAGTTCGCCAAGACGTAATCCAATCTAAACAATACGAGCGTTATGAAGTCTGGAGCACGTATCAGGTATTTGTTTACGTAATATGCGTTGAACACTCCAGTAGTCTTGGAAGTGTAAAATGACTCTTCTCGGAGTGTTAGAATTGTCATAATTCTAAGGGATTTTGTCAGATTATTTGCTTCAAGAAACGCGAGTTCGTGGTAGTTCAGAGATTTCGACCTATGTTGATCCACATTATCAATTACTAGGTAGATTGTGTAATGCAACGCTTTGAGAATCGCAAAGAGAGGTTTGATATCATCCACAGACGCAGATATTTTGCTGGTATACCCCACCTTATCTCTTACATTCGAAATTATCTTTGAATATCGTGTCGAAAGGTCTGCAACAATGCTATCGAGGATATATTGTCTGATCGAGTCTTCTTCTATTGGCGCATCTCTCATGCTCACGTAGATCCATATCGTCTTGCTACTTTCGTCTGGCGTCAAGACAGCTTGGAAAAACCTGTATACAAAAGTGGTTTTGCCTGAACCTATTCGCCCCAATAGCAGAAATATAATTGACTCCTGGTAGTCCTCATCCAATAGCTTGCGAAATCTACCGATATCTTTTCCGAATGGGTCTGCGCTCTTGTCGTCCTCTATTATCTTCTTAATCGCGTGCTCATCGTAGACAGGTGGCATGTCTTTCGAGAAATGTGCTTTCAGTGATGTGTCAACTTGTTCGAATTCCTTTTCATATACGTAGCAATTTTTGAGCATGTCGACCTTATCGGGATCAGTAATCTCCTGAAACGCATAGGATATTATTGGAGCCATGTAGCGAGATAGATCATTTCGAGGTTGTCTTTCATTCTTGAAGTGTACATCGTCAATAACGCGGACAAACGTGAGTTCGTCCACTTTTCTGGAGATTAGATCTACTAAGGCATTGTTCTCTACACTATCCTTACTCAGAATGTTCCAAAACTCGGTGAAATGCGTCTCAATATCGTTAAGATTGTAGAACAGGATGCAGTTGCCCTCGTCCCAGTTCTCCCCTGTGCCCAAAGCTTCGAAGACAATGTACTGATCTCCGTTAGTAACAACTGCGAATCTAGCGCCTTTGGAAGCACAATATGATTGTGCTTGGAGCATCGCTTTCTTGATCAGATCGTCCGTCGATATGATATAGCGAACTTTGAGTCTTCTCTTGAAGTTGAACGTGATTGGTAACGTGAAGGATTTGCCCACTCTCTTAGCTTCTATTACCAGAACATTCCTATTTCGAACTCTCAATACGTAATCTAGGTACCCGTTGTCAGTATGTTCTTCTCTCGCTATGTCAGATTCTTGCCAGTTTAGACATGTGGTAAGCAGAGGATCAATGATCTTCGATCTTGTGTCAGATTCAGATAGGTTTCGCGATTCACTAGTGGTGAATTTTCTGAAACTGTCAAACGCCTGATCGGGACTAACTCTCAACACAGAGTCACCAAACAAAAGCAAATGGATATTCACGGCTCAGCAGAATTAAGTTCTTGGATGCTGCTGACAAAGCGGAAACAGAACGTATGTAATACGAAACCTTACAACCTCAGAATACGAGTCTAATCGGGGAAATTGTTGACTAAAGAGACACTGAAGACATGTTTCGTTATTGCACCCATCGGTGATCAGGGCAGTGACATCCGACGGCGTTCCGATAACATCATGAAAGCCGTAATCGAACCTGCGACTCAGGAATGCGGTTACAATCCTGTAAGAGCCGACACGATATCGGAGCCAGGGATGATCACGTCACAGGTAATCCGACACCTCATTGAAGATCCATTAGCCATTGCTGATCTTACAGGCCCTAATGCGAATGTTTTCTATGAATTGGCGGTACGACATTCGTTTAAGAAACATGTTATACAGATAATTGAAAAAGGGCAAAAAATTCCGTTTGACGTCGCTGGACTTAGGACAATCGAATTTGATTCCAACGACATCGGGAGTGCCGCCGATTGCAAGAAGGAGATTGTAAAGCACGTACAAGTGATTGAAAAAAATCCAACTAAAGTAGATAGTCCGATTTCTGTTGCTGTGGATCTACAATCATTGAGAAGCAGCGGCAACCTCTTAGAGGAAACCAACGCCCGAATTTTTTCATATTTAGCTCACCTTACTGCTGAAAACAACGTCATTGCCATCGAGGTTAGACAATTGTCTGATCTGGTGGCGAATAGTGTCCTTGGGAAACTACTCTTTCACCTTCCATGTGGGGCAAGTGCAGAATCGTAGCTAAGATGATCATGCCTCTTGACCCATACACAGGAGCAGACCGCCCCGATCTTCAGCGAAGAGATTCAGTCGGTTACTTCCCATCAACCGAAGTAAGTGGCTTGGCTTCTGGAATTTACGACTTGTACGCTTCCGCCCAAGGGTATCCTGAAACCCTAGTCTCTTCAATGGTAACCATTCTGAGAGCGCCGCAGCACCCGATAAAACCGCATAGCTTCAAGTGTAAGAAACTGCATGACGATCAGTTACGTTTGATGCAGTCAGGCTCGATCCCTCTTCACTTTCACTACAACATGAAACCAGAACCAGATTGCGACTGTTACTGCCACAAACAGGAGTAAACACGTCACGCATGCAGAAGATTGAGCGTTAGTTTCAGCATATGGCCTAAGTGAACGCGGAGACGGAATATTGACTTCTCCAGCTACGAATGAAGCAGTCCGCCGTCTACGCAAAGGATTGCCTATGGAAAAAGGCCCACGGGACTTGAGGGTCAGAATAGACTTTTTCGACCTACGACGCAAGGACAAGGGCAGGGGTAGATTCATTCTAGAGGTTCCGAATGAATTTAAAGGGATAAATGGAAAAGTGGAATTCGGGTTCGCTTGGTTTTCGATTTACTATAAGCAAGGTATTAGACATAATTTCAAGATAGAGGCAAAATCCGCCGTATTGTGGGACATAAAAATCCACCAAGAGGAATGGAGACGCAAGGGGATTGGGTTCGAATTGCTTGGATTTATGAAAGAAGTCGCCAAATCACGGGGAGCAGAAAGATTCTATGCGCATTATGTCAAACCCGAAAGCGAGGGATTTTTCGTTAAGGCAGGTTTCGCTCCTACAGTCGATCCAATTTGGTGGATATTGAAAGAGTTCTGAGAGCTGAAGCCGATGGAGTTTTCAGCAAAGACGAAACGTGGCGAGACTATCAAACTAAGACGAGAGACACGCTCAAATGTAGAGTTCGATCAATTCTCCCTCTCTAGTGATTTATATGGTCAGATCGGAAAGGTCGTCCTAGAGATCTACTATAAACCTACGATGTCCGACGATGAGGATTACCTCTACCCCTCCAACTCCGCTGCCCTCTTTGACATTGAAATCTTTGAGGAGTCTTTGAGGCGGCAAGGAAGAGGGTCAGAATTGTTAGACATCATGATCCAATACGCCAAGTCACGAGGAGCAACAAAATTCTTTGCGGTAAACGTCCCACCTGAGTATGAGTCTTGGTATGCTAAGAGAGGCTTCACGCCGACGGACGATCGCGATAGGTGGTATCGGGAAATCTGAACGTCTCATTTCTTGACGTCTTGCTTCTTCCGACTGCGTTTCCAATTCTAACTCTTAGACGTTTTCAGCCTTCGCCTTCGATACTGCTTCTCTTTGCTTGGTGGATAGCGGTAAATTGAATTACCAAGAGGCTCACGTTTTCATATTACTTGTTCGTCTTCGAAAGCGAACGGCCGATTTACCAGAGCGCATGAATGTTCAGACTTTTGGAATCCAAGGCATCTTCTTGAGAAAAAGGGTTCCATCAGAGCCAGACGCAGATATCTGAATCCAAGGTGCCCAATCAACAACGTGTGTTCCCGCGGGATGCTTCTCATAGTATGGTTCTGACCATCCATCTTGTAGCGTCTCTCATGATTCCAGTGAGGCTTCCCTGCAAAATGATTGTGCGCGTCGTTGTAATCCTGATAAAAAATATCCGACATCTCGCCCACCTCTCCGCCGCGAAAACACATGGTTGCCGATCCGCTGCCTATCAACGGATGACGAGGACTAGCGAGATCCAGCTCAGTATAGACTGAGTCGCTGAAGTGATCGCTCCATCTTACAGACCACACATCCTTCTTGGTCTTCCCAAATGGCCTCAGTACCTCATCGCTTAGCAAATCAATCTCATTCCTGTACCCTTTGGCAGTCACAATCTGAATCCTCATCTCGGGCGGGTCCGATTTGGATTCTGACACGAGAACACCAACTTGTTAGAATCCTCTGTTGTTGACTATTTGCTCTTTAGGTTCTATGTTACACGCCACAAAACACCCCGTTCTTTGCTAAATCTTCACGGAAACAGCATGGAAGACCTACTCGCCTTCGATATGAAGTCTCGGAAGATTGCGACCGTAATTTAGGCTCAGTCAAGCTACTAATCCGCCTAAACTGATACGAAAACCCTCAGACTTTGGCGTAGGTTTCCAACAGCTTTTCAATTAACTCCATGTCCGCCCTGATTTGCGGCATATGATTTCTAGCTCGATTTGCTATCTTGCGTATGGGAGCCCCCTTCTCTCCGTCTTGTCGGAGAAACGTGTTGATTCGCCTACGCTCTAGGTCGGTTAGGATGCGCGTAAACATTAGATTTTCGCGTTCCTACTATAGACACAAGAATTTTATGGCACTTGCGTCCCTATAGTAGACACGAAGGAATCTACATGCTTACGAAAAGAACAGAGGAAACCCAAGATTGTGGAGGGTTCGGGGTTCAAATCCCCGCGGGCCCGCCACCAACAAACCCGGCACCGTTTAGCTGTGCTTTAACCGCCTACTGGAAACCGTCAGACTGATCCTGTGCTATGTTAGGCCCCAACAACGGCATTAGCAGAATCACCCGTATTGCCCGTCGCAGCTAGCTCGTAGTAGCCACCTGGAACATTTGCAACGACAAACAATGCTGTTAACGAACCCCCGGAGATACGGCAACTTATGGCCGAACCTTCTACAGCTTCCCCAGATAGTGTACATGAGTTGTCATTCAAAGAGAACCCAGAGCCGTACACCTGCAAGGTGTTGCCTGGAACACCGTATAAGCCATAAGGGGTCCAGATTGTTGGACTGCCCTGCACAACGAAAATGGTTTGCACCCAATCTCCTTTGCTTGGAGCACAACCGTTGTTGCCAGCGCAAGCCGTGATCTCGATCACATATTCACCCAGAGGAATATTTCCGACCGTAAAGCTGCCCGTGAAATTCCCACTGGTACTCCCGTCACCGTTTATGACGCAAGCTGCGGCCGTTATTATCGCGGGGTTAGAAGGGCTGAAGATAGTGCAACTCTGATCTAGGTTAGTGACATTGGTTGTGGCCTCACCCGTAATCTCAACATCTATTCCGACTGGACCTCTGCTTGGACTTAGATCGAGAGATCCCATTGTCGTCGTCACAGTGCTGAAGCCAGGAACTACTGCGGATACAAAGACCACTACTACTAACAGGAACGGAAGAACGATGTACGATATGTGTTTCATCTTGGTTCACTAGCGTAAAGTATGCAGAAAGCCTATTGCTGGATCTGTCAACAATCAAAGCAAGGCAGTTGCTTTCACGGCTTGTCAGTTTAATTCGGCATCACCTGGCCTGTCATCCCAAGCCTCCAAGGGTATATCAAAGGAAATGACCTTCGATCTGCAGTCTTTACACCGAGAAGTCAGTGACCTCTGAAATAGTGTGGAAATTCGCGGCGTACAAATATCGATAGCATTCTGTGATCTGTGTTTCGCTGACTTACACTTGGGCATGTAAGCATGATGGTATCGGTCATGCGCAATGGAACGCGGACTTTTGCTAGGCTTCTACGCTCTCATTAACAGAGATCTGATATGTGTCTAGATATGATTAGTGTTACCTTTTCTCATGTCAGAATTGCTTCGTAAAGCACCGTGCGAGCTCAAAGACAAGTTCTATGCGATCCATAGGGAGACCAGCCATCAGCAAACCCGGTACTCAATTCAGCCGGTTGCCAACTCAGTTTGCTACTTGGATTGTTGGATAGATTAGCGAGTTACTAGCCTCAGATTTCTTTCAAGTGCAGGGATAAACTTGTCTACCTTGTGTCGGCTAAAATTGCTGAGGCGGCTAGTGAGCCTACATGCATAATAGAACAACTAAGCGGTCGCTAGTTAAAGCAATCACATACAGAATTGTGATTATCATTCTGGACTTTTCTGTAATCTACCTTCTTACGCATAGAGTTGACGTCGCTATCGGTTTCATGGTTATCAGCAACATCTACACGACCGCAGCTTACTTCCTGCATGAACGAGTCTGGAACAGAATAAGATGGGGAATTGAGTAGACACAAGACACATGCAGCCTGTGAATTGATAGAGAGCGTGTCGAAGCGTCTTGCGATGCAGAGTACTCTCTTACGTGCGTCTTTGCTCTGCAATCCTGTACGCATCTATGATCTGTCATATCCAGAATACCACTGCGTATGCAGCTAGACTGATTCTGTAAAGTGGGTAGGGGTACGTCATCACATTAGAGGGATAAGCGGCATAGAGAGTTTGCCAGATCAATGCCAATGTGCCAACTATGATTCCCGCAACTAGGATTGCTGCATCACGGCCGCCTTTTCCAGCGTAAATCTGACCTAGGCCTGGAACTATCAGGGAAAGAAGTCCAGCGATTGCTGGGTTTACATTTCGTTTCTTCGGCAAAGCACCAACCCTTCTGCATAATTTACGCCTTCGTGGCCGTTTATGTGTCTTTGGCTGGATCTAAGCCAGGTACTTCTTTTCCAAGTACTTTACCAGATATTCCGGATTGTATGCATCTCCGAGGATCTTCTTCTGTAATTCTTTGGGAGAGTAGATTGACCCCCATTTGTGTATGTTCTCTTCTAGCCATAACTTGATGGGGCCGAGGTCTCCGCGCGCTACGATGTCCGGGACGCTTAAGTCGCGTTGCATACGATTGGATATCATTCCCGCGATAACGTTTCCGAGGGAATATGTAGGGAAATAGCCTATCATGCCTCCACTCCAGTGGACGTCCTGAAGAACGCCTTCAGCAAGAGTTTTCGGTCTTATACCGACATATTCCTCCATCATATCATCCCAGATTTTCGGTATCTCGGAAACCTTTGCTTCTCCACTGATGAGTTTCTTCTCAACTTCATAACGGACGACTATGTGGAAGTTGTAGGTTACTTCGTCTGCAGCTACACGAATGAGGCTAGGCCTTACGAGGTTGAAGTATCTGTAAATGTCATCTTCCGAGTACTCCGAGACAAATGTGAGATGCTTCTTCAGAATGGGGTATAGAAGGTTCGTGAACTCTCTGCTTCTTCCAACGAAGTTTTCCCAGAACCTTGATTGTGATTCGTGGATTCCTAGTGACGGTCCGCCTGCAAGAGGAGTATACTGCAGTGAGTGGTCGACTTGAAGGTCGTATAATGCGTGGCCGCATTCGTGTATTACTGAGAAGATGGTTTCTCTGAAGCTTTTTCCCTCGTACCTCGTTGTAATTCGCACATCGTCCAAGGACATTCCGCTCGTGAAGGGATGCGTTGAGACGTCCATTCGGAATGTCTTGTCAGGCATTCCAAGAATTCGCAGAACCTCTTGATTCACGCGTCTCATGTCTTGCTCGTCGTATGCAACGTCCTCGAGTTTATGGCTGCTGGGGAAAGATTTCGAAGAGACTATCCTGCTAAGTATTCTCTTCAGGGCCGTAATTAGCGGAGAGAAAACTCTGTCAACGTCATGGGTCGTGAGGCCTTCTTCGAACAGGTCCATCAACGCGTTGTACGGGTGGCCTTCATAACCTAACTTATCTGCTTCCTTTCGCTTCAACAGTACGATTTTCTCAAGGTAGGGTTCGAAAAGTGAAAAATCAGAACGCCTCCTTGCCTCTCTCTACACAACTGATGCTTCAGTTGTCGTTCTCGTGAGTTCCTCAACAAGCTCGGGAGGGATACGTGTGTAGTACTTCAATTCCCGTTTGATGGTCCTAATGATGCCTTTTTCGTAATCGCTGAGGTCATCCAGCTTCTCAGCTTTCGACACGTCTCCTGTTAGACTTAGAACTTTTTGCTGCCGGATCAAAGCAAGCTGTGCTTCCGCAAAGCCTCTTGGTTTGGCGCCGTCGACCGGCATGTAAGTCTCCAGATCCCACTCAAACAGGCTTGCAGCATGGTTCAACGCCCATATCGGTTTGTAGCTGTCTAGGATCTGGCCAATTACCGGACTCTTGGACATGAGTCGAAGCCAAGGTCTGATTGTATATAATTTATTTGCCAATCTGGAATGGACTTAACGTAAGTATTAAGCAGGGTGAAGGTAAGATCGAGGATATGGCACGAAAGAAGCGCGCAGCACGTCGAGCAAGATCAACCGTTATGAGGAAGAAGACCGAATCTAAGCGAACTCAAAACCGGGCCTTAATCGCAATCCTAGCACTATTGCTCTTTCTGCATCTAATCGATGAGAAGATGTTTGACAGCGTCACTTCAACTATGAAACCACCCAAAAAACACGCAAAGAAAAGGCGTGGCAGAACTCAACGTAGAGTCGTGCATAAGAAGAAGCATACTCACGTATCCAGAAAATCGAGATATGCTCACGTATCCAGAAAACCTCGTCGACGGTGAGCAGCCATGAGTAGCACCGTCTGCCGATGTGGATCCGGTAAGAGACCTTTAGGCTACTGTAAGGAATGTGGTATGAATTACTGTAGTGAGTGTCAATTCACACACTTCTACCAGCCGCTACCGATGAAGACATCTGACTCGATCGCAGCCAACTTGGAGAATGCAAAATAGAACGGCATCCTCTTTGGCAAAGCCCTATCTAATCTTTGACGGCGTATGCAACTTGTGTGTTGCCGCCGTGAGGTTGCTTAACGTATTAGACCGGCATTCGCTCTTCAGATTCGTCCCGTATCAGACGATATCGGATCAAGTTGAATTCAAGTACAAATTGACTACTGAAGATCTGCAAGGACAAATGCACCTAGTCCGAGCGGACGGCAAACTATTTTCAGGACCACAGGCAATCTCAGAAGTCTGCACATATCTTTGCCCTGTTGGTTTCCTATGCCGAATTTTCAAATCGACTACTTTTCAAAAACTCTACACCTGGTTAGCTGGTAGAAGATATCAGATATTCGGCTGCAGGCAATCTTGCTACTTGTCCGGAACGGGCTAGTCCCTTGTATGCGCTTTGATTTCGAACTTGATTCCATCAGGGTCATGAAATATCGATTCGTCTTGAGTTGCGCCTCCGAGTCTCGAACAAAGTTCTCTTGCGATTAATGGGTCTGGGACGCAGATTGTGAAGTACTCCAACCCTACGCGTCCTTCCTCAACTGTTGGACCTAACGAGCTCTCCCATGTGTTGATTCCTACGTGATGGTGGTATCCCCCGGCGGAGAGGAATGCGGCGCTATCCCAGTAATTCATCAAATCCAATCCCAGTCGGTAATGGTAGAAGTTAGTTGATTGTCGGATCTCTGTTACTTTAAGGTGGACGTGCCCTATGACTGCGTCATTAATGGCTTCCAGTTCATCGTTTGCTCTATCTTCTACTTCTAACAGGAGAGAATCAATGTCAAGTGGGTAGGTGCCCATTTGTGGTGTGCCGTCGGCGTCGAGTCCCCATGCACTCCTAGGCTTATCTGTATAGATCTCAATTCCATTTCCTTCTGGATCGGTTAAGTAGAGTGCTTCGCTGACGATGTGGTCTGCGTATCCATCAAACGCCAAACCCGCTTTTCCAAGTGCGAGGTAGGCTTTCGCTAAATCCGCTCTGCTTGGGAGGAGTATAGCGAAGTGGTAGAGTCCTGCTGAGTTGTGTGAGGGAATTTTTGCGTCTGGATCATGCACAAGGGTAACTAGGGTTTGAGGTGAATTGGCGGGTGCAAGTTCGCTTATGTTTTCATCTTGCCGTACTATTCGCAAGCCGAGGTCTTCAGTATAGAATTTAATGGTGGATTCGTATTCCTTAACTCGTAGAGCCACGGGTCCCATCGTCATCTTGGGATCCATTACAAAATCGGTTTGGGACATCGCGGTTTTCACGTAGTGAGAAGAGCGACTTGTACTTATGAGTTAAGGGCTCCGCTCATCTAACTGTTAGCCTTAGCCCTTAAGCTCTGTATTCTCACGCAGTCTTCTTCGTCTTCTTGATTCCCGCCATTTTCAGTACTGTTTGGAATCCTTTGTCTTCTTGTTTCAGTTCGCGTATTTCAACAAAGCCAGCATGAGACGCAGCCATTAGGAGGTCGAGTCCAGTTTGGGTTCTTGCAATTACTGTAGAGTAGCCTTCAGGACAACCTACGCCTCCTACTGAAATATCTGCATATTCAGCGGTAAAGTCGTCGCATCGGTGGCAGCTTCCGCGCACATACTGATTGATGTCTTTCAGAGGAACTCGCAACACTTCAGCTTCTCCGCTGGTTGCGATAAATTGTCCTTTCTTGATGCCTACCTTAGTTAACTTGGATGGGTCCACTCCCTTGCTGATCAGGTAATTTTCGACAAGGGCGTCGTACTTGTAACTCTCCATACAGAATAGTCCGATGGATAGAGTCATGGCCTGTGCCAGGCGTCTGTTTCCCATCGGTGATGTTTGGATCCGTCTCACTGCCCGAATTTGGCATGGGGTGCCGACCAGCCCGACTTTCGATTTACCATATTCGTCAATTGCTGATCTTACACCTAGAAGCGTGGGGCTTGGCGTGTACTTGGTTCCAGCGTTCTGCACCAAGTCCTCGTATTTCGTAGCGACCTTCGGCCGAGCGACCCACTTCTCGTCTCTGCCAGCGACTACTGCTGCATCAATCAGCCTATTTTCGAGCGCGTAAGCGAGTAGTGCAGTTACGACTCCGCCATCTTGGGCTTGATTCTTGATTTCAGGGTTTAACGCGCGACCAACGAAAGCTTGACGGTATATGCCAATCGGCTCATCCGGCCGTCTTATCCTTCCATGTAGGAACGTTTCCACGTCATTGCTGGAGAATTCCACGTTCGGGCATTGATAATAGCAGATTTCACAGAGTGCACAGGTGCCCACCATGGTTGGTTGTTCGCCGACTGGCCAAAGAATGTTCATAGGGCATGCTGCCATGCATGCTCCACAGAAGCTACAGGTATCCTGACGGATGACTTGTGAAACTAAATTGCCGAACAGGCGTGGTTTTTCCAGCAACATTGACCTCTTCCTGTGTCGCCGTTTGAAGACATATTGAAAATGGCTTGTGGTTGTTTTCCATCGTTGGGACGCAGACCGGATGACGTTTCGCGTATTCTACGAATTTCGATATCAAATTAAGAATGAGAATATTCCGCTGCATCTATAGTGCACGTCAAGTAATACATGGAATTCAACATACTGAGTTGATGCTAGATGCCCAACAAGAAAGTGCGTGTGAAAGGCACACTCGTGGAGCTGGACGGAGATGAGATGACCCGTGTCATGTGGAAGATGGTCAAAGAGAAGCTTCTCGTTCCATACGTCGATATGAAGATTGAGTATTTTGACCTGGGATTACCGAATAGGGACAAGACTGATGATCGAGTAACTCTAGAAGCGGCCGAGGCCATTAAGAGGCATGGGGTTGGAGTCAAATGCGCCACAATAACCCCGAATAAGGATAGGATTAAGGAGTATAATCTCAAGAAGGAGTGGGCGAGTCCTAATGGGACGCTCAGGGCCGCACTCGACGGTACGATATTTCGCAGTCCCATCCTCGTCAATAATGTATCGCCAACCGTCAAGGCTTGGAAAAAACCAATCCACATTGGGAGACACGCATACGGAGATGTATACAAGAATCAGGAGATTCGGGTTGAAGGTCCTGGCAAAGGCGAGTTAGTCTTCTCTCCAGCCAACGGAAGCCCACCGGTCAGGCGTCTTATACACGAGTTCAAGGGACCAGGCATTCTGCAAGGAATTCACAATACTGACGATTCGATTCGCAAGTTCGCTAAAGCATGCTTCACTTACGCTTTAGATCGAAAAGTGGATCTTTGGTTCTCGGACAAGGATACGATATCAAAAACCTACGATAGTCGCTTCACCCAAATATTCAAAGAAGAATTCGAAAATTGGAAGACCGCATTCGAACAAGCTCACATCACTTACTTCTTCACTCTTATCGATGATGCGATAGCAAGAGTCATGCGTTCAGAGGGAGGGATCCTATGGGCTTGCAAGAATTACGATGGTGACGTCATGTCAGATATGCTAGGCTCAGCATACGGCAGTCTCGCCATGATGTCCTCGGTCCTAGTATCCCCATTAGGCCAGTTCGAGTACGAAGCAGCACACGGCACGGTTCAGAAACACTACTACAAGCACCTGAAGGGAGAAAAAACATCCTCCAACCCGATGGCGCTTATCTTCGCTTGGACGGGCGCATTAAGGAAACGGGGAGAATTCGATAAGACTGCTGACGTAATCGAGTTCGCTAACAAACTCGAACGCTCAGCGTTGGAAACGGTGGAATCTGGCATCATGACTGGCGATCTACTAAAAATAGCCCTACCCAGCCCCAACAATAGGCTGGTCTACACTGAAGAGTTTGTGGACGCGATAGCTGAGAACCTCAAGAGCAAGATCGACTAAGGAGATTCAAAATGGCTCACAAAGCTATACGTGAAGCAGACGGAAAACGGATGATAGCACGCCTCCTCAAAGACTACACGCCCAGGAAATGCAGCGTCAAAGATCAATTCATTTCCGTCGGACCTGACACCGATTTGAGAACCTTACCGGAACAGTACCCTTGGCTCATCCAGACGAAGCTTGTCGTAAAGCCTGATCAACGCTTCAAAAGAAGGGGCAAAAACAATCTGATCCTACTCGACTCTAGTTGGCAGAACGCGAAAA
>JBEKGM010000014.1:0-50831 GCA_050012795.1 Bathyarchaeia archaeon | reverse complement strand
ATGGCCATCGACCCCACGACCGCAAGGAGGGTCAGACAGGCAGGCGTAAACACGGTTTACATGAGTTTCGACGGCGTAACTCCCAGAACAAACCCTAAGAATAATTGGGAAGCTCCAATGGCCATACAGAACTGCAGAGAGGCAGGATTAGGCGTGGTCCTAGTCCCAACGGTCATCAAAACCATCAACGACCACGAGTTAGGGGGCTTAATCAGATTCGGCCAGAGAAACATGGACGTTGTCCACGCAGTAAACTTCCAGCCGGTCTCGCTTACTGGCAGGCTTTCGAAGTCTGAGCGGGAAAAGTATCGAATAACAATCCCCGACTGCATCCAGCGAATCGAGGAACAAACCAATGGGGAAGTCACATCCGACTCATGGTTCCCCGTCCCCAGTTGCGTACCAATAACCCACTTTGTAGAAGCCTTAACCAAGAGACCGCGATACGAGCTATCCATACACTTCGCGTGCGGAGCAGGCACCTACGTATTCAAAGACGGCGACAAACTTGTTCCAATCGCATCCTTCGTTGACATTGAAGGCCTTCTCGAATACTTAGAAGAGAAAGCGGATGAACTGAGAGCCGGCTCGAACAAGTACCTGGTCATCGCTAAAGTCCTCGCGAAGATGGGCACCTTCATCGACAGAAGCAAGCAACCCAAAGGACTAGCGCTCAGCAAACTACTCTTCAACGCCCTGGTCAAGAACGACTACGGTTCTCTAGGCGCCTTCCACCACAAATCAATGTTCCTAGGAATGATGCACTTCATGGACAAATACAACCACGACGAGGAAAGGCTACGCCGCTGCGACATCCATTACATGAGCCCCGACCTCAGAATCATACCCTTCTGTGCGTTCAACGTAATCCCCGAATGGTACCGAGACGCGATTCAACCAAAGTACGGCATCCCCATCGAGAAGTGGGAACGAGAGAACAAGACAACACTAGAACAGGGACTGTACAAGGGAAGCTTACGCAAAGGCAAAGGACACGCAGCCGGATGCGGCTGCCCACTCGGCGCTCTCAACACACCATCATCCGACCTTTTGACCATTGAAAACGGCATGATCCAAGGCAAGTAAACAGTTCACGCTGTCCTCTTCGCCTCCGAGCATGTTTTTCACCCTACCCACTTAGCTTCCTCACTGAACCTGAACATTTTTGTGCACACGCTTCGCCTTACTGGACAGCATGTTTCGAGCGGTGTCATCCTCACGATGGAATTTGATCATGACGTGATCGTTGCAGGCGCAGGCATTGCGGGGCTCATCACCGCATCATCCATTGCACACCACTCGAAACAGGAACTAAGCATCCTGGTTATGGACAGGAACCCCGAGTCGGAGTTGGGTAAGAAGACGGGCAGCGGATGGGTGTGTGGGGACGCTGTCAGCAAAGCCAGCCTCGAGTTCTTGGAAGCACATGTTGGGATCAGATACGGGAAACCTGAACTTGAACGGACCGTACAAGGTGTCGTAGCGTACTCGCCCGACCATCAGTCAAAGGCGGCCTTCGAAGGTCAAGGATTCATTCTCAACAGAAGATTGCTTCCGGAGAGGCAGAGACGGGACGCTGAGAAGCTTGGAATCCAGCTGCAGTTCGATACTTACGCTGACTCGTTAATCGCGGAAGACGGGTTCATCAGGGGAGTTCGATGCAGATCCGCGAAGGACAATTCCACCTTCAGTAAAAGGGCTAAGCTCGTGGTGGACGCGACCGGTTCCGCCTCACGTCTTAGGACCAGCCTGCCAATCAAGAGCTACATCCAGAAGGAAATTGATAAAGTTCAGGACATGGAGTCAACTGGACGCTACATCATCACATTCGAAGCAGCCAGGGATGATAAAACGTACTTCGATCCTGACTACGCACTCATCCACCTTGACCAGAACATTGCACCCGGAGGTTACGCATGGGTCTTCCCTAAGGGAGAGAATAAAGCTAACATTGGGCTCGGAGTCGCGCAGCGAATACTCGTTGAGAGAAACCGTGCGCAGGGCAGACATGACACGCTCTCATCCCTAATCGAAGATTACGTGCGCAATAATCCTGCAATCAAGAACTGGAAACTGGCTGAGGGACCAGAAGACCAGGGAAATTCGAAAGGAAACTGGCAGGTTTCAATTCGAAGACAGAACGACTGCCTAGTCGCGAACGGATACCTCATTGTTGGTGACGCAGCATGGATGCCTCGACCCATCGACGCGGGAGGAATCGGCCCCGCAATCTACGCAAGCTGCATTGCCGGATCAGTAGTTGCAGAAGCGTTGGAGGCGGGTGACGTATCGGAGCGTGGCCTCTGGAAGTTTAACACCCAATACGTCGCGACGTACGGGAACAGGATGGCAAGCTCTGAAGTTCTCAGACGCTTCCTCCAACGCTTAAGCAATGATGACTTGAACTACGGCATGAAGCATTTCCTCAGCCAAGAGGATGTTGACAAGATCATAAAGCGAGAACAACCAGACTTCAAACGCGCAAACCAAGCATCCAAACTTCTATGGGCGTTGCCTCGACTCGGACTAGCCAAGGGATTACAGTACACTTCAACCAAGAACAGGCAGCTGCTACAACATTACGCAGACTACCCTCAATCCCCAGAAGGTTTCACCGAGTGGCATAACAAGTTCATGGCAGACCTTCGAGAAGCATTCGCAAGATTTGCCTGACGCCAAGATGGGTTTGAGCCATTCAAACGAATGCGTATGTTCAAATACTCCGACAGTTTGACCTTTCCCTACCATGATACACCGGTGAATCGAAATGATGCGTGAGTTCCTCGAGAAGGTAAAAAATCCGAAGCAGAAGAAATACTTCACCACCCTCCGCACGGCCCTCCTAGAACTTCCTGAAATCCAGGAGGCAGTGGAGATCGACGACATGGAAGGTGAATGGTGCCCCGCGTACCGAGTAAGAGGAGCGGACCTAGTCTGGGTCCATTTCGACGAACACCTTTGGATCAGCTTCCCGATCGAACCCAACTTCGAAAAGAAAGTGGCACAGGACGAAAACCTGGACAGCGTAGCCGTCGATACGGTTCAAGAAGCTGAGGAATCTGCCGGGGTAAAAACGGCAAAGATGGAGATCAAATCCGACGCAGAGATAGAGTCAGTATTACCACTACTCCGCCTTCGACACTCAGTACTAACCTCCTAAACTTCGCCGGTCAGTTCTTTTTCACTTTCTCGATAGCGCTAGCGCTGTCCTCCCAAAGAAATTCAAAATAGTTCTTAGCGAACCCCGCAAGCCCAACATGATCCGACCAGATGGCCAGGTTTACCGCTTCCTCTTCTTGGCCGAGTAACAGGATAACTTCCTTTCCGTCAGCTATTATTCCGCCTCCGAACATTTGCTCTCGTGATCGAATCTCACAATAGGTCGCTAGCTTGGACATTGCCTCATTAGCACGTCCCTGCATCGTCATGATCCGAATCTTCACTCCCCTCTCAGCCACGCTCCTCACGAGCGGTATCAGCATGTCTGCAACCGAATCGGGAAGCAGTGGGACGGATGCCAAGATTTCCTTCTGAACATGCTCGACCGTCTCGCGAATCTTCGCGAGCACGTTGAAGTTTCCTCGGACAATCCAAATGTCCGGACGTTCGCGGACCCCCTTCTTCTCGTACAATGGTTGGAGTTCTCCTAGGATGAGTGCCTCGTTGGTGCGGAGTGAATTCTCCAAGTGAGATCTCGTGATCTCCATGGCCACGGAAGGAGGCTTCGGATAGTACTTGCTGGGTCGACCGTGCTCACTCTCAATCCAGCCTTTCTTCTCAAGCGAGCCGAGAACCTCGTAAATCTTTGAGTACGGAACCGACGAGGACTCGCTAAGCTCGCTCGCTGTTGCGGGCCCAATCTCCAGGAGTGAAGTGTAAGAGCGAATCTCGTAATCTGTAAGCCCGAACTCCTGCAATGATCGTCTCGCTTTGTCGCTTATCGCCAACTCAAAAGGCCGCTACCATGTAACAGGGGAACACGATATAAAATTACACAACTAAGAGTGGTTAACTGCCTTCGGTTGTGGAGACCCAGTAAGCACCCCTCTCCGTAAACTCCTTCTTCCAAATCGGGACTTCCATCTTAACTCGTTCAACAGTGTCCGCAAGAGTCGCGAAGACTTCTCTCCGATGCTTACCCAGAACGACGACGAATAGGCTGGGTTCACCAACCTCTAGCTTGTCGATGATATGGTGAATTGAAACTTCAATTATGCCCGGATGCTTCAGCATCGATTCCCTAATCTCCTGAAGCTTCGTCAGGGCAATGCTGTCGTACGCTTCATATTCCAAGTGGCTGACGTGTCCCGTTCCGTCCCGGATCGGTTCCTTCCTAACTATTCCCGTGAAGGATGCGACTGCGCCTGCCTGATGATAGTTCGGGTGTTCTGCAAGTGATTTGAAGATCTTGTTCAATTCAACTCCACCCTTTGGGTGAAGCCCGATCGGGTCCATGTCCACGCCTCATGAAGAGTAATGCTAATGCATAGATGAAAACTCAGCTCTCGTCGCGTTCAGGCAGGTTTCGTTTCAGACTTCAACTTTTCCACATGCTGGCCTTCCGTGTCGAATTGCGTGCCGATGATCTGTACCTGGTAGATTGTCTTAGGCGCATCGCAGAACTCGCAAGGTGGACCAAACCCGTCCGGGTTGGGGGAAGTTCGGAGCCAGAGCTGGTTGATGCCCGCAAACGTCAAGTCCAGCCTGACCTTCTCCTTAGCGCAGTTCTCGCAAAGATAGAACGGCAATGAGAACACTCCGCCGAATGGAGATTACGCTGTCACTAATTAAGTTCTCAACATCAGATTGCGACTCAGGGTAAATGCCTTCTCAACATTGAACTGTTCAGGTTAACTCTGATTCCCTCATCGTCGCATCTTCAAGTGCGATTGAACTTGCTTAAACATTCTATGGATAAACGCGGCCAAAATCCAGGTAGTTTTTGCCGTCGCGAGCCACACGATCTTAAATAGCCTATTCCGCCGATCATTCAATAATCGGAGTTCAGAAAATGAGGTACTGGAAGCTAGCTGCCCCCCTCGTCTTCGTAATCTTTGCAGCGTTCATGATTCCGCAAGGTCACGCGTTGATCGGAGGCATCAACGTCACCGTTACTCCAAGTTCGCAGGTCGCGCCACAATTAACGGTGGCATCATACACCGTCACTGTATCAGACACTTTCGCCCCTGGACCTGCTGACGTCTTCACCCTGGGCGCGTCGGGATTACCTTCCGGTAGCGCGGTCAGTTTCTCAACGAACCCTCTCTCAGTCCCCAGTCCAGGTAGCGCGTCAACAACTTTGACCATCAACACAGGCGCGTATGCGACTGGTTACTGTCCAGGCACGTACTCGTTCACGGTAACGGCCACTGATTCATCATCCAACTCTGGAAGCGGTTCAGCAACGCTCGTAGTGACCCAGGTTGGGTCAGCATTGAGTGTCACGGTTTCGACTGACAAGTCAGCTTACACAGTAGGTGACCAGGTCACAATCCTGCTCTCCGTAACCCGATACGCTGAAGGAACCCTAACGATCTCGCCACCATCAGGCGCCCCTCAAACCTTCACCTACCAATCGATCGCGGCAGGGTCCTTTACGAAGACCTTCTCAACAGCCAACCAGCCAACCGGCAGATGGACAGTTAACTTCCAGGCTGACGATTACTGCAGCGGATTCAGCAGCAGCGTGGCCTACTTCGACGTGAGCCCCAACACGTACAGCGTCTCGATCTCACTCTCCGGCGTCCCCAGCTCGGTAAACGTGAACATTCAAGTCGACGGTGTAAGTCAAGGTTCCATGACGGGCTCTGACATTAGGACCCTCTCGTTCACTCTGAACAGTCAGCACACGGTCGCAGTGGACCAGTATGTTTCTGGCGACCAGGGCGTCCGGTATTACGCGCAACTGAACAGTTGGACGGTGGCTTCAGGCGGCAGCCACACGTTCAGTTACCAAACCCAATACTACTTCAACGTAGGCACCGACCCTGACGGCATCACACCAGTCAGCGGAACCGGATGGTACAATGCTGGATCAACCGTCCAAACGAACACTGCTCCGCAGGCCCTGAACGGATCCGCTGGAACACAATACGCCTTCAAGAGTTGGATGATTGACGGAACCGCGCAAGCAGGCAACCCGATCTCGATCACGCTTGACAAACCTCACCAGGCCGTGGCCAAGTATCAGACCCAGTATCAACTCTCAGTCGTCTCGCCCGGCGGATTAGGAAACCCGCAAGGCTCAGGATATTATGACACAGGCTCAACCGCACAGTTCTCCGTAACAAGCCCGAACGGAATCTTAATTCAACAAGTATTCGCCCAATGGCAGGGAGACTACTCAGGAACCTCAACTCAAGGTTCAATCGTAATGGACAAGCCGCACACCGTGACCGCAACATGGACCACCAGCTACACGCAGCTGTACATGGCAGGCGGCGCGGTTGCAGTTGTCGCCATCGTCGCAGTGGCCTTACTCCTCTTGAGAAGAAGACGTGGCGGAGGCGAGCCTATAATGAAGCCGCCACCTCCCTCGACTGAGGGCGAGACTCCACCCGCCGACACTGGAAGCCCGCCTGAAGGCAGCACCACGGCGGAACCCGCTTCGGTCATCTGCAGTTCATGCGGAGCGCCTAGCCCTCCAGGCGTAGCGTACTGTACGAATTGCGGAGTAAAACTAGGATAAGCACGGAACCTAACCTTGCATGAGAATTAATGCCGACCTCCCAAAATGAGAACAGAACCGACGGGTCTGTTAGACTCTTCTTTATCCTATCTGGAGAACACTTGTCCCTCCCCACTGCTGAGATCCTGGCAATCTTAGATTCAGAACACATTTCCACTGACCGCGTTGAATCCAGCTACCGCCTCCTCAAATTAGATTCCTCCTCGCAAGCGTTACAGTTCGTCTCGAACAGGAGTCTCATGTACGACAAGTGCGGGTACCTCCTCGGCGAATGCGAAGCAGATGACACAGAGATTCACAAGTTAATCAGAAACCTGCAATTGGACGATTACGTTGCCGGCGCCAGTTGCTACGCTGTCCGGTCGGAGAGACTAGGTGGCGTAAAGAAGGAGATCAAACGGACACATCTTGAACGCTCCATCGGTTCACTGTTGAAGGAGAAGGCCCCGGACCTGCGCGTCAAGTTGAAAGAACCCGACTTGACCTTTCTCTGCGTAATCTATGAAGACTCGTTCCTCTTCGGGCTAACTCAACACGCGAAGCCCTCAGGTCCCATCTCACGGCGGAGACCTCGTAAGCGTCCCGTCTTCCACCCCTCAACCATGCCGCCGAAAATTGCTAGGTGTATGGTCAACCTTTCTCGTGCGCGTCCCGGCAAGTTCTTCGCAGACCCATTTTGCGGGGTCGGAGGCATCGTCATCGAAGCAACCCTAATTGGCTGCCAGGTGGTTGCTGTTGATGCGAGTACACGAATGCTTCGAGGCATGAGAAGAAACGTGGCCCATTTCAGTCTCCAAGCATCCGGCCTTGTTAATGGAGATGCAAGGTACCTGCCGTTTCACGCGTTAGACTCCATCGCAACCGACCCACCCTATGGTCGAGATTCATCCACGAGGGGAGTGAACGTGAACGACTTGATCCGGCAATTCCTCCAGGGCGCATTCAGCTCAATGAATCGCGGTGGTCATCTGTGCATATCCGCCCCGTCAGAGGTTCAACTCGCAGATTACGCGCGGGACGCCGGGTTTCAGGTGAAAGAACGGCATCTCGCCCGAATCCACAGAAGCCTAACCAGACAGTTCATAGTAGCAGAGAACCGTTAGTAAGGACTGGATGAAGAATGTCCGTCTCCGTCACCTTCCTCGGGACTGGCGGAAGCGTTCCAAGCAAGTATCGAATGCTACCCAGTATGCTGATTCGGCGAGGTCCAGAGCTGCTGCTCTTCGACTGCGGGGAAGGAACACAACGACAGTTCATGCAAGCGAAGGCTGGGATCAACCGGAAGATGCGGATCTTCATCAGCCACATGCACGGCGACCACGTCTTCGGCCTGCCAGGAATGCTGCACTCCTTAGCCTTCATGGGTCGAACTCGGGAGTTGCAGATTTACGGACCCAAAGGCATCGTAGAGTTCGTTTCATCCGTCAATAATGCAGTGAAGTTCTACGGACTGTACCCGCTGCAGGTGAGAGAGGTCAGAGCGGGCAGCGTCGTGAACGATCAGGAGTACAGAGTCAGGGCCGCAGCCGCGAAGCACGGCATCCAATGCTTAGCTTACGCGTTCGAAGAGAAACCTAGACCGGGCAGGTTCAACCCTGCAATGGCCAAGAAACTTGGAATCCCCGAGGGACCACTCTGGAAGAAGCTTCAAACTTCACGGCACGTGCGAGTTGGCAACCGAAGAATTCCATCCCGACTAGTAGTGGGCGTGGCTCGTGAAGGAGTCAAGATCACGTACGCGGTTGACACGCGACCCTGCTCCACCGTCGCGAGGCTGGCTAGAAACTCCGACCTTCTAATTCACGATAGCACATTCGACCTCTCCTCCTCACAGAAGGCCGTGGACTACGGCCACTCCACTTCAACGGAGGCTGCGAAACTGGCGGCACGCTGCAAAGCACGCAAGCTCGCGCTATTTCACATCAGCGCAATGTACGAAGACGCTAATCCGCTTCTAGTCCAAGCCAGGAGGAAATTCCGGAATACAATCCTCTCTAAGGATATGATGACGGTTCAGGTTTCCCGAGATCGTTGAAACCCTTCTTGACCATGCCGGGCTGTAAGGTAATCCACCACGGATTCTGGGGAAGTAGTCTCGATTCGAATCGTGATTGGGCCTTGAGGGGACTCGCCCACGGGAGCACAGAAGGAGGCGTGCCCAGCAAAAGCGGCCTGCTTATGCAGGCAGATAGTAATTTGTTCCCCTTCAGTCCTGGCCAGAAGCACTTTTCGCGCCGTATCCCTAATCTTATCCTGTTTCAGCAGCCTACGAAACGCTTCCAAGAAATTCGTGCCTGAACCATTAATCCTGATCAGTTCAACCCCATCAGGCTTCGTGATCTTCTCCGCCTTCGCCTCAGGGAAAATGTTGAGTAAGGTGCGTCTAACCTTCGCTTCGTCCTCCGTCGGGTTGAGGTTTGCTTCAGCGGTGATTCGCACGTTCATTGCAGGTTCAACTTTTCGAAGGCAGCTATGAACGCTGACTGCAGCTGAGATATTGACCCTTCGTTAATCAGAACGATATCGGCTAACGCTAGCACTTTCCCCAATCCAACCTCCAGTTCACGGAAGTCCCGTTCTTGGAATACCTCCCACGTCTTCGGGTCGTCGCTCCTATTGCGTGAGAGTAATCTTTGGAAACGTGACCTGGGCGAAGCATGAATTGCAAGCGGGATAACCTCGAACTTGACTGCGAGTTCATTCAACTCGTGGAGGCTCCTGATCCCTTCCACGATCACGACATTAGACTTGGCCTGTTCAATCTTTGGGAGAAGGCGTCTTACGACAACGTCGGGTCCCTCCTTCGCCCTAATGTCCAGCATAACGGTGCCCATGTTCTGTGGAGTCGGCGGGAGGCCCCTACGCTCTGTCTCTTCACGTACTATGTCGCCGAGAACGAACACTTCGAGCCCGAGCTGTTTGCCAGCGTTCGCGGCAACGCCCTTACCAGCACCAGGCATACCAGACATGGCGATGACCTTCTTTCCTGCTACCATTTCACACCCTACTTTTGCAGTCTCACCAGTTCTGGCTGTGTCGGGTTAAGTTTGGTCTCCTGTTTTGAGGATTTCGGCTAATTTCAACTTCAAGTTGAATCCGTACTGGCCTAGTGGGCAGGGGAGAATAAACTTCGGCAACCGCAAAGCAGACAAGCCACCTAACCCAACGCTCCCTGCAGAGGCGAGATGAGATGCGATTCGAGGGAAAAGTCGCCGTAGTCACAGGGGCTTCACGGGGAATAGGAAGAGCAACCGCCCTAGCCTTAGCCAAAGAGAATTGCAGTGTCGTCGTAAACTACAACAAGAACCAAGCCAAGGCACAAGAGGTCGTTGACGCGATCACCAAAATGAACTCAAGAGCCATTCCAGTCAGGTCCGACGTCTCCGTAAGAAGTGACGTGGAGCAAATGTTCAAAGTCACGATCGAAGAGTTCGGTAAAGTGGACATTCTCGTGAACAACGCGGGCATCGGCCTCGATGCACCCCTACTGAAAACCACTGACGCTGTCTGGGATAGGAATCTGGATGTGAATCTGAAGAGCGTATTCCTCTGCACTCAGGTGGCCGCAGGGTACATGGTGCAGCGAAAGTATGGAAAGATAGTGAACGTCTCATCAAACAGTGGCTTCGGTGTTGCGTTCATCGGAGAAACCGCGTACGCGGCCGCCAAGGCGGGAGTAATCCAGCTCACGAAAAACGCTGCTTTCGAACTCGGCCAATACGGCATCAACGTAAACTGCGTAGCGCCCGGAGCAGTCGAGACGGAGATGCTGAAGGGAAACCTGACGGATCAAGAGTACGAGGAACTACTGAAAGGCAGAAGAGAGCGATCTTCATTAGGCGTCGTGGGCAAGCCTGAAGACATTGCTAACGCAATCTTATTCTTCGCCAGTGACGAAGCCCGATTCATCACGGGCAAAACTCTCTTAGTCGAAGGCGGCAGACGAGACTTCATTTGAACTCACCGCAGGCTGGCTAAACTATATCATCAGAGACGCTAAATCCTCCTTCCCGAGATTAGCATAGCTGGCCAGCCAATTGTCAAACGAACGAATCAGAAGCTTCGTCGCCGTAGACCTGGATGATGCCGGGATTAAGGAGAAAATTGTTAACGCTCAAATGGACCTGAAGCAGACTGGCGCTGATCTCAAGCTGGTTGAACCAGAGATCATGCACCTCACTCTCCGATTTCTAGGCGAAATTCCGGAATCAACCGTTCAGAAGGTGAAAGAGATCTTGGACGGCGTTCGCTTCCAATCCTTCGAAGCAAATTTCTCAGGCTTAGGCGCCTTCCCCAACCTGAATCGCATCAACGTGGTCTGGGTGGGGATCGTACACGGCCATGAAGAGTTGCGCGACATCTTCGAACAGGTAGAACCAAAACTCAGGCAGATCGGAATGACCCCCGACAATAAAGGATTCAGCCCCCACCTAACCATCGCTCGAGTAAGATCTGGCAGAAACAAGGCGGAACTAGGCAACGCTGTATCAAAGATGAAGGACCTCAATTTCGGGAAGATGCCCATCACGTGTGTACGGTTAAAGAAGAGTACCCTAACCCCAAAGGGCCCGATCTACACAACCATCCACGAAGTCCGATCAACATGAACCCATTGCAAGTGTCTCCGACTTGAACATCGATAAAGTGTGCGCAAGCGCCCGACGCGAGTTAACCCCAACCGCGAAGGAAAGACAACTCATCGAAACCGCCGCGGAGGAAATCAGACAAAAAGTCGACACTGAATGTAAGAGGTCGAATCTCCAGGCAGAGGTTCGCATTGAAGGTTCCGTGGCGAAGGACACGTGGATCCCGGATTACGTGGACATCGACATCTTCATGCTCGTCTCTCCAGAACTAACCAAGGAGCAGCTAACGAAGATCTGCCTACCCATAGCCCGACGAGCGTTGAGAGGAAACAGGATTGTTGAACGGTATGCAGAGCACCCGTACGTTGAAGCATTCATCCACGCGCTGGGACAGCTACGGGTCAACGTTGTGCCCTGCTACAAGGTTGAGAGAGGCAACTGGCTGAGCGCAACCGACAGAACACCATTCCACACCCAATACATCCGCCAGCACCTAAGCCCGGAAAGACGAGGCGACGTTAGGCTACTGAAAGCGTTCCTCCGAAGCATCGGCACCTACGGAGCAGACATCAAGACCGGAGGCTTCAGCGGAATGCTAGTCGAAACCCTGGCCCTAGGCTTCGACGGGTTCCTGAACGTGATCAGCAACTTCGCCGAATGGAACCCCAACCGGTACCTGGACGTCGAGAAACACTACCAGAACCGAAGCGGAGAGATCAGGAAGATCTTCCCTGAACCATTAATCGTCATCGACCCAGTCGATAAGGGACGTAACCTGAGCGCCGCGGTGCGTCCTGATCAACTCTGGAATTTCGTTGCAGCCTCACGATACTTCCTCCAGAAGCCCTCACTCAGACTCTTCACGGAACCCAAGATTCAACCGTTAACCAGCCGAGAATATCAACAGTTGACGACCACTCGCGGATCAGGCCTCATCTGCATCTCATTCGGAAGGGTCGACGCCGTGGTGGACGTTCTCTGGAGTCAACTCTTCAGAACCCAACGGGCGCTAATCAACTTCCTATCGAACAATGACTTTGAAATCATAAAATCAGCGGCCTGGAGCAACGAAGGCAACATGAACGTGATCCTGTTCGAGCTTGAAACAACCCAGATCCCGGCCTCCAAGAAACATCTCGGACCCCCAGTCAACAGAACTAGCGAGAGCGCCTCATTCATCATGAAACATACCCGTAACTCAAGGACAGTTGCGGGACCCTGGATCGAGAACGAACGCTGGGTCGTTCAAAAGAGCAGAGAGTACACGAACGCTGAACCGCTACTCAAGACGGCGCTGAAGCAAGGGTCCAAGATCGGAGTAGCCTCACTATTCAACCGAAGAGGAGCCCGGGTGCTTGACGCGAAAACCATCACCCCCATACTCAGCGCGAACCAAGAGTTCTCAAGATTCATGAGACACTTCCTTGACGGAAGGCCAGTCTGGTATGTTTAGACCACAAGAGCTGCAGACTACCGCTCTCTTGGACACGAAATACTCACGTTTCATAACCTACCCGCTGAAGGAAGCGGAAGACGAGGCGTATTCGAGAGTTCAAGAACTATCCAGCATAGGAATAACCAAGCTACGCTTCGCGGGCTCCACGCTAGTGGATGGAATACCCGTCCTGGGGAAGGGAACCGTAGGCCTTGTGGTCCAGGCGACCCTCGACAAGCTTCCAGTCGCGTTGAAGATAAGGCGCATGGACGCCGACAGACCCTCATTCTACGAAGAGGGAAGATTACTCAGATTGGCCAATAGCGTGGACGTTGGACCCCGACTCACCACCGTAACCCGGAACTTCCTAGTAATGGAGTTAATCACCGGCCTACCATTATTCAGATGGGTTGAACAGAAGAATAGTCGATCGCAGGTTAAACGCCTGCTGCGCGGGTTATTACAAGACTGCTTCAAGCTAGACGTGATCGGCTTGGATCATGGGGAACTAAGCCATGCCCCTCGAAACGTTCTAGTGGACTCTAATGGCGAAGGGTGCATAGTGGACTTCGAGAGCGCGAGCACAAGCCGACGAGTCGCCAACGTTACCTCACTCATTCAGTACTTCCTCTTCGGGCAGCTAGCCAGCAAGCTAGGAGCAAGATTGTACAAGAGTAGGAAAGCTGTACTGAAGACGTTGACGGAGTACAAGCAGGACGGGTCCGTCGCATCCTTCCAGAGTATAATTGAAACTCTGGGCCTAGATTAAGACGACAATGAAAGATTATTATCACTGCGTCCCCGTCTCTGCGAGTTGGTTGGGGCCGTCGTCTAGAAGAGGTTAATTGATAATCTCTGGGCAACTTGGTCCGGGAACACGATTTCCGCCAACAGGATACCAGAGCGCGAAAGAAGCGTGCGGTGAACCTGGGGCGCTGGTGACCTCAACGACCAAACGGTCCTGAGGCCAGAGGTCGTGGGTTCAAATCCCACCGGCCCCACCATACACCGAGCCAACCTTCCATTTTCTAGTTCACAGAACGTAACGCGGTCTCTTGGTAAGCCAGTTTGTTCAGACGTCTGCAATAATTGCGGAACTAAACAACGAATTGTCCCTATTGCAACAACCGTTGGAGCCCCCTTCTATCTTACTAACGAGTAGAACGAAAAAGAGGTAGGGTTGATGTCGTATATTGTTAACTTTGATAGGCTTGCTCAGCTGCCGTGAGGGCCGTTTCTTGGGCCCGCATGGTCACCAGGGAAACAGGGTCCGTTCCAATAATAGTACGGTGAATAATAGTACGAATAATAGTACGGCGGATTTAGCGGACAATAGTAGGGCCCGCCGGAAGATTGCGCAGGTTGTACTGTGGGGGTAGCGTAAGCGATACCAACTAGCGTTGAAGTTACAAACATCAATCCCAGCAGGATTAAGAGAAATGTTGCTTTCACTGAATACGTCTCCACCATGAATAGTACATATGGCATCTATTAGGCATGTTGCATGTTACATTGATGTTACGCGCATGATACATATCTATACCTACAGGCGTGAATGGATCAAGTTCTGTCAGAAGCGGAGTGAATCAGACCTCATTATCCCCGAACAGGACCAAACATCGAATCGCAACGCCCACAATGATGCATTCCGCTATGGAGTGGCGGGAGGTCACAAACATGTGTTTTCGCACCTTGGCCTAAAATTGGGCATGAGCCTTTTTCGCGTGCAGGACATTTCATGATTGAACTACTCCCTTGACCAACCCCTCAAGTCGTGATGGTGTTGGTCACTTCAATCCGTAAACTTTGGGATGAATCGGTGGGTTCGCTTCATGTATTCACGATATTCGTCGCTGAATCTATCTATATGGCTTCCTCCTCACCTATTGACGTGTATAACACGACGAGCGTGCCCCCGCAAAATAGAGGACAGCCAAAGCAAGGGCTGCAATACGTAATCGGCTTGCACGTCGAGTCGCCGGCCCCACCACTACTTAGTTTGAACTGTCGTGTGTGTAGAATATTCATTGAAGAAGCTGGGAGAACTCACGCAACTCATATAACTGGTAGGGAAAAGTGAATGACCGGTGAAAAACTTGGTGAGCGTCAGAGAAAGCATTTTTCAGGTGTTGAGGGCTCGCGGGATTTCTGTAATGTTCGGTAATCCGGGTTCTACAGAGGAACCGTTTCTCGAAAGCTTTCCAAGGGATTTCAACTACATACTTGGTCTGCACGAGGGCGCGGCCGTGGGTATGGCGGTTGGATACTCTTTCCTGAGCGACAAACCCTCCCTTGTAAACCTCCACACCGCCGCCGGAACTGCAAATGCGATGGGGGCAATCGTTACCGCCTGGCACTCTCAGGCTCCGCTCATCATCACCGCCGGACAGCAGGATCGAAGAATGATCAGAACAGAACCCTTGCTCTGGGGCAGGCAAGAGGAGTTTGTAAAACCTTACGTCAAGTGGAGCATTGAACCGCATCGGTCAGTCGATGTTCCAGAAGCAATCGAGCGAGCTTATCATGTTGCGATGGCTGAGCCGAAGGGTCCGGTTTTCGTCTCCATTCCGATGGATGGACTCGGGGATGAATGTCCGAGCGTCGAGATTAGAAGTGTCAGCAACACGACCGCCCCAGTTTCGCAGGCAATGGAAGAAATAGCACAAGCACTTTCCAAAGCAAACAAGATCGCGGTAATTGCCGGCGAGCAGGTTGACGCGTCAGGCTCTACGGCCGATCTCGTAAAATTGGCAGAGTTACTAAGGTCCCACGTGTTTCTTCCACCTATAGCCTATCGCTGGAGTTTCCCTACAAACCATGAACTATTTAGTGGCCATCTTCCTCCTGCAATAAAGCCGATCAGCGATATGCTCGCTCCCTACGACACGGTGCTAGTTATCGGCTCGTCAGTCTTCCCATACTACCCGTACGTTCCTGGACCCGTTATCCGGGAGGGAACTCGAGTCTTCCAAATCACGAACGATCCCATGATGGCATCGCGCGCCGCCACGGGGACAAGCGTCATTGGAAACGTTTCGCTCGGAATCAAGCAGTTGCTCAATCTGGTAAAACAAAGAGAAGGATCTCTACCACATCACAAAGCCTCCCAAGCAAATCGCTCGATCCCACCAAGCGCCGAATACGTTCGCGAGAGACTCGCCGAGGCAATCCCGCCCAACGCGATTATCTTCGACGAACAGGTGACCCCAATTGGTGTTAGATTGGCCGAATCGAAGTGCTACTTCAAACCGGCTAGCGGAGGCCTCGGGTTTGCCATGCCGGCAGCGGTGGGAGCCGCAATTGCGCAGACCGAGAGGCCGGTGATTTGCATCGAGGGCGACGGCTCCGCCCAATACTCAATCCAGTCGCTGTGGAGCGCTACAAGATACCATGCTATTGTAACGTTCATCGTTCTAAGCAACAATGAGTACGGCATCCTGAAGTCATTTGGGATGTTTCTGCATCAAGAGGGGTTGCCGGGCATGGATATCCCCGGAATCGATTTCGAGGGACTGGCAAAAGGGTACGGTGTCGATTTCAAGCGAATCGTCGATCCCGACCAGATAACTTCGAGCGTGCGAAGTGCAATTCAATCTCACAAATCTTCTCTCATAGAAATCCCAATTGATCCTACTGTCATGCCCTTGCTTTAGATCTAACTGTGACATTCAAGAAGATTCGGACTCAAGCTTCAACCTTGGACGCGTTCGTCTAGGGCTGCAAGAAGGCGTGACCCTACGTCCGTCGCCCATTGAGTTGCTGCATCATCTACAACTGCTTGAGATTAGGATGAAACAGTTCTAAGGTGATGCCTCAACGGGGAGCGTCCCCGTAAACGGTATTGACGTCAAGGAGGAAAAGTGATCACGGACAACTTCAAGTTAAGTTCTCATGAATCAGTCTCTCGACGATAATCGTATCGATCCATTTTCCGTTCAATTTTCCATGTTTCTCGTATGTTCCAACCTCTCGGAATCCGCAACTCTTGCATAAACTCCGACTGACGGAGTTTGATGGGAATATTCGTGAGAGAAGTTTCCAATAGCCTAGACGTTTACTTTCGTCGATCAGCGAAAGCATTAATTTTTTTCCGACACCTCTGCCCCTGAATCCCTCTCTCACATAGATGGAAAATTCACCGATACCCGAATAACACGATCGGGGACGGTAAGTCGGAATGGACGCCCATCCCACAATCGTTTCAGGCTGCTGACCAAGACTCCCTTCATCATCCCTTAGAGCGACCAGTACAGGGTGACGTTCATCCTGTTCCTGAATCAACCTGCGAATATCTGATTCCGTTCGAACATCCGTTTCAAACGTCGAAGCGCCTTCGACAATTGCTTGATTATAAATTTCGCAAATTCCCTTGGCATCCAAAAGAAGAACCTTACGAATCTGAACGTCCAATAATGCACACACGCAAACTACACGAACTCTGATAGACTGGCTGTGGCTATATCGATAGTGATGCTGATCGGCTCGAAAGTTTGTGATAGTGAAGAGATGAGGTTGCGAACGTCGTCGCCTACGTTGACTTCTCTCGCGTTAACTTGCGAGGCTAAAATCATAAGGTTCAAGCCCTAAGCTAACTGGACTCAGCCTTCCATTCTCCCTCTTGAACTAACAAGCTGAGGTAGGCAAAATAGAGCTTGCATATTATCAGTGCATCGTAACCCGAGTAATCTACGCCAGATAGTTTCGCTGGTGAAGGTAGTTTTGGATTCACAATGAAATGCCTTGTAGTGATCTGACTGTCAAACTCCATGGCATGTATTCTTTGCTCAAATTCAGTGCCACTGTCCTTGACCCACATTGGCTCTCCTCGTAGAGTAATGACGAAACCCCATCCCTGAGGAACTTGTCGAGTCATAATTTCCTTGATGTTAGTGGTGGGACCCACCGTCAGAGGCTGTTGATGAGTGACTAAGCGACTTACATCGTTGAAGAATGTCAGGAGACTGTTATCAGGGCTCTTCATCTCGTTCTGTTTCTGCTCGTACCATTCTTCTAGCTTGAGGTGCTTATCTTCGATTTCCTTCTGAAGAACAAGAGTTACGGAACGGCTACAATCGACGAAGCTCTGCAAGAGAGCATCAAACTTTTCATGTTCTCTCTCATGTCCTTCCATTTCCTTGAGCAGTGCTAGACACGTGAGCAGTTTCTGGCGGGTTGCTTCAAGGATTTTGGCCATGGATATATGAAGTAGTATAACCTATTTCTGATTTGGTCCGTCATATTACTGCCACTTCTCTTGGTTCGTCAAGTCTCAGAATTGGAGAAAAATCATAGGTATGAGGGTTAAGGGAGTTTACAACAAGCCCACAGGTTTATTCAGAAACTTCTGGGAACGGCAAGTTACGATAGTCTAGACATTCAAAAAATAGAAAATGGCTTCAGAGTGATGTTATGGAGGTGTCGCGGTTGTCACGTGATAGCTGCATAGCCGATGTGGTTGCGTCCTGCTGAAACACTGATAACGGACGATCAAAAGTAGTCGTGAATCATTTTCTTGCTTCCAGTATCTTTTTTCTTCTCACTTCCCCTGTATTCATCTCTCTTTGTTTTTCTCGCTCTTCTTCTCTATCCTCTTCAACTCTCTTTTCTTTCCTCTCCTTCTCGCCCTTCTTGTCTCCTTTCTCTCCTGTCTCCGTCTCTGCCCTCTCTATTCTTCTCCTTTCGCTTTTCTCTTCTAGTCTCCCCACCTCCCTTTCCTTCTCTCCCAGCATCGTTAATCTCTCACCATAATAGTGACAAGCTACTTCTAGAACGTCCTCGATTCTTTCGCTCAGAAACTTGATGTATTCAATTCCTCTCTCAAGGGCAGCAACGCGATCGGTGAGTCCTTGCTCCTCTAGCTTTACCTTCAGTTTCTCCGTTGCCTCTACCGTCTTCGACGCGATGTCTTGGATGACTTTGATGTACCTATCCTTTTCCTCTTGGTGTTGAGTGGCTTCGAAGATGGCCTTATCCGCTACAGATCTGTATATTCTGATTGCTTTTTCATAGTCTTCATCCTTGACGCTTTTCTCTGCCGCCTCGATGAGCGTCCCGAGGTCCTGCTTGGGCATGCCAGCTATAGGATCTAAATACAGGCTACTTGAGAGAACGTCATATAATTTCACGTCGTCCCCACATAGCTGCTGTAACCAGCTTTCCTCTTTCTTCCCTTTTCCGCTCAAAAGCATTCGCTCCACTATAGAAAGACTCGATTCTTATTCTCTTCTGAGCATCCGAGCGCTGAAGGCCATAGCTAGAAGAGCAAACCTCCTACAGCCAGAGTCCGCTCAATCGTACTTGGCATCAGCAGCGATCTTCGGCTCTCTATCCACAGTGGAAAGATTCGGCGGACCCTCCACAAAGCGGAGATGGGAGAGTAGAAGTCTCGAACCCCAACAATGAATCAGATAACGTTCAAGAAGTTTGTGAACCAACTGTCCGACGAGAAAAAGTAAGGCGCCTGATTATGTGTTTGCAAGAAAATGTGGTGTGGGAGTAAGAAAGCTCCCAGGGTGCCTATTGGACTATTTCACCTGTGGCGAATCTTGGTCCGACAGAATTGATTTTGACCTTCACGTGGTCACCAGGTTTGGATTGTGGGACGAATACTACGAAGCCTTCGATTCTAGCGACTCCGTCACCGCGACGGCTGGTCTCTTTGATGTCAAGCTCGTACTCCTTGCCTTCCTCAACTGGCTTGTTGAAGGATCGTTCGAAACTCATGTATTTCACCTCATTCTTTTGATTCAGCTAGTTCTTCGGGAGAAATAGGACGTCGACGCGGATGATTACGGTAGGACGTTCGTTCAGCCCGTATACCTAACTCAACTGCAAGGATGACAGCGTGTCTATTAAGAGTGGTTGTCACACTTTTTTCGTGATTATAATGAGCCTATATCGATATGCGCCAATGGGCTTTCGTGAACCTCGTATCCTTAACCCATGGATCTTCCGAGACCATGACAAAAGAGAAGTGAGTAGATTGATTAGGGGCTTCTTGTAATTGGTGAATAATTCACCATTAATAGTCGTCTTGATTTCCTGACCAGCAGCGATTCGCAGGGTTGGAGGCAGCTCCCTGCTGAGTAAATGTGAGGGGGGTTGTTTGAACTCCGTTGCGTAATCTTTGATGAATTGCCTATCATTCTAGCGGGGTTGTTGTGATTCAGAATAGGGTGGTTACATCATGCCTGGGGGCATTCCACCAGGCATGCCTCCCGGCATTCCGCCTGGGCCTCCTGGGGGTCCGCCTTCTTTTGCTCCTTTCGAGGAGAGGACGTCATCTATGCGTAGAAGCATGCAGGCGGCTTCTGTAGCGGATTTGACGGCTTGCTGTTTCACTCTGAGTGGTTCGATTATGTTATCCGTGAGCATGTCAGCGATTTTACCGGTCTTGACTTGGACGCCGAACCATTTGTTTTCTGGGTTTGCGTGTTTTGATCTGAGTTCAACCATTATGTCGATGGGGTCGAGTCCGCTGTTTTCAGCTATTGTGAGGGGGATGGCTTCGAGTGCTTCGGCGTAGGCTTCGATGGCGAGTTGTTCGCGGCCTCCTACTTTCAGAGCATAATCGCGAAGTTGCTTGGCCGTTTCAGCCTCAGGTGCTCCCCCGCCTGCAACGATTTTGCGGTCTTCAACGGCATTTCTGACTACGCAGAGGGCGTCGTGGAAGGACCGTTCAGCTTCGTCCACAACATGGTCGGAGCCGCCCCTGATCATCACAGTGACGGAGTGAGGGTCTTTGCAGTCGCGAACGTAGACGAGTTTGTCATCTCCAATTTTCACTTCTTCGACGAGTTTTGCTTCGCCGAGTCCTTCGGCGGGTATGTCTTTGGTGCTGGCTTGTATGGTTCCGCCGGTCGCTTTGGCGAGTTTCTCCATGTCGCCGCTGCTGACGTTCTTGATGGCCATTATGTTCTTCTTGGAGAGGAAGTGTAGTGCGAGGTCGTCGATGCCTTTTTCGCAGAAGATTACATTGGCTCCGCTCTTTGCTATCTTCTCGGCCATTTCGCGGAGCATGGATTCTTCTTCGTCGAGGAAGCCTTTCATTTGGTCTGGTGAGTTGATGTTGATTTTGGCGTCGAATTCTGTCTTCTCAATTTCGAGTTTAGCGTTGAGTAGGGCGATTTTCGCGTTTCTTACTTGTTTTGGCATTTGGGGATGTGCGATCTCCTTGTCGACAACTATGCCTTTGACGAGTTCGCTTTGCTCCATGCTTTTGCCCTTTTTCTTCAAAACTTTGATTCGGTCTATGTCGGCGGTAATCTTGCCATCTCTCTCTTCCATAACCTGACGGACAGCTTTCGTGGCCAGTGTTCCGAGGTGATCGCTCGTTCCCACGGTTGCCTTTGTGGCCATTGAGGTCATTGCAATGAGTTTAAGCATCTTTTCGTCGTCAGGTTGTATGTCAATTGATAGGCTTTGGAGGATCTCCAAAGCTTTGTCGGACGCTTTCTTGTACCCTTCAACGATGACAGTCGGATGGACATCTTGGTCAAGAAGCTTCTCTGCATGCGTCAAGAGTTCGCCTGCGAGAACAACGACGGTGGTTGTACCATCTCCCACTTCGCTGTCCTGGCTTTTTGCTACCTCAACAAGCATCTTGGCGGCGGGATGTTGAACATCCAGCTCCTTCATGATGGTGGCTCCGTCGTTTGTTATTACTACGTCACCCATGCCTGAGACCAGCATTTTATCCATCCCTTGCGGGCCGAGCGTGGTCTTGATGGTTTCAGTGATGACTTTCGCGGCCAGTATGTTGTTCCGTTGTGCATCCTTTCCAGTGGTGCGTTGGGAACCTTCTCTCAGAATCATAACGGGTATTCCTTGTGTGGACATATTAGATCATCAATCATTTTCTATGTGTGAGGTAACTGCCTTGACCTGGAATCAGAGACCTGGTATTAGAGCGCCTCAAGATTGTGTGGCCCTATGCCACATGGTTTCAGGTTGTTACCTCAGGTAACGAGTATGTCATCCGCGCTATATTAACCCACAGTAAGCGCTAACCACACGGTTTCCTGATTCTGAAAATGCCTAAGATTTCAAATCTGTAAAGACAACTTCAAATGCTGAGTAAATCAAAATCGATGCTCAACGTACCGCTCACGTAAGTATTGAGTGACTGAATACTGTAAGGCCATGACCCATAACGATCACAGTAACTCTCGACAATCGTAGAAGAAGCTCCTTCTAACGGAAATGTTCCTTATGCGCACTCAGGACCTCGTGGCTCGTTGCGGTTGTATGAAGGATTTACGGCTAGAGTTCGAAGAGAAGTAGAAGAGTTCAAACACCAGTACCTACATAGGCAATGGAACAGGTGCAGAAGGTTGGCCGAAAAAGCGAATGGATCTCATACGAAGTACTGTTCGAACTGCGGCAAGACAATTGAAAGACCCATTCTGTTCAAAGAGTATATTTTCTGCTCAGACCAATGCAAAGAATCATTCACGACCGCACGAAGACGCCTTTAGTAGAGCGTCTTGAGCAAGAGGAGACAAGGTTGGAAATTGTTGCGGAGGCGATATTATTGAGTAAAGAGTCCGACGAGGAAGAGGAAAGACAGGAAGAAGACGAGGATCAGCGAGAGGAGGAAGATGAGGAAGATCTGGAACGGGAAGGCGCTGATGAGAGTGCCGAGGAGGAAAGAGACGAGGATAGGCGGGAGCAGGACGAGGAAGAATCTAAAAGCGAACACAAAGACTGAGAGTGAATAGAGAAGAGGAGGTGTGGTTGCTTGGTTAAGAAAAAGGTGAAAGTTGTTCCAAACTTGTCCGCGTATCACGATGACAAAGAGTTCACGATCCATGTTGAACTTCCAGGTGTGAAAAAAGAAAACGTGGCTGTCGACGTGACGAGTGATGGCTTCTGCGTTGTGGCTCCCAGAGAAGACTTCGAATATTCAAGCTGCTATACTCTCGCGCATGAGATAGACCCGAAAAAGGCCAGAGCAAGATTCGCTAGCGGTCTACTGACACTCAACCTTCCTTTCAAGACGAGACCCCGCGGCAAGAGGATACCAGTAAAGTAACTTCCTCGCTTCCTCCCTATTCTTGTGATTTCCGCCTATGATGGCACGTCGTCCCCTATGCCGGAATCTAAATCTACGCTGGTTGCGTAATAGTCATTGAACCATCATGGGATGGAAGGAAAGTAAGATTGACCGTAAGAGAAGGAAGAAAATTGAGTTTGACCTGACCCTGCTTGCAGGCAAAGCAAAAAGGCGCGGAATTGGCCTAACCCCTGCCGGGGGCAAGAGCAAGAAAAAGCGGGAAGACAAGGCAATACGATCACGTGCGACAGACACAACTAATATTGTCCTAGTCGACGGCAACAACGCCCAGAAGTCCATGAAGCAGTTGGACAGTTCTGCTGCGTTGGCACATGAGAAACAGATGAAGAAACATCTCGATCTGGCCCATCCCATTTCGTTCATGTGTCAAAACTGCGGGTTAGAGGGTCTTCAAAGCGAGTGGATTAAGCGTGGAGAAAGCAAGCAAAGTAAACCCAAGCTCACGTGCCCCAGATGCGGTTCGTCAGAGCATAAGGAAACTAAATAGTAGGATGGCGGACGAGAAAAAGACCTTAACAAAAAACGATTGAATAAGAGAAAATTCCGTACTTCTCTCTATTCGTCCCCCCGCATAGTCCATCCCTATCGAAGACCTTGTCGGGGCAAAGGGTAACGAGAAAGGTTCTTCAGTTCAAGTGTTACTGAATATGATAGAAGGAGTCGATTTGACGAGACCTGAGTGGCAGAAGAAACGAAAGAAAATGGCCAGTAGAGCGGGTCAAGCTAGCGGCAGAACGCGGTAGACCAAATAAGGCCCAAGTGCCCTCGATCAGCCTACTGCCTCTGTGGAACGTGCGGGAACTGCAACGTGCCGTAATTGTAGCTCAAACACCAACCGGTCGGACACCGAGCCAGGTTAATTCACAATCTACGAACCAATTTCTAGTGAAATCAACAGCCGAGTAGTTTTTTTCATTAATACCTTGAGGATGATATTTGAGTCTACAGGGAACTAATTCTTACCGCCGAAGCTCAGGTAGAGAAACAATGCGTTCAACAGGATTATGGTTCCAATAAAAATCCCTGCAAGAATTGTGGTGATTCTTCTGTTAACGAAGATTCCCATCACCTTCTTGTCCTTTGTGAAGATCAAAAGAGGCAGTAAAGGAAGGGGTAGCAGTAAGCTCAAGGCGACTTGACTGTAGACTAGGATCAAGAGTGGTTCAATTCCCAAGAGGATTGCGATTGTAGTGGGAATCGTGTTTATCATGCGCGTGACGATTCTGCGTACCCAGAGATTCGTCTTTCGGCCGAGCAATCCTTCCATAATCACTTGCCCAGCAATAGTGGCAGTCGTTGAAGACGAAAGTCCAGAAGCGAGGAGGGTTATCCCAAACACAGTCGCCGCTGCTGGTCCAAAGAGTGGTAGCAAAGTTACATAGGCGTCCTGAATTGTGGCAACGTTCAATCCATGCGATCCGAACGCTGCTGCGGCCATCACCATTATGGCCGCGTTCACGAGGCCTGCGAAAGTGAACATGATGATGCTCTCGGCCCGATGAAGTCGCATCGTCTTATGTTTCTTGTCCATGTTCGGCTCGGTTATTTTGTCGTTTGAAAGGGCCGAGTGGACGAAGATAGCGTGGGGCATGACCGTTGCGCCAACTACGCCCACTGCGATTAGAATTCGATCAGTGGAAGCGAGGTTAGGGATAACGGAGCCGACGAGCACGGGAACCAAGCTGGGGCCTGTGATGAAAATCTCAAAAATGTATCCAATCCCAATGGTAGAGATGAGCGCCATGAAAAAGTACTCCAGAGAGCGGACTTTTCCCCCCGTCAATCCCATCACTAGTACGACATCGAGAACCGAAAGGAAAGTCCCGTACAGCAGGGGAATTCCGAAGAGTAGGTTTAACGCAATGACTGTCCCAAGGAATTCCGCAAGATCCGTCATAACGGTAGCCGCCTCCGCCGCAATCCAGTAGGAGAGAATGTATGCAGGCCGTTTCAGGTGGAGGCGCATGAGTTCCGGAAGAGAGTACCCAGTCGCTATGCCGAGTTTACCTGACAGGTACTGCAGGAGCATTGCCATGATTCCGGCTAGCCAGACGATCCAAAGCATGCTGTAACCGAAGGACGCGCCGCCGCTGATATCTGTACCATAATTGCCCGGGTCCATGTAAGCTACGCTCACTATCAGCGCGGGGCCGAAGTAATTCCATAAATCACGCCAAAAAGTACTGGACAATTTGGATGGCTTTACAGTCCCTAAACCCCCGCCGCATTCTTTCAGCTACCGAATTACCCAAAGTCAGACCTAGATAGAAAGGTTACAGGCGAAAAGGATCTCAGGCAACGGCAAACCGGAATTGTCGAGTTCTTCGTTTGATGAGTGGCGGTCTACGAAGCATCGTATTCAACTCTCAGTGGGTGATCCCTGACCCAGATCTCACATCAACGGTGGAGGATGGTCCAGACGAAGACTGCAGGCTGTCCCTAATCCAAAATCCTTCTAAAAGACGACAGGCTATAGAAAGCGCGTGGAAGGGACTGTTAGTGACAAGAATGAGCAGATCCAGCAGGATGCAACGAAGCAGAAAAAGAAGAGAAGAAAACAGGAAAAGAAGAAAAGGAAACAAAAAGAGTTACGAAATCCTATAACAAAAAGGAATTACGGAAGAGAATTACAGGCTCCTAGTTGCGTGATCTAAATGCCTCAATCACAAGATACCAAGACAAGAAGAAGAAAAAGACGAAAAACATCGAGGGTCCACAACCAAAAGTCAAGAGAATAAGCGAAATCGTGAGGGACCTCGGCGACATAAGAAAGACTCTATCCAGCTAGATGGGGACATGTACTGTGCCTGAGGGACGCTGCGACCGTTGTGGGTCATGGTCTTACAATTTATCTAAACGTAACAACCAATACTTGTGCGGGCAGTGTATGCGACAGCTTAATTCACTTACGTAAAGTCAAGGGATCTACCGGCGGTTGGAATTTTAGAGAAATATCCTAGTGCACTGTCCAGAACTCGATGATCCAGCGTTCCACTCTGGAGCCTACCATAATCAGGAATCCTAACTTCATATCGTTCGATCCTAACCGAAAACTCGTTATCAACGAGATGAAAACGAAGAAATGCTACGATTACACAGCGCAGAGAATTACACGCTTGATCAGATGAGTCTCTCTTCGATCTTCTCTAGAAGCTCTGGTATATTTGCGCCTGTTTTCGAACTTATAGATAATATCTCTTCAGTCGGGAAGATTCGTCGAGTCTCCTGAACGACTTCAGTCAGACGCTCATCCGTCACAATATCGACTTTGTTAATGCAAATCAGAACTGGAACCCCGCTGAGTTCCTTTTTCATTACCTCTTGAGACGTTGAGATTTTTCTTATTAGAGTTTCAGTATCATCGCTAGCATCCACGAATAGCAGGATTAGATCCGAATTCGCCAGTTCATTCAGTGTTGTGTGGAACGCCTGCAGAAGGAGGGGGTTTAAGTCCTCGATGAAACCGATCGAATCGATCATGATTACTGGGTGGTTTGATTTCCCGTTCGATTTTGTGTCTATTTTGCGCGCGAACGTGGATAGCGTAGTGAAAGGTCCCAAGCCTGTTTCTTTTGATTCTGAAGCGAGACTGTTGAACAGAGTTGTTTTCCCACTCTGAGTATATCCCGTCAATGCTACGAGTCGGAACCCGGACTTGCCTCTGCGTTCGCGAAGACTGGATTGTTTTTGTCGTACATCACGTAGCTGGTGCTCAATCTTGCTTATTCGCTTCCGTGCTATCGCCTCGTAGGCTTCGTAGGGATACTGCCCGGGGCCACCTCTTCCCATTTGTTCGCTCACGATCCCATGCATCCGAACAGACTCTCTGGCCCATGAGAACGTGTACCGTAACTTTGCTAATGCTATCTGAAGGCGCGCTTCCGTTGTTCCACTACGTTTCTCAAAAATCTCCAATATGAGTAGATTTCTATCCAGCACAAGGGTGTCACCAAGTCTCTTCTTGATCCTAAAAACCTGACCAGCGGAAAGTTGTCCAGCAAAGATTACGGTTCCAATCGATTCTTTCTTAATGGTCTGTTGAATTTCGTTGAGTTTTCCTTCGCCGACGTAAAATGCGGAATCAAGTATATCCCGGTGTTGCGTAATTTGATCGGCTACCTCGTAACCAGCAGATTTCGCGATGTCGCTCACTTCATTCATTCGAGACTTGCTTTTGTGCGTGAGACATTCTACGAGAAGGGCTTTCAGAATCTACACTACAGCAGTAATATGGCGTGCTGACTATTAGCCACGACTATTATGCTCCAAAAGGCGGATTTTCACACAATAGGGGTCTGAATCGAATCGTTAACACGCTTCTCTTGATGGTTCTTCTCGATTTTTCGCAGATTGCCTCATAAAGCGTAGTATTATTAGTCGTGGGCACCATTACGTACGTATTAGTTGCGTCTTCCGTTGTGCCTTTGCTCGGATTCGCCCCCAGACTTACCGCCCGGTGGAAGTCGTGGCTTTGAAGACAAATTGAAATGGCTATTACGAATATTCAGCCGCGAATCGCTTACGTTAGCACCTATCCTCCGCGCGCTTGCGGGATAGCAACGTACACTCGAGATTTGTCAAGGGCACTGATGCTACGTGGCCAAATAGCTCAGAACCTTATACTGCCAATAGAAAGTGATGCGGCACCTGATTGCCAAGAGAACTCACATACAATTGCTCAGCATAAGCGTGAAAGTTACCTTTCAGCCGCCGCTTTCCTCAACGAATCAGATAGTGACGTTGTTAGTCTACAACACGAATTTGGTATATTTGGCGGAGAGTACGGTGAGTACGTTCTCGACCTCTGCAGGAATCTCGAGATCCCTCTTGTAACCACGTTTCACACCGTACTCCGAGATCCCCCAGGAAACGTAAAACAAATCGTCAAGGAGATCTCAGTTATCAGCAGTAAAGTGGTCGTCACAATTGAGTCTGCGGCGAAGATTCTTGCAAAGCATTTCGATGTAGACCCCGAGAAGATCGTGGTTATACCTCATGGAGTAGCCTTGCCTGATTGTGTGCGCCGAGGATACGCTAAGCGTCAGCTCGGGCTTCGCGGCCGTACTGTCCTTGCGACCCACGGTCTGATTAGTTCTGGAAAGGGAATAGAATTCGCAATCGAATCACTTCCTTATTTGGTAAAGGAAAGACCCAACTTGCTCTATCTTATAATTGGCAAGACGCATCCTGAAATTCAAAAATATGAAGGAGAAGTTTATCGCTACAAACTGATCGCATTAACAGAGAAACTGGGAGTCACCAGAAACGTCCGCTTTGTGAACTACTACCTACGGGACGATGATTTGTCGTGGCTTATTCAAGCAATTGACATATACATCGCGCCCTATCTGGACAAGGATCAAGTTTCAAGCGGAACACTTACGCTCGCCCTCGCCCACGGGAAAGCTGTGATTTCAACTCCAACAATCTTCGCTAGGGAAGTTCTCGGGAAGAAGAGAGGGGTACTCTGCAAATTCTCCAATGCGCAGTCAATTGCTGATTGTGTAAAGAGGATTCTTAGGGCCCCAGTACTCCGGCATGACTTAGAAACGAATGCATCGATATACGGTAAAGAGGTTGGATGGACGAGGGTTGCTGATCAATATGGTGCCGTCTTCAGACTTGCAATGAGAGCTGAGAGAGTTGTCACTGAAAGTGCGATCATCGGCGAAACTACTGATGAGTCAAGACGCTCTGCTCATACGAAATTGCGCACGATGATTCCAGTGGATCTCTCACTAACTGGGAAGTAGACGAGTGTGCTCAAGAACGGTAAGAACGCCGGTCTTCCTGTGCAAGGAAAGCTGGATTTTTCCTCTGAAGCTTCGCACTCTAGCATTCTCGATCTGTATCAAATCTCCCTTAGCGACAGTGCCAATTTGATTATTCCAGACTGCTAGCGGGATCTCCCCTGTTCCGTCCGAAAGAGTGACGTCGCATACCAGGAGCGGGGTTCCGTCCTTTGAGGATACGGCTCTAACAGATGACTTCTGCACAATGCGAGCCTTGAATGATACACCTCTCAATCCATATCTAAGAGTACGAATCTCAGATGTGATACCTAACCTGTTCGAATTAGTCGGCTTATCTTCTTCAAGAAAACTTGAGAATTCGGCCGGGAGTCTCTTGAGCTTGTTCACCGAGTCATTTTGAAGGTTCGCCTGCGCTAGTGTCTTCCCCTTAGCGGAGAACATGTACATTGACGACGTCGCTCCGCTGGAGCGAATTTCGATTTGAAGATCCCCACATTGGGCTCTACGACGTTGAGGTTTCCTACGTTGCTTCGCTGTCATCAATGTATCATGAAGCATGTTTGCGGTCAAGTTATGCTTCTTTGCGAGATGCAACAGGTACGTTAGATCTCTATCAGCGCTACGTGTCTTGGGTCCAGGAATGTTCCAGCGTGTTATGATTTTTCAACTACCATGCATTAGGGCAGCATCCGTATTAAAGCACCCGCAAGCCACGATGAGCGTCGTTTTCCCCCACAAGCCCATCGCAGACAGGCACGAATGCGCGGACACCGTACCCGTCTCTCTCATATTGCGGGAGGGATTGGAACATTGTTCATTGTTTTGCGCGTTTTCGTTGCATATTTCTTGACCCAAATGCAAATTAGGTTGAATTAGGCTTTCCCCGACCGTTGTAACATTTAGGTTAGGTGAAAGATCTACTGAAGCTTACAAAGTTTGAGATGAATCCAATCATCGAACCTCGACCTGGATTGGACTGGGAAGTCGATGGGACATTTAACCCGGCGGCAGTCGTCGTCGGGAACACGACTCATCTATTATACCGAGCAGTGGATGGAAACCGAGTCTCACGCTTAGGATATGCTAGCTCAAATGACGGAGGACGATACTCATTTCGTTCTTCTACCCCGGTACTTGAAGGTACTTCCGAGTGGGAAGAGTTCGGCTGCGAAGACCCTCGTGTGTCCCTAGTCGATGGAGCATATTGCATAACATACACTGCCTTTTCGCGTCGAGGACCCCGCATCGCGTTGGCGTCGACACAAGATTTTACTCATTACGAGAAGCACGGGCTGATAGGGCCCGACTATGATGACAAGGATTGTGTTCTCTTCCCGGGGAGAGTTGACGGAAAGGTTCTGATGCTGCACCGGCTTGGTTCGATGATCCAGATCGCGCACTTCGACGATCTCGAATCATTGAGTAATTCGCAGGAGTTCTGGACCAAGTACGTAAAGGTTTTTGATGATTTCGAACTCATTAGGCCGAAGTATCATTGGGAAGAGTTAAAGGTCGGCGTTGGCGCACCGCCAGTTAGAACTGACCGTGGCTGGCTCGTCATTTATCATGGAGTGAGTGCCCAGCGTATCTATCGTGCCGGAGCAATGTTACTTGACCTAGACGACCCCATGAAGATTCTAGCGCGGACCAAAGATCCGATCCTTGAACCGGAAAGGGAGTTTGAAAGACGCGGTATAGTCCCGAACGTTGTTTTCCCGGAGGGAGCAACTATCCAGCATGGGGACTTACTGGTCTACTATGGTGGAGCTGACAGGGTCTCCTGTTTGGCGAAAGCGCCACTCGACGATTTTCTGGACGATTTGGAAAAAGAGACATGAATTTTCTAGCGAGTGGAATCTGTATTTTCAATAAATGTTGTCGCGCCCAGTAAGTAGGCCAGTGTGGATTCCGAGCCTTGATTTTCATTCAGGCCAGCTTGGTTTATCCCATCGAAGCATGCGCCCGTTGAATCATCATAGATAGTGACCGACTTAGTGTTCGCACCGTAGAACCAACCCAATGCCTGACGAAGCGCGGTCTCATATCGTTTTGAACGTGTGAGCTTGTAAGCTACAGAAGTAGTTTCCACCATGCCTCCAGCCTCAATTGGCTGTTGGTCATAGAATGCTCTCTTCCCACCCTTGAGATACCAACCGTCGCTCCCTATTGGAACGAAGGTTTCGTTCACTGTCGTGGTTTTAATCAGGAAGTCAAGTGACTGTTCCGCAGTATCTAGATACGCTTTTTCACCTAGTGACTGGTACGCGACAAACAATGCTTGGCATAGACGGGCGTTGTCATAACATAAGACGTTTTCAAACCATTCCCAGCCCGAGGAATGATTGTAGTTGTAACATTCAAGCAGGCTGTGGGCTAACTCGTTGAGGTTCGTGGCCAAATTAGAGTCTTTCAAGTCGCTGCAAAGTCTCTCCGCCAGGCCGAGACATGCGTACGCTTTGGTCCGGGGTGAATTTGATCTCTTAGCCCATGGTAATGCACGGTCGAATACGAGTTGGGCGGATTTTCTCATACCCGCAGGTAGGTCTGAGTTGATGACTGCACCCATGGCCCAGATTGTGCGTCCCAGGTGATCGCCAACCGAGGGTTGGTCTGTAATTCTATGCGAAAAATCCATAAGGTTATGCAGCTGGCCGTCCTGAGACTGCATGAGCAGGAGAAAAGCGAGTAGCTTCCGCTGAAGTCCTGAAAGCTTGCCGCTGGGCCATAACGCTTGTGCCTTTGCGGCAAACGTCAAGGCCCTCGCATTGTCGTCTACCGTGTATCCTTCTCTTCTGGCTGGAACGGAGAATTTTGCGTGTTGCAGAACCGCGTTATGGTCCGTTAGGGCGAAGAGATGTTCGAGTCTCACTGATTGTCGCAGTTTCAGAGAGAGTTCTCCCAATTCGCACTGCAGAATTGAAGGTGTCACCATAATCAGCGACTCCGATCCATCTCACTTGTTGCCCATACTTGAATGCATTCATCTCCAGCTTCCCCCGAAGTCCTAGGTGACTCGTTTGACCAGTCGCATATCGATCGAGCAACTGTGAACTCGCAGAATAACCCTCTGTCATTACGGCGAACCTTCTCTGCGAGCATCGTGGTGTTCAAACAATGGCCTCCCGGGGGGGAGCAAGAATGATTAATCCCACTCGAAACCCGGTCTGAAGGTGAAATGATAGTCGCCTTGGATTCACTGCTCGGAGGGATGGAAAACGGTTGAGATAATCCGTCTAGTGGGTGTCTCACTTGTGATGCTTGCGCTTAGCGTTCTCGTGTTTGAGCTTGTGTGTAGTTACATCGTGGAAGTGAACCGTTCTGTTGCAGAATGGACAGGTTATTTTTGACATGTCCTCTCAGAGGATAACCGAGTATTTACGAACTTCTATTCTTAGAAGATTGTTAGCCACCTGTGCTTTTTCGGGAGTCGTCGTCTGATCCCATGAAATCTGATGATTTCGAAGGTAAACATCGTGTGGGACGAAACTTGAAATGTCGCGAAGCACCAGTCTCTGATTCGTGAACAACGCATGACAGAAAAAACGACTGCTGGAAACACTTCTCCCACGCGCGGTAGCATTCCATCAAACACAATTTTCATTGGACAAAAACCCATAATGAGTTACGTTACCGCGATCGTGATGCAATTCAATAGTGGCAGCAAGGAACTTACCGTCAAAGCTCGAGGCCGCGTGATATCTCAGGCTGTTGATGTAGTGGAGGTATGTCGGAGACGTTTCTTCGCCGGCACACTCGACATCAAGGAAATCAAAATCGGCACCGAAGTGCTGGGTGAAGAGGGTCAACCAAGAAATGTTTCCACGATCGAGATAAAACTCGCGAAGAAGGAAAGCGCCTGAACTCGCGGATCAAATCTCCACTTCATTCACCAAGTAGTGTCACGCAGGACACATAGATATGGCGAGACAAATCCCAGAATCAGGCAAATGCGACGTTATCGTTGAACGTAACGGTAAATCCGTGAGATGTGATAAAGTCGCTAATAATATTCATAATCTGTGGTGGGTTTGTGACGACTGCCTCCAGTATGCCCGAGAACACGGCGGTTTTCCAATCAGCGCATTTAGGAAGATCACGCCATAAGACGATGCATTAGTTCCTGCAATTTCTTGAGCGATTCATTGACTGACGGTTCCACTAATGTTTAGTGCTCGGGGGCATCATTGTTAGTGTTACTTCGCCGCGGGACGTAACGGAGGCAGTGAATTGTTCCCTACCGCCTTCTTCTGTAACGTAACTTCCCTTTATTGTCCACACGCCTTTCTCGTCCGGATCTTTAGTTTTTTCATCGATCACGATTGAAATGATCTTCCCATGCCGGGTCCGAGTACCAATAATGTACTTCCTTACGACGCCTTTTGCCTCCGTCTCGTTTCCTATTCGCAATTCACAAATCCGCCTACTGTTAGAACTTTAAGTACCGCTATTGGGATAGCTTCAGCATATTTCTTTTGCCTTGCCAGGGGATTGTTAGTTCGCCTTACACTCGGACTACTCAAGGTTCTTCTTCTTGTTCTAGGTGCTTTTCAATTCCAATTCGGAATTGTCTGCGGTTATGAATATCGGAACGTTCTCCATTCCTGTTGCAATGTAGCTTGAGAGTAACCATTGCCCGGGTGCAAATTCAAGGGTTTTCTCAAGTATTCCTTGATCGATTGTGAAGGTGCTACTGACGAGGCTTCTATCATACGGTCTTGGCAATGGACCTACGAAGTAAGTGTGCAACTGTTGCAGAGCGTTCGTGTTCAGGTAAGCTATTCTTTGTGTTGCAACACATCCTCCAAGTCCGTATTTTCTTCCTTGGCGGAGTAATGTCTCTATTCGCTGTGTACAGGTGGAGTCTATTCCTCTAGCCTTCTCGTAGGCAGGGATGAATTCCTGCGCCTCGTCGAACACGAAGAGGATTTGCGGATCGACCTGGAACTCGCGTTTCCTATGACGCAGCATGTCCGAGGTTAACGTGATTGCGAGTTGTTTCACTATGCTTGGTTCAACGATTGAGAGACAGAGCAGTCTAGTGTCTCCTTCCAGAAGCTGAACCAGCTTCTCCGAACTGTAAGCGTTTTCATCTTTCTTCTCTTCTTCACCGGGCTCGATGAATGTGGCGAGTTCTGAACGGGTCGAAGCCCAACCATATAGTCCGCCACGGTTCCAAACTTTGAACTTGTCACAAGCACTCAACGCTTCGGTCTGCAAATAGTCGAGGAATTCTTTCGTCACGGTCTGAGATCGCTCAAGTTTGTGCTCTTTGATCCATTGAAGGATTTTAAGCTTGATTTGTGCGATTGCGTTTAGGTTAACCACCTTCTTAGCCTCATCTTCCGTTAGACGTTTAATGTCTTCCAACATGTCCTCGTATGTTGGAGGGTGCTCGCTGCCTTCAACGAAGTGTCCTAAGCGGCCCAACTTGTAGATTGTTTGAAGCGTGGTGGTGATGTCAGCTTTCTCGAACTTTCTAGGGGTCACTATGATCTTTCTGAAGTGTCCGGCGTCGGCTACGGGAATTTCAGTGATGATTTTGCTGTTAATGGTTTTGTCAGCGAACACGTCTTGTAATAGGAATGGGTATTCCATTGAAATGTCGAAGATAACGACCTTCGTATCCTTCGTGTGATACAGTATCCGCCTCAAGATGTTGGATACGAGATTGCTCTTTCCTCCACCCGTGAAAGAGAAGACTCCGAAATGGTAACGGGCTAATCGTTCGTAGCTGACATAGATCGGAATCGGCTCCTTCTCCTCTTGGAACATCTTAATGGTCCCGATCCTAGGGTCCTTTCGTGCGTCTGAGTTCGTCAAGATCTTATTATCATCCCAAGGTAAGCCCAACTCTTGGAGCAGCTGACGATTGTACATTCTGTGAATCGTGTTCTTACTGAGAATATAGACGCGTTCACCAACGATTGGATATGTGAAGCCTTTCACGTATTGATGCTCGTTGCCGTTGATGATTAGATCATAGTTGAGTGGAATGGCGGAAATCTGAATCATCATCGTAGCTTTATCATCCGTGTCCCAGTCCGCCATGCTCTGCTCAATTATCTCAAACTGGTATGGATAGTAGCTCGTATCTGACAAACCACGTAGCCCGAAATGCTCCGGTCCGATCCGGGAAATCTCCATTAACGTGAATCGCTTGTTATCGTGTTTCTTGGCTTTGAAGTTACGGACTGCAAGCAGCATCCCTTCTTCAAGAAGACCCATCAGATCCCTCTGGTACTGCGTCTTTACGCGACACTCGTACTTGGCTGAGAATCCGGTGGTCTCCGCGGAGACTTCAGTACGCCTAACTGCATATACTGCCGAAAGGCGAGCATCGAACCGATTATCAAGATCCGTGAAATGTTTGCTAAGATCGGCTTCTAGCATGCTCCACTTCACTCCTCCTAGAACGGAACGTGTTCATGTAGAACGAAAACTTCCTCAACTTGGGATGAGCTGATAACCAATGACCAGTTGCTCTAACTATTTCTGATGCACGGTCCCGCTGTGCCTTCGCGATCTTGTCCGCAATGAATAATGGCTTATTGTGCCCGAAAACTTCCGGCAGGCTCTCCTGCGTCATAGCCTTGAGAGTAACCATGAGCAACTCTTGAACATGGTTCGGCACTTCTTTCGAGTCCCAGAGTAGGGGGGTCACGTTTTCAACGGCCGTATAATCGTGCTTCAGGTTTAGTGTTGGAGCGTTTTCGAGGTCTTTATGATATAGCCGGTCGATGAAGAGGACGTTACTTCGAAACTGGTCATCAGACTTTGATTTATCCAGCTGAATGTACGACTTCACGAACCTTTGCTCTAGGATTATGCGATTCTTGATCGCGCCAGAGACGTAGCCTTCCCTATGTTGAAAGTCAGGCACTATAGTCTGGAATGCTGTGTCATACTCAATGCTCGCCCAGGGAACCGGTACCTCTGCGTGATGGAACATACTTACTGCTTGAAGGAGTATTCGGTCAGTTGTCGCAACATGTTCCACGTTCTCTTTCCAGATACTCTGAGTTTGGCAGACGGGTATGAGGTGACTTATGAGATCCCTTGCCGTCGTGTCCTTCGTGATTCCAACCAGGAGGATTCTGTTTTTCAATGATTCTTCAATAAGCATGTTGAGGGTGAAGAGGCTGAGGAATGCGAGGTCTAGGATTGTCACCCATCTTGTCTCTTCTTTGTCCCTGATTTGCAGTGGGTTGCCCAGATTGCTCGCGAAGAAGCGAGTTCCGAATATCTCCACAAGCTGACGAATCCTATTCCAACTCTTCACGTATCGATGGTTGAGCTTGTACATGCCGTTCGATTCCTGCAGGTAACCTTCCTCAACTGATTTCTTCAGGAACCGAGTCAAGCGACTTAGACGGTCCTCCGAGGTGCAGTTAAGGAGGGTTGCGATTTCGCTTAGTTCAAGTGGTTTCCCCGCTCTCTCGAGAAGCAGGATTCCGGCGTAACGGAGATAGTCACCTCGGGGAGGCAGTGTGCCATCAAGATCAGGTGTATGATATCTTCCGTAAGCTAATTCGCATTCGTCCAGGGGCTGGTTTTCGATTTCCAGGGTGCATATTGAGCATTGGCGCTTCCATAATGCTCGGCGGGATGTGTCGTACATGAGGCTGCTGAGTGTTCCGGAAAGTGATCGGTCAAGGAGTATGATTCGATAGTCTCCTGACCTCGCTAGTTTGTAGCTTAGGTAGAGTTCTGAGAATAGCATTAACCAATTTGCAATCGTGGAGTTATCAACAGTGTCTTGTTGAGTTTCAGGACGCGACATTGTTAATTGACTGCCGGTTTGGGAGAGTTGCGCCTGGGGATCGACTTCTGGAATTGAGTCAACGTAGATTGGAACACAACTCGCGAGGCCTTCTCCCTTTTGGACAAAACCAGTATCGTACCTAACCGTTGGAGGATCATCCGGGTTGTATGTGACACTGCCCGTGCATGCGTATGAACCAGCCCAGAAGACAGCTAAGCCACCGAGAAGCGTTTGATCCAGTGAGCCATCGATTGCAGCAAATTTCACGGTATCGCTTGAGAATATCCTTTGGGAGGTTATACGCGCTCTGTCAGGGATGAAGTCAGTTATCATCAGTCTTTGGATGAGAGGCCAGTAGGTTTCACTTGCAGCTCCAAGTCGACCTTCGCTCTCGCCAACTTGGCCTTCAGCGCCGTCTCTTAAGATCTGTCCAAGGCGCTTGACGCTCAAACTGAGAGGTGAAGACAATCAAACCCTCACATCTATACGCAGCTAGCATTACGTAAGAGCAATTTAACCGATAGCAGTGCAGCCGGTCTACCAGAGAGCTGGTAAACTGTCAGCCGTACTTCAAAAGGGGGCCGATGATTTCGGCGTCTGCGGGATTAAGGCACTGGCCATAACTGCTCGTCGTATCTCATATTCGATTTTCTACAGAGAGAGATGTAATCCATAGGAGTTGCCTCGAAACGGTTACGGCTCAGTTCAGCGGGTACTTACCATACTTCCGTCCCTCATCCACCATGATGTACACGTTGTCGACCTTAACGTTCCCGTGGATAGAATTGCTTGAGGCAAGAACGAAGCCACCGCCTTCCCCCGCAGCGTCGATACACCTTCTCACATCCCTTCTCACGTCTTCTTCCCCTCCAAACGGCAGGACCTGTCTGCAATCCACGTTGCCCAAGATGCAGACTCTCTTGCCGTAATCGGCCTTAAACGCCTTCAGATCCATTATGCCAGGTTCTATTGGATGCAGCCCAGCTATTCCCGTTTCAATGATGTCGTCTAAAATGGGGTAGAGATTTCCGTCTGAATGTTTCAAGACTGGCACGCTATGTCGTCTTCCTATCTCGACGATCTTCTGAAGGTTCGACAGCTCGTACTCCCTAAAGAGTTTCGGGCTGATGAGTGGACCATGGTTGTCAGCATAATCATCCGTTACAACCAACACGTCAACTCCAGCCTCAATGTACGCTTCGGCGAATGCTTGGCTGGCCTTCGAGAGTTTCTCCAGGAGGCCACGCGCGAAAGCCGGGTTCCTATAAAAATCGATAACGATCTTGTCGATTCCACCTCTCACTTGAAATCCTAGGTGCCAGCCGCTGTGACATTCACCCAACATCGCCACGTCACGATCTCTTGTTGCCCTCACGATTTTCTCTATCAAATCACGAATATCCGGGTTAAAGGCGTCCGGCGGTGAATACTTCTCAAGATCGTCAGGGGTGTTCACGGTTCCTCCGACGAAGTATGTTGTCTTACCTTCCGCGCTCTCCTGCATTATTCGTCCCCACTGATCCACATACCTCTCCGCGTCGATGAATCTGGGCTTGTAATTCCTAGTGATCGCGTCGTAGTCTGACATTACTGGGGCCGCGTCAAAGCCTAATCTTACGCAGGCTTCGACCATTGCCAATCGGCGTTCAAGAAAAGACTCCCACGCAGATCCAGCGGGGTCCTTCTCACGCAAGGGGTGGCCAGGGGTCTCACGCAGGATCCCTTTCACAATTGGGGGATCCAGGCCTAAATCTGTAATGGGTACGTAATCTGGTTCCCTAAGATCTAGGGCTGTGAAGAACCTGTCCCTATGGTTCATTGCGCCCACTGGTTGCTGCGATCTGCTTGCAGATTCTTAACCCGTCGACCGCCGTCCGTGCCCACCTGTCGACGCCGTACTCCAACGCCTTCTCATTGACGGCTGCTCCCCCCACCAGAGTCTTCACCTCTCCCTTCAGGTTATCCTTCTCTAATGCGTCGACTACTCTTCCGAATTCGGGGATGGTCGTTGTTAGAAGTGCTGATAATCCCAAGATTGATGCCCTCTTCTCTTTCACTGAAGCTGCGATCTGTTCAGAAGAGATGTCGCATCCGAGATCGACCACTTCGAAACCGGAAGATCGCAAGAGCATTCCAACTATGTTCTTTCCTATGTCGTGAATGTCTCCTTTCACCGTGGCTAACACAACCGTGCCAATGAGCATCCCCCGCTGAGGTGTAGCCTTGATCAGCTTGAGCACCTCATTCACGACCTCCCCTACCATAATCAGCTCTGAGAGGAAGTACTCGCCACTCTCGTACTTCTCTCCGACAATATTCAACGCGTTCCCAATGGCATTGAAGAATTTTTCAGATGGAGTTGAGCTGGCTAATTCTTTGCATATCATGGTGGCCTTGTCGATGTCTAGTTGAATTATCGAGTTCTGTAGGTCGTCTATCGCGAAATCCATGACGGTCTCGTCAGATCGATTACGATTAAAAGTCAATGGTGCTTTCAGGTATTATTCTCTATTCTCGGACCAGAACTGCCACAACTATACGAACTCAATGCAGCAGGCTACTGCATAGAGGATCATGCTGAGATCTGCCACAATGTCAAGAAGTGCTGTTCCCTAAGGGTTTGGTTGCTTCTGAAGATCCTGCAACATCTGTTCATACTGTTCTTTGGTAATTTCCCCTTTGGCGTAGCGTTCTCGGAGTATGCAGTAAGATTCGTCGCGGTACCGCCAGTACCTTCGTCTATGTCCATAACCCCAACCCCAAGGGGAGATTAACCATCGCAACGCCCCGAAGATCATCATGATGGCTAGGAGGCCGAAGATGAAGCCGAACGGGAAGAAGAATGGGTGGTAGATGCCCATGGGGTAGTACGAGGTTTGATTGGGCCGCGTCACTAGGAAGAAGATTGAGGCGCAAAGCCAAACCGCGATCAGGATCACTACGCCAACCATCACCCAACGGAAAATGTGACCTGGATGTCCCCAATCGTTCCCGCTCAAGCCTTGGCGCCTCCCGATTGGGCTAGGGTGAGTAACCGGTCAGCGATGCTCCGCAACTCACCATTATGCGGGTCAATCTTCGTCGGGTCCGATTTGGATAGGTCTTCGAAGTAGGAGACGTACCCGTTCATCTCCCGCAGCATCCCCTCAAGCGTCTGAGGTGGGCCCCCAGGTGTGCCACTGGGCCAGTGGAGTTCCGCTTTACTCTTCTCCGTAAGCTCATACCGCCCATCCGGTCGTTTCTTGATTAACTCCTCCTGCTCCATGCTCTCCAGGAGTGGGTAGATGGAGCCGGGTGACGGCCTCCACCAGCCTTGAGTCATCTCCTCAACCGAGTCCATGATCTCGGCACCGTTCTTCGGTGACCGGGAAAGCAATGAGAGGACCCAGTATCTGAGGCCCCTGCGCTTGTGAAGTCTCCAACCAAACTGCCACAATGAATATCGGTAATGCGATATCGGAAAATCGATATAAGGCTTTCTCGCAATGCCATTAACGCAGGCACAAATAATATGTGATGTTTCGAAACTTCCCGTTTCGAAATTGGTTTCGAAACCGCGAGATGTTACTCGTTTCGAAACGGAGAATTGTTTCGAAACTGGACAGGGCCCATGTGGGACTAGCTGTCGGCGGGTGGAGGCATACGTTTGAGGGCGGTGATGGTTTTCGTGCATGAAATGACCCAAGACGGGGGCCAAAGACGGATCAAAGTTGACGCCAAGTACAGCGCGCAAGCTGTTCGTCTGGTCTGAAGATTTCCACGCATCGTCTTTTCCAAGCGTTCAAGCTCAAACTTGTAATGTCCCCTAGTTACATAGTGCTGCTTCTGAAGGAACCGGTTCAGATTCCTCCAGCAGGATTCAATGTCGGACCGCAGATAGTTTTCGAACGATTCATGCTTATTGAGAATCAGTTCGCCGAGTTCGGTTATGATAGCTACTTGCGAATCGTTCGTCTTAAGTCGGTATGTGGGGGTTGGGTGTATCTGTGAATGGTATTGTTTATTCCTCCACGATGTCGGGATTAACACCACGTGTTTTTCAGATTTGGAACCTGTATCCCAACCGATCAGGGGTATGTCTAATCGCTTATTCGGGTCAGGGGCGGCGTTCGGCGGATTATCCGCATGGGTATCCACTTCATTCTTGTACTCAGGTATTACCTCCTCCAATACACCTGCCACGATGGCTCGGTTCATGAGGCGTCGTAGTCCTTTCCTTGTCTCGGACCTCGGAGGGAAATGTCTCAGCGGATAATTACCCACCCCACTGAACACGTGATAATTCCCTGAAAGACGCGGAGAAACCTCTCTAAGCATCCACACAGCCAGAAACAAAACCCCAGTACCCCTCCCCTCCCGAATCCTAACCGCAACCCGACCCCAATTATCACTCAAGAAAGCGTCCTCCAGTTCCCGCATCACCCTCCGACTGACACCACATTCCACGGCAGGCACCCTTATCGCCACCGAACTTTGGCACTAACTGCTGAATCTTGTTAAATCAAGTCTTCGTACGTTTACGCTAATGGCGAAAATATATGGCAAGACCCGAAAAGAAAGTATCTCAAGAAACTAAAGTCGACATCTGCGCGCTTAATGCCACCAAGAACATGGGTGCGAAGAAAATCAGCAAATTGGAGAAGTTCAGGCGAATTGGCTACAACAAAATCGGTCGAATCATCAAGAAGGATTGTCCAGGAATACTGGCGTCAGCGAATGGTTCTGATGCTCTCACCAACGGAGCGGCGCCGTCGGGTGTATTGATTAGTCCACCAGTCAGTGGCGAATTGAACCAGACCGGCACTGGGTCCTCATCAAATCAATGGAAGTTAAAGGACGCAGAGAGCATGTTAAGTTCAGACTTCTCATCGGAGGCGCCTGATAGTGATCCGGACGATTATGACCTGGATCCGTATCTGGGCGGCTACTCTCCCATACAGCCGATTCAAACCTCAATGCTCAATCCAACGGATTTCCTCAAAGGGTTAGTCAATGGACTTAACACAACCTTCAACTCCCGTATGCACAGTTGGATGGCTGATTGGGCTGACCGCGTTACCCGGCCGCTGTTTCCTAACCTCTTCCCACCGAACCCACAGAAGACTGACTTAGAGAAGATGATGGAACGCGTCGAGGAGGACGTGGAGAAGAGAGAGAGTAAGGCACCAATTGACCTCGAACTGAATGATGAAGAGTCGTCTGGTAACTGTTCATGTGCACTGGGCGAACAGAATTCAGTTAGCGTAGAAACGTCAGATCAGAAGGTGAGCACAATCGGTACTGAAAGTGATGTCACCGGCAACGAAATGCATGGTATGGGGATCGATGCTTCAAAACATTCATCGAACGTGAAAGTCGCCTCTGATGCTGGGTCCGTAACGGCACCGGAGATCGGACAAACCACAAAACGCGTCAAGGAATGGAAGCGGTTGACGAGTGAATCCTCATCAGGTAACCGGGTCACGTTACCGTTCGATCCTGCATCTCCACCGGTTACACCGGACACTCCAGGAGTGAACATTCAACCTGATACGCCGCCTAAACCTCCTTTCCCATCCACCGTAGAGCATCCCACATTATCGGAAGGCAAATCGAAATCTTCCAAAGAAGAAGATTCAAACAAGTCAGAATCCGAGGAACGGCAGGCCGCTGACAATAAACAGAACTCAGAAGGTGTCGGTGTCGTCAAGGAGCAATTTCCATTAATTGGAGGTGAAGGACCCGTCATAGTTGGGAACGATTCAGCTCCGCCGCTTCAAACCGTTGACCATGCTGATTCGGGACAGCAACCTCCATTCACTTCAGGTAGATCCGAGCCACAACAACCACCCTTAACGGCACCAAACCCACCCACAGATAACCAACAGATCGATAATGGGAGAAGGGAAGACAAATGTGACTTGTTAGGTCAGGTTGTAAAAACAGAAACGAACCAGCAGAGCTTCGACTGGTCCGACCTCATAGTGCCAGGTATTCTAATCGGATTGGCCACGGCGTTAATCGCGGGAGTGGTAAACTCCTTCAACAATCAGAACAAGCAACCAGAGACCCGCACAGAAGTCCGTGAGCTTCCAAATCCCAGACTCAATGTCAAAGAAAAAACGAAACCCGCGCCTCCTTCACTCTACAGTATTCAACCCCAAGGTGACGCGGCAACCACCCGAATCTTTTAGTGCTGTCAGTATCGCGTGCAGTGCTCGCAACCAGCTGGCTCAAAACCATACAAATGGTGGCGGACTCTCGGCCCGGTCCTGTTTTCCACGTTTGGCACGGATATACGGCTGCGTGGCTTATTGGAGCAGCATGCATCTTTCCGCTCACCTCAATCATCCTGCTGGCAAGGGGTAAATGATGGTTGGGAGAGCAGAACTGAAATTCAGGGTAAGAGGACTCGAATTAGCCGGGAATAGTGATCAGGTTGTATGGGGTTAAAGTGACGGTTGGAGGCTTCATGAGCATCGATGGAAAGATAGCTCCCGCAGATAGGGTTGGGAGGAGATTCTTCAAATTCATGACCCCTCGGCATCAGAGGATGTTACATAAGATTAGATCCAGAGTGGACGCTATCGTAGTGGGCGTCGACACGGTCATACTGGATAACCCCTCCCTAACCGTCAGGAACGTGCACGGTAAGAACCCTCTCAGAATCGTGCTTGATAGTAAGGCTCGAACACCATTAGACTCCAAAGTTATGGACGGAGCTGCTCAAACAATCATAGCAGTGACCAAGAACGCGCCGAAGAGAAGGGTTGAGTTACTGCGAAAGAAGACGGAAGTTCTAGTATTGAACCGAGCTGGCAGGGTCGATCTTAGAGCGCTGTTACGTGAACTTAGACGTCGGGGGGTTCGTAGGGTTCTGGTTGAAGGAGGCGGCGAGACACGTTGGGGTTTCTTTAAGGAAGGGCTCGTGGACGATTTCTTTGTTTGGATAACGCCGCACATATGGGGAGGGAGAGACGCGCCGACACTTGTGGATGGCGCCGGTTTTCTTCATGAGGATGACGCTATCCCCTTGAAGCTCAAGAGCAGAAGAGTTGTTGATAACCTGTTGATCCTTTCATTCCACGTGGGGTCTCATGGTTGAGTAAGTTTCCGGAGAAGTGAGCTCTCGGTTGCGCCTCTCTTCTCGCGGTACAACATGTACGTCTTGATGAGCATATCGATGAACTCGTCAATCGAAATGCTGTTGCCGGTATCCGACTCGAACAATCTTCTCGCATCCTTTAGCCGAGTAAGCCTCTCATCCTCAAAGGTGATTACGATCTTCTCGTCTTTCTCGTTTGACATTCACACCAGCCTACTTTTCATGGATCTCTCTATGAATTCAAGCTTCTCTGTTCTTCCACCGCTCAGGACCACTAGTCTCCTCAGTTCGTCCAGGGCTTTTCCTTCATCGACGGATTGAGAGGCGAGCTCGAACCCGTCCTTCAGGGTTTTCACATCATCCGCCGTATAGATTATTGATGCTGCGTTTAGGAGAATGAGGTCCCTGCGCACGGTTCTATCCGATCCGGATAGGACGCCTAATGCTACTTGAGCGTTTTCGATATGGCTGCTTCTTGCGGTGAAGTCTTCAATTTTGCCCGTCCTCAGGCCTACGTCCTCTGGACGTACAGTGTAGGTGTCTATGATCCCATTAGGCTTCAGCTCAGAGACGATGGACTTGCCTGCACACGAGAACTCATCTATCCTAACCTCCTCCGACTTCCCCTGGCCTAACACCACCAAAGCCTTCTCGTAGCCACAATTACGCAGCACAGTCGCCACTTTCTCCGTGAATGGTTTGCTTACGCCTCTGACTTGACGTTTGATTGAGAACGGATTCAAGGCTGTGGCTATCATGAGCCTTAGTGAATAGAGGAGGGGCATCGATGTTGCCACAGATTCTCTGCGTCCTAACTCTATGAGAGGTTTCATCCACGGATAGACGCCTTCAGATGCCCAAACCGTAGTGCGGATTTTCTCTACACAACTCTCTACGACCTCGCGGGAAGCGTTCACGTTGATGCCTAGGCAGTCAGCTAAGTCAGATGATCCCGTCTTGGACGAGAAGGCCCTTGCACCGCTCTTCAGGGCGTATGATCCCGCTGCAGCGGCGACTATCACCGCTGGAGTGGTGACGTTTATGGTTGGTATTGTGTCCCCACCAGTACCGCCTGCCGTGACCAGTGGCTTGTTCGCGTTGAAGTGGAATCTGAACTTCTTCGTTGCCTCCATAGCCGCGGCCATTCCAGTGAGCTCGTTAAGGGTTGGGTCCTTGATCGTCAGGCCGCCAAAGAAACCGATAAGTAAGTCAGAGACATCGACCCGGTTACTCGCCAAACCGTCCAAGATCACTTTAGCAGCGAATTCCGCCTCACCAGGTGCAAGGTCGTCGTGCTTGGAGAGGCGGTCGAACACTCGGAACAGCCGTTTTCTATAGTCAATTTCAGTCGACTGGTCGCTAGAGTTATGCACTGGACCCCTGCATCTCCCCATTCCAACGTTACTAGCGTGTGAGCCTCCGATCTGACGGAAGTGTAAACGTTTCGGCACATGGTCGATAATTAACGGAACCAACCGCGATGAGATCACGATATTTTGTTTCGTTCATGAGGGATGACACCAAATTCTCGTGACCTAGTGAAGTGGCGGGTGTGAGGACTATGCATCATGGATCTCGTTCGACGCATTCCTTAACCTTGAGACTTGAACTCTTTGACACGATTCACTACGTCGCGTAGAATTCCTTCAAACTCTTCAGAACGCGCGAAGCCTCCGTCAGCGATAGCGAGAGGTGCGCCAATAACTACGGACTTAGCGCCGAATCTTAGGGACTCAATTGCCTGATTGATAGATAAGCCGCCTACTGCTTGAACGGGAATCTTCACGGCATTTACTATCCTCTCAAGATCATCAAGGGCGCTCAATCCCGGTACGTAATGGCGCTCGTCATAGCCAAGATGTGCGACGATATAGTCGGCGCCCAGTTCTTCCATCTGTTTCGCAGCTTGAACCTTATCGGGTGCGTTGAGCACATCCGCCATAACCTTCCTATTCTTCCTGTGAGCCACGGCTACCGCTTCTTTCACTGTTGCCCAGTGAGCTTGGCTCATGACAACCACAAACGTTGCTCCAGCATCGAAGGTCATTTCTGATTCTCCTCCTCCACCATCCATCATTTTCAGATCGGCAACGATCGGATGATCGGGGAACTCTTCTCTGAGGTCGCGTACACTCCGAAGACCTTCGGCTAGAACCAGTGGCGTACCCGCCTCCAACCAGTCGACTCCTGCTCTTACAGCGCCACGCGCCATTTTGAGCGCTTCATCTAGATTTACCAAATCAAGTGAAACCTGTGTTGTGATCTCATTCATTTGACATCAACATTCCACTTCGATGCAGGATTGATGAAGGTTTGGGTACGCGTCGCAGGTAACTAGCGGGTCGGACAAAAAAGGTCAACTTCACGTTGTGGTTGTACTGTCGTCGTTGACCCCGTGCTTGAAGTCGTCGTTGACGATATCCTCGAAGACACAGTAATAGTCGTCGTGGACACAATCGACACCGGGACTATTTGTTCGTTCGATTCTCGTTGGTGCAATTATTGCGTTTGTCGGAGCACTAGTGGTAGTCATCATCGTCCCTCTGACCGATCATACCCGTTGATATGAATCGTAGTCAACGATTCTTGTCCAAATCGGTCGGGCGTGGATTCGTTATGAAATATGATTCACTGCTTCGAATCTCCATTGCACTGTGACCATACGAGAACAACGAGATGTCGAAGGCCATTTCATATCGTTCGATAACCGGTCGCCGACTTGCCCGGGTAGACTCGACAACGTGATACTGGGAGTGGCTTCCTAATCGTGTGGATCCTAGATATGACCGTAGTCTAACTGCCCTGAGACTTCCTGCCACGGGAATGATTCGAAGGCCGTCATCGTTTCCGTGTTAAGGACATAAGAACTCCTTCGTATTCTGAGAACGACCGTATCTGTCTCGTTTGTGTCGCCTTCCGACACGACCACGAAGTCGAATGGTCCGCGGACGAGGTCAATCCCCGTAATGTTCGGGATTTGCTTCAGCTCATCATAGAGTTCGATTTCCTTACCGGGCTGAACACGAATCAATACGTACGCTTTCTGCTTGCGCTGTAACTCTTTACTCATAGTGGTTCTCTCCTTTCATAGAATAAGAGATTCCTAAGTTAAAAGTTGAAGGCGACTTGATTCTTCCGGGTGTGGTATTATCAAGCCTTATCGCAAAACGTCGGAATGCGCGTAATGCAAGTTTAGTTAGGTAAATGTCGATGTTGAAATTGATACACGTGAGATCAAGTAGTCATCATAGAAAAGTTCTTGTTTACGGAAGTGGAGAGAGTCAATTGATGCGGAAGAATGGAGAGAATCTCACCTGAGTGTCCCAAATGTGGAAGAAAGATGACTTACTTTTCTGGCGACGCCTTTTCGGAACACTACATGTGCCCACGCTGTAACCGTTTCCTGGCAATTCCAAGACGGGAAGGCTTCTTCATAAAGAGCCGGTCGAAACCTAGGTATCCGCTCATACATCACTAACTCATTCCATTTACCTGGCTGATTCGTAACCAAGGCATATCTTCTGTGTGAAAAGTCTCTTCGCTGTACAACTATCAACTCGAAGATCGATTACGGCATGCATGCGAGTAGTTTCTAACGGGCCGATTCCTGGAATACGCCGAAGATGAGTCCGGATGAGTCCTGATTATATCCAACTACACGATGTAGTTATGGGATGAAACCTACTATCATGACCTGTAACTCGCCAAGACGTGAGATGAGTTGCCGTTGAGACTTATCGGGATGCTCCTGATCTGTGCGTTGGTAATATCCGCAGCGGACGCCACACTAATCCTCGTTCAATCCGAACCTGTGATCTCGTTAAGTGGCTCAGGCCATAACGTCTCGTTTACTGGTGCAGGCTTCCTGCCAACCGACACAACCTGCTACGTGTCAAGTCCTTCATCAAATAGCATCATCTTCTCGTCAGCGTGTGTCGTCCAAGCCGGAACGGGTACGCCGTATGGTGGCTTCACTATTGGCAACGTTCTACCCGGCCAATATGTGATTCAGGTGACTGGGAATTACGGGGATTTCGCACAGGCAATTGTCGACGTGAATGGCGGTGCCCCCCAATACGGTCAGGGGCACGTAGCAGGCTACTCAGCAGGGTCTAGAGTTTCGATTCAAGCCACTGGCTTGCTTCCAACCGATACGACCTGCCTTCTCTCCAGCCCCTCTTCCCCCAACGTGATCCTACCGGGTACGGCTGCGTGTGTAATTCAAAGTGGAACCGGTGTTGCTTATGGTGGTTTCATAGTCGGGAATGTTCTACCCGGCGAGTACGTGATTCAGGTTACGGGGAACCAAGGGGATTTCGCGCAGACAGTGTTGGCCATAGGTTGAACTGCAAGTTTTCGCTTTGTGAGAGAGATAAGAGAGAAAGAACGTGAACGAAGACAAGCGTGACTACTAACGTGATTCATTGTTCGGCTCGTTGAGCGCGCGGATTGGATGTGTTGGCCGTTCGTTGATGGTCAACTGGAAAATATCTGGCCTGGCGTAGTGCCCTGCTACATCAAGGTCAAACTTGCCTCGTGCCACTTCGGCAAGGTCGATGTCGGCTACCAGAATTCCTTCTTGGTCGAACAAGGGGCCGGCCAAGTATTCCCCTGACGGAGACACGATCGCACTGCCGCCTCGGCAAAGCACATCTGGCAGACTCGTCAAATCCTCAATTCCCTCTAGATCCTTAGGGTACGCGGCTTTGGTCACGAACTGATTACAACCGAGAACGAAACAACGCCCCTCGAGGGCTATGTGACGGAGTGTTACTTGCCACGAGTCACGTGCATCAGCGGTAGGCGCCAGGTAGATCTCGACTCCTTTCGCATACAACGTCATACGTGCCATTGGCATGTAGTTCTCCCAGCAAATTAATCCGCCAATTCTACCGTATTCCGTAGTTAGCACGGGCAGAGTGCTGCCGTCCCCCTCGCCCCAAATTATGCGCTCTGCAGCAGTCGGTTTGAGTTTTCTGTGTTTTCCCATAAGTCGACCATCTGGACCGAAGTAAAGGAGTGTGCAATAGAGCGTTCCGCGACTGAATTGCGTATCCCTCTCGATAACACCAACAACCAGATACGCGTTGGCTTCACGTGCAGCCAATCCGAGCGCCTTCGTGGCAGAGCCGGGCACGTCCACGGAATTTGCCCAGTAGCGTTCCCAGGTGTGGCGTCCTAATTTGGTCCGGCCACCAATGACGGTGCCGAAGGTCAAGCCACGCGGATACCCTGGAATGAACGCTTCAGGGAAAAGGATCAAGTTGCTGCCTCGCGCGGCGGCGTCAGCAATCAACTGACATGTCTTCTTGACAGATGCTTCAAGGTCGAAAAGACATGATGCGGCTTGCACTACCGCGGCTTTCGTAGAGGAATTTACCAAGATAGTTCAACTAGTCTGATGGGATTTGAGCATTTATAATTTGAGACTGCTGAGTAAAAAAGAGTCATAATTCTCAAAATCTACGCGAGGAGACCGGACAGTGACGTTCGTATGCGCGCTAGAGATGGACGGGATTGCGGGCGAGCGTACAACCGTACCTTCCTAATTTGATTTTCCAGTCTCTGTCATTTCTGTGTACCGTTTAGTTATTTTCGTGCTGTGCATCAAGAGGCACCTTGACAAGGGATCCCAATCCGCTCTACGGTTCCGACATGTCACTGCTTTTTCAGAATTCATGACAAATTACGAAGCCCAATTCAATTCGGTACCGGAACTCGGGTGTTAGGATTAGCTGAGATGCAATAAAGACAAACACTCTAATCGTTTAAATCGAGTTCCGGGCGGCCCGACATAGAACAGGAAGATATGCGGCCACGAACAAAACTCTGATCTCCTTAACCTTGGCGGGGACTATCGTTTGCATCTGGGCAGCTTCGTTCATCTTCATAAAGCTGGCACTGGCGGAAATTCCTCCAATGACACTGGCGTTCGTAAGATTCGCAATCGCCACACCAATACTCATCGCGATTACCTCACCTTCTCTTCACTCAAGACAAGCGATGAAACATGCATTAACCAGAGAGTTTTGGACCTTCTCATTCCTAAGCCTCTCAGGCGTCACTCTCCTCTACGTCTTTCAATTCTACTCGTTGAGATTCATATCCGCCACCGAGGGGTCCATCATAATCAATCTTCACGCAGTCTTCGCGATGCTACTCTCAGCAGCGTTCCTTAGCGAACCGGTGACTTCACGCAAGGCGTCCGGCGTCCTTGTTGCCTTCTTAGGTCTGATTGTGATAACAATAGGGAATTCTACAATCACGTCCGTGAACTTGATTGAGCCCGTTGGCGTCTTACTAATGGCTGGGGCTGCCCTATGCTGGGCTACATACTCAGTTTTCGGGAAGAAAGTATTGCAGCGATATTCGAATCAGGTCGCTACATCGTGCGTTTTTCTTCTGGGCACGTTGTTTCTAATCCCATTCGCTATCAGTGAGGGTCGATTGAATACTCTCGTAGATTCTTCGTGGTTGACATGGCTTAGTGTAGTTTTCTTGGCTATACCTTGCTCGGTTGTGGCTTACATCCTTTGGAATCGCATGATACGCGTGACTGATGTCACTAAGGTGCTTGTCTCTTTGTATGCCATACCGATACCTACCGCAATTCTCTCGTATGTCTTTCTTGGCGAGACAATCACTTACCCCTTGATTCTAGGAGCAGCTCTAATCATTGCCGGAGTCTATCTGACAGAGTCATCGAGAAGCAGTCGCCTCACGTAGGGATTAATTCACGAGTCTTCATCGCCTTGTCTTTTTGAAGTAGGGCAGAATCTCCTTCGCGTATGCTCTAATCATTCAGTTACTTACCTTTTTTCCGTTCGGTTTTTTCGAGAATAGGTGAAAGGATAAGGATGCTGAGAAACAGAACGGTTAATCGTGAAAGAAAACCGGGGAAGGATGATCGTGGTTTATTGTGATTCGTGTTTAAGTTTGTTTGATGGCGCCCTGTAACTTCGACATTAAGTCCGGTGACATGGCTGCCATTCCATGAGTCTTAGCGTGTTCCATACCCTGCTTAAGCAAATCATCCTTACTCTCAGCATTCAACTCTGCGCTACATCCAGGCATCGGACACTTCAATTTGAAACCCAAAACTATCACCTTTCAGCAAGCAAACTATCTGCCGTGGATGGATATAACGAACTCGACAGTCCCCATGTGAACACCCTCCAGAACTTAGTCTTCATCCATTTAAATAGCGAGTTTCGTAGTCGCTCAAATGAACCTCGCAATAGTTATGTCTGGTAGTAGAGAGCTCGTTGAGACAGTTACAAAAGGTCCTTTATGCAACTTCTCCGATTAGAGAGCTGAGGGCGGTACTACGAAAGTCGTTGTAAGTTCTGACCATCACTTGGGGTACGCGAATTCTGATAAGATGGCGTTCAACGCGTTCTTGGATGAGCTTGCGCAAGAAAACGATCTAACGCACCTTGTCCTTCTTG
>JBEKGM010000013.1:0-51905 GCA_050012795.1 Bathyarchaeia archaeon | reverse complement strand
GGTGTCTTTTTGGTGTCCTTCACGAGTTCTAGTCCACACATCATCCCTAGGCCTCTGGCGTCGCCGACGATCTCATAACGATCCTTCATTTCGTTAAACCTTTTCATGAATTCTTGACCCATCTTAGCTGCACGGTCTACTAGTCTCTCCTTTTCGATGACATCAAGGTTTGCGAGGGCGGCTGCGCATCCTAAGGGGTTCGCAGAGAATGTGCTTGTGTGTTTGAACGCCTCCCAAGATTGCATGATCTCATCTGTCGAGATAACTGCGGAAATTGGAAATCCACTTGCTAATCCCTTACCACATACCAGGATGTCGGGTTTGATTCCGAAGTGTTCGAAGCAGAACCATTTTCCAGTCCTTCCGAAACCAGTTATGATCTCGTCAAGAATGAGAAGGATATGGTTCTCGTCGCAAATCCTTCTTAACCCTGGTAGGAAGTCTTTCGGTGGTACGATCCATCCCTCATGGCCCTCGATGGGTTCAAGGATCATTGAACCCACCTCAGTGATGCCCGAGGCTGGGTCCTTTATCATGTGTTCAATATAATTCAGGCATTGAGTCGAGCAATCGTCGCATGAAACCTTGTCACCGAATGGGCACCTGTAGCAGTATGGAAATGGAGCGTGAAATACGCCGGGAACGAGAGGTAGGAGTCCTGTTCTGTAATGTCTTCGTGAAGTTGCAGATAATGCGAACAGTGTCTTCCCGTGGAAGCCTCCTTCAAAGGCCATAACCTCAATCTTCCTGGAGTGGAGTCGTGCCAACTTGAGCGCTACGTCATTAGCTTCGCCGCCCCCATTCAGTAAATGTGTCCGTTTGAGGGGACGTGGAACAATATCCCCAATCTTCTTCAAAAGGTCGGCTCTACCTTGATGTGGAGCTTGAGCGGGAGGAGTGTGAGTAAGCAGATCAGCTTGTTTCTTGATTGCTTCAACGACTTTAGGGTGACAATGTCCTGCTATTCCAACGCAGAAGCCAGCAGTTAGGTCAATGTACAGATTGTCATCCACGTCAATTACGTTTGCGCCTCTGGCCTGTTTCCAAGAGGTTGGAGTTTCCCCCAACGAAACTGATGAGAGCGTTGGTGTCTCATACTCGCCCAGTACGGCACCAATCTTCTTTGAATTTGGGCCTGGGGGTTCAGTCCTAATTCTTGGAAGGAGCCTGCCTAGTTGTTCCTCTACTTGCAAGACTGTTCAACTTTAGGCAAGCTCTTCCCTGCCACAAAACCTTATGGTCTGCATTTCAAGTTACGGACAGCGTCGCCACTCTAGAGGGGAGAGTTCTGGAGCTCGATTCACAAGTAACTCGAATATTGAAAAAGATGAATGAAGCCGGCATCCCACCACTTTCCAGCCTGCCCGTAGCTGAAGCACGCCGCCTGTCTCATGAAATGGCAAGAACACTATCAGGCCCAACAATTAACGTTGCAAGCGTAAGGAACTTCAATGTCCCCATAAATGGAGTCGAAATACCCGTAAGAGCTTACGTCAACTCAACGCGTTCCGGCCTTCCAGCCTTAGTATACTTTCATGGAGGCGGCTGGGTCCTCGGGGACCTAGATGGCGCGGATTGGATCTGCCGATCCATTGCCGTAGCCACAGAATGCGCAGTGTTTTCAGTAGATTATCGACTCGCACCTGAGAACAAGTTCCCGACGCCAATTGAAGACTGTTATCAGGTTACAAAGTGGTTAGTTGAGAACGCTTCCACCGAGGGCGTTAATTCAAATCGCGTTGCAGTTGGCGGCGATAGCGCAGGCGGTAACTTGGCGACGGTGGTCTGTCTGATGGCTCGCGATCGTGGAGGGCCATCTCTAGTGTATCAACTACTCATTTACCCAATCACAAATTACGCGTTCAACACTCAGTCATACAAGGAATTTGAGAATGGTTACTACCTGACGACAGAAGACATGAAATGGTTCTGGAACCACTACTTGAGCGAGCAAACACATGGGAGCAATCCATACGCGTCTCCTCTCGGAGCCAAGAACCTGAGTGGGCTTCCGCCAGCATTAGTTATCACAGCAGGCTTTGACCCACTGCGTGATGAGGGAGAAGCCTATGCCACGCGACTGGAAGACGCAGGTGTTTCTACGAGAATTATCCGTTACGATAGCATGGTCCATGGATTCCTGGATTTTCCAGACTTAAAGCAGACCAGGAAGGCAATAGATGAGACAGCCTTTGAACTGCGCAAGGCATTCCTGATGAGATAGGGAATTGAAACGACTTGTCTAAGCTCTCAGTAACCTTTGACCTGTGGGATACGCTTCTGAACGATCAACCCGGATACGATAGAGAGCGCCGTGAATTACGATGCGCAGGAATGATAAACGTACTCAATTCTCATGGTCTAAAGCCTTCGCGGAACAGACTCTTTGTAGCATACGATAAGAGTGGAGCATGGCTCCAAACCGCTTGGAAAACACACAAAGAAATCTCAACCCTGGATCAGGCCCGACGCATCGCCACAGAAGCTGTTCAGAGGTTGCCTGAGAATACTGAGTTGATGCAGGAACTCGAGAACGCTTACGTTAAACCCGTATTAGACCTTCCCCCGCTCTTGAGTGACGAAGCGATCGAAACCCTCAAAGGAATAAGTGATCGTTCCCTCAGAATAGGCTTGATATGTAACATCGGAAGGAGCTCGGGTAAGATCCTGAGAGATCTCCTGAGGAACCTTCAAATTCTCGATTTTTTCACTGCTACCATCTTCTCGGACGAGATAGGAATACGCAAACCTGACAAGAGAATTTTCGAAGCTGCCGCGAGCAGGCTAAACGTTGAAATTTCAACTATCGTGCACATAGGTGACCACCCAGAGGCAGACGCTTGGGGGGCCAAACAAGCAGGCATGAAAGCTGTTCTCCTCGAACTACCCGCCGAACTTCTTAAAGGACGTGACCTCGCTTCGCTCTGGAGATCAACGAAAAACATTTCAGATTCAGAAATACGGCCAGACGCACGAATCAGATCATTGAAAGAAGTTTTGAGTTTCGTGGATCGGTACGTCGGTTGATACTGCAGAATGGCACTCTATGCTCATTTTAGAACGACTATAGAGAATACTTAGTAACCGGCTTAACGTCCATCGAGCCACAAGATTTCTCGAAATGCAAAGGTAGCTGCAGCCATGTCGGCAAGCTCGATCATTACAAAAGCGCGTGCGCAGAATCGTACTGCTCTGCTCGAACCAGAGGCAAAAAGCATCTGCCGAGCCTACGGGCTTTCCGTCCCTAAGTTTAAGGTAGCCACACGCTTGAATCAAGCAGTCAAATTCGCAGAGAAAATCGGCTTTCCTGTTGCCATGAAAATAGTCTCTCCCGATATCATTCACAAGACTGAGGCGGGAGGAGTCCTTCTCAACATTCACACCGGAAATGAGGTCGAGAAAGGCTTCTCGAAGCTCGTGTCAAACGCTAAAGCCTTCAAGAAGACTGTAAGAGTTGACGGCGTGCTAATTGAACACATGGCGCGGGCCGGGCTCGAGGTTATCGTCGGTGGAATGCGTGACGATCAATTCGGCCCTGTAGTCATGTTCGGGCTGGGCGGAATATTCACCGAAGTACTTGATGACGTCTCTTTTGGTCTCGCCCCGATAGAGAAACTCGACGCGCGTGAGATGATTAGAGGAATCCGAGGCTACCGTGCACTCACCGGATTCAGAGACCAGCCTCCCGTGGACGAACGAGCAATTGCATCAATAGTCATTCAGACCTCCAAGATCATGAATGAAAACCAGCAGATCGGTCAAATAGATCTCAATCCAGTGATGGCATACAGACGCGGCTGTTCAGTGGTGGATGCCCGCATGCTGCTCGCATCCACGCATGAGACCAATCGCGAGGTAATCAAGAATGATGGCTTCAGCCCAAGAAAGAAAGCAAATCGCTCCACCAACCGATGACAAGAGGTGGAAGATAGTTCAGGCGACAATGCGTCGCCATGGGCATGCGCCCAACTCGCTGATCGAGACACTGCACACGGTGCAAGAGACGTTCGGATTCCTAGAAAAACGAAGCTTGGAATACGTGTCGTTGGTGTTGCGTGTTCCCCTGAGCCGCGTGTACGGCGTTGCCACATTCTACCATTTCTTCACGCTCAAGCCACCAGGCGAACATATGTGTGTAGTGTGCATGGGTACGGCTTGTTACATCAGAGGAGCCCAGAAGGTGCTCCAGGATGTCGAGCAGACAGCGGGAACAAAAGCAGGAGAGACCTCTCCTAATGGTCGCGTATCACTGCTGACTGCACGTTGTCTTGGATCTTGCGGTTTGGCACCTAATGGAGTCTTCGACGGTGAGGTCGTCTGCAAGCTCACGCCAGCAGAAGCGCACAAACGAATTGAAGGCTGGATGAAATGAACGGTGAAGATCTAGCAAGAATAAGTGACGAAGAGAACCGGATCAAGAAGTCACAGCCACATCAGATACATGTCTGCGTCGCAGCGGCGTGCTTGTCTGCTCATAGTGAAGGTCTGAAGGAAGCTTTCGTTAAGGAGATTAAGCGTAGGGGAATCGAACACGAATGCAAAGTGAAGGGTGTTGGTTGTCTCGGTCTCTGCGCTCAAGCGCCACTCGTCTCTGTAGAGAGCGAGGGAGTACTATATCGTAACGTGACCTCTCAAGATGTTCCGAGAATCGTCGAAGGACTCGGAAAGGAACCAGTGAAAGAACTTCAAGTATCATTGAACGTTCCCTTCTTCAGTCGACAATATCGGGTTGTGCTTGACAATTGTGGAAGAGTTGACCCAGAACGAATTGAAGACTACGTAAGCCTAGGCGGGTACTCGGCACTACTCAAAGCACTCAATGAAATGCGTCCAACGGAAGTGATTGAGCAAGTCACTCGCAGCGGATTACGAGGACGAGGCGGCGCGGGGTATCCAACTGGACTAAAGTGGGGTACGGTGTCAAAAGCAGGCGGAGCAAGAAGATTCGTCGTATGCAATGCTGATGAAGGTGACCCTGGCGCCTTCATGGATCGCACCATACTGGCGAGTGATCCACACAAAGTCCTGGAGGGCATGACGATCGCCGCGTACGCGGTGGGAGCGTCGGAAGGTTACATTTACGTGCGGGCCGAGTATCCATTGGCCGTCAAGCGACTTAAGACAGCAATTCACCAAGCTGAACGTTTGGGTCTTCTTGGGAAGAATATCCTAGGTACTGAGTTCAACTTCAGCATAGAAATTCGCCTGGGTGCAGGCGCATTCGTCTGTGGAGAAGAAACAGCTCTTCTCGCTTCGATCGAAGGAAAAAGAGGAACTCCGCGCCCTCGGCCACCATATCCAGCTGAATCGGGACTATGGAACATGCCTACTTTGATCAACAACGTTGAGACGTACGCTCATGTTCCACGCATAATCAAGGACGGTGGAGATTGGTACGCGAAACTCGGCACTGAGAAAAGTAAGGGTACAAAGATGTTTGCACTCGCGGGCCGAGTAACGAACACTGGGCTAATTGAGGTTCCAATGGGGATGACGCTTCGCGAGATAATATTCGGCATCGGTGGCATTCCAGAGGGGCACAAGTTCAAGGCGGTACAGACAGGTGGACCATCAGGGGGATGCGTCCCAGAGCAGTATCTTGATACTCCAGTCGACTATGAGTCCCTTGCCAAGCTAGGATCCATCATGGGATCGGGCGGAATGATCGTGATGGATGAAACATCCTGCATGGTAGACGTTGCAAAATTCTTCATGGATTTCTGCAAGAGTGAATCGTGCGGCAAATGTATTCCATGCCGCGTCGGCACCGCCCACATGCACGATATCTTGACTAAGATTACGAACGGAACCGGAAGCATGAGCGATCTTTCAACTCTGGAGGAATTATGCGATGTGGTTCGGAACACAAGCCTCTGTGGCTTGGGACAGACAGCCCCCAATTCCATTCTTAGCACATTACGTTACTTCCGAGATGAGTATCTCGCACATATTCAACGTAGAACATGCCCCGCCGGAGTTTGCAAGATGCAGGAGCAGTCAGCCTAATGGTCACGGCAGTTCACGTGAAGATTTTCAGGATTGATGGGTTAGATGTGAGTGCTCGTGAGAACGAGACAATCCTCCACGTTGCACAAGAGAATGGAATCTTCATACCCACACTCTGCCAAGTGAATGGGCTGTCATCTGTGGGAGCATGTAGATTATGCTTGGTTGAAATAAAGGGTAGACCAAAACTCTTTCCCGCTTGCACGACGCCTGCAGAGGAAGGCTTGGAGGTCGTAACGCAATCAGAACAGTTGACGAAATATCGGCGAACGATTCTCGAACTACTATTTTCAGAACGTAACCATATCTGTGCCGTATGCGTGTCAAATGGGCATTGTGATCTGCAAGATTTAGCGCAGAAGCTAGGAATGACGCACGTGCGCTTTCCGTATCGCTATCCACCGATGCAAGTCGATGCGTCACACAAACAATTCGTTATCGACCAGAACCGTTGCATTTTGTGCACTCGTTGTGTTCGCGTCTGCGATGAAGTTGAAGGCGCGCACACTTGGGATGTCAAGGGACGAGGCATAGATAGTCAAGTAATCGTTGACTTGGATCAGCCGTGGGGAACGTCAGAAACCTGCACGAACTGCGGAAAATGCGTTCAGGTCTGTCCGACTGGAGCGCTCTTTGAGAAAGGAAATGCGGTTGGCGAGATGAACAAGAGACGTCAATTCTTGAGCTACCTCACCGTGATGAGGGAGGTAGCAAGATGAAAGCACGGATAGCCACAGTCTGGTTAGATGGATGTTCAGGATGCCACATGTCCATATTGGATATGGATCAACGCCTGCTTGAATTAGCGGCCAGAATCGAACTGGTTTACAGTCCTCTTGTGGATGCGAAGGAGTTTCCGGAGAATGTTGACGTGACAATCGTCGAGGGGTCCATAAGCAACGAAGAGAACCTAGAACAAATTCGTCGAATCCGCGAAAGAACCAAGCTACTGGTCTCACTCGGAGATTGCGCCGTGACGGGGAATGTTCCATCAATGCGGAACGCCTTCCCCATGGATCAAATACTCGAAGCTGCTTACCGCGGGAATAACAATGCAAACGCGAAAATTCAGTTTGAGGGAGTTCCAAGCCTCCTGAAGGTAGTTCAACCTGTTCACTCAGCCGTTAAGGTTGATGTCTTCATCCCTGGATGCCCTCCTTCAGCAGACGTCATCCACTACGCTATTACGGAACTTTTGGACGGACGAATCCCAGATCTCAACTCACTAACCCGCTTCGGCAAGTAGGAGAGAAAGATGAATGCGAACAATTGAGATTAAACCTGTCACTCGAATAGAAGGACACGCAAAGATTACTATTGAGCTCGACGAAGAGGGAAGTGTACACGACGCACACCTCCACATTACGCAGTTTCGAGGCTTCGAGAAATTCTGCGAAGGCAGACCGTTCTACGAAATGCCTTCACTGATGGCACGAATATGCGGCATATGCACGATCAGTCACATGCTCGCTTCCGCAAAAGCCTGCGAAGCATTGATGGCTGTAAGGGTGCCAGAAACGGCGATTAACCTTCGACGAGTTGTGAACTTAGCTCAGATGATTCAGTCGCACGCTCTCAGTTTCTTCTATCTCGCAGCGCCAGACCTTCTCCTTGGAATGGACGCGGAACCAGCCCAGCGCAACATATACGGTCTCATGAAGACGAATCCAGAATTCGTTCGCGACGGTGTACGTCTTCGACAATTCGGACAGGAGATAATAGAGCTACTTGCCGGCAAGAGATTACATCCTGCATGGATAGTTCCAGGTGGAGTAACCTCACGTCTCTCGCCTGAGACCAGAAACAAAATTCTCACATCCATTCCTGAAGCAATTGGCATTATTCAACGAACATTGAATTGGTACAAGAGCGCACTTGACAATTACCGCGAAGAGATCCGCACCTTCGCAACTTTCCCGTCGCTGTTCATGGGTCTCGTTACCCCAGCAGGAGAGTTGGAACATTACCATGGGCGCCTACGGGTCGTGGATCCGACTGGAAATATAGTGGAGGATCAAATTGACCCGACGTTATACTCAAACTACATCGGTGAGGAGGTATTGCCCTACTCATACCTCAAAGCACCCTACTACAAATCGCGCGGTTATCCAGAAGGAATCTACCGCGTAGGACCTCTTGCACGTCTTAATATAATAGACCGCACCGGCACACCACGAGCAGAAGAAGAATGGGTTGAGTACAGAGCGCTCCGAAGACAGGCCAACCTAAGCAACTTTCATAATCACTACGCTAGACTAATTGAAATTCTCTACGCGATCGAAAGAATTGAACAGTTGCTGAACAACCCTGAAATCACTAGCAGCCACGTTCGAGCACATGCCGCACCTAACAATAACGAAGGCATCGGAGTCACAGAAGCCCCCCGCGGAACACTGATACATCACTACAAAATTAACGGTGACGGACTCATAAGTTGGGTGAACCTCATCGTCGCAACTGGCCATAATAATCTGGCAATGAATCGTGGCGTACTCCAAGTGGCGAAACACTTCATCAAAGACAGCCATATACAGGAAGGCGTCCTGAATCGTGTGGAAGCGGTAATCAGAACCTTCGACCCCTGCCTAAGCTGCTCAACTCACGCATTAGGCCAGATGCCACTCGACATAAGCCTCATGGATTCCCAAGGTCGAACACTAGACCGACTGAAACGAGACTGACTCCAGTGCGGTCTGTACTCGTGATTGGATATGGAAATAGCTTACGCGGAGACGACGGAGTCGGCGTAGCAGCCGCCGAACAACTCAATGAAACGTTGCAAAATAGTCCAGTAAGAGTTCGGATCTGTCAGCAATTGACGCCAGAACTGGCGAGCGAGATAAGTGAAGCGGATCGCGTAATAATTATTGACGCCGCGAAAGGAGCAACGCCAGGCCAAATAGCAGTCAACAAGATCGAACCAAACGATGACGGTTCGACATTCACACACGAACTTCGGCCCTCCACGCTGCTCGCATGCGCACAAGAACTCTACGGTAAACATCCCGTAACCTACCTCGTATCCATAACAGGATACTCATTTGATTTCAGTGACGAATTATCCCCCACTCTGAAGCGGATTATGCCTGAAGTTCTGGCGCGCGTTCGCGAACTCATCGATCAGCAAGAACAATAGTTACCGAACTGCGAAATGCACATGGTTGCTAGCTAACATACTGAGAAGCAGCCTACAAACTGCGTAAGAGAATTGACCGAATTGAATTTTCAATTCAGGTACAGTGGCATACGCGTACGAAACCTTGACGGTGCGATCGACTTCTTCACGCAAGTCCTTGGGATGAAGTTCGAGTCCAGAGTGAAAGCTCCCTGGAACAAAGGAGAATTCGCTAACCTAACCAGCAAAGCTGGAAAACACTGGCTGGAACTAAACTGGTACGCTGATGACAGTCCTGTCGTGGGTCCCTTCCGGGAGGGCGAGGAGCTCGATCATCTCGGCTTCCAAGTGGATGACTTCAAGAAAGCATTAGATCGACTTAAAGAAGCAGGATACCCAGTCGTCTTGGGACCTCACTACGAAGGAGGCTGGAGCGTCGCCTTTGTGAAGGCATTTGATGGCCTCTGGCTAGATATCTTCAAAATGCCAAGAGAGAAGCCTAAGAAGAGATCCCGAAGACGAACTTGACATCATTCAGCAGAACCTCTGCAACACGGTGATCAATCGGTGGAATCGGGCAACAATGCGCAAGGACTATCAAAGGAGACTTGGCAAAAAGTCATTCAAGCGATCGAAGACTCAATACCGTTATACGATCAAGTGAACGATCTCATCTCATTCGGCAAGGCACAGGTTGCAAGGATCTACGCGGTTGAGAACTTACAGTTGAACGAAAGCCCAGTAGTGCTGGACGGAGGTATAGGCCCAGGAACTACTTCCCGTCTGATCTTCGCCAAGATCAAACCCAGCATGCTTATTGGATTAGATGGATCAGCAAAGCAGCTCGAAACTGCCAAAGTGAATCTTAGGGAATATCGCGACTCACTCCACCTTGTAAATGCTTCATTCGAGTATCTACCGTTTAGAGATAGAATTCTCGACGGAATCATCACTTGTTATGCATTGCGAGACAGTCTTGACTTATCCAGATCGATATCGGAATACTCGAGAGTCTGTAGCGAACTTGGAGCATTTGCAGACGTTGACATTGGAAAATCAGATAACGCGATCAAACGCTTGATGAGCGTTCTATACGTCAAATACCTTATGCCATTACTCGCGAAGATGGCAATCCGACGCCAGATTAAAGGTAACCCGTGGAGGATGATTGCGCCAACTTACGATACGCTACCAACTAACGGTTCATTGTTGGAATTGATGACACACCATTTTGCGAAAGTGCGAACGAAAGAATTCTTGAATGGCGGTATTATCGTTATAATCGGTCGCAAATCCTGAACTAGGAATGTGAGTCTTTGGGAATAAGCGCCTCGATAGGAGAAGCTGGAATGACGCCTGTTCCCACGTTGCTAGCATTGGCACTCACTCTCTTAGCTGCTGGATATTTGCTTTCATCATCATGAGAATGTGATGAAGATGGAGTTCAAGAACCTTGGACGTAGCAACGTGAAGATCCCCGTCTTGGGATTGGGCACATGGGGCATAGGCGGCTTAAGCACTAAAAGTGCCGCTAGCGATGACGATGATGTCAAAGCGCTAATCTTCGGTCTGGATCTTGGAATGCGATTCATCGACACGGCAGAAATGTATGCTGCTGGGCACACTGAAGAGGTTGTTGCCAAAGCATTAGAGAATAGGCGTGAATCCGTCTTCCTAGCCACGAAGGTCTCACCGGAGCACTTCTCGTCAGAAGACGTACCGAAAGCATGCGACGCGAGTCTCAGAAGGCTCAAGACAGAATACGTCGACCTATATCAGGCTCATTGGCCAAACCCTCGAATACCAATATCTGAAACTATGAAGGCGATGGAAAGACTTGTGAAAGATGGCAAAGTCCGCTTCATAGGTGTCAGTAACTTCTCTGTTGAGCAGACTCGACAGGCACAAGACGCCTTATCAATAGTAGACGTAGTTTCAAACCAGGTTGAATACAGCCTTCTTGACAGATCAATTGAAGCTAATCTACTTCCTTATGCAGAAAAAGAGCATATCACCATCATCGCCTACAGCCCTTTGGCGAGAGGACAAATCGCGATGGGATCAATCCAAGAAGATCGATGGAGAACAATCGATAAGGTTGCGGCGAAGTTAGGGAAAACCAGGAATCAAGTTGCACTCAACTGGCTAATTACTAAGAAATCAGTGATTGCCATACCCAAGTCTGCCAACCCTGCACATTTTACCGAGAATCTTGGCGGCCAAGGGTGGAGCATGCAGCACGAAGATTACGATGCCTTAAACCGCGCGTTCAAGTGACCCACCGAGTAAGATGTGCAGCTCGTGAACCAACAGTCATCTCGAGTCGCAAAGACTGCGAGAAGAATTGTACTCATGTTTCAATTCTACAAGCAGAATATAGATCTTAAAGATGAAGCCTTTCTCACGTTCGTTTCCGAATACTTGAAGAGAAAAAACGTGAATGCTGATAAGGTCTCGTACCATGAATTGTATGTGCAAGTCCGTAGTGCCATCCAAGAATACCTTCGTGTAGGAGATAGTACACTACGAAACGACGGATAGTTGTGGTCACGGGAACCCCCGGCACCGGGAAGACCACCTTTGCAAGAAGGCTCACACGCGAGCTTCGCGGCGAGTACCTCTCTCTTGGGAAATATGTCACTAAGCATCGATTATTCAGAGGCCTCGATAAGCGAAGAAGGACCAGAGTAGTTGACATAACCAGAACTAGACGTCGAATGCGACAATTCACTCACCCCAATATCCGTCCCCTAATCGTGGACACTCACCATCCAGAAGGAATTGTCCCTAATAATATGACCATAGTCGTGTTCGTACTTAGGTGTGATCCAGTCATCCTCATACGTCGACTACGCCGAAAGAAATGGCATCATGAGAAAATCCGTGAAAATGTAATGGCCGAAGCCCTAGACTCCTGTTACATAACCGCCCGATCCTACTATGCTAACAGGAAACTGGTGCAATTAGATACATCGCATTCGAACGTGAAACAGTCCGTGGAGACCGCGAAGAATATTCTATCAGGCAAAAAAGCGCCAGTTCTTAGCGTGAATTGGTTAGGCAAGCTGGAAAAAGATGCTTCACTCGCAAGATACTTAAGGTGCTAGGTGTGGAAAAGCCAGAGAAGCATTACCTAGTTCTTGAATGCACTGCATGTAAGCGGTATCTTCTAGCCATATCGAGTAACAAAACTCGTACATGTCCGTATTGCGGAAAGCGAGTGGCATTAGGAAAAACCAGAGTGATCAGCACATCACGAACCGCCGGAGAGGCAAGGTTAGCGCTTCAAAAGCTGAAGATGCGGAACCAAGACCAGGAAACCTCAGGCAAAATAATACTCCGATAACGTTACTAATGCCTCATACTATCACAGAAGCGAATTTCCATGTCATCGCTACCAGATCGTAGATTCATGGAGGAAGTCACAAGCCTCCTTCAGAAGCCGATTACTGTGCTAACTTCCGACGGAAAAAGCTATTCAGGCGTCTTGGCGGGAGTAGATTCACACGCGCTAAATGTCTGCCTGACCGGAGTCAAGGATGAGACCGGCAAAGTGTTCCACAAGCTGTTCTTGAGTGGCCGAACAGTCACTCAAATCTTTAGCTCTGTTAAACCCTTCAATCTTCAGGCACTGGGCGACCGATTGGAGAGAGTCTTCCCCAGAATGGTGAAGGTTAGTGAGGGTGTAGGAATCATCGTTGTCATGGATAGAATCAGAGTCTCCGAAAAAGGAATTTTGGAAGGTACAGGTCCCGCTGCCGAAAGAGTCCAGAAGGTCTACGATGAATTCCTGCGCGAACAAACTGCTTAGGATAAAGAGAAGTTTGACTCACTAAATTGTCGTTCGAGATCCGCAGCAAAGACCTATTCGGTAGAATAGGTCAACTGCGCACGAAACGGGGAACTATTGAAACTCCCTTCTTGCTGCCTGTGATCAACCCCATTTCCCAACTGATCAAGGCAAAAGAAATACGGGAAATATTCAAATTTGAAGCAGTAATCACCAATTCATACTTGGTCTGGCGTCGATTCAGGGAAAACCCTCCAAACATCCATGAACTTCTAGATTTTGAGGGAGTAATTGAGACCGATTCGGGCGCATATCAAATACTTCAATATGGAGACGTGGAAGTCAGCCCAAGCGACATAATCCGATTCCAAGAAAAGCTAGATAGCGACATAGCCGTCATCCTCGACATTCCAACAGATCAGACTGCGACAGAACAACGTGCGAAATGGACTGTTGACGAAACACTGCGCCGAGCGAAAGAAGCCGAACATATCATCACGCGTCGAGACATATTGTGGGTGGGGCCAGTGCAAGGAGGGGTCTATCCCAACCTAGTTTCCTACTCTGCACGTGAGATGGCAAAACTGAACTTTCAGATCCATGCGCTTGGGAGCCCAACGACGGTCATGCAACAATATCACTACGACAAAATGGTGGATATGATAATGGCTGCAAAGCTGAACCTGCCGCCAGACCGCCCGCTCCATCTCTTTGGAGCAGGCCACCCCATGATGTTTGCTCTGGCTGTTGCTCTAGGCTGCGACATTTTCGATTCCGCATCATACGCGCTATTCGCACGAAACGATCGATACCTGACCCCGCAGGGAACCGCAAAGTTGGAGGATCTAGAGTACTTCCCATGCAATTGCACATCATGTTCCCAGCGAAGCCCACAAGAAGTGAGAAGAATGTTGAAGTTTGAACGGGAACGATTCTTGGCTGAACATAACCTGCGCGCATGCCACAGTGAGCTTCAAACCGTCAAACAGGCAATTTCAGACGGACGCCTATGGGAACTTGTTGAAACCAGATCCGCAGGTCATCCAGCCCTATCTCGAGCCTTTGACGTATTCCTCAAGTACGCGAAACATCTCGAGCCTGAGACACCCATGAGAAAGAAGAAGGGGCCATTCCTAATCTCGGAAAAGTCTCTCAATCGACCAGAAGTCAGTAGACATCACAAGAGGCTCATTGAGAATTATGTTCCACCGAAGGCTACTCAACGCGTCGTACTTCTACCTGATAAATATCTGAAACCGTTCCGTCAGAATTTTGATAACGACATGGCGCTCAAGAAAATCCTCAGCATGCCTGACATACACCTATGCTCCTATAACCTAAGCTTTGGAGTAATCCCAAACGAACTAGTCGATGTATATCCACTTTCACAGACAGAGGACTCTCTAAAACCAACTGCCTCAATCATGCGCAAGACCTCAAAACAAATCGCGGAATGGCTTCGAAAGTCCTCGTTCAAGTCACATATGATCGTCGTCGAGGATTCGTGGCAACACAAGATAGCGGAATCCGTTAGGAAACAATTGAAAGGGCCCAAGATTCAGGTCATAGAGATCGAACCAGATGATGACGCAACATCAAAGGTCCTTGCTGAAGTCAAACGAAAAAGCCGCAAACGAATGAAATAAATTATAATCAACGACATGATAGAAAACGAGAACGATGAATCTTATTCAGGTCAAACGCGAAATAACCGAGCTAGGGAAAACTCCTGCCTCCGAGAAATTGTATCCTATCACTTCTGAATGGGTTCCATTGCCTGATGTCATGGCGATAATTAGTAGATTCGAGCAACATTGGAGAGAGCGGCCTAAGAAAGACGAAAACCTGACACAACTGATGAATGAAATCCTTGGGCAAACATAATTATCGGGGGAAGCGCGACTTTAGTAGATTTTATTTGGCGTGAATGTACTATTTTGGTGAGCCCTTTTGAAGCGTGAACAGGTCCTACGGCGTCCTACCAGGCCTATCGAGGTTGATTCGGAAAAGTCGATCAGTGAATTAGTTCACGATATGTCGTTGACAGGATTTCAGGGTCGCAAGCTTGGCGAGGCAGCGGAAGCCTGGACTACCATGCTGAAGAAACGCGAGATGGTGGTTTGGTTAGGCCTAGCCGGAGCGATGGTTCCCGCGGGAATGCGTTCACTCGTGTCTTACTTAATACGGCGGAGAATGATTGACGTCCTCGTCACGACGGGTGCAACGCTCTACCATGATGCTTACGAGACCATTGGTGGTAAGCATTGGCTGGGCACTGACCAAATTGACAACGTGATGCTGCGAAAGCATCGCATTGATCGTGTTTACGACGTTTACGCTGACGAGAGAAAGTTCTATCGACTCGACGTTATGATCGAGAAAGACTTTGCTTCGCGCCTCCAATCCGGCAGACCATATTCGTCGCGTGAGGTATTGTACGAGTTTGGAAAGTGGATTTCTGAGATGTCGCGTGATCGCGACGGAATTTGTGTAGCCGCCTATGAGTCAGGGGTTCCAGTGTTTGTACCATCGTTCTGCGATAGCGGCATGGGCTTCTCGCTGATGTTCTCAAACAGACGTCGAAAGCGGCATGTGATTGTGGATCACATGAAAGATGTGGACGAGAGTTCTAAGATTACTGAGAAATCGAGTCACACGTCCGTAATAGTCGTCGGGGGAGGCGTGCCAAAGAATTTCATACAGCAGACGGCCGTGATCGCCAGCTACCAAACGCGACATGACCGGACTCACGATTTCGCCATCCAATTCACCACAGACGTTCCACAATGGGGAGGCTTGAGTGGCTCAACGTTTGAGGAAGCTCAGAGTTGGGGAAAATATAATCCACATGCCAAGATGGTTCAGTGCTTCACGGACGCTACTATCGCATTGCCAGTCGTTGTACATGCCTTGAGTCAGAGGTTCAGGCGATTCAGACGGAACGTGCCTAAATTCGAGTGGAATGATCACAGCAATCTGGAGATAGTCTTTCAGCGAACACGGCTGCCAGACAAGCCTTAGCCGTACTTGTAGGAGATTCCGAATCCGCCCTTCGGATTCTTCCATCCAATATCATAGCACGCTATTCGACATGCTCCGCACTCAACGCACGCGTCGTACGTAATTGTGATCTTATTCTCCTCCCACTTGAAAACGTCTGTCGGGCACACTCTGATGCATCTCAAATCAAAGGGGCATTTTAGACACATTGTGGGATCTTTAATCCACAAATGCGAATCTTCATCAACCTTGTACCGATTGCGGTAGAGCTTATCCTCTATAGCCATAACTCTCTGAGTCATGACATGATCCTCCATAGGTGATAGGCGTCTTTCAGAAGATTGAGTTTAGAACGACGCTTGAAGAGTGTCGCCTTCATTTCCTTTAAGTGTGTTTCCTTTGTTTCATCATTTACGACATGCCACATGTACGCCAATTCGTTAGCAACTTCTGGGTAGAGAGTGAAGAAGTGCTGGTTTGTCGAGAAGAATTTGGGGGCGTCCTTGTACTTCTTCAAGTCCTTCATGACAAAACTCTTCTCTAGTTTCTGCCTATAGCTTGCGAGAGTCTGAGATGAGAAATCCCCTTTCTTCTTCGCCTCAATCACCGTATTTCCTGCCAGCGTTCCGGATGTCATAGCGAGGTTCGTGCCTTCCCAGTTTATCGCATTCACAAGCATCGCAGCATCTCCGACAACAAGCATACCGTCCATGTATACGCGCGAGACAAAGTCGTAACCGCCTTCCGGGATAAGATGGGCTGAATACTCTTTCAGCTCGCCATCTTGAACAAGAGGTGCGATCGAGGGATGGTTCTTGAATTGTTCGAAGAGGACGTGAGGTCGTTCTCTACTCTTATCCAGGTCGTGAAGGCTGACGCCAATTCCGAGCGATATTGTGTCGCGGTTGGTGTACATGAACCCTGCATGCATCCCACTGCCCCACCCTACCAGCATTGCCGCTACGCCTTCATCTGGACCAAGATTGAATCGTTCCTCAATTCGTTGATGGGGTAGGGCGATCACTTCTTTCACGGCCAAAACGACTGATTCGGGTGGAAGCTCCTCGCGTAAACCAGCATGCTTAGCCAGCATTGAGTTTACTCCATCTGCAGCGATTACCACGTCACAAAGCACGTCGCCTCGATCTGTCTTGACTCCGATAATCCTACCGTTCTCTTTGATCACGTCGTCAGCGGTGGTTCTGTTTAGTAATACTGCTCCTGCATCTTCAGCGAGCTTGGCGAACCAAGGGTCAAATTTAGCACGATGAACAGTGAACGCGTTGAATGTCTTATTGAATCGTTGGTTCCTATGGCTTAGGAGTACATGTGAGTCTCTTGTTAGAAACCAGTATTGGTACTCCACGACATGTCTCTCGATGGGTGCACTTTTCCAGAATTCTGGAGCAATCTGTTCAGTATGATGTCTGAATATGACGCCCCCGAACATGTTCTTGGAGCCGGGTTTTTCTCCCTTCTCAATGATTAGCACCTTTAATCCTGCCTTTGCCATAGTATACGCCGCGGCGGCGCCTGCGGGTCCAGCTCCAACGACAACCGAGTCGAACTTCTCCGTCATGATTTCAACTCCGATGGGGACGTTCTCCGAAATTCTTCGATGAAGTCCGGGATTATCTTGAAGAGATCTCCGACGACTCCGAAATCAGCCATCTTGAAAATTGGCGCATTCCGGTCACGGTTTATCGCGGCAATGTAATCTACATTCATTATGCCAACGATATGTTGTATGGCTCCTGAGATGCCTGCAGCGATGTAAAGTCGTGGCCTAACAGTTATTCCGGTCTGTCCAACTTGATGGTCGGAACTGATCCAACCTGCGCGGACTGCTGCTCTTGATGCTCCCACTTGGGCATGTAGAGCTTGTGCGAGTTCCTCAATCAGGTGAAAATTGTTAGCTGATCCTAGGCCTCTGCCTCCTGAGACAATGATCTGAGAATCCTCTAACCTAATTCCCACCTTTTCGATGGGGACGAAATCTAACACTTCTGTGTTGAAGTCATCTGGATTAAATGAGACGTCGAGTCTGATTATTTCGCCATCCTTAGTTGGGTCAGGCGGAAGACTCTTCATGACACGCGGGCGGACGCTTACCATGGTTGGCCGATTCTTAGGGCAGATTATGGTGGACATGAGGTTTCCGCCGTAGTCGGGCCTGGTTCCCATGAAGATACCTGTCTCAATGTCAACATCAAGCGCGGTGCAGTCGGCGATCAACCCGGTTCCGATGAATGTTGCGGCGGATCCTGCGAGGTCTCTTCCTCTTATTGTTCCACCTATCAAAAGCGCTTCGGGCTTGAATCGCGCGACGGCTTGAGTGAGCGCGACAGCGTACGGTTGTGTGCGATAATCCTCTAACCGTGTGTCTTCAATGAGGTAGACTTTTTCGGCACCGTGCGCGAACGCGTCTTTTGCGAGATGTGAGACATTACTACCAATCGCGACTGCAGCCAGTTTCGTGCCATAAAGCTGTGCTAAACGCTTTCCTTCTCCTAAAAGTTCCCATGAGACATGAGCAGGTTTTCCGTGGAGATGTTCAATCCATACCCAAACTTCCCCGAAGCGTGAGGATCCTTCATGGTGTGTCACTTGCGCCTTGTCCGTTTCCTTCTCTTCGGTTCTTGCTTGTGCGAATGCTCCGACCGATACCAATCTCTGAAGCAACCATCTTGCAGCTTCGTGGGCGTCATTGGTGCCATCGAAGAGTTCACCTTGCTTTCGTCCAGGGGGCGGGAAAACTTTCTTTACGATAGTTGGCGATCCTTTAAGCCCAAGCATATTTGATTCTGCGCCAATCGTATTCTTGTCCCATACTTCGATCCTGGTTTTCTTTGCCCTCAGCATCCCGTCAATCGTGTATTTTCGAGGCTTGTTGGCTCCTTCAGTGATTGTTAAGACTGCGGGAAGCTTCGCCTCTACAGTCTCGACTCCGTCGTCAAATCGATGCTTCGCCACGATAGTTCTCAGGTTCGGATCGACGCTGACAATTTCGATTACGTTAGAGATTATTGGGATACCGAGTCTGACGGCCAGTCCTGGTGGGACTTGACCTGTCTCTCCGTCTATTGCAACCCTACCGGTCAAGATCAAGTCTAACGGATTTCTCTTGGCCACAGTTGCTACCGTCCGCCAGAGAGTGTATGACGTGGCAAGGGTGTCTGCACCCGCCATTTCCCTATCCGAAACCAGAAAAGCGTTATCGGCTCCCATGGCTAGTGCTTCGCGTAATGCTTCATGGGCTTGAAGCGGACCCATAGAAACGGCGCTCACGGTTCCGCCAGTCTTTTCCTTGATTTGAATTCCTTCTTCGATTGCATTGAGGCAGCATGGATTAACAATTGAAGGAACTCCTTCTCTAATCAGGTTCAGAGTTATGGGGTCGAAGCGTATGTCAGTAGCGTCTGGAACGTGCTTTACGCATACCACTATGTGCAACTGACTCAACCCTTGACCAATTCAAATTTGACGGTGGCTTGCCTCATATGAGGCCGGACTTAGATTAGCCTTTTAGCGTTACTCGCAATGGTTCGTGTGAAATATAGAGTCTATTATTTGGTTTGTCTTTTCTGATTGGTTCGAAGAGTTCTCCGTTGCAGCGAATAGTGCTGCGAATAGTGCAGAACATGACTGCTCATTCAAACTGGAGTTGGCTTGCCCCCAGCGCATACTGGACGCCTTACTGGGGAAGCGTGAACATACTGCCGAACGGAGACCTGATCGGAACTTTCGGTTCGAACAGTCATTACGTGCCTAACAGTGAAGGAGCCGAGTTGGTCGAAGTGAACCCGGAAGGGGAAGTGGTCAGAAACTACACCTTTCCTTACGGGTGGGGAATCTATCGGATTGAGCCTATAAGTTTGCGAAGTATCGACGACTATGATGGTACGACGCACACGAGCGATTTCAAAATAAACCTGTCAACCCTCAATGCCCTCGGAGGCGTCGCAAACATCTACTATAGAATCAACAATGGGAAAACCAAAAGCGTTAACGTTGATGGGCAACCGCAGATAACCAGTACAGGCGCCAACAACACACTGGAATATTGGAGTGTGGATAAAACAGGCACAGAAGAGACACCTCACAGGATACTTACAGGAATAAAGCTGACTAAGACCACAACAAACTTGCTCCAGATGAGCTACCCACCGAACAATGACTGGACAGAATTCGCTATAGTTATCTCAACCGCAGTTGTCTTAGTCGGAGCAATAGTGTATTCACGAAAGATCAGAAGGCATAGAAATACGTGAACTACAAAATCGCAAAGGTCAACGAGTCAATCTTCAATCTTCTTACGAGTCCGCAAGTTCATTCCAACTAAATTTCCAAGATCTTTCGCGCAGCTTTCGCCACGTCTCTGGAACTAACCATTCCAACCATCTTCAGATCTTTGTTCAAGACAACAAGATGTCTAACATGGTTCGATTGCATCAGATTGATGGCGTCCGAAACTGAAGCATCTGACTGCACCGTGATGACGGGCTTGATCATGTAATGCTTAGCTAGATCTTTCTTAAGCAGCATACCCACCTTTTCGACGATTCCGACGAAATCCCTCTCCGTTAGAATGCCAACTATCCTTTGATCCTCCATTATCACCACCGACCCAATCTTATGATGTTGCATGGTGGAAGCGATTCGTGAGATATCATCATCAGGGCCACTGGTCACGACAGGTGTGGTCATCACGTCAGCCACTGTAGATCGTCCAAGTTTACCCAACCTAAGCCCTCAAACCAAATACTGGCGCAGTCGGGGATTAGTCTCTACAGAGTGTAAACTAAGTTTTCCGCTAGGCTAGAAGGCCATTCGTGGAGAGGTGTCGTACCTAACGCTGAAAATTAGAGCCTATTCTTCGACATCTTCAGGAGCGGGTTCGGAGCCCTCTGCAGCTGCCTGCGTTGCTGCTATTCTCTCAGCTTCAACCACTTTGAGTCTTGTGACGTAGCCTGCTATCCTATTGCGAAGTCGTTTGGATTGCGTGATTACCAAGTCGTTCACAGCCTGCTTATCTGATTCAAAATCTCCCGTAAACCGTTCCGGGAACCTCTTGATTACTTCACGTGAAGTGCGTTTCACTGTGTCCGTTCGTACTTTGCCCAAGTCTAACCGCTCTATTTCGAATTGCAGCAAGAGCAAGTTAGTTTCAACATAAACTTTGCTAATTGAGGTTCTGTCAAGTTCTAGGGAGATAGGTTTGGCTGTAAAGTGTCGGGAGATATACCGAACTATTTCTCATGTAAAGTCGGGAGACACATTCCCTATGCTCTACAACCAGAATGTCTCCCGTAGGTTAGGTAGGACCCTTTTTGATTCGAAAAGTGTGCTGCATGTTCATCCAACATATCGGCTCTAGGAATCTCTAAGGGAGAAAACAAGTGGATGACATTAATTCAAAATGCGAGCAGGAAAAGGTAACGCGTACGCTAGGTTGAGTCGCCTCTTAATCTTATTTGTAATCTACATGCTCACATGTTATCTACGTTGCTATGCCTATGTATCGGTAGCTGTTGATCTCTACTTGGGAAAATGCTACATTGTTCTCTCAGACGAGGTTGAGCGACAATTGCGATTCGCAGCGGTTAAGAGACTCGGTGGTAAGAAAGGAGATTTGAGCAACGCAATTGAGCTAGCTGTTGTTGACTGGTTGAAGAAAGACTGGAAGCCGTAGAGCATGATGCCGTAGAACAAGTGGATTACGATCATCCAAAACGCTAGTCAAAGCTGATGGTCCTACTCTCTCACTCAGGCGAGATGAATGAATGGAAGTTGTTCCAGATAATTTCCCTAGTCTCTTCCACGCTCTTGTTCTTGATTTCAGATAGTTTCTCCACCACGGGAATAACAAATGATGGGCGAGTCGGCTTGTCTTTGAACGGGCCGTAGTAACTTACGGGACCATCGGTTTCAGTGAGGATTATTGATAGGTCAGCTTGCCGTGCAACTTCAGCAACTCGCTTCGAATATAGTATTGATGGGCCTACACTAATCATGTATCCTCTGTCTTTGATGACGCGAAGGTTATCTGACGGACCAGAATACCAATGCAGTAGAACCCTAGCTAACCTGAATGATGGTAGAATCTCCAGTATCTCGTTTATTGCAAGTCTTGAATGAATTACTGCCGGTAGCTTCTTTCGTTCTGCGAGGTCGAGAAAGAATAAGAATACTTCTTTTTGCTGTTGCTTCTTTGCGTCATCTTGAGTGTACTGGCCGTCAAGTCCAATCTCGCCGATTGCCCGCACCTGTTTCATGTTCTCTTCAATGAGTTGATCGAATGCACTCAAATCCAACGCAGCATTTGCATTCGTGGCCGTCCAAGGATGGGCGCCCACCGCGGCAATCACTTTGTCATATCGCTTCGCAAGATCGACTGTGCGAAGAGATGACCCATAATCCATCCCGTTGCTGAGAAGGTAATCTACACAATTGGCTGCGGCATCATCCAGAACCGGCTCAACCTGATCATAAGCAGGATCGGCCAAGTGGATGTGTGCGTCGACGTAGCTCAAGTCACAACCCACAACACAATAGTCGTTTGCAGCTCAAGCCTATTTGTAATTAAACTCTTATCGATTGGCTTCAGTTCACTAACTCACTCTTTATTCCTGAGAAATTGACTCTGTCATAGCGGAATAATCTTGACAGTAGAGATTGGCCAAACAGTGGTCGAGCGTTTTCTAAGATACGTAAAATATGACACTCAGTCTGCGGAAAACTCGCCCACTTATCCCAGCACTGAGAAACAAAAGGAACTCGGCAGACAATTGGCTTATGAACTGAGGGAGCTGAGCCTGCAGGACGCGTCAATTGATGGATACGGTTACGTCACAGCAACCTTACCTGCGAATATTCAGCGAACGACGCCGACTATAGGCTTCATAGCTCACATGGATACTTCACCAGAAGTGTCTGGGAGAGATGTTAAACCGCAAATTCACGAGAACTATTCGGGGAACGACATAATTCTCCCCGGTGACAATACGCAAATCCTTCGGGCTTCAGAGAATCCTGAACTAGCGAAGAAGACAGGTAACGGAATTATAACTTCTGACGGAACGACACTCTTGGGAGCAGATGACAAGGCAGGCGTGGCTGAGATCGTTGATGCAGTACACTACCTCACGACTCACCCTGAGGTTGAGCATGGAAGAATCAAGGTTGCCTTTACGCCTGACGAGGAAGTGGGTAAGGGAGTAGAACATTTCGATACGAGAAAATTCGGTGCTCAGTACGCTTACACCCTGGACGGAGAGACACTCGGCGAAGTTGAAAACGAAACTTTCTCCGCAGATTCTGTCCAAGTGACTTTTCGCGGCGTACCGTTCCATCCTGGCTACGCTCTAGGCCGACTAGTTAACTCAATCAAAATCGCTTCCACATTTGTGGAGAAACTCCCCAAAGACAGAGACTCCCCCGAAACAACTGAGAAGATGGAAGGATATGTACACCCGTACATTATACAGGGCGGGGTTGAGAGTACGCGCGTCAAATTCATCATCAGAGACTTCGAGGATGATGGACTCAGGAGAAGGGAAGAGACACTGAGAGGCATAGCCGAAGAGACGGTGCGAATTTATCCAAAATCAAACTTCACCCTCGAAACTGAAGAATCATACAGAAACATGAAGCACGTGCTTGACAAATATCCGGAAGTCGTGGAGAAAGCAACAGTGGCTGTCAGGATGGCTGGCTTGCAACCTAAACTCCACAGTATCCGAGGAGGAACTGACGGAGCGAGACTGTGCTACATGGGTCTTCCTACGCCTAACCTGGCGACCGGTGGACACAACTTCCACTCAAAACTCGAATGGATTTCGATTCAAGATATGAAGAAGGCGGCAGAAATAATCGTGAACCTAGTCAAGCTTTGGTCAAAAGCTGCCGAATGAACTATCTGAACGGTCTACAATTAACAACAGACGCTCATCTAGCGTGCGGCTCCCACTTCTTCCTAACCATCCACAAAGAGAATACCAGCAAAGTCGCAAGGACGCCTAGAATTGTCTCGTATTGCAATTTCACAAATGATTTGCGTAATTGCGTTCAGGCGACATTCTCGAGGAAGAACATCTCGGCGGTTTGATTAGCGTCTTCCAGAGACACCTGGTTACCTGTTGAGTCTGTCAATGTAACTTGGAAACCCAAACGTGCTCCATCCAACACGTTTCTAACAAGAAAGGGGTATAATTGGATTGAGAACTCCCAGACCCTATGATTTGATTGTGAGTGGACTGTAGTGGAAAGGCTAGTTGCGACTCGTATATGCGGTAGGATAGAGTTTGCCATAGGACTTGTGACATGGACAGATACAAGGTTCGTCTGATTTGTTGAGAAGGAAACTGTCGCGTTCTGGTTCATTGCAGACGAAATAGTGTAGAAGGTTAGAACCACCAAACCATTGTTAGTTCCTAGATCGGAGGGAATATCGATCAGTCCATAAAGGGTCCTGTTGTCATGCATCAGCCTGATGGAAGGATTACTGTTTGCATTTTGTGCTCCAATCGGAATAGTGTACTCAATAGCGTTTCCCCATTCGCCTCGCTGGCTCTCCCATTGACCATCAATTACGGGCATTGGAACTGCCGTGCCGACAAGAATTTCCGCACCGGTTGCTTGCGCGTGCGACTGAACTAAGCCTACGAACAGCGAGAGCACAACCAAACTCAACAAGAGAGTCACACGTGAGATGATCAAGAAACCTTCAAGCAGATTGATCTCATAGCATAACTAAAACAGTCTGCACCTAACGCCAATAAAATACCTAACTTGCCGCTTTGAAATTGATTAAAACCACACAACTCTAGCATACAGTTCCGAATCGGTGACCTGAGGAAATCCAGTTATTACAGAACTTAGTTTGAATAACCGAGAATTTCGTACTTATGTGGGTAGCAGGTCCGAATTGAATGCTAGTCAGAGCCTTCTCTCGTACTCTCCGACATAAGTCCCAAGAATCACGTCCAAATGCTGTTGAATAGTTGCTGAATGGGGGTCGAACGCGGACGGGTAATAGTTTGATTTGTAATCCAATTGTAGACTAGCTAAGTTATACTGCGCCGTGTAAGTCTCTGGACCGTTTACGATTATTGGCATCTGAACCTCAGTGCCAGTCGAGTCATGCCATCCTGCGAAATTATACACAAAAATATACGCGTATGTTACCGTCTGGTTGATGGTTGGATTTATCGTGGATCCAGCCGAATACCAGGCTTGGACGTTACCGTTGCTTAAGATCTGGTAGGACATGTTGTTCACCTTGAGTTCCAACGTTGTTGAGTTCTCTAATCCGACGAATTTGAAGGTCACCAAATACTGAGTCGCCCAGTTAGCTGTGATTCCTTCCGGCGAATTCATTTGAACTGTTACGCTGGTTGATTGCCCATTGTAGTCTCCTGTCCAACCTATGAAGACGCGTCTGGTTGAGTTTGGGTAGTTGAGTAATGCTTGGATGTTGACTGGAACATTCGTGCCAGCATTATACCAGCCCGCGCCCTGCGGGTTCCCGTACGCTGATTGAAGGTTCAATTCATACTGCGTCTTCCATTTTGCCAATAGAATTACAGGGGCGTGCACGGTAATCTGCGATGTTGAGTTGTCACCGGGGATAGTCGAATTCCAGCCGGTTAATAAGATCCTCTCACCCGTGGTGCTCTGGATGATTGGAGACTTGACCCCCACTGTGTCGATCTGTCCAGCGTCATACCAGCCGCTTCCGACCGGAGATCCGACCGGAGTGACTATTGCTACGTAGTACTGCACTGTCCAGTTCGCCTTGACGAATACTGGTTGGGTCATGTTGACCTCTAAGAAGGATGAGGTACTGGTCATACTGCCAGTCCAACCGTTGAAGGACAATCGAACGGCGTTGGGTTCTACAACTGAAGGATCTGTTACGGATACGTTTACTCTCATGTTCGGAGGGTACCATCCGCTGGGTGTGGTTGAACCTCCGTTTGAATCGATAGATAGTAAGTATTGTGTTGCATAGTTTGCGTGAAGTGTCGTGTCTTGCGTGACTTTGATTTGACGAGGGTTGGCTGAGCTACCGTCTGACCATCCTGTGAACACTTGTCTAATGCCGAGTGACAAGTTCACGTCGGGTTGGATTTGCACGGTCACGTTACCTACGGGCACGCCCGTTTGTAGCTGTCCGGAAGTTACGCTGTACTTGACACCGTTAACTGAGACCCAGAGAGTACCGTTAGCGGTCACGTTCAACGGGACGTTGATCGTGAGTGTGGGACCGACGTCAATGTTGAAGGTTGCAACGTTATTCGCCCTGTTTGTATCGTTGAGCAAGTTGTTCGGGTCGATTGTTATCTGGAAAGTATGACTGCCAACGGTTGAGATCCATGTGAATGAGGTTTGGGTTGAGGCGTCCGCCCCAACGTTAACTTGAAGGCTCGTGTAAACTGCGCCGTCGAGTTGCACTTGAACCTGCACGTTTGTCACATTCTGGGTACCCAGGTTTGAAATCTGTACGGTGATGGTCACGTTGGTGTTCGGAAGGGTTACGACTGAGGGTTGAGCGTTCACGCCAGTTACGGCGAGATCAACATAGGATGTCTGGTTCTGTATCGGTGGTGGTGGTTGGCTTCCGCTTCGATTCACGATCACTTGGTAACTGTTGCCCTGCTTGCCGGCTATGGTAATGGAGATGCTGTTCTTGGCATCGGTAAATGTTTGTCCAATATTCCATACGGCGTCCTTTAATCCGGGAACTGACGGATGCCCGTCCATAATGTGAATCTTGCCAACGACAGCAGTGTTATCCACATAGGATATGAGCACGCCCGTCGCGGGCAATTCAGTGTCGAATCCTATTGCCGCTCGAACCTCGATTAGATAATATTGAGCCACGTTCGGAGTGCCTGATTGCGAGGCTACTGTATTAGTCCCTATAGGTACTTCGACCGCGTGAACATTATTTGACGGAATCTCGGTGGGGTCGATTGTGTATTTGTTCGTTTGGCCAGAATTTGCGAAGGCAAGCATTGGGCCGGTAATCCAGCCTAACTGAATCTTACCCCACGCGATCAAGTGAGCAGGACTTGATCCCGGTGGGTTACCGTTCCATGTTCCTAAGTCCATCAGTGTCCAAGGTCCTAGAATGGCTTTCCCAGTGTGCGTGTTGAACAGATCCGGAATATTCAAGAGGTGGGCAAATTCGTGGCAGAAAACTCCAACGGGGGATCCATCCGCTTGAAGTTCCGCAACTATCGAGAATTGGTAAATCGGCCTCATGTTGGTTACGACGTCAACTCCGCCGATATAGGTCACCGACCATACGTCGTTCTTTACGTCGCTGGACTCCTCACCATATCCGGAATGCACGAAGACGAAGTAATCATAATTTTTGAAGTTAACGACGTTCTCGACTTGAGGCACAACATCATTAGCGATTTGAAATGACTGATCTTGACCGCTACAATCAGCATCATCGATTGCCTTACAGTCCATACCGTAGTGGGCTTCGGGATTTGGGAGCTTGTACCAACCCACGACGTCCCCAGTCAATCTGAAGGTCCCATAGGAAATTTCTGAAAAGTAAGCTGCCACGCTCCCATTTGACCCGAACCATTCCTGTCTCAACGTGTCAGTGCTTACGGTGTAGTTGATGTCGGAGAAGTATGCTGCGATGACCAGAACTCGATGTACACCCAAGGTTGGAGCTGCTTGAATCGTAGGTGTAGACGTAACCGGGGGGAGCGGCATAGCCAATGACGGCGCGAAGAGCGCGTTTACCATCGGGCTGTGAGCAGTTGGCTGCATGACAACACTAGGCAGAATGAACACAAACAAAACCGCCACTAGTAACCTAGTGCGATGCATGCGCACCATAGCCTCAGCAAACTATGCTGAAGCAATTTTCGTAAAGTCATTGAGCGCATAAATTAGTCCAATATGAACTCGCAACTTACCCTCATTTACAGCAGCGTCTCAACATATCCTTGACATTCGAACTCTGTGACCAAGCAGAATTCGATTACTCTTGATCTCAGGTCGGCCAATGCGTAACAGACTTAATGAATCAAAAAGAAATCCGGTCGAGCTGGACACTAGACTGGCAGAACTGGGCTCAGATCGTTAGATTATAGACGACATAGAGCACACACACAAAACGACTGGTTCAATTTCTATTGCCCGCACCACTGAGATCACACACAATGCATGAACAGCCCAGAGTAGTCGGTATCCCTGTTCGTAGTTTTTCCTCACTGTTTCGGGAGGACCAAGTTAAAGTAGCCGTGTCGTATATAGTTAGATGCGTCTAACTTTCTAGCGAGGAATTAAATGATCTCTACTCGTTTCTCAAGGGCTCACAGTTTCCTAGGGTCGATTTGGAGTTCAGGTTATTGGAAGTTTTTCGGGCCAGCTATCGTCGCGAGCGTCGCTTACGTGGACCCTGGGAATTTTGGTACGGATATTAGCGGTGGAGCAACGTACGGTTACCTTCTACTGTGGTCGGTTATGCTTGCGAACCTGATGGGGATGCTTTTGCAATATCTTTCCGGGAAACTTGGAATTGCGACGGGTGCTTCGTTGGCTGAGATAGTGCGGGATAAGCTGAAGACGAGATCCAAGATCGTTCCATACTGGTTGGCGTCTGAGACTTTTGCCGTTGCTACGGACTTGGCTGAGTTTCTGGGTGTGACTTCAGCGGTGCATCTGCTTTTTGGTGTGCCTCTATTGATTTCATGTTGGATTTCAGCCGGTGATGTGATTGTAATCTACGCCTTGGCCGGGAAGCGTTTTCGTCGAATTGAAGTGTTCATCACGATCCTCATAACCACTTTGAGCCTCGGTTACGTGTATGAACTGCTAACTGCGAAACCTGACGTTTCTCAGCTGCTCTATCATTCTTTTGTTCCATACCTAGCCACTAATGATCAGGTGTTCATTGTTGTCGGCGTGATCGGAGCTACTGTTATGCCTCACGCGTTGATTCTTCATTCTTGGATGACGAAGAACAAACTCACTACTGGTGATGAAGGGGAGAAGAGGCGCTTGTTGAAGTATCACACTTGGGATACGATTCTAAATATGTCGAACGCGAGCTTCGTTAACATCGCCATTATGGCCATGGCTGCCGCCGCCTTCTACTATCATGGGTTCACTAACGTTGCGACGATCGATGATGCCTACGTAACCCTCACGCCACTCTTCGGGATAGTATCGAGCTACGTGTTTGCGATAACTCTCTTCGCGTCGGGCTGGTCGTCGTCTACGATGAGTGTGATGGCGGGGCAGGTCATTTTCGAAGACCTGGTAGGTTTCAAAGTCAATCCGTGGATCAGAAGAATCGCCATACGAGCCCTAAATATCGTGCCAACCAGCATTGCCATAACACTTGGGTACGATCCCTTGTTCCTTTTGGTATGGAGTCAAGTGATTCTCAGCTTCCTGATACCCCTTCCATTAATTCCCCTAATCATATTTACAAGAAGTAAAGAGATGATGAAGGAATTCGTCAATCGGAATATTACAACAATCCTAGCAGTAATTTGCGCCGTTATAATTATTGGGCTTAATGCATACCTCATAATCACCTCTCTATAGAGGATATGAGCATGACTCAGAATTCAGCAGCGCCAAATCCTCTTTCTGATCTGACGAGAGTTGAAGACTACCTCGAAGTAGTTTATGACCTCATCCAACAGAAGGGTTACGCGAGATCCACGGACATTGCGGAACGATTAGACGTGAAATCGCCCAGTGTCACGCACATGATGCAAAAGCTAAACGGAATGGGGCTGATTGTGTACGAACGGTATCGAGGTCTCGTCTTAACGGATAAGGGCGAAGAGATGGCGAGGTTTATGCGGCAAAAGCATGCAACCATCGTTGAATTCCTTCAGCTCCTAGGCGTAGAAGAGAAGACGGCGAAGATGGACGCGGAAGGGATCGAACACCATGTTCATAAGGTTACCATTAGACGCATTGAACGCTTTGTCAAATTCGTTAACACACACCCTTCTTGGTTCAAAGAAATCGAGAAAGTCGAATGATCCACAAACAACTAGGTAGCGGCGTAAGTGTGTGCGCACCATCCATGAAAACGCATTCTGTTTCTGCGGGAGTTTCTTGGACTGGTTTCCTGCGGATTATTGTAAGCCTCTGTTTGCTGTTCGTTCTAGCCTCTTGAGCTTTTCCTTGTAACGTTCCATATCCATGTCTCGGTACTCTTCGCGCCTGGTGAGCATGTAGTAGGCAACGGTCAGCATTTCACGTGCGACTGCGATGATGGCTTTGTTGTTGCCTCGTCTGGCTGCGATTCGTTGGTACATGTGTTGGAATCTGGGGTCGGATCGATGGGAAATCTGAGCAGATTGAACCAGAATCCATCGGAGCATTCTGGAGCCTTGTTTTGTGATGTGTCCGCGTTTGGTTTGGCTGCCTGATTGTCGGATGCTTGGAGCCAGTCCAGCCCAGCTTGCTAGTTTTTCGGCTGTGCTGAAACGTTTTACGTCGCCGATTTCGCTGCTGATTATCATGGCCGAATAGTAATCTATGCCAGGCATGGTCATGAGGAGTTTCGCGTCTTCTTGGTTGCAGGCGAGTTTGGCGATTTCGATGTTCATGTTCTGGATTTGCGTTTCAAGGGAGTCAAGTAGGGCTAGGTCGGAGTTTAGGATGGTTTTGTCGATGGTTGGGAGTTGTAGGCCTCGTAGCCATTCTAGGCCTTGTTTGCCGAAGATGTCGCTGAACTCGGACTTCAAATCGTACTTGTCGAGGAGGCTGTGTATGCGGTTCTTGATTTCGGTTCGTGTTTTGACTAGGTTTGCTCGGTGTCTGAGGAGGCTTCTTCTCATGCGGGTTTCTTTGTTTGGCACGTAGGATGCCGCCACTAGGTTTGTTCGGAGTAGGTGGGCTAGTGTGCGGGCGTCTATTTTATCGGTCTTGATTCTTGCTTCTGCGATGGCTCCGGTTTTGAGTGGGTTGGATAGGGTGGTCTGGATGGTTGCGGCTTCTAGGGCGTCGTAGGTTTTGATCCAGAGGTTTCCTGTTGATTCGAGTACGGCTTTGGCTTCGCCTAGGGGTTGGATTCGTTGGATGAGTTCGGATAGGCCTTGGGTGGTGTTCTGGAAGGTCAGTTCGTCTAGGATTGTTCCGTTCTCGTTCATCAGGGCGGAGTGGCATTTGTGTTTGTGGACGTCTATTCCAACGTAAATCATTCTTTCATCATCTCCTTCTTTCTTCTTGCTGGCTTACAACGGCAAACATCCATTCACGCTCACTGGAGCGTACTTGGTCAGCCGCTTGCAGGTGACCCATTAGACCGCTTTCACGAAGCATGGTGCGCCCGGGTCTAACCAGCCAACAGAACCTTCCACAAAAACGAGACAAAACGTTTTCATGACGTCATTAGACCACACACTTGAAGGTAACAGATCAACAAAGGTAACGTAACTCAAACGACCCAATAGCTGGGGCTACTGAGTTGACACGCAAGTCGGCCTGCATCGACGTCGATTACGATAAAAGCAGCAAGCTTCGCTTCCGCGGCGACTACTCCTTCGAGTATTTGCTGGAGTGGTAGAGGGCTTGGTGACTTTGCTGTGGTAAAAGGCAAAGTGGGCTCACTGTTGCTGGTTACAGTGATTCGGTACGCGTTACCTACTTTACCTATGATTTTTACAACTAGATTGTTCTTCGCATCGGTGAAGGTTTGGTTCACGTTCCAGACAGCATCCTCTAGACCTGGCTGTTCTGGGTGAGCATCCATTACACGCACTGGACCAATAGAGAGCGTCTCGTCCACATAAGTGATCAGAACACCTTCTGAAGGTAGGGCGGAGTCGAAGCCCCTCTTTGTTCTTACTTCAACCAAGTAGTATTGGCTGGAATTAGGCGCGTTAGTGGGCCATATTTTAATGGCGTGCACGTTAGTTGAGGCAATTTCGGTGGGGTCTACTGTGAACGTGGAGTTTACGCTAGGGTAGGCTGTTGCAAGCATTCGTCCGCTTATGAATCCGAGCTGGATCTTATCCCAAGCTGTCATGTGAGCAGGGCTTGATCCCGGTGGGTTACCGTTCAATGACCCTTCGTCCATTAGTTCCCAAGGACCGAGTATCGTTTTGTGACTATTCGTATTGTACAAGTCAGGTAATCCCAAGTCATGTCCGAACTCAAGACACCATATTCCGTAGGGGACGGTCCCCTTTGCTTCAATCTCTGGGACTACGCTGAATTTTGTGAGAGTCTTCGAATTAGTTCTAATCCATACTCCACTCATGTAAGTAACTGACCATACGTCATTCCGGTCGCCACTAGTTTCTTGACCCGGTCCGGAGTGGATGAACACGTAGTAATCGTAATTGAAGAAGTTAACATCTTTCTGCAGTGCAGGCATAACCTCGTTTGCGATCTGAAATGATTGATCTGATCCACTACAGTCGGCATCATTGATAGATATGCAGTTTTTTCCATAATGCGCCTTAGGATACGGTAGCTTATACCACCCGTGAAAATCGCTTTGAATTGTTAGCTTCCCGTAAGATACTTCATGATAGTATGCGGCTACCGTTCCATCCCATTCCTTCTTCAATTGAGCTATACTCAACGTGTAGTTGACATCTGGATAAGCGGCAGCAACAACTAGAACACGTACGACACCTGAAACAGGAACGATTGGTAGAGCGTAGCCTATGCTGGGAAGCGGCATCGAAAAACTTGGAGAATCCTCATAGATTACTATCGAATACTTCGTCGCGTCCACCGGCGACGAGACAACGGCTGCAATCAAAATGATGAGCAGAATCAACATGCTTCTTTCTGCCAATCTACAACGCATCTTCACATCGACCGATCTTTCGAAATCAATTGGTAACTTGCGATAAGCCATTTAGACGCAAAGAGGAGTGTACGCTTGACGCTCACGCCTGGCCTGAATAAACAAAAACCACTCAACTTTACCTGTATCGACCAACTTGGGATTAGAGACAAGCACTATGACTACCCGCCCATTCTTGCGGATGCCTCCGAAATGGCAATTGATCTGTTGTGGTTAATCGCATTCGCACACAGCAATCTGTTCGTTATGAACCTTCAAATTCCAAGTAATCTGTTCACTATTCCGTGGACACACTGTAACTCACACAATATTCTTCCGTGGAAAACGCAACCTATACCAAACATATGCAACCTCTACTAAACTAAGCAGATTAGTAGCTGGGATGAAGGAGCAACCCTTACACTGCTTAGAGTTCCTTCTATTCCAATCTTCTCTCCGTACTCACTCTAGCTCCACACAGAACATATTCAAGCTCCGTCGTATCATATACTGGTCAGGCAATTCAGTAGAGTACGTGATCTGAAGCCAGAATCTGGTACCGCGTTACTTCTTGCTGAGGAAACGACGGAACCAGAAATGAATGAATGTAGTATCACCCCTTACCTCTAGAAGTCTAGCTCGTGGTTACTGATGGTCGGGAAATTTATTGGTCTCTGCTACTTTTTTCTAATCATCCACACAGAGAATACCAGCAAAGCCGCAAGCACGCCTAGAATTGTCTCGTAGGGAGGAATAGTGTCGGGCAAGCACACTATAATCTCATAACTCCCTCGAGAACAGATTCGATCGGACAGAAGGCCCATTTCTACAAATCCGTAACCGGTGTAACTGTAAGTTTGAATTAACCTTGCAAGAAAAACGATGATTATTAGAGCTCCAAAGAAGTACGCTAAAGTCCGATACTTGTTCATTCTCTTACCTACCTGTGGGCGCGTCCGAGTACCTTCGGCAGCGATTTCCTGCAAAAAAGAACAATGCCTGCTATAAGAAGAACCAAAGCGAAAAGGGCCGCGAGATCGCCGGGCAGTCCGCTAAATGCGTAAGCGACGTAGGTCGTTGTAGTTGCAGATACAGGTATCATTGGTGTTGTTTGTCCACTCCATGTTTCCGTGTAAGTATAGGGTGAAACCTGTACAAAGCACACTGGTGCAATTCCAGTGCAACTGACTGTCTTAGTCGTGTAGTCGAGTAGAATTTCTGGCGCAATAGCGGTCAAGATTGATGGAGTTATGTAAGTGCTAACCACGACTTTTGGGACCGCGAAGGAGAAGAGTGAACCGAGGCTGATAGCTCCGATCAGGATTAACAATCCTGGAACGATTAGAGATTTCATGACTTTTGTTCTCATTGATAGATTTAGGCTGATTTATGATCTTCCAACTTTGAGCCACAATGCATGCAATGCGTCCAATCTTCCTCTGCAAGTTCCCCACATTCTCCACAGTGCCGAGAATCCTCTGATGTCTTAGACCTGTCTGACTTTAGTTGTCTATTGATGAAGAAGGAGATTGCACCAGTGCCTCCTAAGGCCAAGATTGCTGGGATGATGAGGATGGCGTAGTTGGGTGAAAAGTTAGCGTCCAAAGTCTTAGGCGTGTTCATCGTGACATTCAAATCTGGCATAGGGGAATTAATGTCTCCGGACCATCCTACGAAATTGTACTGCAATCCCAAAACGCCAAGCGGCCAATCCATTGGAAACGAACTGAGTGTGTGCACTTGCGCTGTGGAGCCAGCGGCATACCATTCTGAATAGGACGAAACAGGCGAATTCACTCTGAGCTTGTACTGTGTTATGTAAGATCCAACTAGTCTAGTGTCACCGTCGAGCAGAATGCTCCTCTCTGTCTGATTATTACCATCATTCCACCCATTGAATACTATTCTCGTTGAGTTCTGAAACTCCTCCAAAGGAACAACTGAAACAGCATATGTTTCTCCAACAAACAACATGGTCTGCGCGTCCCCGGTCGATGAAGTCGTAATTGTCTGGTTGCCGATTACTACGGCAACTCCATTTATCCCCAGGTCGACTTCTAGACGCGCAGTTCTTCCTACATTGATACTCGCTTGCTTGAACGATGGCCCATTCACCGAGTTGTTGAAGAATCTCCACGAGCCCTGGTCCAGGAAATATGCTGCAGCAGTCAGGTTGAAGTCTCCCATAGTAGAGGGTGAGGTTAAACTGACGTTCCATAATTGTTCGCCGGTCATCGGAACTACGACTGGAGAACTCTGCCAGATTGGATCACTAAAGTTGAGTCCGCCTCTGTAAATGGCGGCGCGAAGCGTAGCGTTCGCTGGTCTCAGATGAGTTTGGTAGATCACCTCTATCGTGACGTTGAAGACGCTGTTTGGAGCGACTTCTCTGGGAACCTGAAAACTCTCCACGCGCAAAAGCCCCACGTTAGGCTCGTCGGCCAAGACAGCCGGTGTAACAGCAGAAAAAAACAAAACAAGTAGCACCGCGAGGATAAACCGGTTGATGCGAATTACTGACATGGCTGAGCCACATGATGTTAGCTGACGATCAGCGCCTCATCAACGTCTCATCTGGGGTGCCGGATAGCGTTGCCGTGCTGACATTGGTTGGGGCGGCTTAGTACTTTGCACATTTTTGCGACGAGATCTGGATCAAGCAAGTAATCAATCTTCGACGCCTCTGTGCAAGAGCGTTTGGAATCAAGTCTAAGTTCAGTGTTAAAGTACAATTCAATAATTCTATGTTGATGCATTATGGATTCAGCTACGGCGATGCCTCTTTTTGTTAGTACGGGTATTTTCCATGGTTTCTTCATTACGAGGCGTTTTCGTTCAAGCTTGCCTAAGATTTCAATCGTTGTAGGTAATCTTACGTCGAATCTCCTAGCCAATGTCGATACTGAGGCGGAATCATTTGATTCGCTGAGACGATACATTGCTTGTAAGTATGCGACTTCGGACTTGCTCAAATCAGAGAGTTTCAATGGTTTTCAACTCAATGACCTAATTCTCTTGACTACCATGGCAGTGAGAAGTACTGTCAAACCGACCAACACGATTGTTCCGCCGGGCGCGGCGTGAGGTTGGATTATGGAAAGAAGCATACCCACGATTACCGAAAATGAGCCGAAGATGGGTGACAATAAGACAGTTTGCTTGAAGGATCGAGCGATCTGCATACTGGTCAACGCTGGAAGGACCAGTAGTGCTGATATGAGCAGGATCCCCACGATTGGAATCGAAACAATGACAGTTACTCCTGCAAGTACTGCCAGCATATAGTCGAACCTCCAAGTTACTATCCCTGAAGCTCTAGCCTGGATCTCATCGAAGATCGTGTAAAGCAATTGTTTGTAAAATGTGAATATTATCGTCACTGTCAGTGCAAGGACAAAAGCAGCCGCGTAGATCTGACTCCACGTGACCAGCAATATACTTCCAAAAAGCAGAGCGTCGAGGTTGAAACCGTAATTGAGCGTGACGCTTGTAACAAAAATTCCTGTGGCTAACCCGAGCTCTAAGAAAACTGCAACTGCCGCGTCACCACTGAACTTTGCAGACCGTATGGCCTTTGTGATCATAAGTGAGCCTAACACAACTATCGCACCGCCAATTATGTATGGGTTGACATTTGACATGCTAGGTTCTAGAGCTCCAATGGCAAGTCCGATCGCGATCCCTCCATATGCAGTGTGTGCTAGGCCGTCGCCGATTAGAGACAACCTCTTGAGCACAATGTACACACTCAAGATCGAACTGAGAACGGCAATGATTATTCCTATGATGAAGGCACGCTGGATGAACCCTGCGCCGAGGTATGAGAGTATGGAATTAAGGATGGTTTCCGTGCTTGATCACTTCAACCGCGTAATTGTAGGCCTTCGGGAGAATTGAGTCTGCGTCGAATCGGGCCGTGAGACCATCGAAGTACAGTCTCCGGTTTATGCATATGATTATTCGGGCTAGGCGCGTGATAACTCCCAAGTCGTGGATTGAGAGGATCATCGTGATGCCAAGATCTCTGTTAAGCTGCTCTAGTATACTGTAGAACTCTTTCTTAGCTTCGATATCAACACCGCTAGTAGGCTCATCAAATATCAACATCTCAGGTTCTCCGACCAACGCCTTCGCTGTAAAGACTCGTTGTGTCTGCCCACCCGAAAGTTCGCCGATTCGCCTTTCTCTGAGATCTTCAATCTCAAGTCGCTTCAATGCTTCATCGACTTTGCGATGATCTATCTTCTTGAAAGATGGGAAATGGAGCGAGTATGGGATTCGTCCCATTAGCACGGCTTCGCGGACGGTTGACGGAAAATTGCTATCCTTCGAATATGGTATCTGAGGCACGTAACCTATCCTTTTCAGATTCTTGGGAGAGATAGGTTCGCCGAAAAGACGTACAAATCCTGTGGTTGGCTTTATGATGCCGAGTATTATGTTGAGAAGGGTTGATTTTCCTGCGCCATTTGGACCTATGAGGCCGACAAAATCGCCCTTATGGATCTCTAGAGATATGTGTTCAAGTGCTTGAACGTCGCCTGAATATGTGACTCCAACATCATTTAGTTGGACTATCGTTTCCTCTGAACCAGATTTCATCGATCGTCCTCCACTAACATCCGACGTGTGTGAGGGCTAACGTCATTACGAGAAGCATCATCTGCATCATAGTAAGGTAAGTTTCTCCCACTGCTTGCTGCTGTCGAGTGAGGCCCTCGTTTGGGTCCATGGGAACAAGTGTAGCATGCGTCTCCGTAGCTATAGCTTGAGGGATTGCGGGATTCTCAAGTGATTCGTACCCCACGTAACACAGCTTGTTCTGGCTGATGACGTTAACAACGTTCTGTATGTCTGCCGCCGTCGGTTCCTCTTGAAACGGGCCGAAAACAGGGATCTGTGTCAGGTTGTACTGTTGCGCAAAGTAGCCCCAGGCCGTGTGGAAAGTGACGAAGCTTCTCGTCGCAAGTTTTGAACTTGCCAGATCCACAAACTCCTGGTTAAGAACCTGGAGAGAATTCTCGTATGCAATCGCGTTAGCAGTGAAGTATGACGAGTCTGACGGTGCAGCTTGAATGAATCCTGCTAGTATATTCTTCACCATAGCTATTGCATCTACAGGGTCGTTCCAGATGTGAGGATCGACCGTTCTGTTGCCAACCTGAAACTGCGGCGGGACCTGGATTAAATTCACACCCTTACTGCAGTCAACGACTATCAAGTGTGGGTTGCTTGCAGCGGCTATCGCGTCCATGGCCCAAGGTTCGAGTCCGGCCCCATTCAGAACTAGAATGTTTGCCTCCGAAATTGCTTGTATTGCGGCAGGACTGGGCTCAAATTCGTGCACATCAATACTCACAGGTACTAGGAGCGTCACGTTTGCCTTATCTCCTCCAACGGCTGCAGCCCAATCTTGAAGAGGAAAAAATGTGGCTAAGACCTTAAGCACTGGCCCACTACTGTTCTCAGTTACTGTAACCGTGCTCCCGACAGAACTGCTATTCGCCCCCAAACCAAAACTGACCGCTACACCGCCGACAATGAGTCCGATCAGAAACAGTGTAATGGCGATTGCCCATGGCTTGCGATGCGTGCCAGTTTCCATGTATAATGTTAGGCGTAGCCTAAGTTATTAAGATTTGCATAGATCTTAATGTGTGGGTGACCCTAACTTAGTGTGATCCTAACTTTTGATAGAAAACTGTTCATTCACTCTAGCGAGTACAACTGATCGCGGCTTCCTATCGACGGAATTCAGGGAATTAGGTATAACGAGAATATCTGCTTGAACTGAAGCACATTCGACCTAGCATTCCCAGAAACTGGTTGAAATCTGGACTCAGAATCGTGGCGAGTCATCCAAGATCAGAAGCTATAGTTCATATCAAGTCGTTGTCGTGTGTCTACTTGTTTGAGTCTAGTCTCACAATTGGGCCAAGGCTGGCAATGTTTCGTATTCTACGATTGGACAATTGGAAACAACTATCGAATGCAGATCTCAAGAATCGCCGACATTAACGGAAGCGAGACCTGGCAGGGCAGCCTCTATGATTATTCAGCAAACTCCACCACAGAAATTGGAAGTATCCTAGTCGATCCAAGCTATGGACAGCTCGGCACGCTATCATCGACATGGGGCGAGTATACCTACGCAGGATCGTGCGATACAACGCCAACTAGCGTGATATTCTCCTACCCATACGCAATGAACACTGCAGGCAATAATGCACCAACGAGAGCCCAAGCCACTTATGGAAACACAACCTGTCAAGACTCGAACGTATCATACCTGGGTGGGGGTGCCTACCAAGCTGATGCGGGAAGAAATGTAACGCGAACGACACCCGCACAATCTTGGCTATGGACACAGGAACCGACCTTAGTCTCACAAACTTCCGTATCGGTCCCGGAGTTCCAGCAGACGCCTTCGGTCCTTGTAGTTTCAACCCTTAGCCTCGAAGGTCTTGTTGCTCGAAATAGATTTCGACAACCATTAAGTACTCCTAACGATGGCTTCGTGTAGCTTGAAGGCGCAAATGCAGGTAACATGAGCTGTGGAGAAGCTCAGTGCTTGCTTGAACGACACGACGATCATAACTCAATATACAACAGGTTTCTCTTAGTTGAGATCAGTATCAGCTGGAGTCTTCAGCTACTCAATTTTGAATACAATCCTCGTTGTCTAGGGACGTAATTCCGTTCAGGATATTCAACAAATTCAACAAGCCAACCAACATAAATCAAAACAACAAAAACAGTCCAAAATACGCTCAAATTGGCTCCCTGAGAATGAAGTGAATATTCTGAATGTTAGTGAACATGCTGAAGGATGCTGAATATGCTGAATCCATAACTCATCCGCCCCTGTACGGTCATGTGACCGCTAACCGAGCCCTGCAAATAGCATATTGAGGGGTCCACGTTAGACGTGATACTTCCTTGAATGGTATCGATTGGCATCAACCTGGCCACGAGATAAGGGAGCAACAGGTTGATTGTTATGCCGGAGCCTCAGCATGTCGACAGCTAAATGTGGTTAAGGGCATCGTCCATGGTCCCTGGACCATCCACCGCCCAGAATTCTTCGTATTCGTCAACCTGGTAGGGTAGCCTGTTTGTACCATTGGCTTGAGACTGCCCTAGCCTGTTTTCACCTTCTTTTTCAGCCTCCTTCGTAGCCTCCTTTGAAGCCCCCTTCGGATTTGAGCACAAAATTGATTTTTCCCAGGCTTCGGGAGGGTCACCGTTAGGCTGCAACTTGATGGTCAGGAGGGCTGCGACCAGGCTACCCATCCTGTTGCCATAGGCTTCCTGGAGGCTAACGTAAATTTGGTTAGGCTTCACGTGTTGCTTACGGAGGCTAAGTATGACGTCAACGTATTCGTTCAGCCTGGCTGTCCAGGCCTTCCCTTTCTCATGACCTATCTTCTGCCTAAGGTCGGTCATGGTTACACCCTTGGCTAGAGGGTGCTTGATGAAGGCTAACACGGTTACTACGGTGGGCTCCTCGGCTTCAGCCTCTGGCTCGACAGGCTTAGTTTCGTTCGCAGCCTGGCTAGAATTGTCTGTAGCCTGGCTAGGAGGGCTGGCTACCCTGGCTGGTTCAGGTGGTAGACCGGCTACAAGGCCTGGTTCAACTGGAGGTTTCTCGTCCTTAGCCCTACCTTCCTTGATTAGGAAGTCGATAACCTGGGCGACATCTGTGGCATCAGTTTTCAGACGATATGAGTTAACTGTTCTACTTTCAGCTAGTTCCGCTATACTTTTCGGGTCTCGGAATCTTTCCTTAACGTAGAGTCCTTCAATGGTCTCTGCGAGTCCGTCACGAAATTTAGGCTTCTCAGACAATGCTTCCACCCCCAATTATTCGCATGACCTATCTTCCTTCTGGTCCGAAATCCCAATTTTCTTGAGTAATATAGGTTACAAATGTTGCACAATGTGCCGGGGTAGGGTCCTCGGCTGGTTCCCTAGGTTCCGTACTGGATACCCTAGAGGATTTAGTGGGTGACCCTGGTTCTGAAAGTGGGGTATGGCTCGATGACCCTACTGGTTCAGCGGATGATCCTGCTGATGGAGGGCTGGATATCTTGAGTTGTTCAACAGGTAGGTTGGCATACCGTTGCTTAGGATCCTCCTTCAACCTGCCCGACGTAACTTGGTGGTCAACTATAAGCAGCAGCCTGATAATTTGCAGCTCCATCTCCTCATAGCTTTCAGAGTCGCTGAATTGACATGGAATCTAAAATGGAATCTAATCTGTGGTCTTCCTGACGTGACCAGCAAAGTGCTCAGTAAAAACATCCGTTACCCAGCAGGAATATGAGATTTTAGCGCAGCATGAACGTCCTCCGCGAATCCAGGGTCATATCGTTGAGATGCTTCTCCGGAAAGGCGTTGAGGTGTGGGAAGCGGAAAGGAAAACTAACCGGTATGATAACGCTGAATCTTCTCCTGTAACGCTCTCGACGCATTACCCAAAACAATAAGAAAGAAGCTCTAGCTTATGTGCGGACGAAAATGGTTGGTTAACCGTCGAGTCAAGCTGTTCGTTCTAGCCACTCTCCTCATACTGGTAGTGGGGGTGAGCATTTACGAGTATTACCCAGTCTACGAGCAGCAGCAGATCCTAGGACTCTTGCGTCAAACCCGCGCGTACGATTCCCGTTTCAACTATGAATTATTCGCTTCAGTCAATGTTAGCACGCTTCCGAAACCTAGCGGACAGTGGACTTACAAGAATCTGGTCGTGAACTACACGTTTAACCCTACATCACAATATCCCACGTCGGGTAGTACCTGTACTGGATGTATGGAGATTACCTACGCTTCGGGCCCCCCATGCCCAACTGATTTTGAAATTGGACATAATGTGCCTTGGGATGGGTTTATGCCTCCTACGAATTGCCGTGAATCACTTCTAATATTGATCACCGTTGATACTAATGGCAACTTGACATTCGGACAGTACGAAACGCCCGGCCCAGGTACGACTTATGGTTATTTGCCCTCCCACGTGTACCTATTCCTGGCAACTTACCTAAACTACCAACCGCCGACATCGGAGGAGCAACAGGCCGCAAGATTTCTCAGCCAATACTCTTGGCTTCCCTATGACTCGTTCAACGTTAGATATGAGCAACTCCACGATCTCGACGTTCTAATGCTTCACGGAAATGGAACGTTGACACTAGGGAATATGACTGTCACCTATACGTTCGAACCTGGAAGTCTGCTTACAGAGAACCGACCCTATCTTCAATTAAATTACGTTTCTGGACCCTCATGTATGAACCCCGCACTAATCCAACCATCGGATCCACCCTTGAAAAACTGCCACGAGTCACTTCTGCTAGTGGCTAACAATAATTTCACTAGTAGTCCAATGCTAGATTGGGGAAGCCGCTACGCTTACCTTGAACCGGGTAGATCACAAGCTTTCCAACTCTACACTCAAGACGGTCACTACATTGATTGGCATCTCTACCTATTCCTTGTAACCTACACGGCATAGTGCGCAGTTCGGTGAAAGCGTAGTATACTCGCCCTGGTTTCTGGTGAGTCTCATTCGCGTAATAGACCAATTAACGTAGACCAAAATTAACGCAAATTCATGGCGCAAACAACCTGTTTATGCAATGAAATTGTTCGCTTCGTCCATTGTAAGCTAGGTCGTTGAAATGATTGAGTGAATGCGCTCCGTTGACTCTAAAGAACAAATTTTAATAGTTTCGGACCCGCACGCGTTAGAATTGTGGCTTTTCATGGCTCCTAATGAGCTTTCTACCGCTGCCGTTCGTAGGTTGATAGAGATGGCTGGCGCCGATAGAGTCGGCGATGATGCCGTCGGTGAGTTAGGGAAGATCTTGGAGGATTTCGCGGTCAAGGTGGGGAAGGAAGCTACTGAACTCGCAAAACATGCTGGCCGGAAGACTGTGAAGGCTCAGGATATTCAGCTCGCCCTAAAGCGAGTGCCGCCTCCTTAGCGTTAGTGGCAGGGTTTAGGTTTCTGCATCTCAGTCTTCTGAGCCGTCTTGAATGATAATCCGCACCCGCAGCTTGCAACCGCGTTAGGATTATTGAATTTGAAGCCTGAAGACTGTATAGTCTCGTAGTAGTCGACTTGCATTCCGCTCAGGAGACTCATACTCTTAGGGTCGACCACGATCTTGCGTCCATCTGTCTCAACTATGAAATCGTCTGGTTTCACGAACCCAACCGCCATACCGTAGTTCAGTCCGGCACATCCGCCACCAAAGACGAAGATTCTGAGCGCTTTGCCTTCGTTCTCGGGCTTCGTTAGCAGCATTTTCACTCGTTCAAGAGCCTTCGGAGTGAAGTCGATTGTAGGCGCTGGGGTCTGAACTGTTTCCAAATTGGCCACCGAATATGACATAAGGACTAATTGTGATTGGTTAGGAGGCAATAAAAACTCTCTGCTTCACACAACCGTCTGACACAGTGTTGCACTTGAAGCTTTCACACAGCTAAACCATGGCAAGATTTGCCATTACGAAGATGATCGCTATCTGGAATATCGCCTGACTTCCAGAAATCTTGATGTTTCGCATTCCGAGTTTCACTATTCGTTCTCTATCTGGATTATCCTTCATCAGTTCTAGGAAGATTTTGATCTCAGTGGGCATGATGATTCCGAAACCTTGGACTGTCAATACCGCTACGATTATGATTGCTGCTATGATTAGTGGCGATCCAAGATTCAGTAGACCTTCCCACTGAGCGAGGTAGATGCCTGCCGTTATTGCAACAGACGCCAACGCAGGCATCAGAAACAACATGACCGGAACAAGTCGCTTAACTATTTCAGCCCGCGTCTCGGGCGTGAGCCCTTTCATTATCCGAGACATCACGAGACCCATGAAAAGATCGATACCCGTCCAGGTTCCGCCGCAGATGACGTGGGTGTAATCAAGCAATACTATGTTGCGGAGTATTAGGGCAATGATTAGAACGATTATTGGGGTTAGAAAAGTAGCGTAAGAGCTGAGTGTGAATAATCTTGGAGACGTGGATGTCACTTTATCATCCCACAGACATTACCATTGAGCGCTGACTCTTTATCTTAATTGAGGTTCCTTTACGACGAGCGAATTGTCAGTCAGTGTAATGCTCAGTGGTAACGGCGATTTGCAGTCTCGCCTCGTGCCCGAGATTGCTTCGACGATTGAAAGAAACGGGTTCGCCGGATTATGGTTTGGAGAGACAACGCTGCGTGATGCTTCGATTCAGGCTACAATAGCTGCCTGCGCGACAAAGAAGATACAGCTTGGCACTTCAATAATGAACGTATTCACGCGATCGCCAAGTCAACTTGCGTTGCTTGGGATTACGCTTAACGAGTTTAGTGAAGGACGATTCACTCTTGGACTTGGCGTCAGCACGGCAGCGATTGTAGAATCTTGGCATGGGATCAAGTTCGAGCGTCCGACGGAGAGAGTGGAGGAGACGGTGAAGATGCTGCGACACTACTATTCTGGCGAAAAATTCTCAGTCCACGGGCGGTACTCGTCCCCCGTTAATGCGAGGTTAAGAAGTGGTGTTCCTCCCAAGGTAGCGTTAGCTGCTTTGAATGACGGAATGATCAGGAAGGCGGCGATGCTGGCCGACAGAATCATTCTGAATCTCTATCCAGTTGAAAGAGTTGCTCATGCGAGAGCGTTAATTGATGAGGGCTGTAAGTCTGCGGGTAGGAAAGAGCGGCCCATTCTCTCAGTCATGCTGTACTCGTATTTGTTAGGGGATGATGAGAAGGGTGCGGAGGCTGCGAAGGATTTGATCGGCTTCTACGCGAGTGCTCCGGCGTATTCATCGTTATTCTCAAGTGTCGGTTTTCCTATCGAGGCGAAGGCAATGCTTGAGGGATGGAAGAATAGAGACAGAGAGATGGTCCGAAAGAATATCACTCGACAGATGATCGATAAGTTGATCGTGGTCGGAGGGATAGGTGAGCTAAGAAAAAGAATCCGAATGTACCATGAGGTTGGCGTCGACGACGTCTTCATCTCTCCGTCACCGTTCGGTGATTACGAAGGGAATGTGAAAGAGGCCATAACCAAGTACTTCTAACTGGTTATGCACGTCTAAAACGCGGAATTGTAGACAAGATTAGGAGGAGGAATGACATACATACATGTGGACAATTCTAACTGTCACGAATGTTGGGTTATCCTGTATCGATGTCAACTTGACGCGCAAAGCCAGCTAAGTTAAGCAAACGAGGTCCAGCTTACGGGCATAATCTTCCGCTTCTTCTAGCTCCGCACGTGTCAGGCACCGTGCAATCTCTGGATAGTCCTGTGGACTATTACCGACCAAGTATTCCGGCCTGTATTGACCCATCACATTAACGATTGCTCGTGAACAGGATTCAGCAATCCATTCGAGAATGCGCTTAGTGCAACATTCGACGTGACCTGGAACCACGAGATGTCTGATAATCATGTCGGCCGTCTCATGAGCGATTCTGTGGTTTCTTGAAACGACTTCAAAGTATCTAGTCACGCGCGAGTACTTTACTGCGCATTCATCGTTTCCCCATTTGAAGTCAGGCAGCCAAATATCCACTACATCTGCCAAGATCTCCATAGCCTCACACGTGGCGTACATGTTACTGTTCCACAAGATTGGCACGTTCACGTTTGCAATAGTCAGCGCTTCAAGAATTGTGTGAAGGTGCGGAGTTGGTTCTCCGCCAACAAGGTTGATGTTGGCAGCGCCTTCTTCTCTCAATGAACGTATGATTGATGCGAGTGTGGCAGATGAAACTGGCTCTCCCGCGGTCGGCACTTGTGAAATATCCCAGTTTTGACAAAATACGCACCGGAAGGTGCAGCCAGTGAAGAAGATCGTTCCAGACCCTTTCCTGCCCACTAGGGGAGGTTCTTCTCCAAAGTGACGAAAGAAAGTTGCAACTCGAGTCTCCTTATCTAGGTGACAAGCGCCTTTCTTTCCTTTAGCACGATTAACTTTGCATCTCCACTCGCACAGGACACATCTTCTGAGAATTCGATTCAGGAGTTCAAGTTTGACATCTAGCAGACTGAAAGGCTCAGATTGCTGATTGGTCCCGGAATAGTTGCTATCTTTCACTTCTCTCCAGAGATCTGCAAATCGCGTGCGTAAAGTGGTGTGTTCAATCCAAAGTTGAGCGTCAGTCATTGTGGCTGGATCTTTCTCAATCCCGATCAACTTGCATAAGAGGTACTTGGCTGGCTTCTCGTTAGACAGCACGCTGCGGTACCATGATAACCTATCTTCGATCTTGTCCAACAAGTCAGTTGCCATAGAAATAGTACGGTTTCTCGGGGTGCTCCTGGGCTAGCCCAAACAGTCTCGACTAGCCGGGTAGGATTAACGATGGTGGGCAGTGTTCGCAGTGTTCGCCTGGTGGAGCGTTACAAATCTTGCAGGGCTGGCATTCATCCTCTCTACCATAAGTATCTCTGCATTCAGCACATCGCCCAATTGACATTCTAATCAACTCCTTTCGGGTCGCATTTTCCTAGAATCCACCAGACCCAGCTAATGACGCCGGCGTATGCAGCTATTGAAATGACGTTCAGACCCATGTTAACTCCCTGAAGCCAGTATATTCATGTAAGTATATTTCGAGCTGTCGTAAATTCGGTATTTAGAGTAACGATTGCTCGTAAATACTAGTAAGGGTAAACTCTACTATTACATGCAGAGACAACTCGTGCTCTAATTTATTGGATGCGTTCGCCGCAGTTCTCGCAGTACTTGGCTGCAGGTTCACGTTCCTGTAGCAGTTTTGTCATGGGATCCCGTTGATTTGTGCATAGGTCAGGAGACTCTCAACCTTGTGGGTAAAATACTAAGGCTCGAGTCGAACACGGACACCGTGGGGCGCGCCAGCCGCGATTAGGTCAACCACTTCTTGAGTGACAGGAGCGAGAAGTGGTACACGCATCCGGTAGGGTTGATCAGGACCTGGCGCTCCAAGCGCCTCTCGAGGCGGCAAATCCTCCACACGCCTAACACCATATCGGTCGATGGTCTGAAGAATTTGATCTTCCACATTGATCACATGAGCCTTCGCGGTTTCGAACTCGAAAACTAATGTCGGCAAGAGGTAGCCTTCCAGAAGAAGCTCCCCTCAAACTGTGGTAAAAGTCCTTCGAGGAACCCTGTTTTCCTACCATCTTTACGCATCTTTCCTCTGACGAACAGCCTTCTGAACTTCAGTCTTGATCGTTGTCTCTGCTTTGCGGGTAGCCTGCCACAAGCTCTTGAATGGATTTCTCTTCCGGTGTTTTTTGGGGGCGGGGGGATGCGATTTCTTGGAGGGGGAGGGGCAGTTGAATTATGATGCAGCTTGCATTACACACGCACTGATCTGTAGCTGGCTAGATTGAGTGGTAGTTTCAGCCCTCTCACTAAATCCCTTCACCTGCCTAACTCTCTCATATTCCCTGAGGTTAGCATACCCTCTTCATGAATTGACCGAGATGCCACAATCCAGCGCAAACAACGAACAAGTCTCTAGGTTGGAAACGGAGAAGCCGACGTAATCATCAAATATTATTGTACGGGTTGCGGGTGTAGATGGGAGCATTGGGAAGGAACCTGCAAGATCGAAGAGAAATAGTGGCTAATCGATCTTTTTAATTCGGCTCCCGACTTAAGTGCGGATCCGATCAACCAGCCGCTTCGGTAGTGCTTGATCTCACCTGTCCGAAAACTTGTCTCATCTGCTGTGTGAGGGGATCAATCCCCGCATTCTTCCGAATAGCATCATAGATGCCGAATTCAGCTTCGGTCAACGTCAGAAGGACTTCCGTCGCATTGTCTGGCAAACCCCTTTGCCCATAATAACCCTCCGTTAATACGGACAAAAGAGTCCCAATCTTCTCATTAACATCGTTGGGCAACATCATCCGCGCAATTCGCGCTTGCTGCACCACATCAAGAAAGACTGCGGAAGTAATTTTTGAATATTCTGACTTATCCTCGGGCGTTAGATTCCGCTTCGCGACCAGATATTCGTAGCAAGGACGTAGCAGTTTTGATAGGATTGTCGAGAGTTCCAAATATGCTTCAATCTGCTTTTGGTAGAGAAATTCTCGATGAGGCTGAGAGCGCGTTGCGTAGTTATACCAATATCCGAAAGCAGCTATCAAGACACTTGAGATAATCCCTGCAAGTCCAAGAACGGTAGTGTCGTCGACTCCCCCGATCATTACGAAACCCTAGAGGGTCTAGTATTCGAAAGGAAATATCTCACTTTCTCCAGAAGTCGTAGCTACTCGTTCTGTGGACTACTGCCCCACCGAAAAACTGCCAGAATGCGGGTTTACGCATCCTTTTCTTCGAATCCTTTGTATTTGCTGGACCTGGTCCCGTTCCCGATCAGGGCTGTTTTGTTCCGCAGTTGTTGCAGAACTTCGAACCTAGTTCTAATTCCTTACCGCAGTCTATGCAGAAATTCTTGGAAGGTGTCGGCTTCTCTGTCTTTGGTTCAATCTTGGCCTTGGTTGGGTCTTTGAATGCTGACAATTTCTCTTTGGTTGGGTCTTTGAATGCTGACAATTTCTCTTTGGTTGGGTCTTTGAATGCCAGTATTTTCTTTCTGGTTGGGTCTGTCAAGAAGGATCGCGTATCTATATGGGCCTGTGGCCAGAAAAGAAGGCTTAGATTGGGAAGGAACCTGCAAAATTGAAGAGAAGTAACAATGGTTCTTTGAACTTCTCTCCTTCGTAGCGTTCGAATACTCAGAGAGCGTTTCACACTAAGAGTATTTACGGTTGCTTCGATGATTACGTTCGGGATGCCACAGTCGGGATCGCATGACACTCGTGGTTTTCGTAAGGTGTCAGGATGGCTGTATTTTAGCTAGCGATAGGAAAGCAAGCTCAATAATAGGTAATCGTGAAGAATCGAAAATCAAACACAACAACGCCGGGTGGGCAATTGCTGCAGCAGGTGATGACGCCTCAGCCATCATGGCATTATTCTCTGCACTTGATGGTAATACAGTAACCCCGTCGAACATTAAGAATCTAGTCGTTAACACGCTGGGCACCTACAACAGAACTTCAAGCATACGAGTCAATTGCATCGTTCTTACGGCTTTGGACGAAGGGGTTACGGCGGACAGAGTTGAAACAATAGAATTCGGCGACGTCCGCGCTGCCTCTGAGAACATAACTTCAAATTTCGAATGTATTGGCGAAGCAGCGCCTGTCGCTGTCGCTCAACACTATCTAAAGAACTGTGACTATGGCCAAGTAGCCTGTGATAATGCGGTACCAGAAGTTCTAGCAATTCTAAAACAGGCAAGCAAAGAAGGTAATGCTGTAGGATCCCAGCAGGATTTCGGTTTCGACGTTGTGGCTCTCAGAACCCATGACTGTGCGCAGCTCATTAGAGTAACTGATGAATGGGCTGTCGCGAGCATTCAATTCTCTGAGGTGACCGGAGAGCGACCGCATTTTGATTTTCACGACTATGAAAATGGGGCAGTTTGACTTGAGCACAAGAGAGGATATTATAGAAAGAATAAGGTCTGACCCAAAATCATGGAATAGTACGAACTTGCGAGCGTATGTCGCAAATATGATACCTCCTCTTAGTTACGAAGATGAACTTTCGCTTACCACCTATCTTGTTGAGAAGAACATATTTCTCTGGCTTGATTTCGTCGCGGACGAACTTCGGAAACTTGCATCAGCTGAGGATCCTTATGTAAATCTTCTCTCACAAATTGTCACGAAGGTGAGGAGCGATCTGGCGCAAGGACCAATAATCGAAGCGATGATCAGCATCGGGTCAACAACTCCGGAGCTGGCCTTGAATATTGCGACTAAAATGAGAAACAAACATGACGAATCGCTGTCACTTTATTCTGCGTTCATTCTTGGTGGCGTGGGAAGAACAAACTTCGCTGCGATCGAACCAATACTGTCGGGTCTTCTGAAATCAGATAGTCCGACCGACAGGATCGCGTCGCTCAGAACCTATCGGGTAGTCTTTACACCCTATCAACCAAATCCCATAACGATACCGATTAGAGTTTTCGAGATTTTTGAATACGCTGTTGCGACTGAAATCTTGAGCGTCCAAGTTGAAGCCGCAAGTGGCCTTCTAGACTTTGCAAAACAAGACGAACGAAGAGTAACTGACATCTTATGTAAAATCGTGGGACGAAGCCCCTTCGTGGACAGAGAGATTGCACGTCGCCTCCAAATTAAAGAACTGAGCGTCGATACTGTTGTCGCGCTGCTTCGGCTGCTAGTCAATGATGAGGCAGAGGGTGTACTCGGTCAGGTAGTGTTGGTTTTGGAATATAGGGGACCCAGCTTCGCAAAAGATGCGATGGAAATGATTCTCTCGCTGGTTACGCGCGGGAAGTACCATAGCATCTACATGCTCGATTATGCTGCCGAACAGGTCGGAGCAGCAGACGTGAAAGGAGCGATCGAAATTATCCAGAACACCCTGCCGGAACAAAAACCCGGGCACTTAACTTTTGCAGCACCATACCTGCTCGTGGATGTATGTAAGTCAAACCCACTCCTCTTAACCGCATATCTCAAGGAATGGCTTACCAGTACCCCACTCCGCGACGTCGCACTGAGGACCCTACGTGAAGTGCTTGGAAATGCGTTCGACACTAAGAACGTCATCATCGCTGAATCGATCTATCCAACTCTCGAATCAGATGCGCGAGCAAATGGAATAACTGTTGAGAAAATGCTCCGAGGAAAGCCCGACAAAATCGATCAGTGCATCGAGCTCGTAGACGCGCTGTTAGCAAGGCGACCCAAACTAGACTTTGCTAAAATTGAAGCAAATTGGGGACAATACCCAGCTCTTAGGGAGTTCTTGGGAGATCAGTGGCTGAAGGAGAAGAAAGCGGAAAAAAATAACACGCACGAAGTCTTGTACGACCTTGCATACCTCTCTCGCGAGGCAGAGCTGGAGAAACCGCAATCTGAACCACGTTCAGAGCTAACTCCCATCGATGCATTCGCACAATGGATGCGAATTAGCCATCTGCTGCATCCTCGTGCTAGACTCTCTTACCTAGAAGACATGGTAGGGGTAGTCAAGAATCTGCAGGGGACGCGCAGCTTGAAAGAAGGTTTGCGTTCAGAGGATCGATTTTCCCAAACGTTTAGTGAGCTGCAAATGGCGTATGCATTCTCACGTGCACAGTTTCCGATTGTCCTTGGCCCCCCCGCTGGCGCCGGGAAACTTGACCTACAGGTAACCATAGAAGGAACTCCGATTCTCATGGAAGTTATAACTCCTGAGATGTTTCGGCCACTGAAATATTCCACCAAGGCCGTTGCCATACCCAACCGAGCACGAGGGAAAATCTACGATGAATTCAAAGAACATCTCGCGGAACTTCCGAGGGATACAAAGACACCGATAATCATTGTGATTGACGCTGGACGGTCAGAAATCGATTATGAATTCGTGGGAGATTATCTATACGGCACGACACAGTTTACCTTCTGGGTTGACAAAAAGACAGGAAAAGGAGCAGGGGGCGCATGGACACGCGCCCCTGACTCGTTGTCAGAAATTGCCAAAAAGAGCCCTGAGAACTTGAACATTATCAGCGCTGTGCTCTGTTACAAGACGTCCCTTGGCAACGATGGGAGATTCCACATCTTGGGAATGATATTTACAAATCCAACTGCCCAGAATCTCGTCACTGAGGGCCAGGTGTCGCAGATTAATCGAGCTGTTTTCAGGTGACAGTGTCACGTATTCCGATAAACAGGTTTGTATTACATACGTTCTGATTAGTCAGCTAGAGTCAATGGGCTTCGAGTGTCGGACTATGAGAGCGTAGATCAGCGATTCCCCAAATAGGGTTCCAATTATCGCGATGAACGCAATGTAGCCGCCTTTCTCGGGAGCTGCGTAGGGCGTGAGCGTATCCATCTTTTCGACCGTTAAGGTATAGAGTCTCGTTTGCGACGATTCACGGCTGGAAGTCGCGTAAATTGTGACGAGGGGGGTTGCAATTTTCGCTGTTTTGGTGTACGTGTAGCAATATGGATTGTAGCACACAGAAGTCGTCGTGTACATGGTATATGTTGTGTGAACGTATCTGCTGGAAGTCGCAAACTGTATCGGGGCAACGGTTGACGGGACCCTTGCTGGAGCGTTGTACGTCACGAGAAGGGAGGGTGTGATCG
>JBEKGM010000012.1:0-55983 GCA_050012795.1 Bathyarchaeia archaeon | reverse complement strand
TTCGGTGCACTGGCAACAGGCGAATTAACCGCTAACATTTCACTTACGATTTTCTCGACGACCGTGATCATTCTGAGCTCGATGCTGCTATCTGGCATTATCACTGCGAGAAAAATCACTATGGTCTTATCAAAATAGTAGGTTACTTAGTTCTGCAAAAACTGCAGTACCAAACAACCCTGAACGTATGTTATGCAAGCTGTTTTATCGTAATTCATGCCATGGTCTCTTGGTAAGCCAGTTTGTTCAGGAAAACTTGCTTGTTATTGATTCTATCAATAGTTTCCCTGTTTACTGTTCAAGCTAATGTGTCCGCCCAGACTACCACTACGAACGCAATGACGGTCATAGTTGGTCAGGCAAGTCCAGTTCCCACTATTGATGGTCAATGGCAGCAAGGTGAATGGGACGGTGCAACTGAGTACAAACTTACTGTAGGTTCACAGAGTATTACAAATCGTCCCACAATGAGGTTGCTGCATGACAATGCTACACTTTACGTGCTAGTTGATGTGCCCTCGGACAATGGGAGCAGCTACATAAGCTCCGACCTCGGAAGGACATGGGGTTGGGTCTGGATTCAATTCGGCGGCCTTCCTGGAAATCACTTTTGCGTATTTGCAATCAAAGCTAATCAGAATCAACAAGCTAGCTTCAATGTCGTAGAAGGATGGGTGAAATGGTCTGCTAGTGGAGATGGGTGTGGTGCTTCCTACGAAGACATTAACTCTCACACTGCCGAGGTAACAGCACTGACTACTACAATCCATTCGAACGCCACACATAGGATTTTTGAGTTCTCAATTCCTCTATACCCATACATCGTGAATACTCCATTAAGTCAGTACAATTCTTGGATGGGTTTACTGGGAGGCGTTTTTGATTCGGCTGGTCATTCCTTCGCCCTAGTCTCAGGAGGCATGATGGGCGATTATCTTAGTATGACTTTTGCTGCTACACCCGTACCTGAGGCCACGAATATCGTATTCCTCTTGCCGTTGACTGTGTGCGTATCGCTGGTTTTGCTCCGTCGAAGAAAAGTTCTGCAATAACTGCGGTACTAAACAATGGGAAGCCGAGATACTAAGGCTGTAGCCTAAGGCTCATCTATTCTTCATTGGAAAAAAGGAGGGAGATTGGGAGTTGATGTCGTATATCGCTAACCAGGACAGTCGGCTTGGATGTCAGAGACCTCGAAACTGTGCGGCGTAATGCCATCACAGGCGCAAGCTGCGTCAGTACCTATCCTGCCTGAAAAACAGCCGTGTGGTGGGTCACGTCCTCCGTTTCCGCCGTCATGTACCGTGCCACAGTTATCCGCTTTATAATTCGGGTTGCTTGGTGACATTTGAGCGCAAGTGTTCGTGTTCCCGCTCGTACTTTGCGTAGGCTGCACTGTTGGAGTAGCGTAAGCTATACCGACAAGCGTTGAGGTTGCCAACATCAATCCCAAGAGGATTGAGAGAAGTGCTTTCACCGAAAATCTCCGACCGCATACTACGTATGGCATATAATACGTGAACCTTGAACATGCAAAGGACTTACGTGGATAACGCCGCATCGGGAACCGCATCAAATTCCGCTGGCAGTGTGAGTCTGATGAAGAATGGAACTCTGGCACGCCAGTATAGGGAGACGAATATCTTAATGGCTCTTGGAGCCAACCTTTTTTATTTTATTGGTCAACGATGTGAGCAACTGGTCTAAGTCATGGAGAACGAGCCACAGTACAGCTATGACATATACCACAAATCCGACAGCCATCGACACTAAGGCAATGACGGCTATCAATCGTAAGAAGACACAACTTATCGCCCATATTCCCCACGAAGGGTTAGCACCAATTCAAGCCACACAAAATAAGTAATGGGCACGAGTGAAGAGGATAGAGGCTAAGACGGCGGCAATGGCAGCTATGGATACAGCCCATATCGGAGTCTTGTGTACGTTATTCTGATATTTTTCAATCGTTGCGTTAACATGATTGTTGAACCTACGTAACCGTCTGTAGATGAGGCGTACTGTAGACCATATCGTCAAGAAGAATCAACGGCACGTTAAGGATGGACTACCCTACTCTTAGAATCTCCCATCCCTCATGCTTTCACTACTCTCATTCTTCTAAAGCCTAGGGCCTATCAATTGCATTCCATGAACTGTCCCAAATGCCACGAACCTCAGCTTTCCCTGTTGGGTCGAAGCCTACGATTCATGAATGAAGGAACGGAGGTAGTTCTAGACTACCTATGTCCACGATGTCAAACAAGATGGCAGAGATGGGGAGAAACAGGACTTAAGATTGAAGAAGTTTAGATTCTATTTCCTAAGCTAAATGTAATCAGGTTCGGGGACTTCACAACGAGCGCCTAAGGCGTTGCAGGTGGAGGATGTAGTTATACGGAGACAGTAAATGGCGCAACTCAGCAAAGTTACGGGGCTTTGACGTTATTAATTGATGGAAACAACAACGGAAGTGTAATTGATGGCAAATCAGATGGTATTATCTATCTGAGCTCCGGAGATGGAAAAAATTATGTGATGAATTACTTAGATTTGGGTGAAGGCAATATAATGCTACTGGCAATTTATGCCAATCTGAAAGTTGCCACAACTATCGGGACCTCACCGAATTCAAGCAACAAGCATAGAATATTGGAATTCTCCTTTCCGCTTAAGCCTGTTTTGAACTGGAGTGGAAATGACTTTGGGTGGGCTCCAAAGGACAGTAATGGTAATTATGTTATTGGATTTGGTTCTGAATTTGGTGACTCTTATGGAAATTACATGTCTATATCATCCGGCCCACAGAATTCAGTAACCCAATTGACATTTGGCTCAATCCCAGTGTCTGAACCAGCAGATACTCTGCTTGTTGGAGGAGTGGCCCTTGCCGCAGCCTCGCCTCATATTTATTCAAGAGTAAAGAATAGGAGATTAACAAGACGTGAGTTCTTACACCTTCCTAACAAGAACAATCTTTCTTAGGAGTCATGCCCCGTGGAAGTCATAGAATTATCCACGACAATAGAGAAACTCAGTGCGAGATTCCTCAACATGGATTAGTTCAGGAACCAATCTCAGCTAGTTGGGCGAAGCCGACTATTTTTCATTCACTGAAAAGTTACGTCTCTCATGATAGTATTAAATCGCAATACAATACAGTCAATCTATGGTTCGGTAACTTGAAACCGAAACTGATGGTTAGCGTTCTCATTCTGGTTGTTGCGACAGCAGCATTCGCCGGTCTTACACAACCTCTGCTGGTCTACGCTCAAGAGCCAGTTCGGACGACGGCTATCTCAAACTTGTCATATCCATCTGAAGTGACTATTAGCGGATCGTCGGTTTCCGCTCAAGTAAGTCTCACAGTCAGTTACAATAATGGCCCGATCGGGCCGGGTTACGAATTAGGGATTAATATTGAGGACATTGACCAATCTAGTTACCTAAATGGGTCCGTCGTTAGTTCCGGCCCCCGCATTCCGTGTGTGCAGGGTTGGAACTATCCGTACTCAGCATTCTGTTTCATTCACATGGACACTCCGTCAGGTTACGAATCTGTCGTCTTTGCCGTGATTTTCACTTCTGCTAGGGTCTATCATCTTCGAGCATTTGCTATGATGGCGACCACGAACGGTGAAGGTATGCCAAATACTCTAAGTCACTCAGAATTCACGATTACAGTCGTCTCCGGCGCACAAGAATCAACTACTTACACTCCATACACTTACTTTTCCACTCCAAGCGCAGTTACATCAACACCGTCTCTTCAAATGCCGCAACCGCCACAGCAAATGAGCACACAGTCAACGAACAATACGCAGCAACTAGTCCTAGCTCTTGCAGCCATAGCCGCAGTAGTGATAGGTGCTGCATTCCTGTACTCAAGACGAAAAGGACGGACGGTCAAGAAAGCAGAGAAGGTTGAGACTGCCGTCGCTCCCTCGTCAACGAAAACGGCAGAAGGCAAGAGGTCTTGCATTGAGTGTGGAAACGAGTTACCTCCAAACTTAAAGTTCTGTGATAGCTGCGGTACGAAACAGCCCTGAGAACGTCTAGGCGAATTAGAAAGAAGAGGGGAGGTTAGAGTGGAAATGGGTTTGGTAGAGTTCAGACGTATCTGATTAGAGCGGTGAACTGCAGTGGCCGCAGAAGCGTGCGTCAGCAGCACTTTGGTCTCCGCATATCATACACATTCCTCGTGGTGGTGGTTGGTCGGGAAAATCACTCAGTGCAGTTCTACACCAGTTGCAGTAATTATTATTGTTCACATTCTGTTTGTTGCAATATCTACATGTTTTCAAACAAAGAACACCTCTCACATAGAGGTCTCTCTGCTAAATATAAGGTTACATATTTAACGTTATACGCATATAGCCTTATCAGTACGGCTGAATATCATTAGGGGGTTGGGTGTTTCTTTTGTCAAAGGCGAAGGAAGAGAAAGAACTTAAACAGATGCAAAAAGTAGAGGATTGGATGGAGGGACCTGCGTAGAGACATGGATAAGCGCTTAAGTGCTCTCAAAGAGCAGTTGGGTCCGGTAAGACATAGGACTGAGAAGACGATAAGTGAACGACCGCTTTTGGCCGTGGGTGTTGCGCTGCTTGTAGGTATGACGCTCGGCGTCAGCTTCGGCATGGCGCTTAGGAAATCCAAAGAGCCTCGGTGTCAGTAGAAATCCGTCCAGAATCAGAAGATTCGTAGATTTCGGTCGCTGAATAGGAGAGGTTCTATGGTAGATGGCGGGACTTATCTGGCTCTTAAGCGAGATCGTATTTGTCAGTGCAGAAAAATAGGTACGTCCTGCACGTGAAACGCTGATTCGCTCGTGTATGAGGGTTAGTGGGATTGGATATTAAGAAAATATCGAGGAGAGTCGATATTACGATAGCATCTTGTGTCCTCCAGTCTTGAAGCATATTTCTGTCCGTGGGTCATCAGGTCCTGTTCTAGGGTGACATGTTAAAGCATGCTTCCAGCATGAGTCCCGTTATCAGGGTGTGTTCCAAGATGGCATATCTTGCTTCTTTTGGTCGGCGTTACGGGGCATGGCTGGGGGGCCGACCACACGTATGATTCTAGTAGACAGAACCCGCCAGCACCCATTCGCGTATCTTTAGACCGCCACTGGGTAGACGGCCCCCCATATTGAAAACTGGACCAGCAGAACCTGTTGAAGACACACGTGTGGGTCCTAGTACTGAGTTGGGTTTTGAGCATATATACCTATATACTGCTATGCCCATATACATGTAGGAGTTGATACATAGTTGGGGAAATTGTACATAGTGATGTCGGACCATGTTGAGCGACGATTGCGATTGGCAGTGGTTGTGAGACTCGGCGGTAAGAAGGGAGCTTTGAGCGGTGCAATTCAGGAAGCTGTTGTTGACTGGCTAAGGAAAGACCCGGAGTTTAGAGATTAACCGTAACGTCATCATGCCGTCTGGTTTTCTAGAGCGATAGTCGAGTATATTCTGCTTCAGAAGAGGCTCAGGAGTTTTCAGTCGTTGCATCCCCCACGTTTTGTCGATGGTAGCAGACATGAAGCGCATTAAACCTGTCGTATAGTACAGATTCAAAGAAAAGTTCTCATCACCCTTCCCGAATGAGCGACGAAGATATTTCCGACTTATCAAGATTGAAGAAAACACCTAACGGTGAACTGCCTCAAATGCACGAACCAACAGATTTACGAATGCGAGTCGTAATACCCATCTATTAAGTAGAAAATCGTATCATACGAAGGCATATAAACACATGTATCTGTAAATCATAGCAATGCTTACATATCTATAATGGTATGTATATGTCCGAAGAAGGTGAAAGAAAGAAATGCAATGTACCATTGGAGGCAACAATTACGCTCACGTAGCGGACTATTTGTTCGGTCCATCGAACTTTAACCCGTACTATGCTTATGGATATACATCGTACGGTTATCGATACTACTACTGAACCTGACGTTTGGGATTTGGTCACCATGCCGTGACTAATCGAACGGCCGAGCAGAGACGCTTGGCTCCTTTTTCTATCTTTTAAGCGTCGTGCACCGAGTCGCTTACGAGGTTCTGAAGATGTTCAACCAATTCAGATTATTTTCACTCGTCTGCTCAACTAATATGATTAGCAACGCATCTACAAGGCGGTTAAGGTACAATGACTGAAGATAAGAAAGATGTTGCCTTACACCGGCCTCCGAAGGAGCGTCCGTAGCAAAGCGAAGCTTTGCGGAGGATGAAAGGTCGCCGGTTCGAATCCGGTCCGGCCCACCATTCCATTCAATTGTACTAAACCCACGACCATCAACCTAGAAGTTCTCGCTAGCCTAATTTCGTTCCGTGAGTGGGCCAAAAGGCGAGGCTACAGGGAGCACACTATTCTAGCCAACATTGCCTCGTTGAAATCCATAGTCAGACACGCCAGGTCTTAAGAGAGCTAGCGAACTAAGAGGTAGCCATGACATTGGAGAAAATGAAGTGTAATCATTGTGGAGAGGAGTTTCTCCTTTACTTCGGGCACACGCCTTGTTTGAACTGCATGAAACCGATATGTCGTAAATGCAGTATGCAGAAGTGTCCGCATCCGCCACGCAACTATTAAAAATCGATATAGTTGTAACGTGGCCCGATCCAACTAACCCTAGAACACTACCAAGTCCTGTACGCTTCTGAGATGCACGAGAGTGGAAGTGAGGTTTCACCCAGTGATGCTCGGACATCACGTATCAGGGAAAAAGTATCTCAAGGAATTATTTATCTTGTCCCCGGGCTGTACGCTTGTGAGATGCATGAGAGGGGAATGTTACGCCGCTATCGAGAAGATACTGAGACTGTAGCCCAAGGCTCATCTATTCTTCATTGGAAAAAAGGAGGGAGATTGGGAGTTGATGCCGTATTTCGCTGATTTTACGGAGGCCCGCAGAAAGTGGCTTGGATGTCAGAGACCTCGAAACTGTGCGGCGTAATGCCTCCGGTACAGCCGCAACCTGTGTCTGTGCCTATCCTGTCTACACAGCCGTGGTGTGGTGGGTCGTGGCTTCCGCCGTTTCCGCCGTCATGCACGAAGGCGCAGTTATCCGCAGTATAGTTCGGGTTGCTTGGTGACATTTGAGAGCAAGTGTTTGTGTTCCCGCCCGTACTTTGGGCAGGCTGTACTGTGGGATTAGCGTAAGCGATACCGACAAGCGTTGAGGTTACCAACATCAATCCCAAGAGGATTGAGAGAAGTGCTTTCACCGAAAATCTCCGCCGCCGAATAATACATACGACATATATTACGTTTTATGTGCTCGCATTCTCGCTTGAGATGTCCCTAAACTGTCTATGGGCAATATTCCAATCGTACCAAGTCATAGGGTACGAAAGCCCACCTATTTTCCCACGTATTATGTAATTTGATTCGATAGGGCATATATCTACAGAAAGGCTACGTGACTGGTGAAGCCATGCCTACTGGAGACTTATGCCCTAGTTGCGGGAAAGGTCATCTCTATCCGACGGGCGAGAGGTCGTGGCAGAAGGATGACCTAGGGTCCAAGAATGAATATGCGAAACTAAAATGCGACAAGTGTGGACACGAACAGCATGAGCTAATCTTTAGAGCAAACACTTCCGGCAGAGGAGAAGGTCAGCCTGCCAAACGATTATTGTGATAATGTCATCTCCGTCCTTACAGGCTCGGTTAACCTTTTCATAACGTTGAGGTAACGCATATCGGCAACCATTCGGACGAACTATCGGTTATCGGCATGAAACGAGAATTGTCTGGTATCATCGGGCTTGTAGGCGGCCTCATAGATCTCTGGGCTGGCTTATCAATCCTGATTCAAAGTTCGATGGGAATGGGTCAGATGCCGGGTGCTCGTTTATTGGGTTATTTTCTATCGGGTCTGGGTGTGATCGTACTATTGACGGGTATGCTCATGTTTGCACCACGAGTAATGAGTCGTTTCACTGGCCTTCTCATGATGATCTATGGTTTGGTCATGCTAGTCCTAGGAGTAGGAATGATAGGAGGTATCTTTAACGTCATGATGGAGTGGTCGTTGTTCTCAGGCCTTGTTATGATTGCTCTCGGAGTCTTGATGCTTTACAGTGGATTGGATATGTCTAGGAGGCGTATGTAGCATGTCAAATTCCAACATTCAAGCGTCTTGCAGCGTTGCAGTTTTGGCAAGAAAACTCGTCAACGTGAGGTCTGGAATTTGACGGACGAGCCTTCGGAAGTTGTCATGCTTGGTGGTGGATGTTTCTGGTGCACCGAGGCGGCATTCATGGAACTCAAGGGCGTTGAGAAGGTGGAGTCGGGATACTCAGGAGGTACCGTGGCCAATCCGAGTTATAATCAAGTCTGCAGCGGCGTCACGGGGCACGCTGAAGTAGTCCAAATCACGTTTAATCCAAAAGTGATCTTGCTCCAAGACCTGTTAGGTTTCTTCTTCACCATTCACGATCCCACCACACTGAACCGTCAAGGCGCTGACGTGGGAACACAATACCGTTCAGTGATCTTCTACCGAGACAGCAGGCAGAGGGAAACCGCTGAGCAGGTTATCAAACAAATTGAGACTTCAGGAGTTTGGAAGAGGCCGATCGTCACACAACTCGTTGCGTTCAAAGCGTTCTACAAGGCTGAAGATTATCATCAAGACTACTTCAAAAAGAACCCTGGGCAACCATACTGCCAAGTAGTGATAGCTCCGAAGATTGCCAAGATGAGAAAGCAATATCATGAAAGATTGAAGGCTCCGGAGAGTCATTATTGACGCCAGGTTCATTATCGAAAGCAAAGTTTCGAAGAAGTTACTCAGCTCTACCCGGGACGGAGCCTGGTTATCCTTCTGTCGAAGTTACAGTAATCTGACTCTCTTTACTGTCCATAGTCGGAATTATGCCGAGGCATGTTTTTAGCTGGGGGTTCTGCGTGAGCCTTTCTGCTTGGGAAAAGTTGATGCATCTTTGAGGCTCGTTGCACTTTCAGCTATTCTTGTTGGCGTCGTCGGGGCTTCTTGGAGTTGGCATCTACTCCAATGGTACATTTCTGCTAATGCGCTTACAGCATGCATTTTGGGCACACAGTGTCCGTTAGTGTTTCAGACATCATTTTCGTATTTTTACGGTGTTCCCATACACCTTCTCGCGGTCGCATGGTTCTCGCTGTTGACCTTGCTTGCTGTCCTAAGGACAATTGGAGTTAAGAGTGCGGGGATGATTGGCGCTGTTATTGGAGCGTTCTGTGTACCTGCAGTGATCTACTTAGACTACATTCAAGTCGTGATTATTCATGCGATATGTTCGGACTGTGAGTTGGCACATATACTCGGGCTTATCTTGTTCGTGCTGTTTGTGATCATCTACCGGTCTGATAGGAATGACAAGACGCAGAAAGAGTCCGGCCCGGTGCGTTGATCGCACTGCTAGACTTGAATTTCAGTAAGCAGACTCTCGGCCTGGCGAATTGCCAGCTTCCATAACGCAGCGGATATTAGAAGTCCGATCAATACAACGATCAGGATTGGAGGAATCACAGTTTGAAGCGTGTCGGCGAGTAGTATGGGTGATGCTGTTAGGAGCGCGACAACCAGACCGAGAAACGGTCCAAGTAACGATCCTGAAACGCTAACGTATCGACTGCGCACTGTCTCTCTGAAATCTGGAAATCTGCCGGCCACGTAGACTCCGAGAGCCGACTCCTCTATCACGATTATTAATCCTAGAAGCAGCAAGCTGCCAATCTCTGCTATCCCGCTCTTTGAGAGGAAAGTAATTGCCAGCAATAGTCCACACGTGAAGAGGGATCCGAGAATGAATGTTAGATACATTTTGGCTCTCACGAGTTTACGTGCATCCAACGGGGCGGCATACAGATTCCAGATTGCTGCTCCTTCCTGTCCAATGCTGGTCATTGAGAGAACTTCGCAGAATATTGCGATAGGGATCACGTAGAGTGGTATGGTTTCCGCTAGGCCAACTCCTTCGCTCGAGCCTCCGAATGGGTAGAGCGAAATCCATAACGAGGCTGCGAGTACGAATGGTATTGCAAGGAATCGAGCCATTTCACGGCGGCGAGTCAACGAATGAAAATCCTTTCGAATTATCGCCGATTCCGCGATGCCTAAACCCGGAAGACGAAATCCGCTGAACGAAGCATGATAAGGTTGTGTGCTGAGTCTTATTGAGACTGGTATCGGAACCCAGTATGCTCTGCGCGTGCCAACAGCCAATACAAAAACCGTCAGCATGAACCCTAAGGAGAGTAACGCAAAAACTAGAGGAACGGAATTTGCGGCTGTACTGAGTGTTTGAACGACAAGTGATGGCCACATTACGGGTACATACCATACCGTTACGACGGTTTGAGTCAAGTGATCGAGCAAGGAGGCTACGACTCGTCCACTGAACAATAGCTGGAAGATCACTAGCGCGATAATTGTCAAGCTCAGCCGTGCGAAGATGCCGGATCTTCCACTCTTCCGGTAGAAGCTGGACGATATTCGATTCGTCACAGCCCTTATCAGTTCCACAGCTGACGATCCGATGAAGAGAGAGATTGCTCCCATAATTGTAGTCGCGGCTAGAATCAGGACGTGGTCAAAGTACAGTGCAGGTCCAAGTGCTACGCCGAGGAAAAACGCTAGCAGGAATGAATACGTGTATGAAAGGGAGAGTGTCGATCCGAGAACATATTCGCTCGGCGTTATTGGCAGCCAATTGACCAGGTCTGCGCTCGTGGATTGGATCGGTTGACTGAGTTCGCTTAGGATGCCGAAAAGGACTATCATGAAAGTGGTGATAGTTGGGATCCCGATGAGCATCTCCGCTTCTAATCGTCCAGCTGTCGTCAGCAAGTCCTGCGGGAGATTCGAAACCAGGTAGTAGCCTATTGTCCCTAGGATTCCCACGAGCAGTACGTCTACTATGGCTATGACGCTTGGGTTCCCGAACAATTTTGCAAGAAGCTTGCTTCTTTGGTAACCTCTTAGCTGCGACTTGGTAAGCACTTTTGCTAGTGACCATACGGCATTAAGTTTCATCTACCAAGAGCCTCAACTATATCCCGTGTGTCTGAGGTCCCTGTGAGTTTGAGAAAGATTTCCTCGAGCGTTGACCCTGCTGATCCAGCTTTTGTCTTGAGTTCTTGAGTCGTGCCTTGTGCGATTATCTGTCCGCTGTCCATTATTATTATCCGGTCGCAGATGGCATCGGCAATTTCTAGCACGTGCGTGCTGAATATGGTCGGTACACCGTTATCTCTGAACTTGTGTAGTACGTCTTTCACTATCCGGGCTGACCTAGGATCGAGACCGTTCAATGGCTCATCAAGGATCAGGACACGTGGATGATGCAGCAGAGCTGCTGCGATTGCAAGCTTCTGTTTCATGCCTTGTGAGTAGCCATGAATAAGTTCATTTTCCCTACCCTCCAGATCCAGTGCTTTAAAGAATTCTACGATTCTCTCCTGTCTCTCCTCTTTGGCTACCATGTGAATGTCTGCAACGAAGTCGAGATACTCTACACCTGAAAGGAACTCGTAGAGTCGTGGAGATTCAGGAACGTATCCAATGATCGCCTTAATCGCAACCGGATCGCTCGTGACATCTGTACCCAGCACTTGTATGCTCCCAGTGTCAGGTTTGATGATTCCGACGATCGTTTTCATCAGAGTCGATTTGCCTGATCCATTGGGCCCAAGTAACCCAAGAACTTCACCGCCTCGCACAGAGAAGGTGACATTTGTAATTGCGTGACGATTACCAAAACTCTTTGAAACGTGATTGACGTCCACGGCAGACAATCGATTCACCCTCTCTAATGGTCTCCTAAAGCAAGGACCGAAAGAGCTTAGAAAAACTTCTCCTTTGCATTTAGTGATCGGTATGAGTCAGGAACGGTCAGAACTCTTGTGTAACATCTCACTTTGCGGTAGAAATGCAGTGTGGAAGGTTGAGTTGTTCGATAAAATCGAATACTACTGTCAAAGGCACAAGCCGAGTGTTCCGGATGCACTGATGACGAGGCTTGAGTGAATTAGCATTCAGCTGTCCTTTATTCTGTCGAGCCGCTTCTGCGTTGTCAAAATCGATGGTTCTGCCGGAGATTGGCACTGCCTGAGAGTGGCAATTAGCCTCTTATTTTCGTCAGTTTAGTGCTGAATACCTCAGGAAGGGTCTATTGTGTTAGTATGTCGTGTGTATTTCTACCTTTTTCCTGCTTTCTCACCGACCGCAGGTTTTAGATGGCCTTGCTGTTCTATTCGTTTCGGCGTTACTAATGGTTGTCAAGGCTTACGTCCTGGTTCAATCACAGCTCGGAAGGGCTCGTTCGGTAGCCAAAGCTATGACTAAGGTTCGTGGAGTGAAGATGGTTCATGCTGTTACAGGCGTGTATGACGTAATTGTGTATCTTGAACTCCCGGACATGAACTCTCTTTCAGAGCTGGTGATTCGGAAAATACAACCCGTAAAAGGCGTTGAGCGAACTCACACCGCAATTGTTGTGTGAGTTCCCCTTTCTTTACTTCACGATTCCTTCATTGTTCCATTCCGCAGTTGAATATTTCGAATCGTGTAGTCGGGTTGTCATGTTTTCTTCACTTGGAGATAGTTGACTTATTCTCAGTCGAGCATCGAACATGTCTTGAACGGTATTCAGAATCTGTTCTTTGACTTCGGCGGTTTCTACGGGCCGAGATAATGCCGTCTGTAAGTTGGTGACAGGCTGCCATCTACTTCGAACTCGATTCGTAGTAAACTGCTTCCTGCTGGGTGAAAGGATTTGAGTAACTGTTAGCAAGTCGGTTGATACTAATAGCGATGCGTGCCAGAGGACAAGGTTACGTTTCACTGCTAATGAGGCTCCTGAGATTTTCTTGCCCTCCACTGAGATGGAGTTGGAATTAGTTATAGCGCTCTCGACACCCATTCGCAGAAGCGTTTCTTTGATGATTGCTATGTTGCGATGCTGAATTGTTTGCAGGTCGATGATGGGTTCCCAAGTAACCATTGTGACGTTTAGATTTCCATGGTCGTGATAGACGGTTCCTCCTCCTGTGAATCTTCGGGCAATTGTAATGCTCTTACGGGTGCACAAGGTCGTGTCAGCCTCCAAGTGGACGTCTTGGAAGCGTCCTGTTACGATGGCTGGAGGGTTGAACCAAATGCGAATCTTCGGGGTTTCTGCCGGCTGTTGGGACGCGATCAGAGCCTCTTCCAGTGCCAGATTTCTGTAGACTGAGTCATAGTTAATGTCCAATAATCTCCATTCATTATGCGTCATTGGTTCGCCACGTTCGGCATTCTTCTTGTATTCGTCTTGGGATGAATGGTTTTAATTCGCTCTTCCTCAAGATTGAGCCTATTCGCGGAATCAGCCCTATAGCGTTCGTTCCGAACTTGCATAGTATAGATTGGACGGTGAGGCTGAGTTGTTCCGAGGCGACTGTGTCTCTTTCTAGTTGGGCTTTGCGAATAGCGAAATTTAACTGGTTGGGTAGGCAGTTGAAGACTTGGATCCGTTCTAGTCCGCTAACGATCCAGCGCGTAAACAGGCTTATTTGTGAATCAGATAACCAACCTTCAATTTGGCTAGGCGAAATGGAAGTTACGCGAATCGAGATTGGTGTCTCAGGGGAGATGCAGTAGTACTCTGTGATTCGTCTGCTTGAGATTTTCTGTCCATCGGCAAGTTGAGCTTGTAGGGAGCTTAGTTTCACGTTAACGAATATGGGTTTCGGACGTTCGATTCCTATGTCAACTGTTATTCCTGAACTTGATATGTTCTTGACTATGCCTCGGTAGTTTCCATGACGCTCAGTTTTCGAAGCCTCGACAATGGCTACGCCGAAAGTCCTAGCCAGGAGTTCTATCGCAACCTCAGCGTCTTCTCCGTCCACGGAGAGCGTGGTCCATCCTTGATTGGTGAAGGATGAGAAGGCAACTGTGGTTGAGAGGTTGCCGATGAGTTTACGTATTGCTGTGTCGAGCTGGTTCTGGAAGTCTTTTTCTCCGACGTTGCCTTTTTTCTGTATTAGTGTTATTTTCATGCTGAGTCTATCTGCTGAGCTCAGCTTCCAGTCTCTGGATTCTTAAGTCGAGGACTTCAACCTCTTCTGCGTTTTCCACGCTTTCCAGTTGATTCCCACATTTCCCGCATTTGAATGACGACTCCATGGCCTCTTCGAAAGTAACTCGAACATCGCTATCCGTCTTACAGCCGAAGAATGTGTGCCCCCGTTCATACTCTAGCCTCTGCTTCAGTTTGTTCAAGGCACGTTTCTTTCTGCTTCGAATGAAGGCGTCGAGCTGGTCTGGTTGCAGTCTCCAGTAGAAGATGAACCAGCCTGTCTTCTCGTCTCTTACGCGAGTACATGAGACTAGCCCGTGATCGTAGAGTTTGTAGAGGACTTTGCGCACATTGTTCAATCTCACCGCGGTACCGCAATCATTGGTTATTGTCTCATCGGTTCCCTCGCCAAGCTTCTTGAGACTCTTTACTACGGTGACTGCTTCTTCTCCGCCGAAGAGAGTTGCAACTTTGATTAATTCTTCATCTAGAACTGACATCATTAATCATCGAGGTTTAGATTGTAGTGTTCCATCTTCTCATTAATCCTTCGTCGTTCGCCTGTAGAGGTGGGGTTCGGGTAAGTAACTTATTTATACGATGTTTGAGTAGCTTCCGCGGGCCGCCGAAGATGAAAGAGACGTTAGCTACTCTTGGGTTTGTTCTGTTCTTCGCTGGCTCGATGCTTGACATCTCGGGTTCATTGTTCGTTACACAAGGTGGTACTCCACCTGCGACATATTTCAAGGTGGGAATTATGGAAGCATTAGGCACCTTCATTTTTCTGGTTGGAATCGTATTAATCGTCAAGACTCGCTAAGCCGGTTTTCTTGTTAGATAATTCGCAACTACGCGTAATGATTTTGCGAATGGGTCACAGGATTCCGAGGGATCAGCGCGTAACAACACATGTCTGCTTGACGGCAAGAGCGCTTGGCGCGAACGGGGTGTACGTGTCTGATAGTCATGATGGTCAGTTAGTTGATACTGTGATGAAAGTTGTAGGGGAATTCGGAGGCGACTTCACGGTTGAGACGGGTGTTCCTTGGAGATCCACAATTGTCAACTGGAAGAAATCGGGTGGTAGAGTCATTCATCTCACGGCTTACGGAGTTCCATTGCAGAATGTAATCGTGGAAATTAGGCGTTCGAAATTTGACAAGTTGATTGTGGTGGGCGCGGAGAAGATGCCGGGCGAGGTCTTCCAGCTAGCAGATTGGAACGTCGCTGTGACTAACCAGCCTATTAGTGAGGTAAGCGCCTTGGGGGTCTTTCTGGATTGGCTCTTCAATCATCAGATGCGCGAGGAGTTTCCGGGAGCGAGAAAAAGGATTCTGCCTAGTGAACACGGTAAGAGCGTTGTGAGGACGGGCTAATTCTGCTCCGTGGTGGTTTTCGTCTTATCCTTAATTTTGATTATGTCGCCGAGGGTAACTTCTGACGGGGGAGGTCCCTTCGGCAAGTCTTCGGTTTCAGTACGTGGAGCAAGGAGTTTCACTTTCAGCTCGTGTTCGAGCTCTCGACAGAGGCGGATATCTGGAGTTATCTTGCCTGTCTCGATTTTTTGAATGACTGAAAGTTTCTCTTTCACGCGCGTCGCTAGATCTTCTTGCGATAGACCAAGCTTGGTCCTGTACTTTCGGACTTTTAGTGCTATATCCTCAACCAGATCAATTTGATCCATCTCCTTTGGTAACTGGATTTTCCTGTTTCCTGGGCGGGGAAGAGTGGGTGGATGTGCTACGCTTAGGCTGCGTGTTGGATTCTGAGGTTGTTGAGGTTGTGGCGGTGACACTGTCTCTTCCTCGTAGGGTTTTCCAAGCTTCTGACATACATGACAGACCAGCATCTTTGCCCCTTCAACTTGAATCTTAAATGCCTGTCCTCCTATGTCGCGGCCACAGATATCGCAGTTCAATGCGGTCCCCATCGTTTGCGAGGCTGGAAGCTTAAATTAGTTTCTTGGATATGATTGTTCCTGATAGGGATGTCAAGTCGCGCGACAACTGTCCAATTACGCAAGGTAATGGGCGTCGCGGATTATCAGTTTGGACCGGGGGTAGGCGCAGTGCTCTTCGACCGTAACAGCAGAATAGCGTGTTCAAGAAAGACTGGAAGAGTTCGTCACATTTATCGTGGAGAAAAGCTCATAGCGACTTTGAGGCCAACGGATGGGTACCTTGCCTTAACGCCGCACGGAGCGAGACTACTACTCGACAAGATGAAGGTTGCTCCCAACACTGTAACGGTCCAGAGCGATGTGGCTGAGTTCATTACTAAGGGAGGTGATGTATTCGCGAAACATATTGTCCGTGCAATGGACACAATTCGCCCCTCAGATGAGGTTATTGTATTGAGTGAGTCAGGAGATCTGCTAGGAGTAGGATCAGCTCTCCTGAGTGGGAACGACATGAAATACTTCAGGAGAGGCGTCGCTGTACGTGTTAGAAGAGGAACAGATGAAGATCACCGTGCGGCTTGAGGCATATGCCGAGTAAGTATTCAACAAGTTTTCTGTGTGCAAGGGCGAATTATGTGAGACTAAGGTTGAAGGTATCTCTTTGAGATTTGCGAATGTTCATAAGAAATCAACGATGTATTGAAAGGAGACATGAATGATATGACCCTTGTCATAAACGGTTCAGGATTGACCGTTGAGGATGTCGTACGCGTCGCACGTCATGGCGAAAAGGTGGAACTGCATCCCGACTCTATTATGAAGATCAATTCGTGCCGCGCCATGCTTGAGAAAAAAATCGAAGCCCATGAGATCATGTACGGCGTCAATACGGGCATAGGCGAATTATCGGAGGTAGTGTTGAATGACGAACAGATACAAGATTTTCAGAGATATTTGATTTACAATCACGCTGCAGGCATAGGTGAACCCATGCCCGTTGACTGGGTACGGGGTGCCATGCTCTCGCGCGTCAACGTGCATGCGCATGGGAAATCCGCGTGTCGTCTTGCGATTACTCAAACTTTCGTGGATATGCTAAACAAGGGTGTTACGCCTTATGCTTGCATCAAAGGATCTGTAGGTGCTTGCGGTGACCTGGCACCCATGGCGCAGATTGCTTTGCTTCTGATGGGTCAGGGACATGCCTACTACCAGGGTGAATTTTTGGAAGGTCATGTGGCGATGGAACGCGCAGGTATTTCCATTCCTGGACTGAAGGCGCGTGATGGTCTGGCTGCCATTAATGGGTCCAATGTACTTACCGCTATGTCAGCCCTGATGATATACGATACTAACAACTGGCTCAAGCAGGCTGAGATAGCCTGCGCTATGTCGCTGGAAGCGCTGAAAGCCAACCTCACACCCTATCATAGCCTAATTCTTGAGTCACGAGGTTTCCCAGGTGGTGTCCGTAGTGCAAAATCAATCCGTAAAGTGGTAGCTGGTGGTGATCTATCCGAGGGTCGCTTGAAGGTGAAGGTGCAGGATGCTTATTCGATGCGTTCTACCCCACAGGTGATTGGCGCGGCACATGATGCCCTTGCCTTTGCACGAGCACAGGTAGAGACCGAACTCAACGGTGTGGGAGATAACCCCATCTTCTTACCGGAAGAAAACCGAGTACTCTCAGGCGCCAATTTCCAAGGTTCGCCCGTTGCCTTGGCTATGGATATGGTGGGCGTTGCAATAACAATGGTAAGCGTCCTCTCCGAACGCCGCATGAACCGCCTGAATAATCCGGCACTGAGCGTGGGGCTTCCGCCCTTCTTGATAAATGATGCCGGCATGTTCTCCGGGCTAATGTTGAGCCAATATACCGCCGACATGCAGATCGTAGAACAGCGTATCCTTTGTATGCCTGCATCAATGCAGTCAATCCCGGCTGCTGCCGACCAGGAAGACTTCGTTTCCATGGGCATGAACACTGCCCTGAAGAATTTCCAGATACTTGACAATGCTTACGGTATTCTAGGAATCGAATTCATGGCTGCTGCTCAAGCCCTTGACTTACGTAAGAGATCTGGAGCACCATATGAATTCGGAAAAGGGACTCAAGTTGCTCACAGTGTGATCCGTAAACACGTTAAGTATCTTGATGTTGACCGTCCGCTCTATGACGATCATAATAAGATGAAGGAATTAGTGAAATCGTGCGGAATCCTTGTAGACGTGGAAAAAGCGATAGGTCCCCTGGAATAGAACATGTTCCTGAAGGAACCGTTAGGTCGGCTGATGGCCCCGACGTCATAATCATCGTCGTTTAGCTTCGCCGAAATTCTTATTCAGCAATACAACGCTCTTCATCTTGAAGCAACATGGCGTACAAAGCGTTGAAAGCAGCGCGTGGAGCTCGCGGCGGCAGGGACACAGCCAGAATGATGGCGAAAATGGGAGTAAAAATGGATGAGCTTCCGGACGTTACTCAGGTAATCATTCGAACTCCAAACAAAGATATCGTGATAAACGCGCCCAGCGTTACAATGGTAACTGTACAAGGACAGGCTATGTATCAGATAGCTGGAGGTGAGGTTTCAGAATCTCAACCTCAGACAGTATCAACCAGCAATGCCCCGCTCGAGGCAGATGTACAACTCGTTGCTCAACAGACTGGGAAATCAGTTGACGAATCACGAAAGGCTTTGACCGAGGCTGGGGGAGACCTGGCTCGCGCAATCCTTCTTCTCAAAGGCCAGCAGCAGAACTGATGGGTTAGCGGACTTCCGCCTTAGCCATTCTACCCTTGATGCGCTTGAGACGGAAGAAGTCTTCGCGTTCGGCTTCCTCAAGATGCATCTCAATGTATCGTATGGTTCCAACCATTCGAGGAATCACAATGTATTCGAGGGAATTTACACGCCGCTTCGTTGCCGCAATTGCCTGCGCAAGTTTCATGAGCGCGGCTTCTGCGCTTGATAGTTCCGCAATCAGCTTGATTGCTTCGGCCATGCTAATGGTCGCCACATCCAGCTTGATTGACGTGTCATAGGGGTTGTAGGGAAATCCGTCAAGTGGTTTGACGCCCACATGAAGGTAGGGAACTATTACGCCGATAACGTTACGGCTCTTGGGATCAATGGAGAATCTATCTTCAACTCCAATTGATGTTTGCTCTAACTTCATGTAACCCATCGCCATCTGGGCCTCAACGAAATTGTCGTATGCTTTAGCCAACTGTTCCTGAGCCTTGGCTCGTAGATTTGTTATTTCCCTTACAAACTGGAAGAACTCGATCATCAACGCATCCAGTTTCTCTCTCAGGAGATCTCGTCCTCTCTCCGCTATTCTTCGCCTCTTGCGGAGAGTTAGAAGTTCCATTCGAGTTGGGTGAATGCCCGCTATTAGCTCAGGCATCGTGTCTACGTTCCGGTTCTATGATTGGGATGGAATTGCTTGATGGTTGCAGGATCAATGCGTTTAAGTTCGCTTTCAGGGAGCGCGGCGAGCAGGTCCCAGCCAATGTCGAGGGTTTTCTCGATATCTCGATTCTCATATTCTCCTTGACTGATGAATCTTCGTTCGAACTCGTCTGCGAATTTCAAGTATAGTTTATCTCTTGATGAGAGTGCCTCCTCTCCGACTACTGCGACCAAGTCTCTGAAGGCTCTGCCCTCAGCGTAGGCGTAATAGAGCTGGTCAGATACTTCTCTATGGTCTTGTCTAGTCCTATCCTTCCCTATTCCTTCCCTCATAAGTCGAGACAAGGAGGGAGAGACATCGATAGGGGGTGAGATTCCTTTCCGGTGAAGGCCGCGGTCAACGATCAACTGGCCTTCAGTAATGTACCCAGTTAGGTTTGGAATAGGGTGTGTGATATCGTCGTGTGGCATAGTCAGGATTGGAACCTGCGTGATTGACCCCTTCGCGTTATGAATTCTACCGGCTCGTTCGTAGATGGACGCAAGGTCCGTGTACAAGTAGCCGGGATACCCACGTCTACCGGGCACTTCTTCTCTGGCAGCGGAGATTTCGCGCAAGGCTTCAGCGTAGTTCGTCATGTCAGTGAGGATTACGAGCACATGCATATCCAACTTGAAAGCGAAATACTCAGCTGCCGTTAAGGCCATTCGCGGAGTGAGTATTCGTTCAATTGCAGGGTCATCAGCTAGGTTGATGAACATTGTTACGTGTTCGAACGCGCCTTGCTTTTCAAAGTCCTCTCTGAAGAATCGAGCCTCGTCGGCCGTGATGCCTATCGCAGCGAAGACAGTTGAGAACGGTTCACCCGTCCCTCTAACTCTGGCTTGTCTCGCTATCTGGGCTGCGACACGATTGTGGGGTAACCCAGCACCCGAGAATATGGGAAGTTTCTGTCCCCTAACTAGCGTGTTCATTCCATCGATAGCGGAGATTCCTGTCTGAATGAATTCTCTAGGGTACGTTCTGGAGTAGGGGTTGATGGGCGCTCCGTGAACGTCAGCATAATCTTCGGGAATGATTCGGGGTCCTCCGTCGATTGGGTTACCGCTACCGTCCAATATTCTGCCGAGGAGATCGCTTGAGACTGGTAAGCGGACGGTTTCGCCGAGGAACCGTACGCTCGTCGAGGAGATGTCTAGGCCAGAGGTGCCTTCGAAAACTTGAACAACAGCAAGGTCAGTTCGTACTTCTAGAACTTGCCCCCGTCTCTCTTCGCCGGTTGGGGTCCTAATGCGGACTAGTTCACCAAATCCGACACCTTTGACGCTCTTAACGAATAGAAGGGGTCCGGATATTTGGTCGATCGTTGAATATTCACGAACAGTTACCGTCATCGCTTGCTACCGCCTCACTTGGCTACCTCGACAACCTCTTTCGACAGTTCTTGGAATTGTTGTTCCATCTTTGATTCCACTTCTTGAGCGTATGAATCGAATGTCTCCGAGGGATGAATCTTAGCACGCGCAATCTCCTGTTTTGCGGACACCTCCAAGGCACGCTGGAGCGAAATTCCCCTATCAACACTGTTCCTCATTTTGTCATAGAAACTGAGGATGAGCGAGATCAACTTGAAAGTCTTGGCCGGCGAGCAGTAGCTATCCACCGGGTGGAGGGCGCTTTGAATCAGAAAATCCTCTTTAATCATACGCGCGGCCTCGAGGATGACGCGCTGGCTTTCAGAGAGTGCGTCAGGTCCGACGAGCATCACGATTTCGCGGAGTTCTTCATCTCGTTGCAGGAGCGCCATTGCTTCCTTTCTCAGGTTTGACCATTCTGGGTTAATCTGGGTCCTGTACCAATTCTCTAACGAGTCGAGATATAGTGAATAGCTCGTCAACCAGTCAATCGCGGGAAAATGTCTTCTTTCTGCCAGTGCTTTACTGAGCGCCCAGAATACCTTAACGATCCTCAGCGTGTTCTGCGTAACGGGTTCTGAGAAGTCTCCGCCTGAAGGTGATACGGCTCCAACAACTGAGACCGAGCCCAGCTTATTAGACTCGGATCCAACTACTTTCACGCGTCCAGCCCGTTCATAGATCTCCGCTAACCTCGAAGCCAAGTAAGCCGGATAGCCTTCCTCGCCGGGCATCTCCTCTAAACGACCGGAGACTTCGCGAAGAGCTTCTGCCCACCTTGAAGTTGAATCTGCCATTAATGCAACGTCGAATCCCATGTCTCTGAAGTATTCGGCTAAAGTAACGCCAGTGTACATGCTGGCCTCACGCGCAGCTATTGGCATGTTTGATGTATTTGCTACGAGCAGCGTTCTCTCCATCAAAGGCTGACCGGAACGGGGGTCTTTTAATTCCGGGAAAGTCTCCAGGACTTCGGTCATCTCATTTCCTCTCTCACCGCAGCCCACATATACTATTACGTCAGCATCGGCCCATTTTGCTAACTGGTGTTGGGTAATTGTCTTCCCGGTTCCGAAGTCGCCTGGGATTGCAGCCGTACCACCTTTTGCGATTGGAAAGAAGAAATCAATTATTCGCTGTCCCGTGATTAATGGTATGTCTGACGGGACCTTTTCACGAACCGGTCGCGGGATACGAACGGGCCATGAGTGCATGAGGTACAATTTGACATTCTCGCGTCCTGTTTCAACCTCCGCTATCGGCTCTTCCACTGTGTAGTTTCCCTTCGGCTGTATGGACTTGACCGTACCGCTTACGTTGGGTGGAACCAGAATCCTATGCTTAACTAGGACAGTTTCAGGAACCTCGCCCAGAACATCTCCACCAGTTATCTTGTCCCCCTTCTTCAAGTGAGGGGTGAACTCCCATTTCTTTCCTCTGTCGAGTGGCGGAGCCGTGATTCCTCTGTGTATGAATGCTCCACCCTTGGCTTGGAGAATCGGGAGAGGTCTCTGAGTACCATCGAAAAACTGATTGATCAACCCCGGACCTAATTCGACGGAAAGAGGCGCACCTGTCCGTTCAACGATCTCTCCAGGTTTTATTCCAGTGGTTTCCTCGTAAACTTGGATTGTTGCCGTATCCGCTTGGACGCGGATTATTTCTCCGATCAGGCCTGCTGCTCCGACCTTCACTAACTCATACATCCTAGCGCCAAGCATGCTTGACGCGACAACGACCGGTCCTGCTACTCTCTCGATCTTTCCGGGTTTGAAGGAGGACATTACAAGTGCCTCTTGTTTACTGGAAGGTTGCTGCATACTGAAGGTTCTTACTTATCTTTTGCTTTCATCATGAACTTCGTTAGCGAGTTCTGACTTTTGCTGAGAGGGACGTTGCTTCCTGATCCAGACTGCAAGAATTGCTGATTCGATTATGATCAGAGCCGCGAAAATATAGACGCCAAGCGGATTGAGGTAGGTCACAATCAGTCTTGGGAAGTAGGTTTGGTTCGGAACCTGATCGTGAGTGAAAAACTGAGTAGAATATAGTAGGGTCGTGTTTTCTTGTGTGTCACGCACTACAAGCCCATAATTTGGCGCACCCTGCTGCCAATCTATCATTATATCCGTTATGTCCCAATTCATCCAGACAATTGGACCAAACCAACCCCCCTGCTCGAGTGGAATTACGGAGGTCGAATAGTGTAGCTCCGTGTATTGAGGTTGATTCGCCCAAGTTACCGTCATCTCTCCCCACGGTTCCGTCACCCTGTAAACGCCGTAAACCCTTCCGGTGGAATCTCCGTAGGGGGGGTCATTCGTCGTCTTCTGCCATAACCTAAGGCGTAGTTGCGCGAACATTATCCACGCGTTAGCTGGTATACTGCTCGTGTTAAACTCAATCCACCCCCTCATGTTATGACCTACGAAGGATGTTATCTCGAAATTGTTTGATTTTCCGTTGTTGGCTTTCGGAACAGATTCCCAAGCATAACTATCCTTGCTGGGGTAAAGTGTCACAGACTTTACCACGGTGACGTAAAATGCGCCAATCGTAACGCCGTAGAGAACTAATATGAGCACAACGGCAATGGTCCTGTTCCCCGTCTTCATCATCGACACTTGTTCTTCAACAACAAAGGTCAAAGCAGATAACTATTATCGTATACTCAGAATCGTCCATGAATTCGGTAGACTTCCTTTCGGCCGTCATAACGTTGAAGAGGATTCCGCGCAGCGGATGGATAACACACGGCATATCGCTACCAGACGTAGAATCGGTTGCGGATCACACGTTCTCAACTTGCTCCATATCCATTCTCTTGACAGATCTCGAACGGAGGAGAGGTGTTCAAGTTGATGCTGAACAGGTTCTTCGGATGGCAACACTCCATGATTTCGCCGAAGCCCTGACCTTCGACATAAGCAAAGCTTACCTCACGTATCTTGGAGAAAGAGGCAGCGCGATAAAGAATGAAATCGAAGGCGCTGCATGGAAGTATCTTGCTCGAAGTATGGCTTCAACGGGCATATCCAGTGACTATGCGAAATTGCAGAAACAGTACGTGAGCAACAATACCGTTGAAGCACAAATCGTGCACGCTGCCGATAGCATAGATATTCTTCTCCAAACTCTTGAACTTAGAAGACGAGGCTATCCAGCAGGCTTGGTCAAAGACTTGTGGAAGGAGACCGTGAAGAAGGTTCAGAATACGCCAGTTCGCTCTGCGAAGCAATTATTGAAGACTATTGCGCGTGAAGGGCGAAAGGCGGCTCTTCAGGTCAAATGATATGTATGTAGGTTGACGGTAGCTGAACAACTCCAACTCCGCTCTCGTAAATCCAAATTCCAAATTCCTGCGACTTCGGGTCAACAACGAGTGAGAGCGAGTAACGTGAGAACTGGTAGAATTGCATATGCGTGTCAAGATCTGTCTGAGAAAGAAACAGGCCGTGTCCGGGGTGCGAATGATACCATCCAACGATCTTTCCTGTTATTCTACCCTCTACGATATCCGACGCTACTTGCGCTAGACGCTCACGAGGAAAAGTGCATGAAACAGTATCTATCTCATTGTTCCCCGGAATAATCTCATTCACCCATAGCGATTGGTCATCTAAAGTGCCCATGAGAAGGCCTATTCGCTCGACGGGTCGATTGACGTCGCGAGCTATCTTCTCGACAACCCGGTTGGTTATGAATACCTTGAACAACCCAATCACAGTGAAAGGAGAGAAGATTCAGCAACATGTTGTTTAAGATTTGCATCTCTCTGTCTTAGGCGGTTCTAATGCCAGCTAATGACATCTTCGCCCGAGCTACCTCAAAGAGAGAACTAACCGGAGCACGCGACGTGTGATAAATGTCGAAGGATGCGAACAGTACCACGGACAAATAGGATCAGTGTATCCATTACCCCTTCCATCAGAAGCGGAGTGAAACCGGTAGTGAACTAACTCTTCTATGCGTACTGTCACACCATCGGGTTGAGCGGCACATTTATGCCTCGCGTCATAACCGCCGATCGGATAGGGATAATCTCATAATCATCATCGACACTACTCTAAGTGGGTACGGTTCGATGCCAAAAGCGTTCGTGTTTATGAATATTGATGCAGGATCTGAACCTGAAATCTTGAAGAGCCTACGCGAAGTTCCTGAAGTTAAGGAATCCTACTTTGTGTATGGTGTATATGACATTGTCGCTAAGATTGAAACTGACACTATGGATAAGCTGAAGGAAGTAATTACGTGGAAGGTGCGCAGACTCGACAAGATCAGATCTACACTGACCACGATAGTCAGCGAAGGAAAATAGCCTAAGGCCCGGCTCGGTACATAATGCCTATCATTTGTAAAGAACTTGCTACGCAGCAATTACCTCGCGATTAGTTTTGGCTAATAGCGGGTTCATCAGTTGATGTTCGTGTCAATTTCGGCTCGGTACCTGATTGATCATAATTTGCAAATTATCAACCCGTCTAGTTGCAGGCTAAATTTATAACCGGTGAAACGTGTCTGCGCTTGCTCCTAGTGGTTCGATATGGACGAGCTAGAGGAGATACGAGGGAAGAAGATACAGGAATTAGTGAAACGAATGTCAACGCCTAAGATTGATAAACCGATCGTGGTCAGCGATCGTAACTTTGAACAAACTGTGAAGAATTATCCCCTAGTCGTTGTCGACTGTTGGGCCGCCTGGTGTGCTCCATGCCGCGCAATTGCCCCGATAGTGGATCAACTCGCGAAGGACTATACGGGGAAAGTGGTCTTTGGTAAACTCAATGTGGACGAAAATCCGGAAACAGCACAACGCTTCGGAATAATGGCAATACCCACCTTATTGGTGATGAAAGATTCCAAAGAAGTTGACAGAATAGTAGGCGTGCTTCCCAAGAGTGAACTCGAAGGAAAAATCAATAACTTCGCATAAGCAAACGCCCCCTTATATCGTTCCGTCTGTCGTAGTGGTAACGATGATCACTAAAGGACGTTGAAGGTCTGTCAATCTTGGAGTTCGAGGGGCGTGTTCCAGTAATCGCGGAGACAGTCTATGTTGACGAAGACGCGAAGGTAGTGGGCGACGTCAGGATGGGTGAACAATGTTACATTCCAGGTGCAAGATCAGATGATTCGATCAACAGAAAACCTGAATGATGAAAATTGGAGCTAATAGCAGTACTTGACTTCGGAGGACAATACTCACACCTGATAACGCGCCGAATCAGAGAATGTGAAGTATACTCCGAGTTACTTCCTTACTCAACGACTTCGGAAGATCTCTCAAGACTTGGTGCCAAAGGCATTATACTCTCAGGTGGCCCCGCAAGCGTCTATGAAGAAGGCGCTCCCAGATGTGATCCAGGTATCTTCAAGTTAGGGCTTCCAGTGCTCGGAATCTGTTACGGTCTGCAATTGATGGTGGACATTCTTGGTGGTCACGTCAAATCGACTACGCGGTCAGAATACGGCAAGAGCTCGCTAAACGTTCTAGATAATTCAGACCTCTTCCGGGCTGTTCCCTCCGAATTCGTAACTTGGATGAGTCATGGCGACTATGCAGAGTCCTTGCCCGATCAATTCGAAATCATTGGTACGTCTTTGAACTGCAAGACTGCAGCTATACGAAATTCAGCCTCACGGTATTATGGAGTGCAATTTCATCCGGAAGTTGCACATACAGATCATGGGACTCAAATCATTAGGAATTTCGTACAGGATATTTGCGGATGCTCGCCGACATGGACGGCGAGGTCAATTATCGATACGGCGATCGAGCAAATCCGCTCATCAGTCGGAGGTGAAAGAGTTCTTGCGGCAGTGAGTGGCGGAATAGACTCTACTACTACGGCCGTGCTCGTTCAAAGAGCCCTTAATGAAAAACTAACATGCGTCTTCGTGAATCACGGTCTCCTGAGAAAAAATGAGGAACGCGTCGTACTTCAATCGCTGAAGGAATTGAAATTGAATGTGCATTATGTAGACGTATCAGAACAGTTCCTCCAGAAGCTGAAGGGAATCAAGGATTCAGAGCAGAAGAGGAAAGTGATTGGAGAGGAATTCATCAGAGTCTTCGACGAAGAGAGTCGTAAACTAGGCGTATTCCAGTGGCTAGCTCAAGGAACGCTCTATCCGGATGTGATAGAAAGCGCCGGGACAGGAAGCGTTGCTTCGAGAATCAAAACGCACCACAACGTCGGAGGGATACCTGAATGGTCAAAGTTCAAAATCATTGAACCACTCAGACTCCTCTACAAGGATGAAGTGCGAAAAATAGCTGCGGAACTAGAAGTGCCTGAGCTCCTTGTGAAAACTCACCCGTTCCCCGGCCCAGGATTAGCAGTCAGAATAATCGGCGAAGTCACTGAGGACAAGGTTAGGATTTGTAAAGATGCGAGTGCCATCGTAGAAGAGACATTGAAACGGCATGGATTGTACGAGCTGGTGTGGCAGGCGTTCGCGGTGGTGGGTGATGATCTTGCAGTTGGAGTATTAGGAGATCAAAGGCGTCTAGGGCATATGGTTACGATCAGAGTGGTACAATCAGTCGATGGGATGACGGCGGACTGGACTAGAATACCTGAAGGAGTTCTAGAGGAGATGAGCAGTCAGATTACTGGTGAAGTTCCGGGCGTAACCTGGGTAGCTTATGCCGTAACGTCTAAGCCACCGTCAACGATCGAACCGTGTTAATGGTTAGGCTTGAAAGAGTGGCCGCACCCGCAGGTCTCTGTTGCGTTGGGATTGTTGACTTTGAAGCCTTCGCCCATCACTGATTCTTCATAATCTATTTCGGATCCATCAAGGTACTTCGAGCTTTCTTGATCAACAATAACCTTCACGCCATGGCTCTCAATCAGCGTGTCGTCATCGTTCTTCTTATCGAAGGCCAAGCCGTACTGGAATCCGCTACAGCCACCGCCGGAAACGTACAGGCGGAGAGCGGAATCCTTCTTCTCTTGTTTCTCCATGGCGACCTTCACTTTCTCAGCAGCTTTTTCAGTGATCGAAATTCGAAGCGTGTCCGGTGAATGTAGCAGCTATGTCACCGACATTTTGTATAACATATGGACTATTTAAGTTTGGAATCGACGAAACTGAAATCCATGTCCACCTTCTTAACTGTAAAGAGTGTATTCGCATCCCCCATGCAGGATGGACATTTAGTTGACTGGTAAGACTGGGTTTGTTTACGCCGACTCCTTCCAAAGGTACAATTTCGGCTCGACCCATCCGCTTAGGCCAATCAGATTGAAACTTACTTTTGAATTAATGAAATCCATTGGCTTGCTCTCATCGCCGGCAATCGATGTGCGTGAACCTAGACTAGCAACGAGAGACGAATTGATGCTCTTCCATGATGGATCTTACCTAGAGCTTGTCGAACGAATGAGCGAGAAAGGGTCCGGCTTCTTAGATACGGGGGACACGCCTGCTTTCAAGGGCTGCTATGAGGCATCAGCTCTTGCAGTGGGGGCATCTCTCACCGCAGTTGATTTGGTCATGTCACGTGACACAGCTCACGCCATGAACATTGCAGGGGGTCTGCACCATGCTCACCCCTCACGTGCATCAGGATTTTGCATATTCAACGACCCAGCCGTCTCCATTGCATACCTGAAACAGAAGTATTCGGTTGATAGGATACTCTACTTGGACATTGACGCACATCACGGGGACGGCGTAATGTACGGTTTCTACTCAGACGAAGGCGTATTAGACGTTGATTTCCATGAAGACGGTCACCATTTGTTTCCCGGCACCGGCTTCACTGAGGAAGTGGGTACGGGCCGCGCGGCCGGCGTCAAGATTAACGTGCCGCTCTCCCCTTTCACGGGCGACGAAGCTTACTTACGGCTATTCAAGGAGATCGTGCCGACTGCTGTGAGGAAGTACCAGCCGCAGATAATGCTCGTCCAATGCGGCGCCGATTCGCATGCAAATGACCTACTAGCACACCTGCAGCTGACCAGCAAGTCTTACTGTGAGATTGCCGCAATTTGCCATGATCTGGCCCATGAAGTGTCCAATGGTCGTCTCGTGATCTTCGGAGGGGGAGGATATAACCCCTCCAACGTGGCAAGAGCTTGGTCGCTCATAACAGCGACCCTCGCTGATTTTCCTCCGCCAGAGAACACGCCTAGCGAATGGAGACGGCTGTTTGAATCTGTAATTGGCGAGGAGGCCCCACGTAAGGTGCGTAGTGATGGCGAAGGCAGGAACGCGGTTGATGACATGTCCATGAGTTACGGTATGGACGTGCTAAAGGATCTCAAGAGCAGAATCTCACTCTTAGCATAATTCTGAAAGTTTCATGCGAGGGCTTCCTGAGGTTTGAAGACTCCCGTAATTATGTCCTTCTGAACGCGTAGGTAGTCCTCGGGTGTGCCCACGTCCGCCCAGTACCCTTCATGCCTGTAACCGAAGATGGAGCCTTCACGCATAAGTTTCGGGAAAAGATCCAACTCCAGAGAAGCTCGACGACCCTTAGGTATCTTACTCAGTACGGATGGAGTTATGACGTAGACACCAGCATTCACCCACATCTCCGCCGCCACCTGCTTTCGCGGTTTCTCAACAAAGTTAACAACCCTGCCTTGCTCATCAAGTTCTACCGCTCCGAACCTTGTTGGAGTCGTCGATTTTGCGAGGACAACCGTTGCGCTGGCATTTGTCTTCTTGTGAGAGTAGATTAATTTATCAAGATCCAATTCTGAAAAGATCACGTCGCCATTCAACGTGAGAAAATCAGAGCCAATCATTGATTCAGCGTTCTTTATCGCGCCTCCCGTGTCGAGCGGTTCCTTCTCAAAGCTATACCGCAGTCGAATTCCCAGTCTGTGTTCGTCAAGGTACCGTACAATTTGTTCTTGCAGAAATCCGATCGCGAGAATAATCCTGTCAAATTCGAATCTCTTCAAGTATTGAATTTGGTACTCCAGGAGGGCCTGGTAGCCGATCGGCAAGAGGGGTTTGGGAGTCGAAAAGGGAATCGGTCTGATTCGAGTCTCGAGACCGCCGCAAAGAATGATCGCGGTCCGCTCAGGTCTGAACTGTTCTACACCCAACTTCAGCAGGAACTCAGCGGTCTCCGACCGATTTCTGAATCTACTACCGTCAACAAGCAAATCCACTTTTCGCATGAGGGATGGATCTAGTGTCATGCTGTAACGGCGTTTCATGATTATAGTGTAATACTTGGCAGGATTTAATTGTATTACTATGAAGCATCTTCAGGAGTCTAAATTGCTCTGTATGTCAGGAGATGGAATATGTTGGGGGCGTTCGCGCAACTTACCTAATCAAGTGTACGAACTGCCCTAACCTGGGATGGGATTGTAGTTAGGTCTCACGTGACTCTAGTCTAGTCACTTCTTCTCATTGCATTGTTTCCTGGCCGCATCGAGGACGACTCTATGCTCGATTTGCGCCACTGAGCGCCTCGTATGCACGATTACGTCCGGGTTTACTGAGATGCTGTCGATGCCTGCTTCAACCAAGAACTTTGCAAATTCTGGATATACGCTTGGAGCTTGACCACAAATGCTGACAGTCTTTCCGAACTTGTGAGCTGTTTCAATCAGGCTTTGTATTGCGCGCTTGACCGCCAAGTTTCTTTCATCAAACAACGGTGCCAGGACTTCATTATCCCTATCTGCGCCCAAGATCAGCATTGTAAGGTCGTTGCTTCCGATTGAGAATCCATCTGCCCCGGCCTTGCAGAACTCATCTGCGAGGATTACGTTGCTTGGGATTTCCGCCATGACCCAGAGTTTGAAGTCTTCGGTCTGGATTAGGCCTTCTTGGCGAAGGAGTTCACGGATCTTGACGAACTCGTCGACGGTTCTGTTGAATGGGATCATGCACCATAAGTTTTTCATGCCCATTTCGTTTCTGACTCGTTTGACTGCGGCAATTTCAAGCCTGAAGGCTGGTTCGAACCTGGGGTCTGTGTATCTGCTTGCTCCGCGCCATCCGATCAGCGGATTCGCTTCGTTAATGCCGCCCTCATACTTCTCTCCGCCTTCGAGTTTTGCATATTCGTTTGTCTTGAAATCGCTGAATCGAAGAACCACGGGTCGAGGGTAAAATGCTCTGCAAATAGTTTCAAGTCCCGCTGCAAGCTTGCCTACGAACTCTTCAGGGTGTCCGCTCTCGATAAGCATCATGGGATGTTTCTTAACGTGGTCGCTGACAATGAATTCCATTCGCAGTAGACCTACACCGTCCACGGGCATCTGCGCGATCTTGTCGGCCAGTTCTGGTTCGCCAAGGTTCACGAGTATCTTGGTTCCAGTGACTGTTGGGTCAACGAATCCAGATAATCCGTCGCCCGAAACTCGCTGCTCCTGCTTTGGTGGCTCGAGGACTATTCCATCGTAGACCATGCCCATCTTCGCATCAACTGTAACTTCTCTGCCAGTTTCGAGAACTTTCGTGCCGACTTTGGTTCCCGTTATGCAGGGGATGCCCATCTCGCGGCTGACGATGGCAGCATGACAAGTCATTCCGCCCGCATCTGTAACGATTGCTTTAGCCTTCTTCATTGTGGGGACCCAGTCTGGCGTTGTCATTTCAGTCACCAAAATCTCACCGTCCTTGAATTCGCTGACATTCTCCACCGATAGGATGACGTGTACTCTTCCCGCACCTACTCCAGGCGCTGACGGTAACCCTTTGAGGATCACCTTTCTCTCGGTAACGATGGCCGCTTTGCTTTCAATCGGGCTCTTCTTTAATGACCAAACCGTTTCTGGTCGTGCTTGTAGAATTAGCAGTTTGCCAGTTTGCTTGTCAAGGCCCCATTCAATGTCCATTACCCTTCCATAGTGCTGTTCGATCGTCAACGCGTACCGAGCCAGTTCTATTATTTGTTCATCAGTGATCACTTGCCTGTCTTTCAGTTCAGAAGGTACCTTCCTCTCTTCTGTTCCGCCTCCAGTCTTCTGAGCAAGCATGATTGTTTTAGTTGGAATCGTCTTCTTAGTAATCTTCAGAGTTCCTTTGTCAATGTAATAGTCGTCAGGAGTGACGCTTCCCTTCACTACGTACTCTCCGAGGCCGTAAGATGCTTCTACTAGGATTACGGAGTCATCGCCATTCGTCGGATCCATCGAGAACATTACTCCGGCCGATTCTGAATAGCACATCATTTGCACGATTGCCGAAAGAGCAACGTCCATGTGTTTGAAGCCCTTCTGCACTCGGTAGAAGATCGCTCGGTCGGTGAACAGGCTCGAGTAGCACTCTTTGACACTCGAGATTACGTTCTCTGCCCCGGTTACATTCAGATATGTTTCTTGTTGACCTGCGAAGCTGGCGTCTGGCAGATCCTCAGCAGTTGCCGAGCTTCGGATGGCGACGAAAGGATTCTTAACCTTCTCATGAGCAGCCAGTTCCTGATAAGCCTGGGCAATCTCTTTCTCCAACTCCTTGGGTACCCTTGCTGAAGTGATCAACCCCCTGATCTGCGCTCCCACCTTCTGCAGCATGACAGTGTCATTTGAATCGATCAGAGGCTTGAGCGCGTCAGCTATCTTATTCTCAATTCCATTCTCCCGTATGAATAGCCGGTACGCGTCGGCAGTCAACGCGAATCCGTAAGGCACGGGAACCTTGGTTTTGGACGTCATTTCGCCAAGGCTCGCAGATTTGCCGCCCACTAGCGGGACGTCTTCTTTTGAAATCTCGTTGAACCAGAGTAACAGTTTAGAAGTCACTATTCTTTCACCTGATCGTATGTTTTCCTCGAACCCAGATTGGGTAATATCTAGCTACTATAGTTACCAGATTTGATAATCTGGAAATTTCCAGGTTTCGTGATCCCGATTCGGAAAATCGTAGGCCATTTCAGCATTGATGGAAATGTGACCTCATGGGGGCAATGCGGCTGATCTTCGAAGATTGAGCGGATACTGTCGATAGCGTAATCGCAATCATCAAATTGACACCCGATCATGATCTAATCGAGATTTATCTAGCAGAAGATTACAGTGCTGAACTCGCACATCTGTGTCAGCATGAGGTCAGGATAGTGTACGTTTACGTTTTCGAAGAAGGAAGTACAACGCTCAGAAGCCTCCTCGGCGGAAAGGGTGCTGACTTAGCAGAGATGACGGCACTGGGATTACCGGTGCCACCCGGATTAACCGTAACGACTGAAGCCTGCAACTATTACAGCTCACACAATTCCAACTTCCCTCCGGGCCTAGAGCAGGAGATTACGAATAAGCTTCGTTTAGTTGAATTGAAGGTAGGCAGGATCTTCGGCGACGCTAACAATCCTCTTCTCGTATCCGTTCGATCTGGCGCCCCAATTTCAATGCCTGGCATGATGGATACTGTTCTCAATCTTGGACTCAACGACACGACCGTCCAAGGCCTCATTCATCAAACTGGCGACGAAAGATTCGCATATGACGCATATCGTCGCTTCATCCAAATGTTCGGGAAAGTGGTGATGGGTGTCAGAGGAGACGAATTCGAATCCATAATCAAGCGCCACAAAGAATCATTGAAGGTAAAATCTGACGTCCAGTTGAATTCTAAGACCATGCGGGCTCTCACGGATGAGTTCAAGGCGCTAATTAAGGAGAGGACGGGGAAGGACTTCCCGGACGATCATCAAACCCAACTGCGAATGGCAGTAGCAGCAGTCTTTCAATCCTGGAACGGTCAAAGGGCTAAGGTCTACCGGCAGGCAAACAAGATACCGGACACGCTGGGCACCGCCGTCAACATCCAGTCAATGGTCTTCGGGAATATGAGCGCAGACTCAGCAACCGGTGTCTGCTTCACACGCAATCCTTCGACTGGCGAACACGTGTTCTTTGGAGAGTACCTCATCAACGCGCAGGGAGAAGATGTTGTTGCCGGAATCCGCACGCCAAAACCGATTGCAGAATTACGTGGCGACTTAACTGACACCTATCAGGAGCTGTCGCACGTCTGCCAGCTTCTTGAAGAACACTTCAAAGACATGCAAGATATTGAGTTTACAATAGAAAAGAAGAAGCTGTATCTTCTCCAAACCAGGTCAGGAAAACGATCAGCCACCGCCGCCATCAAGATTGCGGTGGACATGGTTTCCGAGAAGCTACTGACAAAAGAACAGGCTCTCCTCCGAATTACACCCTCGCAAATAGAACAACTAGTCCACCGCCAAGTTGATCCAAGCAGTCGAGCAAGACCAATTGCAACTGGTCTCCCCGCCTCCCCAGGAGCAGCTACCGGGAAAGTGATCTTCGACACTGACGAAGCCCATCGACTAGGAAGCACAGGTGAAAGCATCATACTCGTGAGAGAAGAAACTGCGCCAGAAGACATACACGGCATGATCGCCTCAAAAGGCGTCTTAACTAGCAGGGGAGGAATGACCTCCCATGCTGCCGTCGTTGCCCGAGGGATGGGAAAACCTGCTGTTGTCGGCTGCGAACAAATCAAAATAGACCCTGCATCACATACGTTCTTCACACGCAAAGTCACAGTCAGAGAGAATGACATCATCACAATCGATGGAACAACAGGAAACGTCCTCTTGGGACAGGTCCCCACCATCGAGCCTAAACTAAGTCAGGAAGCAGAGAAGCTGCTTGGATGGGCAGATGAAATCCGGAAACTCGGAGTTCGAGCCAACGCCGACACGCCAGAAGGCGCAACAAAAGGTCGTGGATTCGGCGCGGACGGTATCGGACTATGCAGGACCGAGAGAATGTTCAACGCGCAAGATCGTTTACCAATCGTCCAGCAAATGATCCTCTCAGACAGCGACGCGGATAGAGCAAGCTCGTTAGAAAAGCTGAAACCATTGCAGAAGAACGACTTTAAAGAAATCTTCCGTATCATGCATGATCTACCCGTCACGATACGACTCTTGGATCTACCGCTTCATGAATTTCTGCCGAAATACGAAGAACTCGTGCGCGATGTCGCTGAACTCAGAGCCAAACAATCCAACGACGTACTCGCATCGAAAGAACGAATTCTACGCAAAGTAATCACCCTAGCTGAGCATAACCCAATGCTTGGACACAGAGGTTGCAGACTAGCCATTAGCCATCCGGAGATCTATGAGATGCAGACTCGAGCAATCTTCGAGGCCGCGGCGGAACTTCTGAACGAAGGAGTGAAAGTTCGCGTTGAGATAATGCTTCCTCTGGTGGGAGAAGCAAACGAAATCAGGTTTCTAAGAGAAAGAGTTGCGTCAGTCGCAGATGAAGTCCTGACTCGATTGGCCGCGAAAGTCGAATACAAGATTGGAACCATGATAGAAGTGCCAAGGGCCGCCCTTACAGCTGATGAGATCGCAAAGTACGCGGACTTCTTCTCATTCGGTACCAATGATCTTACCCAAGCGACTTTCGCGTTCAGCAGAGACGATGCAGAGGCGAAATTCTTCAAAGACTACTTCGAGGAGAAGATTCTTGCCTCCAACCCGTTCGAAGTGCTTGACCGAAGAGGCGTCGGCAAGTTGATGAGACTCGCGGCTGAAGCGGGGAGAAAAGTTAACCCATACCTTAAAGTCGGCATCTGTGGGGAACACGGAGGCGAACCCAGCTCAGTTGAGTTTTGTCACGAAATCGGCCTCGACTACGTGAGTTGTTCTCCGTACAGGGTTCCAATCGCACGATTGGTAGCATCGCAAGCAGTCGCGCGCAACAGAGTTGCCCAATCAGAAGAAAACAAGTGACAACTCAGCTCACTCTTGGAAGCTGACGAGGAGCACCTCAATGAACACAGCGGCCACACAGGCCAAAGCAAAGTAGTAAGCCAGCGTTCCAGCCCAGCCATAGCGATAAAAGTGATGTACAACCCCAAAGAACGCGGCCACACAGACCAAGATTAGCGGGAAGAGCACAAGGAGGATCTTCGCGGATCGTCGCATCTTTCCATGCGGCAAAAGTCATCAAGAATTCTTCTTCGACGTGTCCTGTATTAGATTCATCGCCTTATTCTCTTCTCCAATCTTGACACTTCAGCTTCAGACAATCGCTGCGCTGACTGTGTTGTCACAGAGAGGATGTGTATCGGGCTAGGCAAGCAGTGCTCTATCTTGTTCAGGGGACAGCGTAATAATACTCTGGACCATTAGGGCTGTCTCGGAATTTACCTACAACCGCTTTTCTTGCCCGCAGGCCTTCTAACGTAGCGTGGATTACTCGGTCTGCATCAGGATGACGAATCAAGGCGTTTGGATCAATTCCCACGGTGGCTTCCATAGGGGTGTAGGCAAACTGAGAATTCTTGCGGAGGAAGTTGAGAACTTGCTCTTCTAAAGTTGGTTCCATCGGTTTTAACTTCTCAAATTCGTCCCTAGACATTGGCAACTTTCGTCCGAGACTTAGTTGAAGACTGCAACTTAAGAATCCTTCCAAGTCTCGTTTTGGATTACAGGAATCTGCAACTTCCAGCACAAACTATGACCAAGAGTATAACATTGTTAGAGGGAAAGTTCAGGAATGCTCCTTAACTATGCGAATACAGAGTTGCCTTATCGCCCGCATAGTTGTGTGTGTCACGACGTAGCGTGCATGTCTTTAACCATAGAGATTAGCGATTTCCTGTGGTGTTACTCCAGGCTCAGTGCTCACCATGAAGGGCGGCTTACCGGGAAGGATTACCTCCCTCTCGTAACCTCCAGTCGGAGAAACCTGTAGGGGACCGACTAGAACATTTATGCCATGTGGGCCCTTAACTTCAACGAAGCCTGGCGGTAGCTCAGGCACGGCTTTAGCATATCCCAGTCTGATCTGAAGCAAAAGTATGAGTACTATTGTTCCAAGGACTAGAGTGCTATGCGGTTTTAGCACTTCTTTCTCCTCCAAGCTGGTTTTAGGCGACTCACATTCCGTATTGCCATGGATACCGATAGGTCATCTTGACATGAACACATGGGCGAGGGCGTCAATCGTATACGTTAATGCAAAAGATTGCTACAGTTAAGCAAGCGGCCTCTATGAAAAATACAGCAGTAGAACGACAAATATTGTGTTCATCTGTAAATTGGCTTCTGAAAGGAGTAGCGTCTGAGATCGAATGGAGCCACAATTCAAATGACTTGGGTTCGTCGGTGGTGGGCCGGGAGAGATTTGAACTCTCGACCACCTGCATCGACCATCAACATAATGTGTGTCAGGCAGGTATCCTAACCAGACTAGACGACCGGCCCGGATATTCGCGCTCAATACTGGTTCCAGGAAATAAAGCCTACGAAGGCCCCAATAATCACATACAATCGGAAGGTCTTTGAACACCTTTCATGATGACACTCGGTCTGTCGAAATTGAAAGCGATTTACGATCGTATAATGAAGTTCGATAAGCGGATTCGCTTCGCTGCTCTCGTCGATAGTAAAGGAAGAATTCTGGATGGTGGCATGAGGGAGAGTGTTCAACCGATTGAGCCTCTTGAGAAGACTCCACATCTCATCGCCAGGCTGGTCTCCGTGCAGAAAGCAGGATCGTTAGTTGAGTTCTTAGGTAAACATGAGTATTCCATTCTCGTCCACGAAGAGATCCTCGCAATCATCTTTCGGTCTAGAAGGAAGTTTGTGCTAATCACTACCGACAGAAAGCTGCCGTTGCCCAAGGTTGTAGGACTTCGAAAGCTAGCAATGGCGTGGGAGCAAGACTGAGTTAACGAATTGGGATTCGCGTTTATTTCTTCTCTAAGATCGATTTCAAATAGGTTTTCGGGAGATCCCACAGCATTACCCGTTTGGCGAAATACCATCGAAACCCTGTCGTCGCTCCAAGAGCGGGATCACCCAGCGGATCCACTAGGTCAGCTAGCCAGGAGGCGTGTATGGCCGCATCGCTATCAATGAACGCAAAAACCTTGGCGTTCTCATCGTTCTTTTTTAGCGCTGTGAGCAATGCTGATACTTTGCCGCTCGCGTTTGAGTGTTGGGTTGAAATGAGCAGTTCTGCCTTCGACCCCTTCGCGGATTTCAGAATCTTGTCTGCGACTTTGTATGCGGCGTCGTTTTCTGAATCTGCTACAATCATAACGTGGTAGCTAGGGTAATTCTGCTTCAGTAAAGCGTCAATATTTTCTTCTAGGTTAGCCTCATCCCCTTTGCACGGCATGATTACGCATACATGAGGCTGGAATCCTAATCTAGGTCTCTCCAACGATTCGAGTACTCGACGGTCGAATCTTCTCCCAAGAATAATGGAATATAGTGATGCGAGAGTCGCTATGGATCCTAGGAATAGAAGGGTTCCGTACCCGATTCCTACGACGGTTGATAACATCGAGGCTTACTAAGCTTCGACGACTTCACATTTCACTTGCTTCAGCAATTCAGTAGCCTTTACCGGGTCCACTTTTAGAGTATATAATTGTCGAGGCGTGCGAAGCTTAAGCTTCACCGTATTCTTGGATCTCTTAACTCGGCATTCGATTGCCTTTTCTGACATCTTGACAAATTCGTCTGCATCAGCAATTTCCCTAGGCAAGTGAGATCACGATTTGCGACTACAATAGACTGTGATATAAATCTGAGACGGTCAGGCTTCGAAGATAAGTAGTTCCTCTTGGTATCGTCTTCCGTCAATAACTGAGCCGGGGGGTTTTAGGGTTACGCGTCTTGATGAGAGTAGTTGCTCCAGTTTCTCGTTTGCTTCTTCACTACTGCCGCTAACTAGAAGGTCCAAGGGGACGTCTAGTCTGAGCGGGCGCGACGGGATTATGTGACGAGTTACCTTGTGAGGTAGCAGTCGACCTGACATTGCAGTCTCCCTGATCTCCGTCTTAGAGAATATTGGAACCGGGATGACAAGATTCGCCTTCGAGGTAGGCTGAGCAATAGTATCCTCCGCATACTCACACTTGAAACCCTCTCCAGAAATGTACTTTTCAATCTTGACCGCCAACTGAGATTTTGAAAGCCTATCCATTTCCCCTGTCAATTGGAATCTGGATAGCCGTGTCATGATGGCAGAGTTCTTCAGATCAATCTCACTGGTGCCGATCACTTCTCGTTCGTACTTTCGATTAAGCGCTCCAAGTGCTTCTGCAGCCAATGCGTCTGGATTGGTCGCGTTGAAGCAACGGAACCAGGCACCAACACCAATCCTCTCATCATCATATTCCACCAGACAGACCGGGGCGCGTTGACAGCCAAGTTTCTTCAGCGCGCTGTATCGGTGCATCCCATCGAGAATTACCAGAGATCGTTTATCCACGATTAACGGGTCACGAACTTCGTTCTCTTCACGAATTGCTTTTGCAAGTTGTCTGACAGCTTGTTCGATAATTTCCTCGTGTGGTTTAAGACCGTCAAGGTCGATGAACGTTATTCGGAAGGAGATTGTGGATGAATTAATGTCCATCAGAGTCCCGAGAGAGCAGCCACGATTAGCGTAGGCTCTAAGCATTGTGGAAAAATACTCATGTTGAAAAATAGGTTTGAAGGTGTAGAACGAAGGAGCGATGAGGTCCAACGAGTTACTTCGTGAACTTCGTCATCTTAGTGCCACAGGTCGGACAAATCGCACGCATCATGTTGCGACCCTTAGCAGTCTTTTCCATCGTTGTCTGGTCATCGGGCACTGTCTTCTTCTCCTTACATTTCACGCAGAACATTTCAGCCAATCAATATTCCCTCCCCTTTCTCACTCGATTGGTGTTAGCGATTAGCGAAGCCATAAAAGGCTTTCCAACACGATGAATAGTGATTATTACTGGCAACTTTCGAAAATAAATGGGTTTATTCATAAAACGATGAGACCATATGCAAGTTCTTCAGGATCTTTACAAAGGCAATTAGTTTGTCAGCGCGAAAACTAGTCTCCATAATTGGTACTGGAAAGCTTGGAAGCGCGGTGGCTCTTCAAGTTGCTAGCAGAGAGCTTGCTGATCTCAGACTCGTTGATATAGTCAAAGGTCTGCCTGAGGGAGAAGCCCTTGACCTCGGTCAAATGACTGCGGAGCAAGGTGCCGACGTCGAGATTGTCGGATCAAACGATTACAAGGATATTTCAGGTTCTGACCTGGTTGTTGTTATAGGGGGCCTTGGAAGAAAACCTGGAATGACGAGGCTCGACTTGCAGGAAAAGAACGAGGAGATAATACGCGGTATTACGGAGAAGATTGTTGAGCATGCTCCGAAGTCACTCATCCTCATGGTAACGAACCCAGTTGATGTTATGACGTACCTGTCCTGGAAGGTGTCTGGATTCGACTCGTCGCGAGTTTTTGGGCAGAGCGGCATGTTGGATACGATGCGATTCAAATATTTCATTTCAAGGGCTCTGAAAGTGTCAACTAGTTCAATTCATGCAGTAGTTATTGGCGAGCATGGGGATTCAATGGTGCCTTTACCGAGGTTCTCCACCGTTAACGGTGTCCCGATAACAGAATTGTTACCGGAAAATCAGGTTGCCGAAATCGTGGAAAGAACGAGAAAGACGGCGGCAGAAGTGATCGCGCTCAAAGGTGCTACAATATACGCCCCAGCGCATGGAATCACAAGAATGGTCGAAAGCGTGATCAAAGACAAGAAGATGGTATTGTGCATGACGTCACGATTAAGTGGGGAGTATGGAGTGCGCGACGTTTACGTGGATGTTCCAGCCGTCCTTGGGGCACGAGGAGTCGAACGTGTTATTGAATTGAAGTTGAACGAGGAAGAACGAGCTTCATTCCTTAAGTCTGTTGACGTCGTCAAGGCTGCGGTTGGCCATCTGAAGACCGTGAACCCGTCTTAGTGCCCTATTGCTTCTCTCTCGCTCTAGCAACGCGGTTAGCAATTTGTGACGCGACTACGCCAGCCGCTATCCCTGAATCAATATTCACCACGGCCAGACCCAGAGAACATGCCTGAAGCATGGCCATTAATGCGGCAGTTCCTCTGCCCCCATATCCATACCCTGAAGATGTCGGGACCGATATGAGTGGTATATCAACGAGGCCTGCCACCACCGTGGGTAATGCTCCTTCTCGTCCAGCCACAACAATGAGACAATCAACATCATTCTTGATGAGGGTCATTAGAGGTTCGCTCAGTCTGTGAATTCCAGCAACACCCGCGTCTGCTTCTAAGAAGGTTAGACACCCCATCTCGTTGGCAATCATCTGTGCTTCCTCAGCGACGCCCAAATCGACAGTTCCCGCCGTGAGAATTCCCACCTTCCCGCCAGTCTTCCTCGGCAAGAAGTCATGTTGCTTAATTACAACCCCCTTAGCGTGAGCGAACTCTTCGAAAATGTGGGATGCTTCGAAATTTCTCCTCAAGATGGACAACTGTGAATCGGACACCCTACTGACTATTACTCTGTGATTGTGTTCCAGCATGGTCTTGCAGATTGCAACCAGATCACCTTCTGACTTGCCTTCCGCAAGAATAATTTCCGGAATACCCCGTCGAGTAGCCCGCGAAACATCAAGCCTTGCGATACCCCCAACCTTTTGCACTACGTCAACTTTCAACGCCTTTTCAGCATCATCTACGGAGATTTCTCCTCTAGACAGTTTCTCTAATGTTTCTCGCAATTCTTCGTCACTCGGGAAATGCCTAAGTACGATGAACATCTCATTGAGAATAAAATGTTAACAGCAAACACCTCTCTCCGCGCTTTGGATGGCCGGAACGTCAATATTCGCGAGGATTTGCGCATCAAGGCGAGTAGAGTGTTGGCAGAGCTGATCTCATGCCGTAGAGTATTAGTGGCATTTTCAGGCGGAATTGATAGTACCCTGATCACTTACCTCGCGAAGCTCGCGTTAGGCAATGAGGTGGTTGCAGTAACCGCGAATTCTCCAAGCCTTGCCTCGTTGGAGTTGGAGGAGACGAAGAAGTTGGCGACATTAATGCAGGTGAAGCACAGGATCATACTTACTGATGAACTCAATGATCCGAATTACGTTTCAAACCCAACGAACAGATGCTACTTCTGCAAGCAGGAATTGGGAGAGAAGCTGATTCAACTAGCAGACCAGTTAGGTGGCTACGCAGTTGTTGATGGAACTAACGCTGAAGACTTACAGGGCCACAGGCCTGGCGCTGCGGCACTCACCGAGAAGGGAATACGCAGACCATTAGCGAAGGCTGGAATGAATAAGGAAGAGGTACGGGAGTTAGCGAAGATTCTTGGACTACCCAACTTCGACAAGCCATCGATGCCATGCTTATCCTCTCGAGTTGCATACGGAGAAATCATTTCCCCTGAAAGATTACTGAGGATCGAGCGTTCAGAGAACCTGATTCGAAATCTTACTGGGGTGAAGGAGCTGAGGGTACGCGATCACGGAGGTATAGCAAGAATCGAAGTAGGAAGAGACGAACGAAAACTCTTCTTTAACGAAGATCTGCTTGACAGAATCTCAGACGCCCTGCGAGGTTTCGGGTATGTTCATGTTGCATTCGACGTCACGGGATACCGCTCGGGTAGTCTGAATCAGGCTTCAACCACCGTGCGCGACGGGAAGAAGTGACAGTTCGTCACTCTCGAGAAGAGGAGTCTCCAACCCGTTCCGGCTACTTATCTCCCGGCCGGAAACCATAATCAACGCGTTCGGCCGAGGATCAGCGGTCTGATCGCTCAGAAGGAGTTTCACGAGGCCTCCATATTCCGAATGAGACGAGAGCACATCGATTACTGTTCTAACAGTTGGGGCATCCGAGGGGAGTTCAAGTTGGATACTTGATGACCCTGCCGCAGACCTAAACACTCCATATAACCTCAAACGAATCTTCAAGGTTCTCTCCTCAATGCTTGCGTAAACGAGCACTTATAGTAGCCTCGTTCTCCTCCCTAGGCATCTTGTCATCTCTCTCTGGCATCTTTTACGGCTTCTGCGGCAGAGCTTTAGAGGGTCCCTTGAAAGCATGCCCGCGGTGCGGTAACACAATGTGTGAAACATGTCTAACTAGCCATGTGAACGATTGTGAATTGAAATAAACCGGACCCAGTTCCAGAGTCACTTTCGCGGTAAGAATTAGGCCATAGGCCCGTTGTTGTTTAACATGTAGTGCTTACTTAATGTTATTAATTGTACAGCATACGCTCACTTCGTCACTGGATAGTTGGTTTCATATGCGAAAGACGAAGTTTTGGATGGCATTGATTGCGATTTCACTCGTTGCCTTGACGGTTACAGCTGTTCCTGCAAGCCAGCAGATGGGGTTCTGGCGGGACATTAACCCCGACGCGTACATCAGCCCACCCGCAAACCCTCAGCTCAATTCGGTGTACATGCTATCCCCGCATGAAGGATGGGCAGTCGGCGACTCTCAACCTACTACGATTATGTTACGTGCATTGCCCGCAATCTTTCATTATGATGGATCAACCTGGAACCTTGTACCGGCACCACAAGTTCTAAACCCGCCGATCGGAGGTTCCCCGGGCGCGTACAATTTGACTTCAGTCACATTCGGACCTCCCAACAATCCGATCACTAATGGGACTGACGGATGGACGGTTGGCTTCCAAGGATTAACCACACCCCTTCCTGGAAGTGGACCGCCAACTTTCAATGACACTTCAGTAGCTCTTCATTGGGATGGAATAACTTGGAGAACACAGACAGCAGGTCTTACCACGCCGAATGCTGGCCCTCTGTGGTCAGCCTTTATGGTTAGCAGCACTGACGTATGGGCCGTAGGTCAAACTCAAAGTTCATCGCCTCAAGGCGTTTTCTGGCATTGGACTGGTGTTCCAGGACTTGGAGGAGGATGGAACAACATTCCCCCCAGCCCTGTACCTGCGCCACTTTACTCTGTTTTCATGGTTAGCGCTACAGAAGGATGGGCTGTTGGTGCAACTGGTTCAACCGGTTCAAATATCTATCACTATTTTGGAGGTGCATGGAATAATGTTGCCTCGCCAGTTACAACCACACTTCGCTCATTATACATGCTAAGCCCAACAGAAGGATGGGCCGTGGGAGATGGAGGAATAATCATACACTACTCATCCGGAACATGGGCTGGTCCAGTAAGTCCGGGCACGACCTCCAATAATCTAGTTTCAGTATTCATGACTTCGTCCACTGACGGCTGGGCCTTCGGCGTGAAGGGTACGATCCTTCACTATTCTGGCGGTTCTTGGACTGCTCTGCCTTCTAACCTAGTGCCAACTTCACCGGTGCCTTTACTGAATTTCAATTCGGGATACTTCAACGGGGCTGATGATGGATGGGCTGTTGGAACTGACGGAGTTGTATTGCATTTCAACGGAGTTAACTATGGTACTGTTACAAGTCCAACCATCAATAATTTTACGTCCATATCTTTCGGTCCACCATTAACTGGGCCGATCAACCCCAACGATGGTTGGGCCGTTGGAAATGCTTCGATACCCTTGCTCAATCCACCGTTTAATATCCCAGTCCCCGATGAGCCAACGATCTATCATTGGGATGGTTTTGCTTGGACGAAAGGCGTAGCCATCGGCACCTTGAACAATTTGAACTCGGTCTTTATGGTCAATAGTGGCGACGTTTGGACAGTAGGAGGCGGGTTACATTCAACTTCGTCGTGTGCTAGTGGCCCCGGAGTTCTGTGTCCAATCATACTGCACTACACGGGTGGCTCGTGGAATTCGATTTCTCCGCCGCCAGGCTCTTACGTTCTTAGATCAATATTCATGGTGAATTCGGGTGAAGGCTGGGCAGTCGGCGCTCAGACGTCTGCATCAGGTTCACCCACTGGAATCATACTTCACTACGAGGTTACTGCTGGGGTGGGGACGTGGGGAGTCTTTCCTTCGCCAACTAGTCCTGCACCCATTCCTGCTCTGGAATCAGTGTTCATGCTGAACCAATACGAAGGTTGGGCTGTGGGAGATGATGCCACTATCCTTCACTATACTGTGAGCGGTGGTATAGGAACGTGGAGTCTCGTCAGCGTAAGCGGAACTCCTAGCTTATCTCAATTCGCAAACTTGACTTCGGTATTCATGTTATCACCCTCGAGTGGTTGGGCCGTCGGAGGACTTCAGGTTCTTCCACCAACGGGTCCGCCGCTCAACGCAGTAGCAGGACCAGTGATAATCTATTGGGATGGAACAAAATGGGAGCCCGTCGCTGCGCCCAGTATTCCCGGAGGTATTTCTCCTTATGGGCACACTGATGGGATGCTAAAATCAGTATTCTTCACGAAACCCGACGATGGGTGGGCTGTTGGTTTTCCAGGTAACCGGACAGCGACGATACTTCACTGGGATGGCACAGCGTGGGCACACGTCTCGCTCTCTCCCTCACTTCTTGGTGAAATTCCACCCATACTTTCCTCTGTATACATGACGTCGCCGGAGAACGGTTGGATTGTGGGTGGCAGTCCTGATTTTGCTTGCACTACACCCATCCCCTGCACTACATCTTTACCACCGGCGGGTACCGGTCTTTCCCAATACTTTGGTTCAACAGGGCCGCAAGCCCCAGGTATTGGCGGGCCGTACGGCTACAAGACCCCGCTCTCCACAATGTTGAGATTCTCACCCTTCGGGGGAGTTCTTAGTGCGACAACAACAATCGTGTCAACAATATTTGGCTCCACGACCGCATTCACCACGCAAGCCTCAACATCCTCAACGACTACCATGCCATCGAACATAACGATCTCAATCAAAGTCGTCAATAATCAGGGCACCGTTCTGCAGGGAATAACAGTAACAATTCCAGCATTAGGACTACAGGGCGTCACCAATTCACAAGGGATAGTCACCTTCACGCTGCCACCAGGAAACTACGCCGTAACCTTCAGCCAAGGCTCAACTTCCGGAACCCAAACCATCACCGCAGCCAGCGACGGCCAGCAATTCACCGTCACGCTCAACGTGAGCAGCAGTATTCCAGGCTTCCCAGTTGAGTCAATCATCGCCGGTATCGTTGGCGGAGTTATTGCGCTGATGCTGCTAAGGCGCCGGAGGAATGTTTGATGACTGAGCAAGTCGCTGACGTCGCCAGCCGCAGGTCAAGAATGGCGAACATAACCGCCACGCTCCCCATCCAACTCCTTGACAAGATGGATGACCTGATCGACAAAGACAAGGCACCATCGCGATCTTTCGTGATTCGTGAAGCCGTAAGGAAATACTTGAAGGACTTGGAAAAATGAACCATGCTCGATTGAACAGGGCCTTCTTAGTTACCATGATCATTTCCATCGCATTCGCAGCGTTAGCTTTGGGACCCGTGTCAGCCGGGGGTGGCACAGTCGCCGGGCCTTGGCGTGATATCAACCCAACCCAGTACGTGTCCGCTGGGGATTCATTCGTTCCTGGACCAAACGTTCCATTTAACGGAGTGTACGTACGACAGGCAGGATTCGGGTCTGTGGGAGCAGGGGATGCATGGGCGGTAGGCGGATGTGACCCCAGCTCCGCATTGTGGCCATTCTCTACGTCTGGTTGCGGGGGAGCTTCAGGAGGGGGAACGGTCGTCTGGTACGATGGGTTCTCATGGCTTATCAAGGGGATCAACGGAATCGTGAGTCCAGCCTTCTATTCAGGAGTGAACTTCTGCACGTCGCCTGGGGCGCCAAGTGTCGGCCTCTGCAGCCCGAATGGTGACGGTTCGGATGGTTGGATTGTCGGAGGTGACGCAACGGGCCAGATTGCCGCTTACGTCACAAATCCTTCAAGTATCACCATAGATAAAACGGGATTAAATTCCACAGGCTACCTAACGTCGGTCTTCGAAACATGTCACGTGGATAATGATCCGAATGGGAAAGGATGCCCCAGCGGGCCCGGTGACGCATACGCCACTGGAACTGATGGTACTCATGGTAGGATCTACGAATACACGGGCGATGCTCCTACCGGAGGCGGATGGCATGCCATGGAGATAGGTCCACCTTCTCAACTCTACAGCTCAACCGCAACGATATACAATTCAATATACATGTTCATCGACTCGGCGAACCAATTGGAAGGTTTCGCGGTTGGAAACAACGGCGTCATAGCTAGGTATTTTGGTGGCCAATGGGAGGACACTGTGGTGGCGCCTTCGACGACGACTTTTCACGGAGTCGCCGTGGATGATGTTAGCATCGACGCTTGGGCGGTTGGATATGATTCCACCGCAATGCAGGGTGTAATCTATCATTTTAGCAGCGGGACTTGGGCGGGGGTACTCTCTCCAACGCCGGTGAATAAGATAGTTCTGGAAAGCGTTTTTCCTGTCAGCCAGAGCGAGGGATGGATTGTTGGCACTCAGAGCACAATCCTCCATGGAACCAATTTGCCTGGCAGCAGCTTCACAGCGATCGGTGGTGGCGGATCTAACACCCTAGTTACCGGAACTGGTCCTGCCATAGACCTTAATTCCGTTAGTTTTCAAAGTGGAGGTGCTGGTTGGGCTGTAGGAACGCATGGTGTGATACTTCAGACCAGCGACTCAAGTTGCGGTTCAATAGTGCAGACGTCGAGCCCATCCGCATGCTGGGGAGGCCAAACAAGCATTGTACAAACTGCGCAGCTAAGAGCAGTCTATGAGACAAGTGATTCTGATGCTTGGGCTGCCGGACTTTTTGATACAGTTAACAATTTGACATCCATGATTCATTGGGACGGTAACAAATGGCATCGGGCCAACATACCCGAGAATGTGGCAGGGCAGGGGATTACGAAGCCAGACATCTACGGAATTTACATGGCCGGTAGCGGTGAAGGCTACGCTGTCGGAGGACAAAACACGTCAAGCGTTCCTCCCCCCACTTGCGGTCGGGTTTCTTGCCCCGTCGCATATACTTGGAACACGATCATTCAAAACTACTGGCAACCAGTAAGTGTTGGGCAGTGTGCAAACTCCACTGCCGGATGTGAGATGAGATCAGTATACTTCGCCTCAATCGGTCCGATTGACGGATGGGCTGTCGGAACGAATGGAGGGATATGGACGTACAGTAAAGCAAACCCAGGGTGGAGTCTTTACGCTTCTGGTCTTCCTGCAAGTTTTGACGCCAACCTGAACGGAGTCTTCATAAATAATCCAGGCAGTAACAGCTACGCCGGCTGGGCTATAGGAGACGACGGCACTATACTTTCGCTGAATTGCAATAACGCCCCATGCGTTTGGACCATGGGGTCTATTCCAGGCCTACCAAACACTGTAAACCTTTATGGAATTTACTTCACTGACTCAACTCACGGATGGATAGTCGGATCAGGGAATACGATCATAACAACAACTGACGGGGTTAACTGGGTTCTAGGGAGCGCAGCTAATGCTCCCCCAACAACGGTGTGGAGGTCGGTCCATGTTGATACGTACAGTACAAATGCTGGGAGCGGAGATGGATGGGCAGTTGGCTACGACAGTCAAGGGAATGAAACGCTGGCCTGGTGGAACGGTGGCGGCTGGACAGCTATGCAAATACCATATCAAGTATATCCAGGGTTAGGGTTGTACTCAGTCTTTACGACGAGTCCAACTGATGGGTGGGCTGTAGGTGCACAGCCTGTTGCCGGAATGCAAGATTTAACGGGTATCTTCCACCTTGACCCGGTGAATCCGCCAATCTACGGTGCTAATGCGGGAACGACAACGATCGTTTCCACTTCAGTCAGCGGAGGCGCGTCATCCACTTTGACAACCACGTCAACCAGCGCCTCGACCACAACCACTTCCACTTCAACAAGCCTCCTAACCGAGTCAACAACGAGCATAAGCAGCTCCCTCTCAACCTCAACCACCACAAGCGTAACCACAGAAACATCCACCGTAATCAGCAGCAACACGGAGCAAATTCCAGCAATCCCAGGCTTCCCGTGGGAATCAATCCTTGCCGGAATCCTCATCGGCTTAGCCACGGTAGGAGTCATTAGGCGAACTAGGAAGTGAGTACTGTTGGACGCAACTAAACGATTCCTAACCCTGTCACAAGCCCAAGCGATAACACTAGGAGTAATGCTAGTCTTCCTAATCATTCTTCTAGCAACCTCGCCTTCCCTAGCCAAACCTACCCCGCTTACGTCCCCAGCGCAAACGGCAACCGAAACTACAACCATTAACTCCACCCTTACATCAACGTCAAGCACCGTCACATCTTCCACGAGTAGCTCAACCACGTTGACAACAACCACATCCGTAACAACAGTGAGTTCAACCGTCTTCAGTTACTCATCCGGATATGGCGGCGGCGGAATCCCAGGCTTCCCAGTCGAAGGAATCCTCCTAGGATTCGCGGTAGGCGCAATCGCGTTAGGACTGTTGAGAAGACGCAAACGCAACAATCAGTAAACAGAGAAGAAAACTTCACGCGAAACATACATCTGCAACAATACAATAGACGTGACTACAGGTCCAGATACCTTAACTCTCCATAGGGATGGTGCCGCTTGGAGGACAAGGTAGCCAGGTTATCTGGTGCGAAAGCCTCAGACCGTCGCACATTCCTAATTGCCGCATTAATGGTTCTTGTAGTCGGCGTCAGCCTTATGCCCGCTCATGCTGCTACACCTTCTGGTCGGTGGCGAGACATTAACCCGACTCAGTACATTTCTTCTGACGCATCTGGCACCCTGCGTGGTATTTACATGGCTAAGTCAAGTGGATCCGCGTCGGTCGGTACGGGTGACGGGTGGGTTGTTGGCGGTGACGGTACTACTGGTATCATTTCGCATTATGATGGTTTTTCTTGGCATATACTTACTCCTCCTGTGACAACCGCAGTGTACAACTCGGTCCACTTCTGTTTGACGCCTGGAGCACCGAATGTGGGTTCGATCTGCAACCCGTACAGTTCGAGTGGGTATGTTTCTGATGGGTGGCTTGTTGGAGGTAGCACAACAGCTTTCGGCACGTGTGCAACAACGATTTGCCCTGTTGCGAGTTATTGGAATGGTGGTACGCTTACAGAAAAGGATGAAGGGTTATCCGCGGCTGGGGCGGGCAATTTAACGTCAGTATTCATGGTTTGCAACTCACCTGAAACCGGTCAAACAGGATGCTCCGGGCCCTTCCAGTCACAAGGGTTGACGTACGCAGTGGGCGCAAATGCTGCAGGATCACACGGTATAATCTGCAGCTTCAATGGGGATCCGCTCGGGGGTGGTTCATGGGGATGCCCATTCACTAGTACCCATGCAGCCCGATTTAATGGCGTCTACATGTACGTGGACCAGACGGGCAATCTGGGCGGATTCGCGGTCGGTGACCATGGCACGATAGTTCAACTCACTCGTGGAGCTTGGGTTGAGACCCAGCCAGCCGTTGGAGTGACCTTGAGATCCGTCTTCGTGGACCAGGGTGGCAGTAACCTTGAAGCATGGGCCGTGGGCGACGCGCTAGCGGGTTCGGCGGAGATTTGGCATTTCTGCTGTGGCCCATCCGGAAGTTGGAACGGTCCCGTGAGCCCCGGTGCAACCAACCAAAATCTGGAAAACGTCTTCTTGACCAGCACGACGGAAGGTTGGGCGTTCGGTAGCAGCAGTGTAATTCTTTTCTCCAACACGCTTGGCACTTCTAATCAATGGCTTGCACTAACTTCCCCGAGTCAAACAGCAACTGGACCTGCCGTCAGCCTGATCGGCTCTTCATTCCCGAGTAGCGGTGCAGGCTGGGCTGTTGGAACCAGCGGCATAATCATTGATACGCAGAATTCGAACTGCGGAAACGCAGTGGCGACCCCATGTTTTGGAGGGAACACCGGGATAACCCAAACAAGTAACCTGACTGCGGTTGTCGAAGTAAGCCGAAATGACGCGTGGGCGGGTGGCTGGTGGGACGTCGCCAATAGCGAACCGGCGCTAATTCATTGGGATGGAGTCAAATGGCATCGGGCGCAGATTGCGCCGCCACCTCAGCTCGGAGGAAATTCATTCAACATCATGAGCATCTACATGTCGGGCGGGAATGACGGCTGGGCAGTTGGCGGCAACATGGTGCAACCCGAGGTGCCATTCGCGATACATTGGGACGGTAACAGTTGGACTGGCGCGTCATCAACCCAACCAGTATGCGCATGCGCGTTAACTTCCGTCTTTATGATTAACAGCGGGGAAGGCTGGGCTGTGGGGGACGGGGGGGAGTTCTTCCATTACGCCTCAAACACGAACCAGTGGAGATTATCACAATCAGCATTGGGCAGCCCGAAACTGAACGGGGTCTTCATCGATAACCCTGGAGCGAACCAGTTCGCTGGCTGGGCAGTTGGAAATAATGGCGTCGTATACTCATTATCAATCTCCGGTTCAACCGCCACATGGAATCAGTTTACGATGACAGCGCTTGGGGGAGCTACTCCCAACCTGTACGGCGTATTCTTCACTGACTCAAATCACGGATGGATCGTCGGAGCGGACGGTACAATTCTAACAACGACGAACGGGGGACAAGGCTGGAGTGGTGGCTTGAACCAGGTGCTTGGTCTTTCGACTCCGCCCACTCTAAGAGCAGTCTATGTTGACCAAGTTAATACCGGTTCGGGGAACGGTGACGGATGGGCAGTAGGAGGTACCAATGAGACAGGCGCCGCGAACGCTGTCTTTGTTCATTACGACGGACAAACCTGGACTGCCAAGACGATTTCGCCGCCAATTGTGGAAGGGCTCAGTCTCAATTCAGTGTATGGACAGCCAGGTAACACGCAGGACGGATGGACAGTGGGAACAGGATCGAGAGTCTCTGTGCCTAGCTTAGTGGGAGTGTTCCACCTTGACCCTTTGAATCCGCCAACGGTCAGTACGGGAGGAGGGACAACTACGATCGTTTCAACCATCGTTTCAAATTCAGCGTCATCCACATTCACAACCACGTTAACGAGCGCCACCACGACAACCACTTCCACTTCAACAAGCCTCATAACCGAGTCAACAACGAGTACTAGCAGCTCCCTCTCAACCTCAACCACGACAAGCGTAGGCACTGAAACATCGACCACCACTGAAACATTCAGCAGCAACACTCTAGAAGTCCCCGGAATTCCCGGATTCCCATGGGAAGCAATCCTGGCTGGAATCTTCCTCGGCCTGGCCATTGTAGGAGTTGTTAGACGAACTAGGAAGTGAGCACTGCTGAACACCACTAACCGATTAACACTGTTGCGAGTCGAAGAGGTAACGCTGAGTAATGCTAATCTTCCGTATTATTCTTCTATCAAACTCACCTTCCCTAACCAAACCTACCCCGCTTACATCCCCAGCGCAAACGGCAACCGAAACTACCACAATTAATTCCAAGTTCACTTCAACGTCAACCACGGTCACTTCTTCCACGAGCAGTTCAACAACAACCACCTCCGTAACGACATCGAGTTCAACAGTTTTCGGCCCACCCTCGTCAGGGGTGGAATCCCAGTCTTCCCAATAGATGGGATCCTCCTCGGATTCGCGGTTGGCGCGATTGCGTTAGGACTTGAGAAGACGCAACAGTCTGTAAACAGCCGAAGAAAATTCGCGAGAAACATACACGTCTTTGCGGGGGTATGCGGTTATCTTTATTTGCAATAACGCGTTGATTTCTCCATCGTGGAGGATTAATTGTGAACTCTCGACCGTTAGTTATCGGCGTCATGCTTCTGTCCTTATGCGTATTAGTAGTAAGCGTCTCTGCACATACGAGTACAAATCTGGTCCAGGATAATGTCTCCTTTACCATCACAACTACAACGTCACTGTCGACTACTGGGGTCGGAACCGTTCAGGTAGCCTTCGACTCTGTAGATTTGACGCAGTATTCTCCCCAAACTTACTCTTTCGGAGTGACGGCAAAGACGAGTCCCGGGTCAACAATAACGAAGCTCACATGGCAGTTTGGGGATGGAGCAACAAAGGATGTGCCATACTCGGCACAAAGCCAGGTCAGCGAAGTGCTGTATCACGCCTACTCGACACCCGGCACCTACACCGTCTCTGTGATTGCATACGACAGTATGGGTAATGCTGGATTCGCTCAGGTGACGGTGAACTGGGTTACTCCCGTCCCCGAGTATTCAAGTTACGGGCTTGCGCTATTATTCTCGCTGAACGCTGCACTGCGCCCTTAATAGGGCTTATATATGCAGAGGGTTTAGGCTGTTGTTGGGTTTATAAGGTGGCAGTAGCGCGTCCGGTAAGAAAAGCGTTCATCAACATCGAGAACGTTGTCGCGTCCGCAACCCTTCACCAGAACATTGACTTGAATTCTATTGTTCGAGTGTTTCCGGGCGTAGAATATCGGCCTGAGCAGTTTCCTGGCCTTGTTTATCGCCTAAAGAAGCCTAAGACCGCCACATTGATCTTCAGTTCTGGCAAAATGGTTTGCACTGGAGCAAAGTCGGAACGTCAAGCTCGCAAGGCCGTCATGAAGGTTGTTGATGAGCTGAAACGAAACGGGATCGTTATCCTCGGCAAACCTGAGATTCAAATTCAGAACATCGTTGCGTCCGCAGGGTTAGGCGGGTACATTGATCTGGAAAAGTCCACCTACTCGCTGAAACGTACCATGTACGAGCCTGAACAATTTCCCGGGCTCATCTATAGGATGGATGACCCGAAGGTTGTGATTCTGCTCTTCGCTAGCGGGAAGTTGGTGTGCACTGGTGCAAAGAAGGAGACTGAAGTTCACAGGGCAGTTACGAAACTTCAGGATACCCTCGAAGAGAAGACACTCATAACCTACGAGTAAGGGTGCCAAATGGTAGACAAACGCAAGATCGCTGCGTATGTGCTTCTCAAGATTTCCCCCCAGTGCGTCGGACTCATACCGCAATAGCCGGAGAATTAGTCACGACCGGGACTAAGCTAAGCTGAGTTCGCTTTCCCTTTCGACTCGTGCTTTGATTCGCTATATTCGATCGCTATAATCAACGCGACTAGCAGGATTATTAGCGTCGCACCTAACGGTCCTCTCAGTTCAAGGCTGATCAAACCAACGTAGGGTAGCTTCGCAACGTAAACTCCCATCAGATTCTGGGCTGGGACACTCCATCCGTCGGGTCCAGGATTATTATCGCCTTTAGTTTGGAAGGAGAGTGAATTTCCATCGTTTGAGATCGCGATAACGCGGTGAACTATTGGCATGCTGTAATCATACGGGCTGTGAAAGATGATTATTGTTCCAACAGTTATTGTGTTCGGGTCGGTTCCTCGAACTAGGATAATGTCCCCCACATTAAGCGTGGGTATCATACTTCCTGATGAGACAACCATTAGAGGCGACTCAGTGTTCAACGCGACTTTGAGTACGGCGACGCTACCGTACGTGGCGGCGAGCAGGATTAGTATTAAGACGATTACTCTCGCTGCAGGATTCTTCTTGAAGAATTTGCCGATAGCTGAATTTTCTAGCATTCCGATCCCTGCTGCAAAACGGGTATGTATTGATATTGCTTTCGAATTACGGGGGTTTTGAATCCTTCATTTGGCTCTGGATTATCCTAGCTAAGTCCAACGTAGCCTTCTCGCCCGTCTCCAGGAAATGGATGCCGCTCTCCGTGATCCTGTAGATTCTTCGCCCTCGCCCTTTCTCTGATTCCCATTCGCCTTGAATGTAGCCGTCTTCTTCCAAGGAGTGAAGAAGCGGATACAGCGTACCGGCACTTAGATAGACCCGGAACCTGTCCCGTATCGCAGTGTTCACTTCATATCCCCATCTGGGTTGAGCGTGCAGAAGCCTAAGTATTATGAGGTCGAGGTTATTCTTCACTACCCTTTCTCGCCAATCTCTTTCCAGATTTCGAATCACATACTAGGCCTCTAACGTTAACAGTTTCGAATTCGCGTCCTGTGTTATAAAGTGGCAAGTCGTTAATCTGCAATTGAGACTTGGCTACCTTGACCTAGCCCGAGGGGCTGCTCGCTAAACTGAACCACCAGGAAATCATCCTCGATTCCTAGGACTTTCCCTTTGAAGTCCTTTGTCTTCGAGAATAGGAAAGTGGCTTCGTGTCCAATGTACCTGTCAAGGTCAGGTTCGGAAACTGTCACCCATGCCTTATTCGCCGCGTCGTCGAAAGTGATTACTACACCAATCGGCATTCTTCTTCCACCCTCCCAACTAGGCGCCGATTCTTCTTGAAGTTTTCCGAACATTCCAATCATTACCTCGTTCCAATCAGCTCGAGCCGTATGCTTCTTCTAATGTCAGCTTCAGTCCATCGCCGCTTTTCATCATCTGTCTCCAGCTTCAACGCTGGAACCGGTGAAGGCTTCCCATCCTTGTCGAGCGCGACGTATGTTAGAAAACATGTTCCCGTATGCCTCACCTGACCAGTCATGGGATTCTCTGCTTCAACGCGAACTCCAATCTCCATGGATGTCCTGTGAACGTAGTTGATTGACGCGTTCAGGCGCAGGGGGTCTCCGATGAAGACGGGTGAGAAGAAGTCCATTCTACCAATTGAGGCGGTCACCACGTTCTTCCGCGCGTGACGAAAGGCAACGATTGAGGCCACTTCATCTATGAGTCTGAGGATGCTACCGCCGAAGACGTTCCCGGCTACGTTAGCGTCCATAGGCATCATAATGCGAGTAATCGTTGTAGTCGACCTGCTTGGGGGCTTGAACTCAGCCATTCATGTCACCAGCCAGTCGGATGAGGGCGTTTTCCCTGATATTTGTGTCACTTCGTAATCCAACAATAGGCGTAAAATGAGCCTTTTTCCGGTCCTACGTTTCACCCTAGTTCTCGTTTGGAAAGAATTAATATGCATGAAAACCTACGCCCGACCAATTCACTAACGGTGGTAAAACTGGAAACTATTCAAATTGAAAGGACTGAGCTTAAGCAGATTCGTGAGACTCGAAGTATCTGTCCGGACTGCAACAAGATCCTTCCCGCATCTGTTTACGAACGCGACGGGAAGATTTGGATCTCTAAAACTTGCCCCGACCATGGCGAGATTGAGGAATTATACTTCGGATCCGCCGATATGTACTACAAGTTTGCGAAGCATTCGCACAACGGTAAGGGTATTGAGAACCCCAACGTTCCGTTGGAAAAATGTGCGTGCCCAACCAATTGTGGGCTCTGCACGAGTCACCTTAGTCACTCAGGCCTAACCAACCTGGTAATTACAAATCGGTGCGACCTTACCTGCTGGTACTGTTTCTTCTACGCAAAGAAGGGCGTGGAAGGCGCATACGTGTATGAACCTACCTTGGAGAAGATCCGTGAGATGGTTAAGGTTCTGCGCGCCGAACGCCCCGTTCCTGGCAATGCCATCCAAATCACTGGAGGAGAGCCGACATTACGAAACGATTTGGAGGAAATCGTGAAAATCTGCAGGGAAGAGGGAGTCGAGCACATT
>JBEKGM010000011.1:0-57163 GCA_050012795.1 Bathyarchaeia archaeon | reverse complement strand
TGAGCAACGAATATTCCATACTCATTTTCCAGGAATGGTGTTGGATCGAGAAGATTGGTTAGCTTACTGGTTCCGAAACAACGAGTTACATAGTCTTCGTCCTGTCCTACCAGCGAGCGTCCATGATAATCGTTCTCTATGAAAGAGAACACTCTGAGAGGATGACCTTGCTCCACCCACGCTCTACCAACAAGTTCAGCATGAATCGAAACCCCGGAGGTCTGATTCCACGCACCCATCATACCTATCTTCATGGTTGGGATCACTGCCAGCATCCAAGATGATCCTCAACCCTTCAAGTATTCGCTGTTCAAGTCGTCAAACGAGACAGATCCCCACCTGAAGCATTCAGACGTTCTTTACAAAATTACGAGCCACACAAGATTAGGTCAATCTGGGATTAGACCTTCAAAGCGAGATCATATCCCTAGTTCATGGCATGGAAATCGCAGGCGTCACAGGTGCGGTAGATCTCAGTTTTGAATGAACCGTCATTTTGCTTGATTCTCTGAGCGGTCTCAAAATAGATTGAGGATCCGCAGCGTGGGGCTCTGTTAACTTGTCGGCTCATGCCCGAAAAAGGTTCTGTCAAATGCAAGGGACACGACGGACGGCCATACGGGCTGTCAAGTCGAGGGACATGTCACGCATTTGACACAAATTCTGAAGAGAACACGAGATAAGCTGCGAATACAAGAGATGCGAACAGGAAGCGGTAAAACGTTACGACGCCCGCGTTCATTTCTGTCAGATACTTCCTGAACGCGATAGTGGTTGTTGACCATGCGACAGTTGCTGAAAGCACAACCAAATCACCGTACGTTCCTAGCCTGAACGCCATCAAGTTCTCCAAGCTTCGAGTCGCTATCAGAATCCCCACGTCATTCAATCCGGCGAGGAGCATTGGGCCCGCACTGTCCTCTGGCCATTGGAGAAATATCATCGTGTACTTACTTGGACCATTTTTGGGAGCGATATTTGCTGGAGTGCCTTTCAGGTTGTTACACATCGAAGGCCTTCAAGAACATGAACCGCCACCCCGGAAAAAAGCACAATTCTAAGACGAAGCAATGACTGAACAGGAGTGGATTACGATTTACTCATGGAATGCCTCGATACTCTCTTTTGTCACAAATGCAAGAATTATGGCAGTCGCAACATAATCGACCCAACTTATCCTAAGAAAATAGTTGACAAGCAAACCTCCAAGCAAAGTTAGAGCCATGAGGAAGCATGTAACCGACTCTACTGCATCAATTGAAAGAGGGACACAATTCGTCTCACGACCTATCCTCTTCTTTTGAACCCATAGAACTGGCATGATTATCACGGCCCCAATGGCCACACCTATCCCCAAAGGCGAGGATTCAGGCCTTAGACCCATAACGTATGAGTAAACGGCACCAGCAGCGATTATTGGAATTAACGCTACAAGAAGCAGTTTCGTGATTTTCTCCGTCAGTTCTCCGAGATTACTCGAACTTCTGCAACTCTTCAGGTGCAACAGAACCATTAACCCAGAAATCATCTCAACAAGACTATCGCTTCCAAACGCTATCAGAGCAAGACTACCCGAAAGCAACCCGATACCAATCGAACCGATAACCTCAACAGTCATCCAACCGAGACTAACAAATTCTACGAGAACACCCTGATGAATCCTCCCTCGTCGCCAAGATAGATGAGTCTCTGCACAGCAACAAGAGACACAGTTCGCACACACGTTAGGGTTCACGCAAGGCTCACACGACTCAGCTTCACAGTTGCAAGTCGTACAGGCAGCAGCAGATTGCATAGACTCCTTCTTGAATATCTCGAAATTAACGGTTTACCTTTTTTTCGAGGTTACAAATGCTAGTATACCATTCTGTATCAATGCCTCTCTGTTACCGCTCAGCCGGTTTTTTGGTTGACTTAGCTTTTCATGGAGCTACTCTGCTGGAGACAATCCTTGTGCATGGAGAGCATTGTGTCCAATTGCTTTTGAAGTGCTGGTTTTGGCAGGTAACCGACGATCTCAGCTAATGGCCTCCCACCACAGAAGAATTTCAGAGTGGGTAATCCCTGCACGCCATACTTTGAAGAGATTTCGGGTGAAGCGTCTGCGTTAACTTTTGCAAACGCTAACTTACCTGTATATTGTTCTGAAAGCGAGTCGAAATCAGGCATGAGACGTCCACGATACAGGATGCTCTGAATAGACATCCGTCGACGCTCGGAAAACACCCTTCCTACCTCTCAGTTTATTTCGATCTGTTCGAACTTTCACTAATATCCGACCAAGTTACTGTGACATTCGCGCGGAAAATTCGATTTTGGATCGGAGCAGTGTTCAATGACGACTAAGGCGACAGCTGACTTTGCCAATCTAACAATTGAGGACGCATACGTGGCATTAGCTACGTCAACAACCGGTCTCACCGAAGATGAAGCGAAGAGTCGCATCCAAAAACTCGGTTACAATAAATTATCTGAAAAACGGAAAAACCCATTCACCGATTTCCTGTCGCGATATTGGGGACCGATGCCTTGGCTTTTGGAGTTAACGATAGGTCTCTCATACATCATAGGACACTACCTAGAAGGAGTGATAGTCTTTGGGCTTCTGACCCTGAATGCTATCATAGGTTTTCACCATACTCGCAGTTCGCGGAAAGCACTTGAACTTTTGAAGAAACGACTAGCGATTAAAGCGAAGGTTCTACGAAACGGAGAATGGGTCGTTAAGGATGCTCGGGATGTAGTTCCAGGTGACATCATACAGGTTGGCTTGGGCGATCTAATACCGGCTGACGGCAAGATAGTGGCAGGAGAAGTGTCTGTTGATCAGTCAGCGTTGACCGGTGAATCACTTCCCGTGACTACACATCAATCAGGGATTCTCTATTCAAGTTCCATAATAAAACGAGGAGAAGCGAAAGCTCTCGTACTCAACACGGGAGCCAACACATACTTCGGAAAAACTGCAGAGTTAGTGAAGGTCGCCAAACCGAAATCGCATCAACAGCAAATCATGTCGGCCATTGTCAAGTATGCAATGTACATTGGCATTGCAGCCCTGGCGTTCGTGCTATTAGACGCGACGTTAACAGGAGTCGTAGATCTCCTAACCGTCGTAACGTTCACTCTAATCTTTCTCATGGGTTCCGTCCCAGTTGCACTTCCAGCAGTTTTTGCAATCGTTCTGGCCGTAGGCGCAATGCAACTTGCCAAAGAAGGCGCTCTGGTAACCCGACTCGATTCAATTGAGGACGCAGCTTCAATGGAAGTACTCTGCTTGGACAAGACCGGCACGATCACAGAGAACAAACTCTCCGTCACCGATCCTATTCCATTCCAAGGGTTCGAAAAGGATGAGGTCGCAATAATGGCGGGTCTGGCTTCGAAAGAGGAGATAAGAGACATGATCGACCTAGCCGTGATAGACTATGCAAAAAGTCTCTCAATATCATCTGAAGGGTACACGCAGGTCTCATTTACTCCCTTCGAACCAGCGACAAAGAGATCCGAGGCAATCATCGAGCATGACGGAAAACGATTCAGAGTAGCCAAAGGAGCACCACAGGTAATCCTGTCCCTATGCAAAGTAGACGACGAAACCGCGAAGAATGTCAACACTAATGTTGAATCATTATCCAAGAAAGGGTATCGAACACTCGCTGTCGCCAAATCAGCGGATAATGACCTAGACAACCTCAAGCTCGTAGGACTCCTCCCATTGGCCGATCCTCCTAGACCCGACTCGAAGAAAACGATAGGAGAACTGAAACAGCTAGGCGTAGAGACGAAGATGCTGACAGGAGATAACGTTGCAATAGCCAGAGAGATCGCTGGGCAAGTGGGGATTGGCAATCGAATCTACCCAATGTCAAATCTAACGAAACTACCAGAACCGGACCAAGCAAGCGCTCTGGATGAATATGATGGGTTGGCTGAGATTTATCCAGAAGACAAGTACCGAGTAGTGAAGCTTCTGCAATCAAGAGGCCACATGGTAGGAATGACCGGAGACGGCGTGAACGATTCACCCGCGCTCAAACAAGCCGAAGTAGGCATAGCTGTGAACAACTCCGCCGATGTTGCTAAAGCGTCTGCCAGCATAGTCCTAACCGAACCCGGGCTCAGAGTTATCCTCGACGCTATAGGCACGAGCAGACAAATCTACCAGCGCATGCTAACATGGGTTGTCAACAAAGTTACCAAGGTAATTCAGTTCGTGGGCATACTGGTCTTGGGCTACTTCTGGTTACATCACGTCGTACTCTCCGTGCTAGGCATGGTTTTGTTAGTGTTTGCGAATGACTTCGTAACAATGTCGCTTGCCACTGATAACGTGAAGACCACACGCAGCCCAAACATTTGGAACGTCAAGAACATCACATTAGCGTCCCTCGTTATCGGCGTACTCCTGGTTGTCGAGGGCGTCATCGTCATCTTCATCGGCACGAATTACTACCAAATGGAAATAGGAACACTTCAAACCTTCGTCCTGCTTACGTTGGTTTTTACAAGCCAGTTCAGAGTCCTAATTGTGAGGGAGAGAGGGCACTTCTGGGCATCTCGACCCGGAAGGGAACTTGCAATCTCCTGCTTAGCTACGGTGATCGGGTTTGCCTTGCTGGGAATCTACGGCGTTGTCCTACCCTCCGTCACGACAGTTCAAGTTCTCGTTGTCTTGGGACTCTCTGCAATCTTCACGCTTTTGGTAGACCTTCCCAAGTACTACGCGTTCAAAAAATTCGGTCTATAAGCACCGACACGAAATAGTCGCGACCACTAAGACGGCAAATTTGAACTCCCGTTTCGGAGGCGGTTACTGATTCATAGGGACACGTAACCAAACTGACTCGGAGTAAGCGGAGTCGGATGACTGACGGCGTAAACATATTTCCCCGGAAGTTGTCAGAAAACGCCCCCACGAAGCAGCCCCCAACTTCGAACAGTAACTAGTTTTCTTAAGCGTCCAAAATCTCCTTGTGACAGCGGGTCCGTTCCCTGAACGGGCTAGGTTCCTAACGCGTTTGGCGAATGGGGTTTGTTTCTTGCTTGTTCCGAGTTGTCCACCGTCGCGCGGCCGTGAGAAAGCGCCAGGATGGCCTCGCGGGCGCGATGCAAAATTTGTCACCAGCCTCCGGAGGGCCCGTCCCCGCACGGTCTTTATCGGTGGCATCTCTGATTATGGAATTTTTTTCTTGTTTCCTTCTGGTTTTCTGCCAATATTGAGTCACATTTCTTTCTTTTTCTTCGCTACTTGAAATATACTAGTTTCTTTACGGCCTATTCACGTCTGCGATGACAAGAAAAGGGATGCCTTATGACTAGTTCAACTGAGGGGAAGACGCATGCATGTGGCCTTCCGGTAGGCCATAATGGAAGGCATCATTGTGAGCGTTGCAAGTCAATGTTTGGTCCTGTTCCATTCAGCGGATAAATCCGCCGTAGAATTGGCGAACTAACACTTGTATTGGAAACTAAACCTGTACTGCCCTTATTCCATGTCCGTCTCCTGAGTTCTCCCACCGTCTTCCGCATTCCTCGCAGGTGTAGGATAGGATTGTCATGTAGCCCTGCCCCTCCCACACCTCGGTTCTGGCAGAACAGGGCATCCATTCACGACAGTATGGACAATCCAATTCCGTCACCTCGTGAATCCTGAATTAATCCGCAATAGTTACAGACGGCTTCATTGTTGCAGTCATAGAAGTTCATCCTAGGAGCATCAATAATGATGCCCATCCTACATTCTGGACAAATCATTTCCAAGTCCACAGGCGAACGAATTTGAGATATTGGCTCTTAACAAGCCGACGTTATTCTGGGAGGTCGGAGAGATGAGTGAATTAGAGTAAGTTGGTCTTCGACGAACCGTCTTAAGGATGCATTTGAAGTAAGGCCTGCGCGTCTCTTTTGGTCGCTTTTATTGGAAACCGATTTTAGACTTCAACTAAGAAGCGACGGTCATATAGATATCTCCGTGACGACACCGATGACTCGACTGCTAGACTGTAGCTTTGTCTCCAGGTGGTTCACCTAGAGTATCAAGAGTCAAGTGATCTCTTACCTCGATGATGAACTTGCTTACCCTGCAATTTTGGGAATAAACCGTGAGATTCTCCTTGGTCCGCGTGATGGCTACATAAAATAATCTGCGTTCTTCTTCCTCTCTTGGCCTGGGAATTCCCTCACTCGCCGGAGCGAACAGGTCCAAGTCTTCCACAGTGCATGGAAAACCGTACATATGATCGATCACGTTGAGGAGAAATACAGCCCGTGCCTGCAGTCCCTTGCTCTTGTGAACTGAAATAATCGGAACTGCTCTTGGGTTGTTTCTGCTTGTAGCCACCTTGATCCCTTTTCCTCTAGCAGTTTCGAAAAGGGTGTTGATGAGTCTGGGATTCCTCGCGATTCGAACGAGGATCATGATATCTGAAGGCTGGTAACCCTTGTCCAGATATTCTCGCACTTTACTCATGCAATGATCTGCTACCTGGGCGTAATATTCTGTCCAATGGTATTTGTCGGCCGAGGACATGTGCAACATAACTGAGGGGGTCACAGTACTCTTGGCGACCGCGTCTTTTGGTATGTGAGATTTGTTATGACTAATGACTGCGGCTCCTAGGTCGACAATGGATTTCACGCTTCGATAATTGGTATTGAGATGAGTAATCGCAGGGTGGTCGAAATAATCGGCAAACCTAAGGGAAAAATCCAAGTTTGACCCCGCGAATCCCATGATACTTTGCCAGTCGTCGCCGACTGCGAATAGTTTGCAGTTGTGATTCTTATCCAGGAGCGCTTTCAAGAGCCTGTATCTTTGTGTACTGAGATCTTGGTATTCGTCGACGAGAACATGGTCAAATACGTCTCTGTAGAGGCCGTGGTCGTCCTCAAGTTGCTTGACAGCTAAGTTTATCATATCTGCGAAATCAATTTCATTTGAATCTCGCAATGCGGATTCATAGTCTTCGAAGATTCCAACTGCAATCCTCCCAAACGCAATTTGTTGTCGGCTCCACTTCTCCTTTGTGAGTCTTGCGCGAATCTTGTCTGATCCTAGGGCATATGTCTTGGCGATCATTATGAATTGTGAGATTTGATAGGGGAGTTCGCGAACGCTCGATCGTAATTCATAGTAAACTCTCTCAATGAGTTCTTCATACGGTATCGGTGAGAAGACGAAGGTGTTCGTTTGGAAGATGTCCTTCAACTCTTGAATAACCTTCGCCTCCAGAACTGATTCAAAAGAGGCCCTGTAATATTCCGCGCTGGTTGTCTCAACTAGACGTTTTGCATGCAGGTTGTATGCTTCTTTCTTCTTATTCATCGAATTCTTGTAGTGTTCAGGATTCTTGAACCATTCAGGTGCTTGTCCTTCAGCGTCGATGGCCCAATGCTCGATGTAAATGTCGAATTCAGGCAGGTGGAAATCGGGACGTGGAGTAATAAGTTGGTTCTTTTCGTTTCTGTATCTCATCCATGTTGCGGCTGTTTCGTATTGAATTTTGATCTCTTTGCCGTTTAATCGGTGAGTTAGGAAGAAGTTCATGATCGCTTTTTCGGCTTCACTCTTGACTTTTGTGCCGTTTAGGGCCGCATAGGATTGGTTTCTCATGTACTCGAAGTATTCTTCTTTTGTCTCAAAGTCGGTTCGTTGTTTCGTTGATGTAGGTTCGTAATTTTTCATGTATTCTACGATCAATGAGAGAAATTCTGGCCTTTTTGTGGATTTCTCGTATAATTCCCGTATGAATTGCGTATAGGAGTTGTCGCTGTCGAATTTCAGTTGGGTTGGGAGACCGGCTGTCCTCAGGATTTCTAAGCCTAGCGCGTGAAAGGTTTTCACGTTCACATCATGAATGTCAAATCGATCACGAAGTCGTTCGTCGATTTCTTGGGCAGCATTATGTTGGAATGCCAATGCTAGAACACGATTGGGCCGTATAGTGTCGGGTTTTCGTAGGACCAGATAGGCAATTCTGTTAGTGAGAACCTCCGTCTTCCCTGAGCCTGCGCCTGCGATGACAAAGTTGTGGTGGTCGTCAATGATTATGGAACTTTGTTGCGCGTCGTCAATGGGTACCGCGGCCTTTCTAAAGAGGTAGTGATAATCACGTTTTCTCTTGGCGATGAAACGGTCATTGTAGGTTTCGATTGAAACGAGTGTGCTGGCGACTCCATCGATTGAATCGTTGACCTCCCTTGCACATGATACTGGTAATGACCTTTCTTTCAATGACTCTAGCGTCTGATGATATTCGTGAAATTGCTTCAGTAGATGATCTTTTGTTGACCAGACTAAGTACGTAGGATAACGCGTCAACGGACCAACAGCAAGTCGATGTACTTGTAGGTTGTTTTCTGATATTTCATATCGTGCTTTCTCTTCTAAATCGTCCATCGCCATTTTGAGGTGTTTGAGTTTCCTTGTGCTGTAAGTTACCAAGAGGACGCCTATGACAATTGGTAGAAGTATGTAGCCGGCAATTCTCATTCTCGCATATCTTCTCTTCCTGAGAAGGATCAGTGCAAACTGTTTCGCATTAGTGAGGTTGAAGTGTAATTCGTCAAAACTAGAACACGGCTCCGCAGAATGGGGGCTTGTTCCGAGGTCGCTAGTGTCAGATGATTGAGCCGATGGTGAGAGGGTGGCAGTTTGTGCTTGACAGACTGAGCATTGTCCTGTCCCAGTTTTCATTCGTTCCGTAATACTGAGATAACGTCCGCATAGGATACAGAACTGGCTGCCAATGATCTTGGTCCGATGAATGCCGGATGTCTCTATCCATTTGCACGTTGTACAGCGTCTTATGAACTGGCCAGCTTCTGCCTCCAGTCGTGTTGTTGACCCGCACTTTGGGCAAATTGGAAAGACTGAAGAGACATGCGGTTGAGGCATCCGTCTTCCAACAAGAATCCAGGTACAGGTGGATTACATGTATTATTGACTATCAAAAATGGTGATCTATCCATATCGAAGTTCTCATAATACGAATGAGCGCTTTACTAAAAGCGACTTAGTAAAGAAGAGAAGGAAGAATCGAAATCTAGTCTTACACGACACCAGCGTCCCGAGTTTCGTAGCTATCACCATTAGATTCGGATGGGAGTTCCACATTCGTTACAGAATTTGCTACCACGGGGGATTGCAGCACCACATTCAGTACAGAACATCGTTGTCTTGCTAGGCTTAGCGAGCGACTCGGACTATCAGATTGAATGCGTAGTTATGTGGATTAAGAATACTGAGCGCTAAGTGATCCTGAGAATTGATTTCAGTTCCTTCTTGAGATTGTCTGCCGATTCGGAGGTTATTGTCATCGTTTGAAACTTCTTGCTAGCTTCGCTTAGTAAGTAAAGCATGTGCCAGGCGTCGGAAAATGGGATACGATGTCCCCTGTGGAGGCTTAGGTTACTATAGTATGATATTCTCTCAATGAGATCTGTAGAAATAGGAAGATCAATTTTCGCTCTCTTGCACGCCTCTGCTACCCGGATAGTTGTAACGAGTTTAGCGTACTTTTCGATGAGAGGGTCTTCAAAGTATCGAAGAGTAATTTGCAGCATGAGTTCAAGCGCTGTCCGAATGTGGTAGATTGCGGAATCGTCGCCTCGTACGATATCTATTCTGACTCTCTGCAGTTCGATATCCCAATGAGTAGGGTAGATTAGTGATCCTCGAAATGCCTTTAGTCGACCGATATGTCGGAGTAATTTGCCTTTTAGCTCCAGATATTCTCTAAAAGCGTCCCCAAGGACTCCGATTATGTCTTTCACTTCTTCTAGAGTTGAGAGTGTGACATACTGTGTCACGCTCAGATTCCCCTGCGTTACCTTGTATTCTTTCCCGGTGTCCTGTGGGATCTTTTCGATCTCACCTAAAAGAAGCCGAGATATCTCCGTTATGAACAGGGCCTTCATCATCAACGAGGCAACTAACCATGCTCTCATCATGCCTTGCGCGTTCTGATATTCTTGAAGTTCATTTGGCTTAGGTAGAATGAAGCATGTTCGCTCATATCGATCCTTGTAGTCTGCCGGCGGTCTCGCGTAACGTTGATAGGTTTTGTATTTGGCTAGAATTGGGACAGTGGAGTTCAGATCTTTCTGGTATGAAGCTAAGAATGCTGATACTTTCTCTATCAGGTCTTGAGAAGTCTTAGTCAGTTGAGTCTTGTCAAGTGCGTCTGAGGCAGTCTTCAGGTATGTGGAAACAAACTCAGATTTTACGCTTTCAATCAAATGTCTCGTATCAAATGGATCAATGTGCGGAGAACTAATCGTATCATTCTCTTCTTCAGACAAAAGTCTCGCTGCTCAACATGTCAGCATGATCCAAAAAAGCGCATCGAATGGGTGGATCCCCCTCTCGCATTATCTTAGAAGGACTAACCACCTAACAAACAAACCACAAACCACTGAACCACTCACGTTTTCGTCGTCGTGAGGTAGGCTAAAATGTTATTTTCTTATCCCAAGTGAACTAACTATCGCGCCATACTGCTGCGCCTGAGATGACGCGTTTCGAGCGATTTATCTTTTCTTGGTAAAGAATACATTGGAGATTCAAATGAGCGCTCCGATCCGTTTCTTCGTTGAGAATACGTATTACTACAGATGGGAGCATACGCCGCGTAGTAGGCGAGTTGTAGTTGTCTTGTATGGGGGAGCAATGCTCGATGGCCGTTGCCCTGGGATCTATAACGTCTTAACTGAAGCGTATGATGTGAAACCGGACAACGAAAAGGCATGGGTTAGTGAGCTTTTCGATTACGGATTGGACGTGGTGGTCCTCAGCACCGGTTCCGCTGACCCGACTTTTGAGTGTTATGCGGCAGGAAGTACTTGGGTCAGCGACCTGATTAATTACCTGCAAGAGTTGTATGGAGAGATATGCTTCTTCGGGCATAGTGCTGGCGGTGCGATTACCGCCTACGAGATTCAACAACGAACAACTATTACCGCAGCTGTTGTGGTCAGCGCTCCGACGCATGATTACCACGATCCACTATTCGACACTCCGACCAACGCCAGGAACGTTAAAGCGAACGTACTACTGCAGTGGGGGCAACAGGACCTGTCGGATCACACTTGGACCCAAGGAATGCCTGAATATTACCAAAACGCGCAAGGCTGCGGCCACATAGTTCAAAAAGACGACACCTACACAGACGACTTGCATGACACTTACTTCACTGCGCCCGCACAAACACAAAGGAACAAAGCCAAAGCTTTCCTGATGAACACACAAACGCAAGTCTCACAACGAAGGACCATTTCGAGACGTAAACGACGACGAACGAAACGAAAAAGAAACTAACACCGTTCGTCGTTTTCGGTCTGTGTGTGTGGGTATAGTGGTGCGGGCAACAGAATTTGAACTCATAGTGATACGTAGCCAGAATGGATTGTACCCACGAATTCAGTTATATGTACCGCTAAACTTGTGCTGAAATCCCTCCCCCGCACCATTTCACTGGCTCTACATCACGAAACAAAGGACTTGAACCTTGTTTGGTTCAAATCCCTCCGAGTCTGATCTTAACAGAGTTCAAGTCTTCTTCGTGTGCTAGTAGATCAAGCTCTACTCTCGTAGCCTAGGCTGAGATTGAAGGTTGATGTTGTGACGGACGATAACGGCTACTAGAAGATTGCTCTACGAACGGAAAGCAATCTCCTCCTCTTTTTTCATGAATTTTTTGGGCGATACAAATTGGAAACTGTTATACCAAACTTAACGAATTGATCACTGGTCTCGTGATCCGTCACTCCGATCGCTTGGAACGATTGAAAGCCTTGGCAAATGAAGGCAAACAAGTATTTACGATCCTGCATGTGAACGATACTCACTCTAACACAATTGGTATGGGACCTTCGAGCGATTACACGCCGATGACGCTCAACGATGACGCCACCAAAGGTGGTTTTTCCCGTCTCGCGGCACTAATTGCTCAAAGACGACAGGAATTGGAGAAGTTAGGTTCGGTCTTGGTGCTGGATTGTGGAGACTTTAGCATGGGAACAGCGATCGGTGCTGCTACCCGCGAACTAGGTGCAGAATTGCAGCTGCTGGCACGAATGGGTTTTGAGGCCACCACCCTCGGTAATCATGACTTTGATTTTGGCCCTGACGGGCTGGGAAAGTCCATCGCCAAGGCCGCAGCAGCAGGACTGGTTCCGCCAATCATTACCTCTAACATCGACATAAACGCCAACGAACCTCGTCTGGCGACTCTAAAGCAACTGGTCCAAGAACATGTGATCCGTCCCCACATGGTGATAAAGCGTGCTGGGTTGCGCTTCGGTATTCTTGGGCTGATTGGCTACGATGCGTACAAATATACTACCAATCCGGGTGGAGTGGTTTTTCCGGACCCGATCGAATCTGCGAAGAAAACCGCCAAATTGCTACGGAATCAAGAATCCGCTGACGTAGTTATTGCTTTGAGTCATGGCGGGGTAATGAAAGGAGAAGATGGGCAATATACAGGTGAAGACGTTAACCTGCTGCGTGCCGTGCCTGAGATCGATGTTGTGATTGGCGGGCATACACATACCGCGCTCACCCAGCCACTACTCGTGGATGGCCGACCGGTGGTACAAGCCGGCAGGTATGGCGAAAACCTAGGTGAACTGACGGTCAGCCTGAGTGGTGGCAAGGTCAATGTCGAATCCTATCGTCTGATTCCCGTCGTAGATACGATTAACGGCGATCGCACTGTGCAGCAAGAAGTGGATCGCTTTTCGAAAGAATCAAGCCAGATCGTCTTTGCATCACGAGGCTATAGCATCACCCAGCCACTGGCTGTGATTTCGGAAGACTGGCCAATGGATTACAGTGATCTGGAGTCAGGCATTCCCCTAGCAAATTTGGTGACAGATGCCTTTCATAAGATGGAGAATACAGATATCGCGTTTACCGCCAACGGAATGATTCGAGCCGGTTTAACCAAAGGTAACTCGGGTATTCAAACCGTTTACGATGTGTTTGCCTTAGCGCCTCTGGGAAGCGGCATAGTCGATCCAACCGCAGGTAGTGCAATGGTGAAAGGTTACTTTACCGGACGGGACTTGAAAAGCCTTCTAGAATTTTTCTTGATTGACGACCCGCACGTTCCCGGACAATATTTCCCCAGAGTGTCGGGAATGCGGTTCTACCACGACCCATCCCGTTCCAAATTCGATCAAATAACAGCGATCGAATTAGGAGATTTAGACAAAGGCTATCGCCCGATTGATACTTCCGAAAGTGCGACTAAGCTATACAGTCTCACTAGTAGCCTCTATCTTGGACTCCTCATCGTAGCCCTTCCCAAACTCAGCAAAGGCGCGGTGCAACTTGTCGCCAAGAAAGCAGACGGTACGCCAATCAAGACTCGAACGGATGCGATCGCCGATCCACGCGAATCTACCGGATCCCACATTCCACTGCCAAGCGGCTCGGTGGAAAACGACGTCGTCGTAACCAGTGCAGCCCAGAAAGAAATGAAAGAGTGGCAAGCAATAATGAATTACTTAGTCAGCCTACCCAACAAAAACCCGGATGGAATCTCAATGTTGGAGAAGGACGATCGAGCGAGGGAAGTTCGAGTAATTCAGGCGGAGAGCTGATCGATAGTCCTAACGATCAGTACAACTGATACCTCACCTGTAATTGCTTAAGCTATTTCGTTCTACGCATACCTTCGATCAAAGTCTAAACAAACCCAAGCACGTTTTCCGTAGCGTAGGAACATGAGGGGGTGGGTCACATGGTGCGCACACACAAAATCAGCGAAAAGACGGTTCAAATTACGACCAGGAATCCGAAAGGTGTCGACTCTACCGCATTAGTTCTTACTGGAGATCTTAAACTTCGCTAGCACGCCTGGGAAGGTTACTCTTAGGCTCTACGCCGTGGCTAGAAGATCTGTTTCCAATCGTTTTTCATGCTGACAATGATCCAGCCGTTGCCAAGTGCGCGTTCGAGCGCTTGTTCTGCTCCCTCATCGTAGGCGTATTCGCGGTCAGCATCGTCGTGATGAACTAGCATGCCTATAGAGGAACCAATGTGGCTCTTAGTATATTGGAGCATCTCAATGTCGCCGTCTGAGTTGCCCGCCGCAAAGATGGGGCGGCGGCTGATGGTTCTACCGATATGAATGGGCTTACCCGACTCGTTGTCTATCGGTTGCTCTACCTTCGTAGTACGTACCACTTGCGCCTTGCCTTGGCTATCGATCTTGTACTCGTATTCAATATCGCTGCCGATTACGTTCTGTCGGGGGATACTGTAAATTTCTTCGGAGACGGAGCGCATGAAGTCGCGCCCTCCGCCAGACGTGATGTAAACAGCGAACCCGTTCTTCTGCAAGTAATGGATTAACTCCACCATGGGTTTGTATGCTAATTGCTTGTAGGGGACGTTGAAGCGGGCGTCTCTGGTGTCGGTGAGGAAGTCATATGCGTTGGCGTTGAATTCTTCGATCGTCATACCCTCGAATGCTTCGGCAGCTCCCGCGACAATGCTCATGGCCTTTGTGAGGTCGCCTTTGGAAATTCCGGCAGCTGCTTCCTTGAACCAAGCTTGGTCGTTCTCGTAAACGGCTTTGAAGGGTTGCTTCGTTCGCACCGCGGGATTCGAAGTAGCCACTATCCGTATCTGGCGGATGAGATGATGCAATTGCGTGTACAACGGTTTCTCTAACCATAGCGTACCGTCATTATCAAACGTTGCAACCCGTTCAGCCTCAGGTACAAACTTGGTGTTGTTCGGATTGGTTACGGCATGAACGTAATCCGCTATCGCGCTTTTAGTAGGCGTGTCATTCCACAGAGACAGATTGTCACCAGACATCATAATCATCTCAAGGTATTGGCAGCCAACTATTTCACACATACTCTACAGCGTTGATCGCCCGACGGCACTCTCCTTGTGACTTTTGGCGACCTTAATCCTCTTTTTAATCTAGCGAAATGCAAAATCAAATATGGTAAAATGGACGCAACGTAACGTTGACTCATTTTGTCATCAGCGAAAACTGATTCTAACGTTGAGCGCAGTATTCTTCCGATACCAGACCGACCACAGTTTGGTTTAACCACCTATGATGCAAAGGATCCGGATACTAAGTATCCGCCAATCAAAGAGATACGTCCTCCTACGGGTGCGCCTAATGTTCTGATTGTGTTGATTGATGACGCGGGGTTCGGTTCATCCACCGCGTTTGGTGGTCCCTGTTACACGCCGACTTTCGAGAAACTAGCGTCGGAGGGCCTCAGATATACTCGCTTCCATACCACAGCTCTATGTTCACCAACCCGTCAGGCCTTGCTCACCGGTCGTAATCATCATTCAGCGGGTATGGGTGGGGTTACTGAGATCGCGACTTCAGCTCCTGGTTACAACTCACTGTGCCCGAACACTAAAGCTGCGTTAGCGATGACGTTGAAGTTGAACGGGTATTCAACAGCCCAGTTTGGCAAATGCCACGAAGTGCCCGTTTGGCAGACGTCTCCGTTGGGGCCTTTTGATCATTGGCCGATGGGAGGAGGTGGCTTTGAATACTTCTACGGATTCATCTGCGGCGAAACTAATCAATGGTATCCGGCCCTTTACAATGGCACCGTTCCTGTCGACCCTCCCAGAACCCCTGAGCAAGGCTACCACCTTACTGAAGACTTAGCTGACAAGGCGATCGCGTGGATACGGCAACAGAAGGCTTTGATGCCTGACAAACCGTTCTTCGTATACTTCGCCACTGGCGCAACACACGCGCCGCATCATGTTCCGAAGGAGTGGGCGGATAAGTACAAGGGCAAATTCGCGCATGGTTGGGATAAGCAACGGGAGACCACATTCCAGAAACAGAAAGCGTTAGGCGTTATTCCGCAGAACGCTGACTTAACGAAACGCCACACCGAAATCCCAGCTTGGGACGCAATGGACCCGAAGCTGAAACCGGTCTTAGAGCGGGAGATGGAGGTGTACGCGGGATTCATGGAGCACACAGACCATCAAGTAGGCCGAATAATCGACTCGATCGAAGACCTTGGAATCATGGATGACACGTTAATCTTCGTTATCATAGGCGACAACGGAGCTTCAGCGGAAGGGACGATCCCTGGTACGTTCAATGAGATGACTATGTTGAACGGCATTACCGGTATTGAGACTCCCGAGTTCCTGCTATCGAAACTAGACAAGTGGGGTTCACCGGACGCATACAATCATTATGCGGTCGGCTGGGCTTGGGCTATGGATACACCGTACCAGTGGACAAAACAGGTAGCGTCACATTGGGGGGGCACGAGGAATGGTACGATAATTCATTGGCCGAAAGGCATCAAAAAGAAAGGGGAAATTCGTAACCAGTTCTGCCACGTAATCGACGTCGCCCCAACAATTCTAGAGGCGGCCGGCATCCCTGAGCCGACCATAGTGAATGGTGTTATGCAGTCACCTATGGAGGGCAAGAGTATGCTCTACAGTTTCAATGACGCTAACGCGCCGGAACGTCGCGAGGTGCAGTACTTCGAGATGTTCGGTAACCGGGGCATTTACTATAAGGGTTGGAGTGCGGTTACGAAACATCGCACACCGTGGATCCCGACGGTTGCATTGCCGTTCGATCAAGACAATTGGGAACTTTATGATGGTAGCAAGGACTGGACTCAGGCGCATGACTTATCGAAAGAGATGCCGGAGAAACTGGCTGAACTCCAACGCTTATGGTTGATTGAGGCGACCAAATATAACGTCGTACCATTGGACGACCGGTCGGCAGAGCGCTTTAACGCCGACTTGGCTGGGCGTCCACAGCTGATCAAAGGAAATTCGCAGCTACTCTTCGCCGGCATGGGCCGCCTTGAAGAGAACACTGTAGTGAATATCAAGAATAAATCATGGTCTGTTACCGCTGAGCTTGTGGTTCCAACTGTGGGAGCGGAAGGAGTAATCATCCACCAAGGCGGTAAATACGGCGGTTGGAGCCTCTACGCAAAGGGTGGCAAGGCGAAGTTCGCGTACAACTTCCTAGGGCTCAAACTCTTCACTATAGAAGCGGGGAAACCGATTCCGTCGGGTGAGCATCAGGTCCGTATGGAGTTCCAGTATGATGGCGGCGGATTGGGGAAGGGTGGTAACGTAACTTTGTACTATGATGGCCAGAAGGCTGGCGAGGGACGTGTCGATTCCACTCAACCGATGATTTTCTCAGCTGACGAGTGTCTTGATATTGGTCGTGAGTCTGGCACGAATGTGACTCCTGACTACAAGCCGGAAACAAGCAAGTTCACTGGGAAGGTCAAGTGGGTGCAAATCGACCTAGGCGCAGATAGCCACGACCATCTCATCACACCCCAGCAACGTCTACACTTAGCCATGACGCGACAGTGATTGATGAGATTTCTCTCGTGACTTAATTGAATTCTCATTCTTCATAATTCATTGATGTTTCGTCGTTGTTCGTATTGACGTTAGTGCTAGTGTGTTAGTCGTAGTTCGTAGTTCACATTGTCGTAGAGTTCAAGTTAGCGGGGGCGGGATAGGCTGGTGCGGGCAAACAAATTTGATCCGGTCGGTCTGGCGTAACACAATAATGAATGCAGGACTTGAACCTTATAGAGTTCAAATCCCTCCGGACCCGCCATATTTTTGGTTTAAATCCCTCCGGTCTGACCTTGCCTAGGTTCAAGTTCCATACGTACGCGCTGATTTTGTGGTTACAATCCAAGTCTTACGTGATCTTTCAGAGATCTCCTAGACTATGGTCTACGTCGAAATCATGGTCGTACAATAAGAGACCGAGTTCGCCAAGACCTCAGATGCCTTGGTCATATTTTGACAGTGCTGCGACTTCGACAGGAGCTACCTTTCTATAGACTTCCTCAGGTCTCCTTACAATTCCACCAACGCGCAGGAGACCTTCCACCGTGATACCGAAGAGCTCTTCATTTTCCTTCAATAATGGTTTAATCCTTTGCCATTCTTCGATTGAAATGTCGAGGATTTCTGCACCATTAAGCTGATCTTCAGCAACTGTTCTTCTTGGATCTCTCAAGTAGACTGCGCCTGCAGCTGCGAGTGGGAACAGGTTGCCACCTTGGTAGGGGGTTTCTTGTTCTAGGATTCTGCCATTCTCAAACCTGATTCCGTTCAGAACTATCAGTCCGTTTGCTGCCATGAATGACTCGCCCATGTAGTCTTTGCATGAACCGTTTATTACCGCGGTGGCGGAGCCGACAGCGTTGATTAATGGTCTATCCACGACATCGCCTAGTACGAACGTGACGCCGCCCTTTGCCCCGTACTCGAATGCTTTACCAACGTCTCCGAAAATGACTAATCTTCCAGATTTGAGGCAGTAGCCAACAGAGTCTTGAGCGCTTTCATGCACATGTATCTCTGGGCCATCTGCAAAGGCGGCTAAACAGTCGCCGACGTTGCCATAGACGTCAATCTTGACCTTATCCTTCGTGACTAGGCCGGCTGCGAAGTTTCGTTGTCCTGCAAAATTGTAGGCCACGATTTTTTTCCATCCGAGTCTGCATGCTTTGTCTAGAAACTGGCAAGTTCCCTCTTGCCCTTCTGGAGCGAAGTCTGATACGTCAATGAGTAAGGTTTGGTCGGGATTGGTTGGGCTTCCTAGTCTACTTCTAGTTTGATAGTCGATCAGGCAGTAGTGGTCGGCGGTTGATCTTGAGGTTATGGATAGTGTTGAGTTGAAGATGTTGTAGAGTTCTTCTTCTAGTGGAGGGAGTATTTCGCTTCTTCGTTTGTCTCCAATATCGTACCTTCTATCGATGAGCAACCTGAGAATATTAATTGCTCTTGACTTCTCCAGGTCACCGTTGCGCCCGTACTTTGCGATGGTTTCTGCCAACGAGCAAACATCGTCAGGGTGCCAATCTTTCATGTTTCTTGCGATCTTCTTGAAGAGTTGGATGGGTTCGAATCGCTCAAATAACTTTTCGACGTTTTCTGAGCGTGACGCTGCATGCGCAGCAGCTGACGTTGTGTCGTGTCTTCGGGGTGTGGGTGCTGAGATAATCCTACCAAATTTGTCCGTGCAATTCAAGGTTCCTGTTTCGTCAATGGTGAAGATGAAGGCGCCGCCATCGGTATGGCTGCCTCCTCTTGCGTACCAATAGGCGTCGGCGACTGGCTGAACTCTATTATCGTCATTAGCCAGTGCTTCCAACGTTGCGTCAATAGCTTGTTTCTCTGAGGCTATGAGGCCTATACTTATTTCGCCTTCTTGAAGTGCGAAGACCTGTGGTCTCAGCATTGAGGTGTCAGTTATGCCAATTAGTTGAAGCAGCTTCCTGGCGGGGTCATTTCGCGCTATTATGAAGAACCAGGGACCGTCGGGTGAGCTGTGGATGTGTGTTGCTTGGATCGCTTTGTAGATTCTCCTCTTTTCGTCCGGCAGCATCGCAAGGTCTCTTTCGGTTGTTGGAGCAGTAGCCTCAATCGCGTATTCCAGCGGGTACTCGTACACTCTCGTCAAGAGGTCCCAGCATAATGCAGCGACTTCCGTGTCTGTGAGGAACATTGGATACGTTTTCTTCTGCTTGAGGTATTCAACGATTGAGGGGTAATTGGCGAAATCTCCGTTGTGTACTAGTGCGTCATGTAGTCCGATGAATGGGTGTGAACCGCCGGGGTGCCAGACTCGCCCTTTGGTAGGATACCTTTGATGGCCTATCCAGAGGTATGCCTGCAGATCTTCAAGTTTATAGTACCTTAGAACTTGTTCGGCATAGCCGACGATTTTCAACACGATCATATTCTTTCCGTGAGAGAGAACGAACGCCTTCTTCTCTCCGAGAGGTGCGTAGTATCGTCGGTTTAGCTCGAAGCTGTTCTGGTAGATGAATTCGTCTTCAGCTCTGTTTACGTCAAGATTTTCCAAACGGTTTTTCTTCACAAAGTCCGCTAATCTATCTTCCTTGACTTTTACAAAGTATCGCCAGACGTCAGGAGGTTTCATTTCTAGCCCTATCTCTTTATAGTCCTCAATGGTGTTGATTTTTCCCGAACGTTCAACGTCTAGGCGTGACCGTATCAGTTCTGCTTCTACTTCCTCTCTCACCTCTGGGTCAAGATAGGCGATTTGAATGATGTAAGTTTCTTCGAGTATTTTTTGTGAAACTCCAAGTTGACTTGCGGATAGGCCTACTGCAGCTATGCCGCCACCTTTTCCGTTTCCTCGGTTATGCATTCGCGTCATCGGTTGGAGTAGGTACTTTCCTTTAATCGGAACGGAACATGATACGCCTAATACGCCACATCCTCCTTCAGCCATGTTGTCACTGTGGTAAGGAGGACATGGTCTGCTGTCAAGGACTTGCCTTGAGGCGATTATTCTGTCAATCAACTCATTCATCGCTTATCCTCCAAGATGGTCTAGGTGAACGAGGTGGTTGAACTTGCCTTTACTGAACTTCACTTCAGCTTTCGGTCGTAGTTGTCTGATGCTTTCTAGGTCTAGTCTTGATAGGATGTAGTTCCACTGTTTCTTCCATGAATAGTACATGTTGATTATTCTTTGAGCTCCCCAAGTTGGGTCAATTGAATTCACTAATTGTTGGTCCGTGGTTGCGATTCCTGATGGGCAGCCTCTGCCTCTTTCACAGTTCTCGCATCTCTTACAGCCTAAGGCGACGAGTTCAGAGGTTCCTATGACTGCTCCGTCTGCGCCTAGGGCGATTGCTTTGGCAACGTCGAGAGCTGTTCGAATGCCGCCGCTGGCCATTATCGTCATTTCATCCCTAACGCCTTCTTTGAGAAGATAGTTGTGGACGATGGGGATTGCGTATTCGATTGGCATGGCAATGTTTTTCTTAGCTATGTCTGGAGCTGCTCCTGTTCCTCCGTAACCGCCATCTATCTGTAGGATGTTGGTTCCAGCATAGTAGCTGCCGATTGCGACCATGTCAACGTCTGTGGGTGTGGAGATTTTGACTGAGACTAGCGCTTGCGGATTCATGTCTTTGAAAAGCTGAACATGACGATAGTGGTCTTCAACTGAGTAGACATTGTGAAATGGGAAAGGAGAAAACAGACTTACGTTCGGGACTACTTCACGTATGCTTGCAACCTCGGGGCTGACTTTGTCAGCAAGCAGGTGACCGCCCAAACCCGGCTTGGCGCCTTGAGCATACTTGAGTACAATGATTTTTGCTCTTTTGATGGTTTCAGCGTTCACACCAAAATGGCCGGTCGCGATCTGCGTTATCACATGATCCTTGTAAGGAACCAGCTCGTCAGGGTAACCTCCCTCTCCTGTGCCGGTGAAGGTATTCCACGCCTTTGCGGCCATTGCTCTCGAAAGCATGACGTTCAAACTTACTGAGCCAAATGACATATCGGCACCGTATATCGGGATGGGAATCACCAACTCCGGCCTTCCGTCTCGTCTCTTGTTCAGCACAATTGAAGTATCCATTTCACACAGCAATTTTTCATCAAGTGGTTCGGATTGTTCCTTGCATAACTCAAACTGGAATCGTATTCGATCAAACCCTCCGCCGGAGTTACCAGTTCTGTTTTCGTACTTGCCTGAGATTTCGCCTGACTCAGCTTGTTCCCATGTTGAGAGTATTAGGTCAGCTGTCCAACGTGAATCACCCAAAGTAACGTATTGTGGACTTAGCTGAACTATGAGCGCGCTGTGCGGGCATCGTTTGACGCAGTTCAAACATCCGTCGCAGGATGAGTTTGAGTTGTGGACTCGATAGTATCCGTCACTTTTGCGGAAGGCTTCATAGTTGATCTGTGCAGATGCGATGTATGCTTTGCAAGTTTCTATGCAGACACCGCATTCGTCACATTTGCTTCTATCTATTATGACTTCATACTTTTCGATAGGGTTCTCTTTTTTCTTCTGGTAAACCTTCGTCGAAGTCTTCCTTTCTGGTAGCGAGAAGAGAAGAGATTGCTTCTGCATTATTCTTCGTCCCCGAAGATTCTCTTCTCAAGATCTTCGTAGAATATTGCCCTTCCAATTTCTCCACGCTGCCTCCTCACTTCACGCAATCCCATTCCGCCTAGGACTTCTAGGAGTTGGCCTCTCCATGACCCAATCAGATTGATGATTCTCTGGGTAGCCAGTTCGGTTTTCTCGGCTCCAAATTCTATCCTGCAGTCTGCCGCGTGTCTATCTCCGTAGCAGACTCTGCATCCCAACGCGATCTGGTAGGCTAATCCAACTGAAACAACGTCGGCGCCGAGAATCATTGACTTGGGTACATGTGCAGCTTCTGCTATTCCTCCCGCATGAATTAGAGTAATGGAATTTCGCATGTCCCTGTCTACGAGATGGGAATGGACTCTTTGAATTGCCTTGACCTCGTCCTGATCTTTCTGAACGAGCTCGTCTCTAAGGTAGCAGTGTGCTATGTCGATTCCATTCTTGGCTAAGTCTTCAACCTGGTCATGGGAATGTGCATCGTAAGGAAAACGGAATGAGATCAGGGCGGAAGGATTCCTTCCTCTTATCTCTTCTACCAGCTCTTTTGCATCCGTCCCTTCCTCGAAGTCTACTTCCAATATTCTTGAGATTTGGATCAGATCAGTGTACCGGTCCAACTCCCCGACGGCAATCCTCGGTATCAGATTTGACTTGTACGGCAGTAGATTCGAAGAGTATTCTTTAGCGTTGATGATGGCGAACGTTTCAAGTTTAGTTGCCGCCTTGGCCAGACTCAACAGAAGGTTGTTGCTGTTTCGGCACGCGAGTGGAGCATCCAGGAATATCGGTATGGGCGTCTCAATGTTTCTGTGATTGGTTGATAGCAGCTCGCCGTTCTTGTTGAACTGCAGATATGGGAGCTTTTTTCCTAGATCCACTGAGGTTGAGATGTATTCTCTTCCGTGGATTCCATCTCTTGTCGGTCTCACAATCTCAGAGAAGTCGAACCATATGCCGTCGAAGCCTTTTCCTGCAAAAGGTCCCTTGTAGCCTGTACCTGAAACAGGAACTCTGCCTGTTTCCGCTTCGAAATAGATGGTTTCTATTCTTTCCGGATCGAAGTAGGAGTCCCCCAGTTTCTCATATTCTGGGTTGAATTGGAGAGAAATTGCGTTTTCAGGGCATCTAAGGTAGCAGAGGAAGCAGCCTCGACATCGGTCTTCGATGGGGGGTAAGATTTTGTTCTCTTTCATTTTGTGAGCTTCGTATATACAGACTTGAGCGCATTCTCCCGCATCCATGCAATTATTGAAACGTTTGACTGTGAACTTTGGAGGTAGACTAATTGGCGCGGGGGCTTCCATTGTTTCGACGTGATACCGGACGTAGCGTTCCCTAGAGTTCAGACCTCTCTGTTTATCATTGCTCATGGAGACACGCCCAAAGGTGCGACACGATGCTGGTTCAACGATGCCATTTTTCGAGCCCTTCTCGAATTTTCAGAACAGATCGCACGTGATTTTTCTATATGCATCGAGGCTGTGTCTGGTTCGGGAAGTTATTCGATGTGAGTGCACGTATCGTGTGGCCTTGCGGACTGGGCTACAGATACTTCTTGATCTGGGCTTCGAGTTCTTCTGGAGCCACTATGTGTGTGTTTGGTCCAGCGTCTCCTAGGATTTTTTTAGCTTTCTCGTGTAGGTTGGCTGGGGCGATCAGTAGGACGGGAATATCGTAGGTCTTGCATGCTGTGAGCATGTTATCCAGCATGAGCTGGAACATTGCAGTGCGAGTTTGTTCAGCTGGAATGACCTTATGCAGATATCCGACCACCACGTTCACTTCGCCTTTGCTGAGGTGATTCACGTACTTGCCGTGACCGTCCCACGTATTTCCGACCGGTAGTGTCTCAACGCCTTCAGCCGCCAGCTTCGTCAAGAGGAGTGGGTCGGTCCCTTCAAAATATCCAACTCTAGCCAACGTTCTTCACCTATAACGCTACCGGATGAACATATATAACATCATCCAGATATCCATTAGACATTCGTTCATCAGAAAGCTCATTTAATGGAAACATGTACAGAAAAGAGACGAATGCAATGCAGTCGGATCATACAGATGTCAAGATTCTCCGAAGCCTCCTGGAGGACGCGAGGCTTTCCAGCAGACAAACGGCAAGAAAAGTGGGCGTTTCGGTCGGTACTGTCTTGGCCAGAATCAAAAAGATGGAGCGGGATGGAGTAATCAAAGGTTATTCCGCGGTACTTGATCACGAAAAACTTGGCTACGAACTGACGGTCGTGACAGAGATAACTGTTTCAAAGGGTAAGTTGCTGGAAATGGAGAAACAAATCGGGAGGATTCCCAATGTTTGTGCTGTCTATGACGTAACAGGGTCAACCGATGCAATAGCGATTGCCAAGTTCAGGAATAGAAAGGAGCTGAGCGATTTCACAAAGGGCTTACTTGCGATGCCGTTTGTGGAGAGAACCAATACACACGTAGTCTTGGCCACGGTGAAAGAGGACCACCGATTGATATAGCAAGAATTGTGATGCTTTGGTCTTTCAGTTTGACATTAGCCCGCTACTATCAAACTACTAGTAAGAACAGGACCCGCACCCAAATTGGTTCAAATCCCTCCGGACCCGCCATATTTTTGGTTTAAATCCCTCCGGACTTTTGTGTGAAAACAACGCATACAGAACCTTTAGTGGATCGTTCTCACGAACGTCTACCACCTAATCACCTGAAAAACGACTTAACGAATCAAAATGGTTAGTCCGTCAAATCCAATCCACACGGATATGGCTTGCGAAATGATGTTCCTTAGAACTCGATAAGTTTAAGGGCACCAATCGCCGAGAACGGCTCTAACTTGTGTGAGCGCCTTGTTTAGCAAAGCTATTGCGAAGATGACGGCCGCGATCATCGTTGTGGTGATAATTGTGCTAGCTGCCGTGGGAGTCGGTTACTATTACTCGACCCTGCCCCCATCAACTACAACAATGTCCACATCTATGATGTCTTCCTCTAGTTCGGCGATGGTTACTGGTGTTGGGCCTGCGAACTCGACTGAGTTGACGGTTCTGGCTATTGGTGGTCCGAGTAGTATTGAACCGGCTGGGGCTTTCTCGTCGGAGGACACGTTGGTTATGGCTAATGTCTACCAGCAACTTGTCACTTACAACTATACGGATCCAACCACGCTTCTGCCGATGCTGGCGACGAGTTGGACCTCTAACTCGAATGTGACTTCGTTCACGTTCAATTTGCGGTCGGGCGTCTACTTCAGGAACTCGGACCCATTCGATGCGTCCACGGTATGGTTCAACTTCAACCGAGTTCTAGTCATGAACCAGATCGGCGCCTCTTTCTTCTCATCACTCCTCTACAACGCCGGGGCGGCATTCTCAACGGGCTATGTACTCCCGCAGGGCGTGGACAAGGCCCTTGCCTCGGCTGGGTACGTGCTCTCAACCACGAACTCAACCTTACGACAGCAGCAGGCCGCCGTGGACCTAGCCGAAATACTCAGTCACTTCGACTCGTCTAACGCAACCATCCAGAAGATCATGAGCTATCCGAATCAGGCGGTGGTTGTCGTGAACAGTTCGAGTGTTCAGTTCAATCTAGTCAATCCGTACTCTAATTTCCCGTTCGCCGTTGCCTCAACCGGCGGCGGCCAAGTCGACCCGGCGTTCGTGGACGCGAATGGTGGTGTTCAGGCTAACGCGCCCAACTCCTACGTTAACTTCCATGACATGAGCACCGGCCCGTACTACATCAAGAATTACGTTCAAGCCGAATACCTAACCCTAAACGAAGACCCCAACTATTGGGCTACGAAACTCTCGCCGAGTCAGCAGAATGTGATGCTCACCGTGCCACACATCTCAGTCGTAATCATCCAATATTCGTCCCAGGCGTCTCAAGTTGTGCAGGGAATACAGAACAACGTCGGAGCCCTAATCGCTGGGCCGCCAATACCGGCGCTGGCTCCCACGTATATGCCCTCGCTTGAGAATCAGCCGGGGATTAAGGTCGTCAGCCTGCCCAACGCACCCACGTACAGTTTCCCAGTCACCGCTATGAACACTCAGAAATTTCCGACGAACATAACGAACTTCAGACTCGCGCTTGTTCACGCCATAAACTATTCAGAAATAATCTCCAGTGTCGCTCAGGGCTTTGGGCAGCAGATGGTCGGACCGATTTCACCCGGCCTACCCTACTACAATCCGGCGAACCTTCCACCCTACAGTTTTGATGATTCGCTTTCGGTTCGATTGCTAGCCCAAGCTGGATTCCGAGTTGACTTACCGAATGGGACGGCGGTGAATCCTAGCGGTAAGACGATTCCTCCAATCAACATCATCTACTGGAACGCCGACCCGATCGAGGTGAAGGTTACGCAGGAGATGCAGACAATGTTCGCCCAAATAGGCGTCAGCCTGACCCTGGACGGGGAAACAAGCTCTGCTGGTCTCGCAGCCGTCTCCACTGCACCCACGTCTACGGGTTATCCGAACTTGTACATTTGGTTCTGGTACCCCTCCTACTTCGACCCGGTCTACCAAGATCTGGTTGTCCAGACGAATTCTGCGTTCAGCGGAGTGTTCGGCAATCCGGCGGCATTCAGCGGAGTCGACAACCTAACCACCAATCTTCCATTCGAGACAAACAAGGCGATGGTGCTTCAGACCGTCACGCAAGTGTACCAGATCGTCTACAATCAGGCACCCTACATCTGGCTATACGCAACCACGCCGTACTGGGTTCAACGAAGTTATCTTCAAGGCGTCTGGTACAACCCTGCGCTAGAAGGATTCTTCTTCCCCACGATGTATTACGGCACGTCTTAACAAGAAAAACACGAATAACCCGCGACTCACTATAACCAGCTCACGCCCATCCTGAAAGGAGCGTGCAACAGCCCCATTGGAAACCTTCGACGCCCTCCGACGCAGACACATGTGCCGATCATTCACCAATGGAACCGTCCCCGACAGGTTTATCGAACGCCTTCTTTACGCCGCCAACCGAGCACCCGCAGCCGGCAACGTAAGAACCTCGGAAATCATAGTCATCAAGAATCCGTTCACGATCAAGGAAATTAAGGGAGTCTCGCCGGGATTCCCCGGAATATGCCCTCTCCTCCTAGCTATCTGCACTGACAAAACACAAGAAGCAGACGTTGCATCTTTCGACGCCGGAACCATAGCTGAAAACATCGCGCTAGCCACAACCGACCTCGGACTGGGCGTCTGCTTCCTCAAATCCTACCCCGAAAGAATCGTCCATAAGATTCTGAAAATTCCGCCAGAAAGAGCCAAAATCGAAATCATTTTGTGCCTCGGGTACCCGGCAAAGGACCGCGCAAGAGTGATCGTTCGGTCTATCCCGATCCGAATGTACAATGAGAGTTGCGCCAATACTCCATCGTCCGGAATCTTCAAACCGACCTCAGATGACCTCAAGGCCGACGATACGAAAGTCAGCGATATCAATAACGAAGAAGATGCTGGACATCAAAGAAGCGTTGGCTCGCCGGTTTTCGACCTTGCGCTCTTCATCCTAACAAGCGCACGATCTACAATAGACGAATCCAGCCGATATGGCCCCAAGCGACTAGCGGATTCCCTGATCCATCTGCTTGAGATTCCAAGAACCTCGTTCGCAGAGAAAGGGAACGCTGGTGAAGAGGAGTTCTTGAAGTCGATTCATGCTGAGTTGGAGAGAAGAACGGACCTATGTTCCTCGTCGATGGTCTACACTAAGGAGTTCAAAGATTTTCTAGACGACCTCATAGACCGATTTGTCGCTCACATGGAGAAACAACGAAACGCGTAACCAACACGGGAACCTGGTTTCTCTTCGTAGAAACTTTTTAATCAAACGATGGTTGCGAAGATGCACATGGCCCAAGGCAAACCCAAGAAATACAAAGGGTACAAGTCGTTCAGTTATTTGGAAGCCGGAAAAGATTACGAGCAGATTCCTCTCGTCAAGGAGATTGGCCGCGTCCCATACTACAAGATCCCGCTAAGCGACAGCGAGGAGGACAGGGTGTGGGAAATTATGAACAAGAGCATTGTGATTTCAATTCACGACCACACCGAAGTGGACCCGCTGAATCTCGACATGCTCTACGAGTACGGGCGAGAGAACCGCATAGCGACAGGGTATGAAGGACTCAGCGTCTCCGGCTTAGACGCGTTCTTTGAAGGGCTGCAGGATGGATCGAATGGCGCCACGTCAAAGATGGGTTGGAAGTGGAACGACGTAATCTACGATTTAGGAATGAGACTATGCGACATCGCCCACCAAGACTTCGTAATCCGAGGAGAGAAAGTGGATGACATAATCCGCGCCCATGATGAAGGCAAGGTGGCTATGATTCCTCACCTCGAGGGCGCGGCACCAATAGAAAACGAGCTCGACAGAATCGATGTCCTCTATGGGCTCGGCTACAGAGTGATGGGCTTAGTTTACAGTGAATCGAACGGAATAGGCAGCGGGTTGAAGGAGAAGAATGACGGCGGACTCACAGAGTTCGGACATCAGGTGGTTCGGAGGATGAACAAGGTTGGTATGGCGATCGACGTGGCCCATACGGGGGATGTCACGGCCATCGACGCGATCAAAGCCAGTAATACGCCGATCTTCATCACACACGCCGGCGCACGCGCGTTGTGGGCCAGCGCGAGATTGAAACCGGATTCTGTAATGCGAGAACTCGCAGAGCATGGCGGCGTGATCGGTATGGAGGCCGCCCCGCACACCACATTAACCCAGAAGAATCCCAAACACTCTATCGAGTCAGTTATGGAACACTTCGAGTATTGCGTCGACCTGATAGGGATTGATCACGTCTCGTTCGGGCCCGACACAATATTTGGAGACCACGTCGGGCTGCATCACCAATTCAGCAAGCACCTGTCCCTTGACAAGACGCAGGAAGGATTGAGGTTCGAAGAAGTGGAATACGTCAAGGGGCTAGAGAATCCTAGCGAGTACCCGAACATCGTACGGTGGCTGGTGAAACACGGCTACAGCGACGATGAAATCCGCAAGGCGATTGGAGAAAACACAGTCAGAGTCCTCAGACAAGTCTGGAAGTAACCGCGCCTCGCTTCCTCACTCGTAGAGATAGCACGCCACCAGCGATTCCGGAGAATTTTTCGACGGCTTCATAGACGGCTCCTTCTCCCTGCACTTATCCATCACAAACGGACAGCGCAGCTGATATCGGCAGCCGCTGGGAAGATTAATCATACTCTGCGGCTCGCCCGTCACATCCCCCATTGAAGGCAAAGGACCGCCAAGCTTTGGCGTCGAGGCCAAAAGCGCCTTCGTGTATGGATGCTTTGCATTCGATAACACATTATCTGCAGGCCCGTACTCAACCACCTTTCCAAGGTACATTACGGCAATATCATCTGCCATGAACCTCACAACATTCGGGTCGTGAGTGATTAGGAGGTATGTGAGGTTCTTGACCTTCAGAAGGTCAACCAAGAGATTCAGCACCTGCGCCTGAATCGAGACGTCTATCGAGGAGGTCGGTTCGTCAAGGACAACTATCTTCGGATCGCTAATCACAGCCCGGGCGATCGCCACCCTCTGCTTCTGTCCCCCACTCAACTCGGACGTGCGTCTGAAGACCAGCGATTCCGCATCCAACCCAACAAGCTTGAGAGAATCTATGACCATGCGAGTTACCTCGCTTTTGCTTCGTCCGCCCATCTTGCTGAGTGGCTCGGCTACGCAACTCATGACGCTCATGTATGGATCTAGAGAGGAGCCGGGATCCTGAAAGACCATCTGCACCATCCCCCTGATCGCGCCTCGATCTTGAACCGGCTTCACCTCCCTGTCCCCTAAGGTGATCCTCCCGCCGTCTAGTTTCTCCAGGCCCGCGATGAGTCGGCCTAACGTTGTCTTCCCACTGCCGCTCTCGCCAAGCACCGCCAAAGTTTCCCCATCCATGACCGCGAGCGAGACATCGTCAACAGCGGTCACATACTTGCCAGTGGCCTTAGGACGAAATAGTCGCGTCCAGAAGCTTGATTTTCCGAGGAAAAATCGCTTCACAACGTGAGTGATCTTGAGGAATCCAGTCGAGTTCTGCTGTGCTTGCTCAGCCATTTGACTCCCTACCTTCCGCGAAATTTACGCATCTAACGTACCTGTCTGACTCGACAGGCAGCAGCGCGGGTATGGCCTCTTTGCAGGCACTGTGGGCTAGAGGGCATCGTGGGTAGAAGGCGCACATCGACTCCAAACCAGCGAGGCTGAATGATCCCTTGATTGCGTCCAGATGGCCGTCTTTCTTTGATTTCTCAGGGATGCTCTTCATCAGGCCGATTGTGTAGGGATGTTTTGGGTCCAACACGATCTGCTTGGCCGAACTGATTTCCTGAACCATTCCGCCGTAAAGCACGGCGATTCGATCGCTGATCGAGGTCGCCACGGCTAGGTCATGGGTGATGAAGAGCATGGACATGCCGGTCTCTTTGATTGCCTCCTTGATGAGCGACAGGACTTGGGCTTGGGTGGTTACGTCAAGCGCGGTGGTAGGCTCGTCGGCTATGAGCAGGCTTGGTTTTTCGGCTAGGGCCATCGCGAGCATTATCCTCTGATTTTGTCCGCCAGATAATTGGTGCGGGTAACGTTGCATAACATCTTCCGCATCTCCGATTCTCACCGACTTGAGGATAGAAGCTATCTCCACCTCTAATTCCCCTGCCCGTCTACTTTCACTCCGTCTGTCTCGAACGGTTATCGCTTCTCTGATCTGATCCTTGATGCGCATCAGGGGATTGAGGCTCATGAATGGATTTTGGAATATCATGAAGATCTCTGTGCCTCGCAACCGGTCCATTTTTGATCTCTTGATCTTCATGATGTCAATTCCGCGGTAGAGGATTGTGGTCTCTTTCGAGACTATGGCGTTCGGTGCCAGCAGCCTTGAAACCGCCAAGGCGAACGTAGACTTTCCGGATCCGCTTTCTCCTACGAGTGAAAGTACTTCGCCCTGACGAAGGGAGAGGGAAACGTCATCGAGAGCCCGGACTCTTCCGGCTTGTACATTAAACTCAACGCTCATACGCTCGACGTCTAGGAGATTCGTGGTTTCCTGCAAAGTTACAATTCGCCCGCGAACATGTCCCTAAGCCCGTCGCCGAGCAGGGCGGCGCCTATCACAATTACAGTAATGACGACTCCTGGGAGGATGGAGTACCACCATCCGCTTGGGAAATAATTCAGGCCCAAAGCCACCATCGTGCCCCATTCTGGCGCCGGTAGGGGCGCGCCTAGCCCGAGGAAGCTGAGGACCGAGTAGACGAGTATGGTGTTTCCGATGTCTATCGTCGCATAGGAAATTAGCGTGTTGAGTGAAGAGCGGAAAACGTGTTTTCCCATTATCTCGAAGCTTGATAGGCCGGAGAGCAATGCGGCGTCGATGAACTTCATGTTCTTAATCTTCAGCGTCTCCCCGCGAAGCAGCCGCGCATACGACGGCCACCATACGGCGACCAGGGCGATAATCGCGTAGACCACCGCCCTGCCCAGTGTCGCCTCAATCGTCAGGGCCAAAATCAGAGCCGGAAAGGCAAGAAAGAGGTCGGTGACTCGCATGTTCACCTCCTCCACTCCTTTGCCGAAGTAACCGGCAGGGTACCCGATCAGTCCACCGACTATGATTCCTCCGGCTACGACGAGAACTGCAATCATCGCGTCCGTCGGAGCCGCATATAGAACCCTAGCCCAGATGTCCCTACCGAGGTCATCCGTACCCATAATGTGAAGCAGGGACGGGGGAAGAAGCGCATTGGACGTCGTATAGACGTACGGGTTATACTGTAGCAACAGAAAGCCTAGGCTGGAACGATCAAGTAGTGAACCAGCCAATTGGAGAAGGCCCTCTACAAACGACCAAGTGTAGAATGCCGTGACTATCACTAGGCCCAAGAGGGACGAGGGCCGTGAAGCAAGCCTCCTTACGCCGTCCAGAAAAAAGCTCAATCGCCTGGGTTTTACAAGCTCGGTGGCTTGCATGCCGGGTTCAAGATCCTCCTATTCTAACTCTCGGATCCACCGCTCCGTACAAGACGTCGGCGATAAAGTTCACAATGATGACTGAGATTGTAATCACAATCACTGACCCGATGAGTGTGGGGTAGTCGAAGTTGTAGAGAGCTGACGTGAGGAGAAAGCCCATGCCTTCGTAGCTGAAGATCTGCTCGACTACCACGGCGCCGGCTATCAGGTAGGCGAAGGTCAATGAGATGACGGTGATGACGGGTATGAGGGAATTCTTCAATGCATGAACATAAGTCGCCCTACGCTCGCCAACCCCTTTCATGATCGCCGTTCTGACGTAGTCGCTTCTCAAACTATCCAGCATAGCGGAGCGCATTATGCGTGTGATGAGGCCGAAGGAAATCAACGCAAGCGAGACAACGGGAAGAACCAAGTGAACGAGGGAAGAGTAGAAGAACGTGTAATCTCCATCAATCAACGCATCAAGCGTAATCATTCCCGTAACCGGGGCGGGCGTTGCAAGGACAGGGTCCGCGAGCTGGCCTGGGGGAAAAATATGGTTGTTGTAGGCTAGGAAGAATTGTAGTATCAGCGAGACGAGGAAAGGGGGCATACACCAGCTTATCAGATACGCCGCTCGGACGATATGATCTCCCGCTTTCTCCTGATGCGCAGCCGCAAAAGCACCCGTAAAGACTCCGAGCACAATCGAGATCGCCATCGCAACAAACGTCAGCTCTAGGGTTCGTGGGAAGTATGTGTCAATCAACAGCGAGACTGGCTGCCTAAAGAACGGGGAAATCCCCAGGTTGAAGGTAAAAACTGCGACCAGGTAGTAATAGAGCTGTGCCTGAACGGGTTGGTTTAAGTGATATTCAGTCTCAACCGCGTGAATCTCCGCTTGCGAGGCATGTGGCCCGGCCCAAACCGAAGCTGGGTTCGATGTTACCAGGTGGGTTAGGATGAATGTGAGAATCACGACGCCCACTATCAACAAAACCGAGTAAATTGAACGCTTAACCAAGTAGGCCAGAAAACCCAATTATACGCAACGAATCTCCTGATTTTCCACGGTAAGAGCTGGACGCGCTAATAGCTATTATGCGCCTGTCCCTTCGACGGTGCAGCAGTTGCCCTAGACGAATTTGTTTGTCCGCGTCAAGAATCAGCGAGCACCCGCATACCAATCCGTTTTCCACAAAGCGAAAGCGGTCAATATTTATTCCAAACCGCAACCCTAACGCACAGCGACCCCTCCATGAACATTCTCTATTTCGTTCCGGGCATCATGGATGACCGTGAATTGAAACGACGGGAACGTATAGCTAACGGCTTCACTAGCCGCGGCCACCACGTAGACGTCAGAGCATCAAAATCCGGGCCGATCTCGATTGAGTCGGCGGTGGAAGAAGACATGTCCGTCCCAGAGGTTTTGTGCGGGCTTCTAACCTACCAAGACCGCTACGAGGCGGCCGTGCTCGGCTGCTTCGGCGACCCCGGGCTTCGCGCGGCACGAGAACTGATCAAGATCCCGGTCATCGGCCCGGCAGAGGCATCAATCTGTCTCTCGCAACAGGTTGCCGACCGATTCGGTCTAGTGGTCGCTTTGGAGAGAGACATACCCACAGCGAGGGCTATGGTCGCACGGTACGAAATGACACATAAGCTAGCGGCGATCCAACCCCTATCAATCGCAGTATTAGAGTTAGCAAGGAACCGAAAACGAACTGAACACGAACTAATTAAGGCCGCCAAACTGGCCGAAAAGCAAGGGGCCGAATGCCTCATACTCGGCTGCATGTCCCTCGCATATATTCTCGCCGACGAACTCGTAAACGACAAAACTAACATACCTATCCTCAACCCGGCGAAGATAGCCATCAAAACCGCCGAAACCTTCGCACAACTAAACATGCATCACAGCCCCAAAACCTACCCCCCGGCGGAATACGAGAAGCTTCGCAAAACAATTTTCGAGACAGAACTACGGCGTCATCGCTGAAATAAAGGAACCTTGCCTCCCAACCCGCTAGATGCAAAATCGAATTGTTAGTTCCTTAGTTTTTTGATTACAGGAAAGAGTTCTGCGTCGGATGCGTTCTGAACATCATTTGTCTCTCTGAGCTTTCTTGGAGTTAAGTGCAACTCGATTTGGTCGATTCCGTTCTTTACGCGAATTATGTCGTCGCGCGGGTCAACGTACTCAAGTTGGTTGTCTTCCAGATGGAGGAGAGCTTTGAAAGCGTCTCCTAAGCATTGTTTGGTTCCAAGCCTGACTTTCAGTCGTCTTGTATCTTCTGGTATTGCGAGTTCCCGAGTCACAATGTCTACTGCTCTTACGCCTATCCGAAGTCCGACGCAGTCGTCCCCATGTACGCGAACGGCCGCTTTTATCCTAGAATCAGAGCTTTCGCTTCGCGACACGATCTAGCTCCTAAAATCGATCAGAAGATAGAACACAGAGCAGTCGACATCACTCAAGAGCTATCACTACTCAGCATCATGTCAGGAGCTCATATTTCCATGTTGCATAAATAAATGATGAATCAAGCAACTTACTGATTCGAGCTGTAACCGTAGCGGCTAATTATCGGGCCGGACGTAATCATTTGAGATTTCATTGGAATTACATCCGATCGGTATTGTGCACACAGTCGCGAGTGATGATGAGATAAGAGCGAATTACAAGGAGTTGGAAGCTACCGTTGAAATACTGTCTGAGTATTCGGACGGGTTGGATGGACTTCAAAATTACTCGCACATTTTCGTTATCGGTTACTTCAACAGATTACGATCCGAACAGTTAGGCGTCTTGAAGGTTAAACCGCGACGTCAGTTAGGGGAGGGTATGAAGGTTGAGGAACTCCCGTTAGTGGGAGTTTTCGCGTTAGGTTCCCCGAGCAGGCCGAATCCTATTGGTTTAAGTTTGGTTCAGTTGGTGAAGATTGATGGGAGATTTCTCACGGTGAAGGGACTGGACTATTTTGATGGGACGCCTGTGCTTGACATAAAACCCTACAGAGACAACTACCGCGTCAACACGTTTCGCGCACCCGACCTCAATGTCCCGTGAAAGCTGCTAACAGATGGTGAAGGTTCTAAAGTTCGACGTAATCGGAACAGCAAGAGTGATCGTCCGGTCTCAAGAAAGGATCTGCAGGTTGAATTCTGAGTTGGCTAGATTGGGTGCGCGGTGCTGCTGGGTCTATTTGTGCGTATGTACACATAACAACTGACGAATAGTGAAATATGAGCTCTTAGTTAACACGCCTTGAGATGTTACGGTCCTCCTAAATAACAAAAGGCGTTTCGACAATGCCCGAATCTAGGAGAACGTTTATCGGGAAATCTCGCCATCGGAAGCGTCAAATTTCAGTGAGCCCCTCCAAGGTTATTGCCGAATCTAAGAGAGACCCCAGTGAGCAAAGGAGGAAGTTGTTCGCTAGAAATGTCGAGACTGTTCGTCGAGAATGGTACAAATTCGCGGTCTTCGTGTCCGCGTTGTGTTTGATCATTTTCTTAAAGTACTCGGCAGCGGACTTATTGTATGCGTTCCACTGGATTGACGACCCTAAAATTTCTGACTTTCTTACCTACTATTTTACCGGTGGCGGAACGTGGCTCTCAGGATCAAATCCTTATGCCAACCAAGCTCAATTCGCCTATCCTCCTACATTTCTACCATTCTTTGGCCTGTTTTCGTTCCTTGGGGACATCAATCTTGCAGCGAAACTGTGGGTAGTTTCATACTTCTCGGTTTTTACTATAGCATCGGTCGCTCTTTCCTTCACTCTCAGTAGCGAGAGAAGGTACGTGTATCTCGCGGTGGCTCTTCTGCTGCTTCTCATATCATTTCCGTTAAAATACCTGATAGAATTGAGTCAGATCGATCTCTTCGTGGCGAGCTTAACCGTTCTTAGTTTAGTCTGTCAAAGAATAGATCGTAAGATTGCGTCAGCATTCCTCCTGTCGGTAGCAACCCTTTTCAAGGGACCAGCAATTTTTCTCCTGATTTACTTCGCAATATTCCGTAGAGACTTGAAATATCTCCTCTACTTTGCTGCTTCTACAATAGCGATTGTTGGAATCTCACTAATTGTTGTCCCCATCAAATTGTATTCGGACTACTTTGTGAACGTGCTTCCGACATTGTTTTCACAATACGAATTGCCCGACAGTCAATCGGTTGTGAGACTGTTATATCTTGCAGGTCTGAGCAAACCAGCTCTGCAGATTGTCTCCGTTGCGGGTATCGGATTGTTTGCTATTTTCGCGTTCAAGGTTGGGTCAAGCAAGTCACTGGTACTCTTTGGAGAGAGTTCGATTCTTGATGATGGGGTGTTTTTGATGAACGGTCTGATCGTGCTTCTTTTCAGCCCTCGATCGCTGATATATCCTTACGTGTGGGTGATTTTGCCATTGGCACTCTTTCTGTCTGGGATTTTGGTGGAGGCCAATCCAAAGCTTCTGTATCTCGGCGTTATTTGCCTTGGCGCATTCTTAGTGAACTCTGAACCATATTCACCAAACGCACCCTTTTCCCTTAGTACTTTGACCCTTATACCATGGATTACAATAGGAAATCTGCTCCTCACGCTGAGTCTAATGCCAATGTATGTGCGTCCTTTGGCCTTCTTTCGCAGCAAGCATTTCATGCGTCATAAGTAGCTTCTGATCTGTGTGTCTTTTGACGCTCTCGACAAAGTACCAAGTTTGTTCTCTCGGGTGAGTTGAAGAGTTTGTTCCATTCAGACAAGCCTGAATCTATGCGTGCCTGATTGAAGCCTACCCGTTGGCAATCATCGCCCAAAAGCCATGCAAACGATTAGATCACAATTGGCTTTGCCTGACGAGGCTGTCACATTTGAATCGATGTGCTTCATCGGTGCGTTTCCCTCAAGGTCAAGAGCATCTCTTCACTTCCTGGTCGATCATTATAAAGAACTAAGAACGTTTTCATGTCCATGTCACTTGCAGGTAAGGTCGCGATCGTAACTGGCGCCGGTTCCGGAATTGGGAAAGCAACGGCAATTCTCCTTTCAACGAACGGCGCCAGGGTAGTTCTAGCGGGAAGAAGAAGCGAGCCGCTGAATAGTACTCTCTCTGAACTTGAGCAGAAGCGAGGATTCGTAGTGAGAGCCGATGTTTCCAAAGTGAATGACGCGCGAAAACTCGTTGACGAAACCTTGCGCGAATTTGGCAGGCTGGATATTCTTGTGAATAATGCTGCCGTAGAAGCCCCGCACAAACCATTAACCGACTTGTCGGAGGAAGAGTGGGATCAGGTTATTGATATAAATCTGAAAGGAGTTTTCCTATGCTCGAAGTTCGCCATACCCGCGATGAGAATTAACGGCGGAGGCGTCATAACTAACGTTGCATCTAATTGGGGAATTATCGCAGCGCCATATGCAGGGGTTTACTGCGCGTCAAAGGCTGGTGTCATCTTGCTTACTAAGGCAATGGCAATGGAGACTGCACCTGATAGAATAACGGTGAATTGCATATGCCCAGGTGACACTAACGCAGGAATGGAATTGAGGGACCTCGAACGCTTTTCTGAGGAGAGACGGGCTGCAATAATCCCGAAATTAATCCCTGTTCAGGAAGTCGCCCGCGCAATCCTGTATCTAGTGTCAGATGAAGCGAGGATGACTACAGCTACGACGCTGGTAATCGATAACGGCGCAAGCTCTGGGGAGAGCCCTAGGCTCCTAAACTCCTAATTCAGATTCAAGAAAAAGGGGTGGGGTGGTGTACCCCAACTAGATTCGTTAAGAGAGTTCTATTCCGGCGGTAGCTGCTTGTAGACTAATGCGAGGTCGATTCCTTGCTTCTTGTTCCAGACCTTTGAAATATAGTACACGATTGGTGCAGCGATGGTTACTCCTGCAGCCATGCCGAATGAGCCGGGGGAAACAGCCCCACCCACGTTCGGATTCGCAACTGCGGAGTATATGATTGCTGCTTCAACAATTACGGTCAGCACGCCGAAGATGCTCACCAGCGGCACGCCCGCTATCCTCTTCTTGACTATGGGTGGTGCTCCTTCGAAAGTGCTCTTCATCCTGTATGGGAACACTATGCCCGCGATACCGGTCACTAGGAACGCGATGTTCAACATAGTTATGACGTTGGCGAAGAACGCGAACAGACTTGTGTAAATATATGTGATCGCACCGACTTCTCCAAGGATGGCGCAGATGAGAATTGAGGTGACGGGTGTGTGGAATCGATCGCTCACTGACGCAAGACTACTGGGCATGATTCGATCGAATGACCATGCGAAGACGTTGCGAGTGATTGGAATGAAGTATGTTGGAATCAGCCATAACCAACAGAGGCCGAAGGCTAAGGCGCTTAGTAATTCAACGATTGCATTCTGCGGCACTAGTGTAAACAGTTGGTTTACTGTCGGAATCAGTGTGCTGGGGAGACCGGCACTGGGGTATCCGTTGTATAGGTAATTGGCTGCACTGTAGAAGTCGTATCCGAACGCGTTGTAGATCGTCCACGCCCACGCTGTGAACATGGCGCCTCCTATCAATAGTCCGCCGAGTATTGACATTGGGATACTCCTAGAAACTCGTCTTGCTTCGCCCGCTGCGTACGCGGACCAGTTGAATCCTGTGTAGCTTAGCATTACGTAGGCAAGGGCGGGAAGTGAAGCACCGACACTCCAACCCATTGAGTAGCCGTTCGTGACCGCGGTTTGGATAACCTTGTCGTAGGTCCAACCTTGACTAGCATACTGAGCGTTGAAGGCTTGTACGAATGCGCTGTTTGATACCGTCGCGAGGAAGGCTATGTTCACGAATGATCCTATCATCACGATGACGAATAGGATTCGCATAAATTGCCAGACCGCGCGGCCCAGAACCATCATAGCAGTTATGACCACTATGATAATTGTCGTGACGGCTAATTCAATCGCGGGTGTCGTAAACATGGTCGAGGCAGCGACGAGACCAGGATTATTGAACATGGTTCCAAGTGTCGCTAGGAAGACGTTGAAGAAGAATGATGAGAATAGTGCTCCTGCTGAACCAATCCAGGTGACTATCACGAACGTGATCATCCAACTGGTCGTGAATCCAACGGCGGGATGAAGAATTCGACTGTTCCAAATGTAATCACCACCCGACCTTGGCATCGCGATGGAGAGCAGAGAGTAGAGAACACCCACTACAGCAACTACTGGTATGCCGAATAGAAATGAGACGAATAGGTTGTCGTTAGGGAATGCGAAAGCGTTCCACGACATTATGTAGACTATTCCCACTGCTGGCATGATCTGACCATAGGTTATGTTGAAGAGGTCCCAAGACGTTAGCTCTCGAATAAGTCCGGTTGCTTCTCGTACGAAGACACGCTTTTCTGACATGGAATTTTCACAAGTATGTCTCGTTCATGAACACCTATAATTGACTTTCCAAAATGGCGAATATGTTGGTGAAATACGCATATTAGTGTAATATCACGTAGGTTGGGAAGAAGCTGACCGCAATGACCGAGTATGTTTATGGCAGTATTGATGGAATCGGAAACTCGCTTGGAACCTACGCTGTAATGACGATGGATGTCCCTTGGAATCTGGTCAAGGATAGAATTGGCGGTACCCCTGCTTCCGTTACAATGATTACGAGTCTTGAGCATGATTACCTCGACCGCCTAGTCAAAGACGTGCCTAAGGTTGACACAGTGGTCGGCATCGGTGGAGGGATGGCATGCGACTCAGCCAAGTACTTCTCCGGAAAACGAGACTGCTCGCTGATTCTAGTACCAACAATAGTGTCAGTAAATGCATATGCCACACCCTTGGCAGCTGTCAGAGATGGCGGAGTCGTCCACTATCAGGGCAATGCGAATCCGAAGAAAGTAGTGATTGACTACAAAGCAATTCAGTCAGCTCCAAAACGACTAAACACCGCCGGAGTAGGAGACGTCTACTCATGCCGTACTGCCCTATTCGATTGGAAATTCTCCCACGACAAGACGGGCGAATCATATGATGAGAAAGTAGCGGCAGGTTCTCAACGTCTCCTCGATAAGTTGCTTTCTAATGCCAACGAGATCAGGAACGTAACCGAGAAGGGCATTCGAACTCTCGTTGAAGCCCACGTAGAAACAAACCGACTTCAACAAGATGCCGGTAAACCACGACCCGAAGAGGGAAGCGAACACATCTTCTTCTACGCCTTGGAAGAACTTACGGGTCGCAGCTTCGTGCATGGAGAAGTAGTAGGGACAGGAATTTTCGTTGTAACACGCTTCCAGACAAAAGAGGAGCGGACAGTGGCGAGAGAAATGGATAATATGGGTCTAATGTTCCGACCGCGAGATTACGGGTTATCGCGGGATGAATTCGTAGACACAATCTTGCGTATGAAGCAATACTCCAAACAAAACAAAATGTTCTACTCAATCCTTGACACGATTGAAATATCAAGACAGGACGCCGAAGAACTATGGGAAATGCTTTCGGCACAGGCGAGGTAAACTTGCTAGCAACTATCCAAAATCGAACACTCGCAATCTAAATCGTGCATTGACCCCCTGTGACATTGATAGCTTGACCAGTCATGTAATCGGCTTCATGGCTGCACAGGAACGCAACTATCGTCGCAACATCATCTGGTGTTGCTAGTCTACCTAACGGAATTTGCGCCAAGAAGCCGCTCTGCACTTCGTCAGGCGTAATTCCGCGTAATTTGCCTTCCCAAACTAGTTCTCGTTCTTGCATTGAAGTGGTCACAAATCCCGGGCAGACACAGTTTACATTAATCTTCAAAGGCGCAAGCTCCAGGGCAGCTGCTTTCGTAAATCCCACAATAGCAAACTTGGACGCTGTGTAATGAGCTAGGAAAGCGCCCGGAACCTTGCCAGCCATCGAAGCAATATTGACAATCTTAGGTTTCTCCGACCCATAATCAAAATTAATCATTTTTCTAAGAGCAGCACGTGTAACGAGAAAAGCCCCTTTCGCGTTTACGTCCATGTTATAATCCCATTCTTCCTCTGTCAAATCGACTAGCCGATTCATGGTTGAGACACCTGCATTATTGATCAAAAAGTCAATTCGGCCGAATGACTCCCAAGATTTCTCGATAGCCTCCGAAACTTCACTAGACTTAGTCACATCCAACTTCAATGCCATGGCATCTCCGACGCGTTTACTGATTTCATCTACCGTACGTTCAGCCCACTCAAGGCTGATGTCAGTAACAACGACTTTCGCTCCTTCAGAGGAAAAACGCATAGCAATTCCTCTCCCAATTCCGGAACCAGCACCAGTCACCAGAGCAACCTTACCATCGAATCGCAACTAACTTCTACCCTCTCATTAACCTCCAAACGCAACGAATCTCCCAATAAAACCGTCCGTCACATACTTCTGCTGAGATTAAGAGTTTCAACATCACTAACTCAACATTGTCCGAACTCGATAAGTTGAAAACTGCCTCCAATACTTGATCAGCCTTGAACTTTAGATATTGATTTTTTGAACGTGAATTCTGTGGGCTTGGAACCTAACGAAGTAAGTAACCTTTAATGAACCCGTGTGACGGGTACACGCGTCAGATGCAATAATTTAGGCGAGAATCAGTCATGGCACGCTTACAAGGAAAGGTTGCATTAATCACGGGATCTGGTTCAGGCATAGGAAGAGCAACGGCAATCTTATTCGCGAAGGAAGGAGCGAAAGTCGCAGTTAATGATGTAAGTGAGAAGGGGGGCCAAGAAACTGTCCAGTTCATTCGCGCCTCTGGAGGAGATACAACTTTCTTCAAAGCTAATGTCACGAATGCATTAGAAGTCAAATTAATGGTCTCTGAGGTTATCAAGAAGTATGGCAGGATTGATATTCTCCACAATAATGTTGGAGGATGGCAGAGGGAATGTCAAGACACCGTGACTCAAGATAGCGAAGAGGAATGGAAAAGACTGATCGACCTGAATCTGAAGAGTACGTTCCTCGTTTCTAAGCACGTCATTCCGCAAATGATAGCAAACGGCGGCGGGTCAATCATCAATACTATAACGACCAATGCCTACATGAACTATGCAGGTAACGAAGCGTACGGGGCTTCAAAGGGAGGTCTCAGGGAACTGACTAGAGCAATGTGCTTGGACTATGCGAAGCACAAGATTCGTGTCAACGGACTGGTTCCTGGCGAGACCCGCACCCCTCAGTGGCAAGCAACGATAGATACATTGCCAAATGGCAAGGAGGCTATGGAATCACTTCTCAGAAAAATTCCGATGGGACGTTTTGCACAGCCAGAAGACATTGCGCTAGGCGCCCTATTCTTAGCGTCAGAAGAATCTAGTTATGTAAACGGTCACATACTATTCGTGGACGGCGGACTTACAGCGGGCTTCAATTACTGAGTTAACTTCAAGCATTCTCTACTCAACGTTCTGCCTGCAATTCGAAACTAATTACTTGTTCACCTGCTAATGCTAGTAGGGGTATCTGGGGTGTGGGAGTTTGGTGATAGAGGTTGGGTCTCGATAACCGTTGGTATAGCCGCGGGCGGAGTTGCTGGCCAGGGTGCGTCCGGCAAGGATAATGAACATAAAGGTCTGGCTGGATGGAACTTTGCTGGGCTAGACTGGTATTTTGTTCTCGGCTTAATATTCGGTTTCGATTTCGTTGTGGACAAGTTTGGTTTGTACGCTGCGCCGTTAATCATGATAGGCTCAAACTCCATTGTGCCTGGAATCGGGCTTGGGATCGCGTTGTTCCGCCGTGTTGGTCTAGGCGTAATAATCCCATTCTGGATGTTTGGTGTCATCGTTCCCACCATTTTCGCTACTATTGCATCAGCTGCTATCGGCGTAATACTGTTGATTGGCGTAGTCGTAGCGATTCTCTTCATTGTCCGTCGAGCTAAGAGGCGTATCGAATGAACCACTGAAGAGCTCCCCGTCATTTTAGCCAACAAACGTGACTGCTATTGTATACAGCCACATTACGATGATCATCGGTACGAGAATGATGATGGTTACTGCAACAATCCATGGGTTCTTTACTCGTATGGTCAACCAAATGGGAAAAATGAACGCTAGATACCTTAGCAAAGAGACGTAGTATGTTGTGGTGAATACAAGTAGGCCTGAAACGGCAACAGTGTAAATCCATAGTGGACGGTCAACGGGCCAAGTTACTGCTACTAGTATGACGAAGATGCTGATTGACCAGAAGATCGTGGGATCTAAACCAGCACAGCATTTCACCAACCCTTGAATCCCATGTTGTGAAATAGCCTGCAGTATCCTGATACCGTCCCCAACTCCACCCTTCTGCCAATACTTCTCATCAGTCCACGAGACAAACCAGTCACCTGTTGAGACGTAACAGTAAAGTAGCCACGCGCCTAGAAACGCCACAGGAATCGACAGATTGAACAAAGGACGGTAACGTTTCGATTTGAGTAGGTCAAAAAGCATGGGTAAGATTATGAAGAATCCGTAGATCCTAGTCACACTCGCGACACCAGCCATCAAAAAGGATGATCGAATTCTTCCCTTCTTGTAGAGGAACCATGCTGAAAGCGTTGAGAAGAGGAATAAGGGTTCAGAGTAGCTGAGAGTTGTAAACACGTTGATGAATGGAAACGTTGCCATCAGAAAAGTCGCGCATAAGGCTTCCTTCGATTCCATATACTGCTCAGCCGTCAGCTGGAACATTACGACACTGCCTACAGTGAAAATCTGCGCTATGAGGAAAGCGCCAAACCAGTAGTCACCCGTCAACCGGCCAGCGAGCAGGATCATAACTGGATAGGCAGGCAAATACACGTAGTTCGGGTGAGTATACCCAAACAGAGCGATCCGCGTAAACTGCAAGCTGTCCCACGCGTTGAATAACCATAGCCAGCTCAACCTCGCAGAAATCATACCAGGGTTAGAATCCATCCATGGAGTATGGAACCTTCCAGCGGGGCTTAGTATTTGGAAAAGCCAAGCGGCCCCAAGCACGCGAATCAACATGACCAAAACCACCGGCGGAAGTAATGATTTGACCCTGCTCCGGTTGAGAGAGGAGAAAGTGCTTACGAGTTTAGACTTCGACCTCATTTCACCTTCCTCGCCAAGGCAGCCCTCAGATAGTGATCACATCATCAAAGCATGGATAACGATAGTGTTACTGATAATCAAGATTGACTGCGTAAGTGAAGCTAGAACTTACTCACTCTTGACCATTGCATTTGTATCCTGACGTATTCTAGTATCGGTCGTGTGAATCATGAAGATCGTGGCCCTCGGAGACAGTCTAACGGTCGGAGAAGACGAGTTCGAGTTATCAGATTCTGATGAATTTGTCTCGTACCCGCAATATCTTGAGATCCTTGCTGAACAACACTTGAGCAGTCTCCAATCAGACTTGGAGGTTAACGTGCTGAATAGGGGAATTTGTGGGGATCTAACTTCCGGTATGCTTGAAAGGTTCTCGAAGGACGTCGTTGATGAGAAAGCGGATTATGTGATCATACTTGGAGGCACCAATGACATAGGTTGGGGCTTCGACTCGGCGAAGATCGCTCACAACTTGACTACCATGTACGACAATGCTCAGAACGAGGGCATAGTGGCTGTGGCCTGCTCGGTACCTTCGATTCTCGGATTCGACGAGTTGATCCCTCCCAGAATCAGCCTTAACAGGATGATCCGCATTGAAGCGGAGAAGAGAAAACTGACTTTCCTAGATTTTTTCACCGCAACCGCTGACCCACACACGAATAGGCTCTCCGAGGATTACTCTGCCGATGGACTTCACCTAAACATGAAGGGTTACCGTGAAATGGGCAGGTACACGTTCGACAAATGGTTGAGACCCCTTCTGGATCAACGTCCAAGGTAGCGATCTGATACGAACGGCATTGGTGGTTTACAGTTCTACTGGCGAGTTCTTTTTTGTTCATCATTAGAGTCAAAACCTTATCCTTCGTTTTTGAGGAAAACGGAAAGCTCTTCCACTTTTTTCTGAATTCTAGCCGCTGCTTCTTCATATGTGCTGAGGTCGCGACCGTATGGGTCGATTATACTCCATGAGAGCATCAGTTTTTCACCTAAACCTGAGAAATCTCTCTTCAGTTCTTCGTGAACGTTGTCGTCCATTGGGATAATGTAATCGAAATCCTCGATGCGTAGGTCTTGCACGTTTCGTGATCGGTGTGAGGAGATATCTATTCCGAATTTGTCACGCATGGTCTCCACAGCTTCTGCGGTTGGGCGTTGGCTACGATAGGCGTGGGTTCCAGCGCTTTCCATGCCAGCATTGGTTCCAAGAATTTTGCGAGCAATTCCTTCAGCCATAGGGCTTCGGCAGAGGTTACCAAAACAGACAAACAAGATCTTCATTCAGCGACGTCTCCGGCTATTGTAGTTGTAGTAGTGACTGACTCTGATTTAGCTTGGGTCAAACTTTCAAGTGCTAGAGGCAATTCAGAAATTGCGGGCACGTGGGACGAGAACCACTTATAGGTATGCTGAATCGATTTCAACAAAGTCACTCGTGAAAGTGCGAATTCAAAATCGAGGGATTGAGCATGAGCGGAAGAATTCACGAAGCAACCATAGGAAACTTGCCGGACCTCCTGAGGAAGGGAATGCCGGTTGTCGTGGATTTCTGGGCAAATTGGTGCGGTCCCTGTCGCGCTATGGCGCCAATCATGCGACGTCTATCAAAGGAGTTTGGTGAACAAGTGATCTTCGCGAAAGTGGACGTAGCTAACAATCGAGACTTGGCCACACAATTCAACGTTCGAAGCATCCCCACACTCATATTCTTCAGGAATGGAAAGGAGTGGGACAGACTTATGGGGGCAAAGAGCCTCAAGGAACTTCGAAAAGTACTTGAGAGACTATCCTCATGAGACAGCGCGCTATTTGTGACTACGACTCCTAACAAGTCACCGCGTTTAGACAGTAAAACGTTACTACATAACATTATGAACCTCGTGCAGCGAAAGTTATGCTCCTGGGAGAGTCATTGAGATTTCTTAATGCTGGACTTACACTACTATTCTTCATCCTATCCTCATCCATTGCGGTCTCCGTTAGCATTACTCCCGCCGTAGCTGAATCCTGTTCAGCGCGGATAGGATACTATCCTCCCCCTCCGTCAAATTACGTCGGTAACATGGCAATGGTAGTGCCTGTAGTAGCAACGTGCCCGTTTGCCACTAGCCAATTATACCCTTCGGGCGATCTGTATGATACCTCAACGAACACTGACTTGGGCGCATCTAGAACTATCTTGACCTCTCCATACGGGAGTAACACATACGGTGGACAGATTCAGTTCGTGCTCTCACCGAGAGTACAGGGCGATACGTTGCGGATTACAGTCTCCATTTACAGCGATCGACAATACGCGTCGCCGCTAACTACAGTAACACAAACAGCTCAGGTGTATCCTAGCAGTTACTACGGTTACGGTCCCTGCTTCTCCTGCGACTACGACTATAACCTATGCCAGTCAAGTAACGGAGCCACGACCCAATGCTCCGGATTCCTATACCAAGACCGAAACGGATGTGTCGAGATTGTGATTCCGGTAAATAGTCCAATCGCGGGTCAAGTGTACCAGTACTATACGCTTCAGAACCTTCCTTCAACCTACCCACTCATGGGTTCATGGGTTACCGTAACCGGACAAATCTACCAAGGCCACAACACTGCTCCGAATGGCGCAGCCTGCCCAGGCAACTACATCAACGTAACAACAATAACATAACCCAAGAAACCCTAACGTGGCTAATCTACCAGATCTTAGGATTCATTCGACCTCGTAGCAGTCACAATAACGCAAAAGAAAGCACAAAACCGACACCAAAACATCCAACAAACGTTCCGTAAACCATCCCGTCCACCTAACCCCTCATTTTACGGCCGATTTCGAAGCTGAATTAGCAGTTTGCACATTTGTGGATGGGGTTTGGTGGAGGGTTTGTGGTTCATTTGTTGGTGGTTTTGGGGCTGATTTGGGCTCAGTTTTGGGGTTGTTGAAACGATTTGTCCGCATTATAATTCGATGACAGACTGGGTTGGCAGAACGGGCACGATACCAGGTGCTGCTGGGACTCTGTCATTGAGTGTACCATGATGACCTTGCATTTTGGACAGGTGTATTCTCTGGTGAGTCGTCCTCTCAACTTCTGGTAGATAGCCGTTTGTATTAGCTTCTCTCGGGACACCTGCTCTACCACTGCTTTCAGTTTGTCGAGTTTGTCGCGTTCTTTTTCCATTTTACCTAGTTTGTCGAGCATCAGATCATCATGTTGCTTGACCGCTTTATCGTATTGCTCGTGTAGTACTACGCCTTTACCTATCGCAGATTCAAGCAGGGAAATTACCGTTTCTCTGGCCTGTGAGTAATCGATCGCGTAGCCAACATGTTTGAGAGCCGTCTCATAAATCCGTTGCAGTCCAACTTGCAGTTGCACGATCTGTTTCGGTGAAACTAGGACCCTCTCCTCGAATAGTTGGCAGAGGGCTTCCGCGAACTCGATTCGATATGATCCTTGCTTAATCTTCTCTGAAAGCGCAAGCCATGCGATATCAGCTTGAATCTTCTCTTCGTTGACTTGTGAGAAAGTATTCCTAGTATAGATAACGTCCTTCTGCAGCTGCGCTAGTTGTTTCTCTTCCTGTTCAAACGTCTTCTTGAGGTTATCACGTTTTTCGCCAAGTTGCTTGATTTCCGTTTCAAGATCGTTTATCGTAGATAGTTGTTGGAGGGCTTTTTTCTCATCGTAATCTAGCTTCTTGAGGTTGTCGAAGAAGCGGCCTACTGTCTCCAGTTTACTCAAGGTCGATTCCCCCCTTCTTTAAGCGGTCGATGACTGAGCTGAGACGGTCCAATCGATCCTTTGTCATACCGTTCTCTACCAGTTGATCAGCCGCTTGCTTTTTCAAGTCGGCAACTTTGATTGTTAATCCATTGATCTCCTTGGTGAGTCGAGTCTCCTCTTTGCGTAGCTCATCGATGTCCCCCTGAGTCTTCTTGTACTCCTGTGCGATTCGCTTGCAATCTAAGCCAGTTTCTTTTTGTAATGCTGCCAGTTCTTTTGAGGCTTGTAGGAACCCATCGGCTCTGGTCGTCTTGAGGAAGTCTACCAGCGAGTTCACGTCGTCAAAACTGAAACCTGCCTCGCGTAGGACACGTCTGCTTTCTCCATACTGTTTTATGTCTTCGAATGTGGCGCTATTCTGCTTAAGGGTACGACTCAATTCTTCTTTAGCTTCCATAATCTTAGACCGAACTGACTCAAGCTCCACGCCTGCACCCTTCACCTTAGTCTGTACGTCTTCAAGTTCGGACCGTTTCGCTGTGACGAGCTTTTCGAGTTGCTGGAAGTCAAGGCCAGCTTCCGCATGGAGTTTAGCTAACTCTTCAACGGCCCTTCCGAATCCCTGAGGCGGCCTATCGCCCGCTATGCTCTTGAGCATTCCCACAATCTGGGGCAACCTAACTATTTCAATACCCAAAGCTCCCAACGCTATGAAGATGGTGAGCCCCGTAGCAGCCTGCGCGACGGTTACGCCAGCCTTCCCTAAATCTTCATTCAAGCGGCGGAGAGCATCAACTATTGGGATGAATCCGGTGTATTCAGGGTAGACGCCGGATTTTGCTTCTGACCATACGTTCCGAACCGTCGACTCCGAGACTTCCTCATCGTGAGCAATTTTATCGACATTACCCTCGAGGATCATCCGCTGGATGATCTTATGCCGCTTCTCCTCAGAGATCTTAACTGGCAACGCACCTCACCTCCTCCCAAGTGAGTCGAAGACCGGGACAAATATCCCGTAGTGCTACAATTCGCGTTCTTAACACTCTTTTCGAACATTCGTTATTCAAATCACTCAACTCCTCCTATACTACATATATGCGGCGTCTACCATGGTATCTACCGGTTGGTTTGCAGTCCAAAGCGAAGGACGCTGCCCGAGTTTCTCGACAATACGAAGAAGTCTATGAGACCAATCTAGACTGGGAACACACCTTAACCAGCTTAGCTGAAGTCATGAAAGTCATCGAACCAGGCCCACAAGGCATACGTTCTCTCTACTGGAAGAACACGTATTGTAGCTTCGGAGCCAACGGGGGATTAGACATTCACTCAACCTCTCTGGAGGAACTGGAAGAGTTCATTTCCTTACTGCAATCTAGAGCGGTATATCATAACGGACAAGACCCCCAATGGAAATTGGAGAGGAGTACACATGGGAAAAAATGGTACAAGGAACAAATGCAACAGTACAAGCAGAAGTATGAACTCTACAAACGGAAATATGAAGCGGCTTCAGGTGTACATGAAGAAACAATTTACTAAGGCCTTGCTTTAGCGATAGGATACGAGACGAGTCTGCTAGCAAGTAGCTGACTCAAATACCGAATGGATTGCCGTTGGGGTCTAGGGCCACCGCGAAGGCTCCCATACCAGGAATTGGAGTTTTCGGAATATCAAGACCATGCGGGCAACCCTTCGAGTACTTACAACCGTTATGCGTCTAGCAGGGGAACCGACAGAAGGCCTTCGACAAATGATGGTCTCGCTCGGGACCGTTTTGTGAGACCTAATGACGTGTGACTATCAGAATTTGAACTCTAGTTTTGGAGAGGTACACGTTAATCAGACGTGTTCTCGGCACATGTCGTCAAGTGACGAAGTTGCACTTGGGACACTCCCATCTCGAAATCTGCCCTTCGTTGTTCATGATCTTTGCTAAGACGGCTTTCCTGCAATTTGGACATACAAAATCCCATACTTTTGGATCATCATGAGCAAGCAGTGCTTCGAGCAAGTTCTTCTTTGAAGCTTCTCTTGCCAAGTCGGTTATGGTAATCCAGCCCAAGATCTTGTCGCCATCAAAAACGCCGAGCCTTGTGAACGCATTCTCTACAATTCTCTTGGCCGCCTCTTTCGTTGACGCGTCTGCATCTATCTTAAGGAGCGGGCCCATAACCTCACTTACCTTCACTTCATCCGGTCTCTTGTTTAAGGGGGCGAACTCTCGGAGGAGCCCTCTATCAGTCAACATGCCTATCGCCCTATTTTCCTGATAGACAACTACTCCTGAAAACTTCTCACGGTTCATAATCGTACAGGCTTCCAAGACGGTAGCAGAAGAATCCACCTGAGGTATCTGGGTGAACATCACATCTCTAACTTTAGTCAACCCTTATCATCGGTGCCGTTGTCTTAATGCAATAATTCAAACTTTTGTGTGTGTGGTATCAGTGGTGCGCGCGCACACACAAGAAACGGTTCAAATCTTGTTGCCCGCACCATTAGACCCACACCTATGAAAAGTCTGTAGACTATGCATGCGTCTCCGCGTTAGTCTTCTGCGTGGCGTTCAAGCGCTGTTAGCTAATGTGTCGAGGCGTTTATGTTTTTGCTCCGTTAACTCGCGATTCTCGCCGTGGTAGGGTTCGTTTCTGATGAGCATCACGTACATTATCGTCAGCATCTTTCGGGCGACGGCGACGATGGCTTTCTATGATCCATGCTTTCGTTCAATTCGTTCGTAGAATTCTCGCATTCGTGGGTCGTGTTGTCTGGCTGATTGAGCGCATTGGCCGAGAATCCAACGGGCCCGTTTGCTGCCTTTCCTGGTGATGTGCCCCGTCCAATTGGATTCACCGGATTGGTGTGTTTGAGGCGCTAATCCTACCCAGCTGACGAGCTTCTCATCTGAGCTGAAGCGGTGTACGTCTCCGATCTCGGATAGGAGGACCATGGCTGCGTAATAGTCGACGCCGGGCATAGTCATGAGAAGTTTGGCTTGGGTTTCGGTTGTGGCGTCTTTGGCGATTTGAATGTTCATGCCTCGGATCTGTTGATTTAATGTCTCGACGACCTGTAGACTGGATTGGAGTATTTCTTGGTCTGGGGTTGTGAGTTGTAGGTTTCGAAGCCACTCAAGGCCTTGTTTACCGAAGAGGTCTGTGTAGGTGTGAGAGAGTTCGTGTTTGTCTAGGAGGGCGTGTATGCGGTTCTTGATGTCTACTCGCATTTGTATTAGGCTTGCGCGGTGGCGGAGGAGGGCTCTGCGTTCACGATTCTTTCGGGTTGGGACGTAGCTTTCTGCCACAAGATCGCCTCTCAGTAGGAACGCTAGCGTCTTAGCATCGATCCTGTCGGTTTTGATGCGTGCTTCAGCTATGGCCTTTGTCCTCAAAGGGTTGCTGAGCTTCACCTCGACGCCTTCCTCTTCGAGTTGATCGTAGATTCTGATCCAGAAGTTTGCGGACGGTTCCACAACCGCCTTGACGTGTGGGTCAACGGTTCTTGCGAGGGTGACTAGGCTGGTTGCTCCTTCCGAGTTGTTGTCGAATCGGAGTTCCTGTAGGACGCGGCCGTTGTCGTTCATTAGGGCTGCTTGACAGTATTTCTTGTGGACGTCTATTCCAACGTAGACTGCCATTCTCTTTTTCACCTCCGTTCTTTTCTTGGTTGGCTTGAACGCGGCAATCACCTATTCGCGCGTCAGGAGCGCATTCAAGGGGCCGCTCCAGAGGTCTGCCCATTCACACACCCGACCGAAACATGGTCAGTGGGTCTTCGGGCTTACCAACCACGGAGAACTTACACAGGCGAAGCCTAGAGACTTTTCATCCTTTCACACACGAAAAAAGAAACGCATTGCGTTTTAGGTTATTTCAGTTCCAGCTTATTCTTGAATAGAATATACCCCCTAGAAGTGAGGGTATTTCTTCGGATAGCCGATAGAGACAAATCTCCCAGAGCGATGCAAGAGGTTATTGGTAGAAATGCCATCATTCTCACAGAGAAAGGGCCTCAAACCTGTCAAGTCAGTCCTTCAAGTCGACTCAATGGATAATGAGCTTCGCAACGGTCTATGGAGCGCCGTGACGCTCATCTTTCTTGACCCAATTAGAGGTAGGGAGTATCTCAGCGATCATCCTGCCATTCGAGACTTATTGAGTGCGATATGGATTAGTTACTTCAAGTATCCGGCTGACACTCTGGATAATTGGGGTCCCAAGGTATATCCTCAAGTTAGGGACTATTTCTTCAAATGTAAGTGGAACGAAGCCTACGACTTCGTTGAATTCGTGGCTAAATCATATCATAACGAATACGATTCGCAAGACGGGCGAAAAAAAGAATTCATCGAGAGCTGCAATCTTATCATGAAGCGTGAATTGTCAGCATACAGGTTCGTGGGAGAAGAGATCGCACAGTTGACGTCTGACGAAGAAATCGCTGAGATAGAGCTTGCGTTGCAGTCATCGGATTCAATGAAACCCGTCAAAGACCACCTACAAAATGCTGTTGGGCTCTTCTCAAGTAGAAAATCGCCCGACTATCCAAACTGCGTCAAGGAGTCGATCAGTGCCGTGGAAGCGCTCTGCAACCTGGTTACTGGGAGCAAGAACGCAACGCTCGGAAACGCCCTTGACCTGATAGAAAAGCAGGGAAAGATCAAGATTCATCCTGCATTGAAAGGAGGATTTGAGAAACTCTATGGATACACGAGTAGTGCAGGGGGAATTCGTCATGGTACAATAGACTCTGCGGAGGTGGACATTGACCTTGCTAAGTTCATGCTTGTAACCTGCTCAGCGTTCGTGAATTACTTAATTGCCGAGGCCTCGAAGGCAAAAATCCTTCATTAGTCTGAGCTCTGTGCTGGTTCTTTTGAATCTCATGTAATACCTATTTCTTCAATTATCGAGAACGTAAGTCTCTTGGATGCGACTCTCTCGGGAACTCTCTTAAGCAAGAAACGTAGCGTGAGCCGTCGTTCATTTGTGTGTGTGCGCGCACCATTAGACCCACACACATTTTACGACGACTGTTTCTGTCGTTAGGAGAAGTATCCCATAAAATCTGCGTGTATTTGGAGAATAATTATGAATTTTTTGGAAAAGTGATTTTGTGGAAACATTATCGATTATTTACATACAAGATCGTATATCGTTACTCTGGAATTAGTGGCCCATCAGGACGTAACCGTAGATGCTGGCTAAGAGGATCACAACGCCGACGAGTGCAATTAGAAGGGCAACCCATTTGGGAGGTCTCTGCGACGCTGTTCTCCTACGCATACCACTCACATTCTTACCGAAGCGAATGATTCTGATTTAAGCTAAGACTCACCCGTCCTGATCTCACGTAAACTCATCGGTGTCGTTGTCAAAAGTCCCAGTTTGCTGCCGAAAGTTGTGCCTAGTTTCGTAATACGGTGCAACATACTGCACACGATAATTTGGTGTGTGAGTATCATGGTGGAACCGATTAAGTTTGAACCCGATTGCATAGCCTACTCTCTTCCGTCTCTCACGGGGTCTTTGGCTTTTGATAGCAGTATTGTTGTTCCTGCCATGAGTATTCCTCCGACTAGAAAGGGTGTGCTAGGGATCTCCGCAGTTGCTTGATGGGTCTGAGTGAGCGCGGTGAGGAAGATGGGCCCCGCTACTAACCCAATGTCATTCAGAGTTCTGTAGAGTCCTATGGCGACTCCCAACTTGTCTTTAGGCGCCAAGTCTGAAATCCACGCGTCCATAGGCCCCGCAAGCCCACTACCGAAGCCGAGCATTCCCATCGCTAGACCAAATCCTACTGGATTCGAAATATGGGACATTACGATTAGAACTATTGATGAGACGATTAGGCTGGAGATCATGAATGGCTTTCGCCCAAACCGGTCACTTAATGATCCTATGGGAATGAAGGTTGCCAACTCGGCAACAGAGAGTACTGTGAACAGTCCGCCGATTTGGAGCGAGTTGAGTCCGACGTTGCCTACAGCGAAAAGCGGGATTATTGTGAACTGCATACTCGTCAGGACGAAACTATACATGAATGTGGAAGTGTTGACTGAAAGAAACGACCTATCACCATACGTTCGCTTCAGGTCCAGATAGTTGGGGAACTGACGCTGAACCTTCTCCGTTGCTTCGGGGAGAAGAAGTTGCACAAATACTGCTGCCGCGAAGAGGGAGCAAGCGTAAGCTAGGAATGGCAGGTTCCTTCCTCCCACATAGGAGAGCACACCACCGATTGCAGGGCCTATGGTTGAACCGACCATGCCCACACCATCGTAGATGCTCATGGAGCGGCCACGCTTTCCCTTTGTTGTTAACTCAGCCATGTACGTTACCGAGGATGTAACGTAAAACGCGGATCCCACACCTGCGATTGTTCTTGCAAGCAGCACGGTCTCATAATTTCTCGCTAAACCAATAATGGCTGAAGTAACACCTACGAAGATCAGGCCCAGTAGCATTGATTTTTTTGAGCCAACTTTACCAGCAAAAATGCCTGCGGGAATATTGAACGCGGTTCGAGTGAGAGCGAATCCTGCTATCACAGCACCAATCTGAAGATTCGAAGCCCCGAAATCGCGAGCGTACAGGGGAAGAACAGGGACGATGATGGAGTACCCCATAGCAACCAGGAACGTCATCACACACATACAGAACAGGGAACGGTTCAGCAAGTGAAATGACCGTTGCATGCGTTCCCATCAGAGAATGAGATGAGTTTTTCGATCACTCCAGACAAGGACTTGACGGTCAGCAAGTGATAGTAGCGCGCGACTGGGTATCATGCAAGATATTGAATAGACTAATGTGAATAAAGTAAGATTTGTTGCCTTCGTTTTGTGTGTGTGGGTAGGCTGGTGCGCACCCCCTCCCACCCAGAAAAGTAGCTAACTCAACTTCTCTTGCCCACTGCATTCATACGACTGCGCTTAGAATCGAAATCATAAAAAGATGGAAAGATTGACGAGATGTCTCTCATCAATCACTGTCGCGTCATGGCTAGGTGAAGGCGTTGTTCTGATGTGATGAGATGGTCGTGACTGTCAGTGCCTAGGTCGATTTGCACCCATTTGATCTTCCCAGTGAAGTCGCTCTCTTGTGTTGTATAGTCTGGGGTTACGTTCGTGCCAGTCTCATGACCAATATCGCATCCCTCGTCGCCAGAGAAGGCCATCGGTTGGGTAACCTCGACTCGTCCTTCGCCAGTCTTCTGCCCATCACAGTACAAGGTTACATTACCGCCCTTCCCCAATCCGCCACCATCATACTTGAACTCCATACGCACCTGATGCTCACCCGACGGAATCGGTTTCGAGGCCTCAGTCGTGAAAAGTTTGAGGCCGAGATAATTGTACGCGAACTTTGCTTTGCCAGCTTTCGTGTAGAGGCTCCATCCTCCAAATTTACCGGCTTGATGGATGATTACTCCTTCCGCTCCAGCAGCCGGAACCACAATCTCGGCCGTAACAGACCATGACTTATTCTTGATATTCACGACGCAGTTTTCTGATAACCGCCCCATTCCAGCGAAGAGTAGCTGCGAATTCCCTTTGATTAGCTGTGGGCGTCCAGCCAAATCAGCGTTAAACCGTTCAAATGTTCTATCATCTAAGGGTAGTACGTTATATTTGGTCGCCTCAATCAACCAGAGGCGTTGGAACTCAGCGAGTTTCTCCGGCATCTCTTTCGATAAGTCATGCGCCTGAGTCCAGTCCTTGCTACCATCATAAAGCTCCCAGTTATCCTTATCGAAAGGCGGCGGCTGTCCAGGGACCCAAGGCGTGCGATGCTTCGTAACCGCACTCCAACCTTTATAGTAAATCCCACGGTTACAAAACATCTCAAAGTATTGTAGTTCGCGTCGTTCCGGAGCGTTGGCGTCATTGAAACTGTACAGCATACACTTGCCCTCCATGGGTGACTGCATAACACCATTCACCATGGTCGGCTCAGGAATACCTGCTGCTTCAAGAATTGTTGGGGCGACGTCGATGACGTGGCAGAACTGGTTCCGGATTCCACCTTTCTCTTTGATTCCCTTCGGCCAATGAATTATCGTACCATTCCGTGTGCCACCCCAGTGAGACGCAACCTGCTTAGTCCACTGATACGGCGTATCCATAGCCCAAGCCCAACCCACCGCATAGTGATTATACGCGTCTGGCGAGCCAAACTTGTCAAGTTTAGATAAGAGAAACTCAGGGGTCTCGACACCAGTAATCCAATTCAACAGTATAATCTCATTGAACGTGCCCTGAAGTGTTCCTTCAGCGGAAGCTCCGTTGTCGCCTATGATCACGAAGATTAACGTGTCATCCATGATTCCAAGGTCTTTGATCGCGTCGATGACCCGACCTACTTGATGATCCGTGTGCGATAGGAAACCTGCGTAAACCTCCATCTCCCTCTCAAGAACTGGTTTGAGCTTCGGATCCATCGCGTCCCAAGCGGGGATCTCCGCATGACGTTTAGTTAACTCGGCGTCCTGTGGGATCGCGCCCAACGCCTTCTGTTTCTGGAATGTGATCTCCCGTTGCTTGTCCCAGCCATGCGCGAATTTGCCCTTGTACTTATCCGCCCACTCCTTTGGAACATGGTGGGGCGCGTGGGTGGCGCCGGTGGCGAAGTATACGAAGAATGGTTTGTCAGGCATGAGTGCTTTCTGCTGCCGTATCCAAGCGATCGCCTTGTCAGCCAGGTCCTCTGTCAGGTGGTAGCCTTGCTCGGGTGTTCTGGGGGGTTCGACGGGTACGGTGCCATTGTAGAGGGCCGGGTACCATTGGTTAGTTTCGCCGCAGATGAACCCATAGAAGTATTCAAAGCCACCTCCTCCCATCGGCCAATGATCAAAAGGCCCCAACGGAGACGTCTGCCAAACAGGCACTTCGTGGCATTTACCGAACTGGGCAGTTGAATACCCGTTCAGCTTCAATGTCATCGCTAACGCAGCTTTAGTGTTCGAGCACAGTGAGTTGTAGCCTGGGGCCGAGGTCGCTGTCTCCGTGACCCCACCCATACCCGCTGAATGATGATTCCTTCCAGTCAGTAACGCTTGCCGGGTTGGTGAACACAGGGCCGTAGTGTGGAAACGCGTATACCTCAACCCTTCCGAAGCAAGTTTCTCGAAGGTCGGCGTATAACAAGGTCCACCAAACGCGCTGGATGAACCAAACCCCGCATCATCAATCAGCACAATCAGAACATTAGGCGCACCTGCTGGTGGTCGAATATCCCGGATTGGCGGATACTTAGTATCCGGATCCTTTGCATCATAGGTGGTTAAACCAAACTGTGGTCGATCAGGAATTGGCAGAATGCTACGTTCAACCTTAACCGAATCAGCCTTCAATGATGACATAAAAGTCAATATTACACTAGCCTCTTTCCAGAAATAACATTTTGC
>JBEKGM010000010.1:0-55078 GCA_050012795.1 Bathyarchaeia archaeon | reverse complement strand
AGAGTGAGGTTACGGATCGGATGAATCGGTACTTGCCCTCCTCGGTAATCGCGAGGCCCATAGCTGAAAGTGCTGTGATTCCCAATGCAACCTGAATTAGTGGCGTCAGGATTGTCGTCTTTACTTTGATGATTCCCAATGATGATACCGCATACACATCACCCGTGTTGGACACACCGATAGCGAGTACAGTTCCCGTGACCATTCCATTTCCAGAATCAGTAACGGAACCTGCCTCGTCGATCTTCATGTAACTGACATTAGTCATGGATCTTGCCGTCAGTTCCCTTCGTGGAAGTTGTGGAGGCGGATACCATACCAAGTAGAGATTCTCTTGTGAATCTGAGGCAGCAACTAGGTAGGATGAGGACGCTGAGGGGTCTGTGCTGAAGCTGTGTTGAAATACCACTCTTCCTTCGTTGGATATTCTGGAAACATATACAAAACTTGATGAATCCGAACCAGTAACTTGCCAAATTACGTAGGCACTACCGTTTCCGCCTTGGGCGATTGATGTGTCCTGAACGGATTCTTTTAGATCCGCCACGGCAATTCGACGTGTTTCGTTGCCTGCTGTATCGATACTCGCGTACCTAACCTGTGAGTTCGCGTGGGCGTTCTGATCCTCCTGACTGTAGGTCCACGCGATATGGAAGCTCGAGTAGTCTTGATCGTAGATCATTTGCGGCCGCGGAATGTTCACAAATGATTGATTACCATATTCGCTAAGCAGGAGTGGCTGCACAACGTGCTCATCCTTGATCGTCCCGTAATATTCGGATAATGTGCGATTGTGCGTGTTTATGCTTTCCTCCATCCAAACTATATGAGGAATCGACTCGTTATCGACAGCTATCGACGGCCACACGACGATTTTTCCGTAACCCGTGAGTGGCGTCGGGGAGGTTAATTGGGTGTTTGTCGAATTGACTTTCGCATAATAGAGTTGTGCGTCTGAGTCTGTGGTGAGGAGATTCGCGGTTGAGTTTGTGAAGGCTGGGCCCTCTGACCAGACCAAGTGAAGGTTGCCGGACTTATCCTCTACCATATCTGCCGATTGAATATCCGTGCTGTTCCGCAAAAGAGTAGGAGAAATTTCCGCCGTTCCGTTCGGGCGATATTCAGCATACCAGATCCCTGGTTGAATTCCAGAGAGCGCAGAATGCACTGTCCAGAGCATATAGACAGTGCCGTTGTCCCCGAGGAGAGTTTTCGATGTAACCGGCTGGACTATGAAGTCTCCGGAAGACGAGTATGGAGTTGAGGATGCACTGGATTGTGTGACCATTGTCAGTGAAATCGTCGTAAGCAATACTAGAAGCACGGTCTTCCGCAACATATCACGGTTACCGAACGAAGAGATTAGTCGAGAAGGGTCCGTAATAATCTATCCGCTACGTGAGAGTTGGTCAGATCCCCGTAATTTCTCCTCTTAGTTTGTCGATCGTATAATTATATGAGATCACGAGCCACTGGTCTAGGATCCTATAGCTGTCAGCATCGCGATAGACGTTATGAGCATGCCCGAATTCGCTCATCGCCACGTCTGAGCTGGGAAAGAGAACTGATCTTGTGACGGTTATTCCATTTCCGTTTGGAATGACGGATTTGATGATCATACGCGTATTGTTGAATTGACTCGAAAATGTTCCCACAAATAGGCCAATGTATGGTCCGGAGGCTGCGCCGCTAGCGTAAACACCTCTCCTGACGTCAGAATTGTCAAAGAGGGTGGGTGCTTGACTAGTATACTGATCAAGAATAGTTTCCACAGCATATTTGCCATAGTTCTGGTCGATGCTCAGTATCAGTCCATCTCCAATGATGGCTGTGTATGTGCTGATTAACTTCTGTGGGGAAGATGTTTCATCCACAGCCAATAGATTGTAAACTGGATATCCATCATACTCCGTTTTCGGCAGATTAGTCTTAGCTAGCGCATACAGAATTATATGCAATGTGTCATTGCGAAGCTTAACTACGCTGACAGTCACTGCTCCAGTACCGACCTGTTGTGGAACTTGAATGTCCAGGTCGTAAATGACGCTTTGAGGCGGTATGGTGACGGGCAATTGATAGTATCGGATAAGTGGAGAGGTGCCGAAAAGAAACGTATTTCCTGAAGTCGAATACGCTTGTTGATAGTCGACGAACGCAACGTACTGCGCGGTCTGAGGGACGAAGGTCATCCAATTTGCCAATTCAAACTGAAGGTTGGAGGGAATGTGTTCAACCTTCGGTAAGGAGCTATAATATGAACCTCCGATGATTACTGACAAGAGTACAAGCGTCGCGAGGAATGAATACGTTCGCAGCGAATGCGATTCGTTCTTCTTTGCTCGCTTGTCTTTCCGCTGCATAAGGTTGAACCCAGACGCTATGTTAATTTTGTAAGCTCACTTATACCTGTTCGTGCTGACTTATACTCAGGCGCTATTTAGATCTCTCAAGATCTCGGTAATTCTACTTGTCCTAGATATGTTCGGTGCATTTCTCCTACGCGGCGTTATTTATCCGCTTGAAACTTTCGGAGATATGCTCTTGCTTGAAACCGCCTTACTGTTTCTGTTTGCGGGATTTGTCGATTTCGGAACATCAGTAGCTTTCGTCCAATTTCGGAAATCAGTTTTCGCCTCCAAGGAAACATTCTCGGCGGAGAAGCGAAAGGATGCTGAAAGGCGCGCTATTGCACTTGTCGGCTCGGGCATATGCCTATTTGTCATTCTAATAGTTCTAGCATTGTTTAGAGGTTAGTATATCGAAAACGGAGGAAAAAGAGACGGGGGCCTGCGGGTCGGTAGACCCGTCAGGCATGATTACTTCGAGACTTCTGTTGTTTTCTTTTTGCGAGTTCTCATGACCAGCGCGCCAATGACAACAATGATGATTATTGGTACAAGCACTACCAACGCATCATTTGATGTAGATGACACGGTGATCGGGTCGGAGAGTTTTTGAGCAATCAGTTGCTTTCCGCCGGCTATGGTTCCGGTGTTGATGTAACTGTTGACCAGAGCGGGCGTTATTGGGGCCATCGCGATGGTTTCGTTCGGTGCAGAGTAGCCTGTGAAGTTTGCAGCGTACCAGACTGTGCCAAACACAGGTGGGCCTGCGACTGGGACAGAGTACTTACTGCTGTTGTCCGCAACTGCTGCCGCGATTGGGTTCCACGTGGTTCCACCATCAGTGCTCTGCTCGATGATGACGTACTCGCCTGAGATTTGTGATGTTCCGGATACTGTAATGGATTGGCCTAGCATTGGAGTTCCACTGTAGGCGATTGGAGCGGGCGGTGTGAATTGTACGCTGTATCCGGCAGCTTGTAAGTCTTGAACTGCTACATTGACATCGTATGTGTCAGGGATCAGCTTCGGGTCGTACCATACGCCCCATCCTGGACCGATCCATGATGCAATTGGCGTGCCGACTCCTGCGAGTAGATTCTTGATGATCTGGTCCCGTGGAATTAGGTGGCTGATTTCAGTTCTAACCATGCGCGCGGCGTCTGCTGCCTTTGTTGGGTCAGCTTGGCCTGCAGGCGTGGCGGTTCCCGTTCCGAAGACCGGGTTCATCATGTTGAATCCCTGCTCTTGCCAGCCCAATTCGGCTTGGTTAACGATGTAGACGTTAGGGATTGCCTTCAGAGTTGGTACATCGACGGCTAACTGGTAGTTGTAGTCTAGGACGTCCACTTCGCCGTTCTTAAGTGAAGCGATAGCAGCGTCAGCGCTTGAAATCCACGCAACCTTGTATGTGTCAACGGTGTACTGTCCCATTGCCTGTAAGCCTGTAGTGTTCCAGAAGTATGGGTTCTTCTTGAGTGTCGCAACGTTCGCTGTAAAGTCATAGTTGTCGAGGACATATGGACCCGCACAGACAGGGCCCACAGCCGTGTAACTTCCACTACCACCATACTTGCTCGCATCCCAGGTGTAGGTGTGTGGCTTAGCTGCGGTACTGTAATCGCTGCTGTCGAGTTGGTCTGGTGAGATCTGCTCCAAAATGTGCTTTGGAAGAGGGGCGATTGCTGCGTATACTTGTCCGGTGAACGCATAGGGCGCTGGTAGCGTGAATGTGAACGAGTACTTGCCAGTTGCGGTCCAAGTTCCGACTGTCTTGGCTGCACCAGCGCTATTGTCGTCAACTAGGCTGGTTCCGTTTGAGAAGTTGAAGGTCACGTAGTTTCCTAGGTATGAAATGGCGGTTCCTAGGTTGACTGAATTGGCTTTAGCGTTTGTATCGAGATATTGCGTGTACAGAAAGTCATCGGCAGTTATCTCAACGCCGTCAGCAAACTTGGCACCTTGCCGGATGGTAATATTCCAGTGGAGAAGGTCAGGTGTGTGAGTTATACTGGTTGCTAGGGCCGGGTAGAATTGTAGTGTTCGTGCATCAACATCCTGCAATCCCACACTTGAGAAGCAGATGGCACTGTATATGTACGTTGCATAGAAGGAGTTTGAGGACGGAGTGACCACTGGGTTTAGGTTGTTGTCTGGGAAGACGTTGCTGGCCTCCGCGAAGGTCAACTGATTGCCTCCCGACCAGTGTTCCACATCGGGGAATCTTACTTCGCTATATGCAGAGTTGGACCCAGTCGTTCCCCAAATTGTCCACTTTGAGTTTATCGGAATTGCATCGGTGGGCTCGTAAATGTAATTGTAAGGTTTATCGTTGAACACAATTTCCTGCGCCTTGTCAGTTAGTTGTTTCTGAACAGCTGGATCCGCTGTTGCGTACAGCTGATCAAAAACGCCGTTGAGTTCTGTGCTGTTATACAGTGCATAGTTACTTCCCGATGGAGCCAAGTACGCTGGTCTCCCATCAAAGTTCCCCCTGAAGTCGGGGACAGGTGAGGTGTATCCCCAACCGATGAAACCAATATCATACCCTCCCTGATCGAAGGAGCTGCCTTGTTTTGCTGTAGAGAAGAACATGCGGTTTGACAATACGTCGAAGTTAACGTAGAACAGTCTTGCGTCAATTCCAACCGATCGTAGGTTGGCGGCGATGATGCTAGCATATTGCCGTCTAACGGGGTTCCCAGTTGAGGCAATCATCGTAGCTGAAAAGATTGGAGCTGACTGCGCATAAGCTGGTGCTATTAGTAACGGAAGAGCGCTTGACATCGTGACGTAAACGAGTAGCGCAAGGGCTATTCCTTGCAGAATTTCCTTTATTTGCTTGTTATTCATTTTCTTCACGGTGATCTGGCCTACCAAAAATTCGGTATTTATGCATTATCACAAAGGGGCTGCAGCACGTTAGTGTTTACGCAAAGAAGAAAATTCGACGATAATTCGAAGTTTGAATTTTCCTGAATTTAACGTGAGCTCAGGAGAGGGCGAAACTAATATAGTCAGACGTTCTGAGCACAACGTGTCGAGGGAAACCGTTGGCAAGCCTCGTTCGTTACGTTATAAGACGTTTACTCTTTATGATTCCAGTCTTTCTTGGGGTTGCAATGTTGACCTTCTTCGTGGGTAACGCTGCAGGTAACCCTATCGATCTTATCCGAATATTCCTAAAGCATCCGAGCCCGGCCGTGTTGGAAGCGCTCCAACATTACTACCATTTAGATAGGCCCGTTTGGGAACGTTTCCTGTACTGGCTATGGGATCTTATGCAAGGAAATCTTGGGGTCTCATTAAGCGGTAGACAGGTCGCGGACCAAATTGGAGCATGGACGCTTACAACGCTTGAGCTGCAGGTGATTTCACTCATACTAGCAATTGCGATCGGAATTCCCGTAGGAGTCTACTCCGCACAACACCAGTATTCAAAAGGCGATTACGCGATCACAACGGTTGCAATATTCGGCTACTCGATGCCGACGTTCTGGTTGGGCATCATGCTAATCATCCTCTTCTCTTTCGATCTCGGATGGCTCCCCGCCAGTGGGGCGGTAGGCATCTCTTACAATTGGGGAGGTAGCCCGTTTACAGACTGGTTGATGCATCTGGTTCTACCCGTTACGGTGTTGACCTATGTAACTCTGGCTACAATCGTACGTTTGGTCAGGGCAAACATGTTAGAAGTCATGAGGCAGGACTATATCCTAGCCGCGCGCGCAAGCGGACTGAGCGAGACGACCGTAACTTACCGTTATGCTCTGAGAAACGCGATCACACCAGTCGTGACAATTGTCGGCTTGTCCTTTGGAGCAGCATTGGGCGGGGCTCCAGCAACGGAAACCGTGTTCTCGTGGCCGGGTCTAGGATACGCATTTGCCCAAGCCGCTAGCGTCCTTGATATTCCCTTGGTTCAAGGGATAACCATCGTGATCACAATTATGGTGCTCGTCGCTAATCTCATAACGGATATCGCTTACGCGGCACTCGATCCTCGGGTTAGAATCGATTAGGTGATGACCCACGTCTAAGAATCCGAAACGGCGTGCAGCCTCTCAATGGGCTGTTGCTTGGCGCCGATTCAGAAGAAACAAATCCGCATTGATTGGCACCTCAATAGTCGTGTTTTTCTTGCTAGTAGCAATTCTCTCTCAGTGGATAGCCCCGTATCCTCCGCGCAGCTACGAACCCCTATACGAAGGCGCTGCAGGTACTCCACCATCGTGGCAGCACCCATTCGGTGTGGAATCATCAGGGATTGACGTATTCAGCGAGGTGATACACGGGACCAGAAACGACCTCTACGTGGGCCTCACGGCCGCTATCCTAACGATGATCATAGGCATCGTCGTGGGGGCGCTTGGAGGTTACTTCAAAGGAATTGTATCTGACGTTGTACTTGGCCTCACTCAAGTGTTCTTCGTGATTCCAGCGCTGCTTTTGATTCTGCTATTCGCAAGGATATTCTTAGCTTTGGTCTTCAAGGGGTTCGGGCTAACTCTGATAGTCCTGATACTATCATTCTTTGGCTGGTCAGGAACCGCATTTATCGTTCGAGGTGAAACTCTTCGAGTCAGGGAAATGGATTTTGTTCAGGCTGCTAGATCACTCGGCGCTGGATCTTCGCGGTTACTGTTTCGACACATAGTCCCGAACATCCTATCTCCAGTTATAGTTATAACAACATTAGATATTGCAGGCTTCATTCTCACAGAAGTCGTTGTGAGCTTCTTAGGTTTCGGAGACGCGAATACTACAACCTGGGGGCTCCTACTGAATGAGGGATTCTCATACATTCGGACAGACTGGTGGGTCGCTCTATTCCCTGGATTGGCCGTAGTCTTCTCAGTACTAGGATTCAACCTTATGGGAGACGGCCTCTCCGACGCTCTCAACCCGAGACTACGCGAATAATGAGTTTGACTTGACACATGACTAAACTACTAGAGGTCACAGACCTCCGTACTTACTTCTTCACAGAGGCGGGTGTGGTAAAAGCAGTAGACGGCATTTCCGTATCCGTTGAGGAAGGTAAGACGATAGGACTCGTAGGTGAATCCGGGTCAGGTAAATCAGTCACGGCACAATCCGTACTACGCATTGTTCCAAGACCGGGCAAGATAGTCGGTGGCACAATAAGATTCGATGGGGAAGACCTGCTTACAAAATCGGAACCGGAAATGCGAAAAATGCGCGGGAGCAAAATGGCCGTAGTCTTCCAAGACCCTACGACTTCACTAAACCCCGTCTACACTGTAAGGAAACAACTCACGGACATCCTACTCCTTCACAAGGGGTTGACAAAAGACCAGGCAAACAAGACTGCTTTGGGTTTATTGGAAAAGGTGGGTATTCAGGAACCTGAAAGCCGACTGAATGCATATCCACATGAATTGAGTGGTGGGATGAAGCAGAGAATTGCAATCGCCAGAGCCCTGTCATGTGAACCTAAACTCCTCTTCGCAGATGAACCCACAACAAACCTTGATGTTACAATCCAAGCTCAAGTACTGGATCTTCTCAAACAATTGCAGAAAGAGTACGGCATGACAATGGTAATGATCACCCATGACATGGGTATAGTAGCGGACATGACGGAACGAGTCACAGTGCTTTACGCAGGGAAAGTCATGGAAGAAGCAGAAACAACGACGCTCTTCACTGACCCTAGACACCCCTACACTGAAGCGCTTCTGAAAGCCGTGCCAAGTGTTGCACAGACTCGCGCATTGGAAGTCATTCCAGGAAACATACCAAACCTCATTGAGCCGCCGTCAGGATGCGTGTTTCATCCACGCTGTAAATTCGCGAAAGACATCTGCATGAAAGAAGTCCCTCAATGGGAGAAAGTTGCAGATGGGCACTATGTTGCTTGCCACAGGTGGAGGGAGCTTAGCCTGGAAGGGAGGAGTTGATAAAATGTCTGTAGGTTCCGAAGGATCTTTACTTCAAGTAGAGTCGCTTGTCAAACATTTCGACGTAGTTGAACGAGGAATTATCGGTAGGAAGAAGGTGGGTGAGGTTCATGCGATTGATAACATGAGCTTTGACTTAGCCCGGGGCAAGACGCTAGGCCTAGTTGGAGAAAGCGGATGCGGTAAAACTACTACAGGCAAAGTGCTATTATTCTTGGAGCCTGCCACCTCCGGTTCCGTCATTTTCCACGGAATGGACGTTTTCGAAACATTCAGGAAAGGCGGCAGTGCCGTCGACGCCAAAAAGCTAAGGCGAGGAATGCAGATGGTATTCCAGAACCCCTACACTTCTCTAGACCCTCGAATGACCATCTTTGATATTCTAAGCGAACCCTTCGTAATTCACAAGAACATTCCTAAAGATCAGTGGAAGGAGAGAGTGTACGAATTACTTCGAATGGTTAACCTGGAAGAGTACCACGCAGAACGATATCCCCACGAGTTTAGTGGGGGTCAACGTCAACGCATAGCAATCGCAAGAGCCCTCGCAGTTGACCCGGAATTCATAGTCTGTGATGAACCAGTATCGTCACTCGATGTATCGATTAGAGCGCAAATACTTAACCTGCTGGTCGACCTCCAGCAAAAGAAGCATTTTTCTTACCTCTACATTTCGCACGATCTGAGCTCAGTACGTCAAGTTAGTCATCGAGTGGCGGTTATGTACCTAGGCGAGATTGTAGAACTTGCTGAGACGAATGCACTGTACGATAACCCGCTACACCCGTACACGCAAGCATTGATCTCAGCCGTTCCCGTGCCCGATGTCAAGCACAAGACGACAAGAATTATCCTGCCAGGCGAAGTCCCGAGTCCGATCAATCCCCCCAGTGGATGCAGGTTCCATCCGCGCTGTCCCTACGTAACCGACGTTTGTAAGCAAGTTGCTCCCACGTTCGAGGACAAACTCGTCACAGGCCATTTTGTAGCCTGCCACCACGCCGACAAGTTCGTCAATTGAATGATCTTCGCTCGCATTCTTGACTAAGCAAATGGCATGGATGTGACGGGTTGGCGTATTGGCAAAAGAAAGTATTAGCAGATGCATTGATCGTGCTTGGAGTGGTCCTACTCATTACTGGAACACTACTGCCATACTACAAGATTCCGCAGAAGTTGGAGGCACACGGACCTAAGGACCAATACGGTCCTTACACGATATCCACTTACATCATTCCACCAATAGACCAAGGAAGCCCAATCAACCTAAATTTTCTTAGCGATCGGCCAGGCACAACAACAATCCTCCTGGCACCATTCGACCCTGTCGAGCAGAACATAGACTTACCAGTGGTCTTGCATATCACTTTTGGAGCGACTGAGAAAGGACTAGTTTACTTCGGGCGGGCCCCCAAATCAGCGCTTTATCTACTAATGGTTACCAGTTACAATGGCACTTCCTTCCAATTCATCCTGGACTCAGTGTGGTCTCCCTTCTACGAATACAGATACGCAACAACTTTCGGGATTTTCATGCTCTTGGCCGGAATCGCGTCACTCTATTACTTCGAGTATGCCGAACGAAAAGAACGCATGTTCAACAAGGCCCTCTCAGGGCTTAAGCCCCGCTAAATCAAAAGAGGATAGACTCGACCCGATCAAGCAGTTACTGGCGTCGAGCGCTAACTTCCCGGAAGCAGTATTAATCATTACGACGGGAGCGTTTCGGATTACCACAAGTCCCTTTCGTTCATCGCGTTCACCCATCACTAAATGCGCCGCGGAAGCAAGATCATCGGCCAGATTTGATCGCGTGACAACGACGCGGCGACCATAAAGGTCACGTTTTCCTCGATCGTCTCGTATTGTACGGAAACCCGAAACGCCGATTGCTATACCAACCGTTCCGAGGCGCAGCGGCGTAACCCGACTATCAACGATTACAACACCTATTCTCGCATTTCCATCGTGCATTAATGAAGCACGCAAACCTGAGGCGGAGCTGTCCGGGTGAGCAGGCCATAATGTTGCGGTTCCGGTCGGCGAATTTTTCACGTCGACGCCAGCGTTAGCGGTAAGTATCCCCTGCTTGATGGTAAGTAGAAAGCCGCTGACGCCTCCGCATATTGAGTCTGCCTCCTCAAGAACGATTTGAGCAAGCTGCCTATTCATTGAGTACTTCGCAGCCAGCCTCCGTGCAGTTCTTGAAACCCGTTTCTGCTTAAGGTGGACAATCCGCCTCTCAGCCATCGAGACGACTTTGCTCGCAACACAAATAATGTCGCCGTGGCGAAGCTGGAATTCACGCTTTTGCAGAGTTCCGAGTACAACAGAGTCAAGTTTCTGGCCTAGTTTTACCGTTGGAAGTGTGATTGGGAAGATGATAGTGGGGACGCTTTTTCTCGGTGGCAAGGAAATCGGATAAGAACTAGCTCATCTTAGCCATTAGTATGGCTATGGCGCCGCCGCGGTAGCCTAGCTGACCGTTGCTAGTAAAGGATTTCTTGATTGTTGATTCGAAGCCACCTGAGGGAGGACGCAATCGGAAGATCGGTTTCACTCCTTTCTCCCATAGTGATTGCAGGCTTATTTCGCCGGTTGCCAGTGCTGTGGCTAGGGAGTCGATTGACTCTTTAGAGAATACGTCGGTTGCGAACTTGTCGGTAACCGGCTTGCCTCCGTTAACCTCCCCACGTTCCCTGAGCAACGTGGCTATATCAGTAGGCTTAAGGTCGCCCCACGTAACGTAATCCTTGACATGTCGCAGCATACCTACGGTGCTCGGGTTGTTCCTTACGAGGGTTGCATTGAACTTGTTTCTTAATCTGAGACTTTGCAGAGTCAGTTCGATGTGATTTGGGACAGCGAACGTTCCCCGAAGGCGGATGATAAGCAGCATACTATCTTTAGGAGGTTCAGGCAGTTTTTTCTTCGGGAGGGGTTTCGGTAGAGGCTTGACGCCAGCGCGTTTCCTGGTTTCAGGTTTAACCTCCGGCGCCTTTAGTTCGGTTTTAACCTTTACAATTGCCTTCTTGGTTTCATCTTGTTCCGGTTGTGGCTCGACCTCGACGACAACAGGTTTGGTCGGCATTGGTGGCGCTTCAACTTTCTCCGGTTCGAGGATGGTCTGCGCAATTTCTGTAGGTTTCGTAATTTCTGTAGGTTTAGTCTCAGGTTGGATCTCAACTGGCGGTATGACTTCACGCTCAGCTTCTACGATTGGTTCCTTAACTTCTACAGGCTCTGCTTGCACCGGCTTCTTTGGTTCGGTTATCTCAGCGTCCACTATCGCTTTCTCGACTTCGGACGGAGCCTCTTTCCCTGATTTCTTCTTAGTTCGAGTTACACGCGTTTTAGTTTTGGTTGTAGTTTTTGCTGGTTTTTTAGAAGTGGATTTAGTCGCCCGCTTAGGTTTCTTTGCACTCATTTGGTTGCCCCTTGTGTTGTAATCTTAGCTTGCACACTGGCGAAGTTCTCCTGAAGATCTTCGGGTTTCAAGTTATTCTTCAAGTATCTGGAGAATCGCTTCTTGTAGACTTCAGGTTGGGTCGATATCAGCTTTGAATAGCTAACGATGTGACTACCATGCAATCTATCCTCGCTTGGCAGAGCTTTTTTGTCGATTGGTATTGCAAGACCACCGTCGAGCGCACCTTTGGCTACAGCAAAAATACGTGATCCGGGTCCTCGAGCACTTAGACCAATGTCTACAATCGCGTTGCCGACACCTTTCGCCTTCGCCCGCGTGCCTATTAGTAATCCTGTCAAGTAGGCTGCCGGCATGTTGCCACAGGCAGCTTTCCATCCTAGTGCTTTGAGTTCGGATGATTGAGCGGAAACCATTACATCGTCTCCTGCTGGTTCCGCTTTAATGAGCTGAACGGTCACATTCTTGTTAGAAGGTCGAATAACGAGACGCGGGATTCCCGATATGACTAGGCGTCTCCGACTTCGGTAATCAGTTCGGCCCTCTCGGCGTCGTCTGAAGGGGACGTTATACTGAGGTCCTTTTGCCATTTCTTACACTGCTCTAATGTGTCGCCTTCGAATTGCAGGGCTGAATTAAAGCGTTTCCAGCAGGTCCACTTGATTACGGGATCTCAGTAAACGTACGCGAGGAGCCTACCACCAGTCTTTGATGATCGTGCATCAGTATGTGATACTACGCCTTTGGGAGTGCTGACGATGAGCACGCCTACATCTCGCGATGGCAAATATCTCTCCTCCCATTTCTCAACATCTTCCACTTTCATCGAGTATCGCGGCTTGATCACGCCGCACCTGTTAACTCGTCCCAGAAGCTGGATGCGGTATTTCCCTGCGCGGCCATCATCAATGAATTCAAACTCGCCTACGTATCCATTCTTCTGCATCACGCGCAAGACTTGTCCCATAAGTTTGGAGGCGGGCCAAGCGATGCATTCACGTTTGTGTCGCCGTTCGTTATTGTAGATGGTGTTCAGTGCATGGGCGAGAGGATCAGTGAGAGTCAATGTTAAGTCCTCACCGCTCTTTTGGCTCGTCCTGTCTGGCGAGCAGCTATCATCCCAACTTTGCGGCCTGGAGGCGTATTTCTACCAACCGTCGTAGGCTTTCCTGCATGCTTGTGTCTGCCTCCGCCGTGTGGATGTGATGCAGCAATCATGGCTTGCCCTTTTGTCGTAGGCCACACACGTCCCCTTGATCTCATAAGTTTCATTGCAACTCCAGCTTTCAAGAAAGGCTTCTCAGTTCTTCCTGCTGCGGCGACTACGCCGATTATTGCTCTACAATGATCGTTCATGTACATGGACTTGCCCGAAGGCAATCGGAGTTCTGTACCTTGAGGGGTATGTGAAACTACGATACAATAGGTTCCCGAGGCACGTGCAAGACGTCCTCCGTCTCCGGGGCGTAATTCAACGCTTGAAATCATGGTTCCTTCTGGCACTCTTCCTAACGGGAGTATGTTTCCAATGTCTGGTCGCGCATCCGATCCGACCATTATACCCTGATTCAGTGATAGTCCTTCTGGCGCCGCAAGGCAGCAAGCCGTGCCGTTGGAGAATTCGACCAGCGCGAGTGGTGTTCCTCTTCCTGCTTCATGTAAGAGTTCTTTAACCACACCTGTGAGCGAACCTTGGGTTGAAGTGGGAAAACTTACGGGGGCTATTCGACGGAAACTTCGCGAAACGAAAACGGAACCGCCCTTACCCCTACGTTGCACTCGAATTTGTTTACCCAAAGATTCTCAATTCCCCTTTCGATACCTGTGTGATGGTCGGCGAAGAATGCGATTTGAAATAAACCTTGTGGTATGTTCAATGATTTGTGAGTGGATTCTAGGCCCGTAACAGGATTTGATTACGCGAGTTGAGCATTTCAGGGATATTTGGGTTCAAGTCTACGCGACTGGAATTGCGGCAGATGCAAAGGAGTTATTACTTGGAGTACAGGTGGCAAGCGACAAAGTGTCCGCTCTCGTACTCTAGCAGCTGAGGAACATCTACGGAGCACCTGTCGAAAACTCTGGGGCACCGTGGGTGAAAGACGCATCCAGTTGGCGGATTCAGCGCGCTAGGAATTTCTCCTGAAGGTATATGCTTCTCTGATCGCTTCCTCGGGTCCGGAATTGGGACAGCCGCAAGCAGCGCTTTGGTGTAGGGATGAAGTGGGTTTCTGAAGAGATCTTCGGTCTTCCCGTACTCCATAATTTTACCAAGATACATGACGGCGATCTTGTTACACATGTATTTGGCGACCGCAAGATCGTGAGTAATGAGCAGAATCGTGAGATCTAGCTCTCTTTGCATTGTAAGGAGCAGGTCCATAATTTGCGCTCTGACTGAGACATCTACCATTGCTACTGGCTCGTCGGCAACCAAGTATTCTGGACCAATTGAAAGTGCCCTGGCAATTACAACTCTCTGCCTTTGTCCTCCACTTAGCTGGTGTGGATAGCGATAGTAGAATGACTCAGCGGGAGAAAGGCCGACTCGTTCGAGGAGTTCGAAGACACGATCCCGACGTTTAGACGCCGCATCGTCACTCAAGTATCTCAGCGGTTCGCCTACTGCATCTCCGACTGTCATCTTCGGATTCAGCGATGAGAGTGGATCCTGATAGACTAATTGCATTCTCTTCCTGAATCTCCGGAGTTCCGGTTTCGGAATAGAGAATAGTTCTGTTCCGTCAACTGTAACACTGCCTTCCGTAGGCCTAAGTAGGCCAGCGGTCACACGTCCTGTTGTCGTCTTTCCGCTTCCAGACTCTCCGACGAGTCCGAAAACGTCTCCCCTTTCGACACTGAATGTGACTCCGTCTACTGCGCGGACACTTTCTGCAGGACTCCTCGAAAACAGTTGAGCAATGAAGCTTCTTTGCACAGGGAATAGTTTCCTTAATCCATTTACTTCTAAGAATGGCGTGTCTCTCCCTCCAACAGGAAACATGCTGCTGCAGACTCGTTTCCAGTCTCTACGGGCATTGGAACCTCCTTTCTGCATCTCTCGAAGACGTAGCGACATCTAGGATGAAAAGGGCAACCCGACGGTGGGTCAGTAAGATCTGGGGGCGATCCAGGGATTGTCTTCAATATCTTATCGCTTGTTAGAATGTTCGGGATTGATTCAAGGAGTGCTTGCGTGTAAGGATGCTTGGGTCTTTCGAAGATGCTGATGGCTGGAGCAACTTCTGCAAGTCTGCCGGCGTACATCACTGCCACTCTGTCAGCCATCTCTGCGACTATGCCCATGTTGTGAGTTATCAGCATCAAAGATAACGAGTACTTTGCCTTCAGGTCGGATAGTTGCTTCAATATTTGAGCCTCCACCATCACATCTAGAGCGGTGGTGGGTTCGTCAGCAATAATGAGCGAAGGCTTCAGTGCAAGCGCGAGGCCTATCATGACTCTCTGTCTCATTCCGCCGCTGAACTGATGAGGATAGTCATCAACTCGAGATCCCGGTATCCCCAAATCCTCTAGCACAGTCTTCGCTGTTGAACGTGCGCTTTCCTCTGATGCATTGCTATCATGAGCGCGTATGTACTCAATGAAATGGTCCCCAATCTTCTTTACTGGATTGAGAGAGGTCATCGGGTCCTGGAAGATCATCGCGATCTTCTTCCCGCGCAGTTCACGTAATTGTTCGCTCCTTAGGGTGCGTATGTTAGTACCGTCGAAGGTCATTTTCCCGTTGGTTATGTATCCTGGTGGTCGGATCAGTCCCATGACGGCTAGCCCAAGTGTGGATTTTCCGGAACCAGACTCTCCTACTATCCCAAGCGTTTCTCCCCGTTTGAGGTCAACTGAAACGTTCTGTACAGCAATGGCGCGCGCGTTACCAGTGCGGTATTCAACTGAGAGTGATTCCACCTGCAGGAGTTGCTCCAAGATTTCACCTTAGCTTAGGATTCACTCGTTCCGCGTAACCTTCACTAATTAACGAGAAACCTAACGCGGCTAGAAGTATCATTCCTCCTGAGAACGCAATAGTCCACCATACGCCGAGTGGCAATACCATACGACCGTAGGTAAGATCAATTCCCCAGTCAGGCAGGGTCACATTAAGGCCTAGTCCTATGAAATCCAACCCTGCAGTGGTAAGAATTGAATCGGCGAAGTTCACTGTTGCTACCACTACTACGGATGCCGTGACGTTCGGCCAAATATACCTCAACAGTACGGAAGGAGTCCCGGCACCAGCCGACTTCGCTGCATCGACGTACGGCATCTCCTTAATCGAGAGTACCTGGCTTCTTACCACTCTGAAATAACTTGGGATGTAAACTACGGCGATTGCGAGTGCTTCATTGATTATTGAGACGCCGAAGACGCTGATAATCATTATCGCGAGAACAAGGCTAGGGAACGCGTATATGCTGTCCATAAGAAGGGCTACGGTTCTGTCCACGTTGCCACCGACATATGCGGATACAAGACCTATGGGTAAGCCTATCACCAAACAGATCGCCACAGCTGCGACTGCAACCAGAAGAAGGAACCTTCCTCCCCAGATTATCCTACTCAGCATGTCTCTTCCGTACTGATCAGTTCCCATAGGGAAGGTTGCGCTCGGCGGAGAGTTAGATGGCCCAAAACCAATCTTGGTGGGATCATGCGGCGCGATGAACGGTGCGAGAATACTCATTACTGAAATGAAAAGTGTAAGTCCTATCCCGACTAACATTAACCCTCTCCCGTATCCTTTTCCGAAGATGGGCGCAACCAGTTTTCCGATGAGAGACTGCGGTCTAGCATGGGTTCGCTGGATGGTTGTCATATGCGAACCCTTGGATCAAGATATGCGTACAGGATATCTACTATGAGACTGACGGATGAGATCAGTAAGGCGATGAAAACGACGGTACCTTGGACTGCCGTATAATCTCTGAAGTTTATTCTGTCAACTAGATAGGAGGCCACTCCGAGAATACTGAACTCTGTTTCAGTAAGAATGGCCCCGCTCAGGAGGAGAGCGAACTGTAGGCCCATAATGGTGACTATGGGCAATAGTGCGTTTCTGAGAGCGTAGGAATAAACAACTGTCCTCTCTTTGAGACCTCTGGCTCTTGCGGCGGTTACAAAGTCCGCTCGCATCGTCTCCATCATGTTCGCTCTAGTCATTCGAATAAAGATCCCCGAGATGACTAGACCAAGCGCCGTAGCTGGAAGAATGAGATGTTTTACAGCGTCAACAAATTCTGGCAGATTGCCTGACAGTAGACTGTCAATGGTATATAGACCCGTTTGAAGCGAATGCCCATCAATCGAGAGGTATGTCGGAATCACTCCTGGATCGAGGCGTCCTGATACGGGCAATATGCGCAGCCAGATTCCGAAAATTAACTGAAATATCATTCCGAGAAAGAACACTGGAAACGCATAGATCAGGATCCCGAACACTTTTACAGACTCGTCAGTGGCTCCAGGTTTTCGTGCTCCAAGAGCTCCAAGGAGCACCCCGACAATTACAGCAACGACGAACGCGGTCAGTGTCAATTCCAGTGTGGCCGGGAACCTGGACATTATCTGGGGCCCGACTGGTTCGAATTGTCCGGCCATCGACAATCCCAGGTCACCGTGCAACAATCCCCAAAGATAATCCAAGTATTGCACATAGATCGGCTTGTCTAATCCTAATGCGTGAGTGTACTGCGCGATCAAGGCGGGATCCGCATTCTTTTCGAATCTCAGCAGCACAGGGTTGCCGGGCAGCACTCGCATCACTATGAAGACGATCGTTAGAAGAATCATAACCATTGGAATCGTGAGAAGTATCCTAGTCACGATGTAATCTCTTAAGGCCACAAAAAAGGGGAGGGAGAGGCCGGGTTTTAAAGTTACCCGGACAACCTCTTCATTGTTATTTACGTGCTTTCCCAGAGCAAATAGTACCTGAAGATTGTAGTAAAGTCCAGTACGACACCGCCAACTTTCGTATTGGTTACGCAATATGATTCAGTCTGGAAGAGCGGCACCATCGGTGCATCAGACGCTTCCAAATTCTGAATCTGCGCGTAGTCATTTGCTACTGCCATTGGATCTTTATAATCTGACGCTGCTTTCTGTAGTAGTTGCTGCATCTGCGAACTGATATAATGCGAATGCAAGAACCCAATACCGTCCGCCGGCAGGAATGGAACAGTATAGTCGTTCGGATAGACATAGTCGGGGTACCACCCGTAAATGTAGACTTGCAGTTGATCAGCAGCGGTGCTTGCCTTGTAGTTCGCCCAGGGCTCATTAGCCAGTGTTACCTGTATCATTCCCGTTGCTTCCATTGATTCCTTCAGCGCTGCGGCAATACCATCGGTTGACGGGTAGTGACCCGTGGGATACGTTAAAGTAAATTTGAGTGGATTGCTTGCACTGTAGCCTGCACTCGTAAGAAGTGATTGAGCTAAGGTTATGTTGGGTGGCCCGTTGACCTTAAACGCGTCATTATGATAGATCATCCCAATAGGGAGCATGCTGTATAATGGAACTGCTTGTCCTAGGAATACGGTGTTCGTAATCAGCGTTCGGTTAATCGCGGCAGCAATTGCCTCTCTAACCAAAGTATTATTGAAAGGTGCTTGAAGTTCGTTGAAAACAAGGTATTGAATGAATGCGCCTGGACCTGACCAGACTTTAAAGTTAGGGTTCGATCCGTAGGATTGATAGTCCGTGGCCGCAAGTTGCCTATAAGCGACGTCGATAGTTCCGCTCTGCAAGGCAAGGCTAAGGGATGTCGAATCCGTATAGAACTTGATAATGATGTTCTTTGTTTTTGGAATCCCGCCTGATGCATTCCAGTAGTTCGGGTTTGCAGTCAAATCAATCTCTACATCTTTACCTGCAGTACGTATCCAGTTAGTCAGTTCGTATGGTCCTAGACCATTTGGATTCGAAGTGGCTGCTGTGCCAGTGTAATTCACGATTCCACACGTGTCACCACAACGGTATGGTGGAGTCGGCGCCACGTTGGGGTTGACTGGGTACATTGGTGTGAAAGCTACTTCGGCTAGGAATGATGGCGTTGGTGCATTTAGGACGAACTGGACTTGATATGGACCGGTTACAACTGTTCTGTTGATCGTTGTGTCTAAAGCTATGCCTGCGAATGCTCCTTCTGGTTCGTCTATCCTCATCTGCCGGTCTATGGAATATTTCATTACTGTTGCATTGAAGGCAGTTCCGTCCGCAAAGTTGACTCCTTGCCTTAGGTTGAAGGTCCACGTGAGACCGTCAGAGCTGACGTTCCAGCTTGTTGCCAGATTGGGAATAATTGTTGCCGTTCCCGGTATATAGTCGACCAGTCCAGCGCCAACATTCTCTATGATGTTGATGCCGAAGTAGTCGTAGGCATCTGCTGGATCAATGGTGGTCTCCACCGAATCTGTCGTGCCCACTACAATAGTGCCCTTGTAGAGAGGTGCCGCAGTCGTGGTGGGAACCATCGTTGTCGTTGGAACCATCGTTGTCGTAGTGCTATAATAGTAGTAACCGACGCCTGCCAAGATGATGATGATCAGGACGACGGCAGCTATGTATGTGCTAGTTTTACCTTTGGGTTTACTTTCACTAGACATTTCTTACATTTTCCTCCAAATTTCGGTGAACCAATCAAAGAAGAGTCTCTATTTAAAAGCTCTCACAAAATCCTCTTGTCGAGCGTTTTCGGGCTCAGATCTGGTTTCTTCGATCACAATTACTCCAATACCAGCTTTCGTCATCGCCCAATCATTTATTACTGATCGAGCTTATCGTCATTGCGGCAGTAACATTACTCTACCAGAATCGTCGCCTGAGCGCCTTTTTTTCTTGTTCCATGATCTGCTCAAACAGACGGTCTGACACGCTGTGGGTTTTCCTTAATACCGTCCTAGTGTCCGCGATGCTCATCCTTCTTCCAGCCAGGATATATGCAGCTATCTTTCCGTTTTTCTTGATAAGCAAACTCGAGGCTTTCAGACCGTCAACGGTGCGCTTGTCTGATTCTGAAAGTGCCCGCTTTTGTTTCTTGCGAATCTTCTCTATCGAGTCGGGTGTGTCAGTGCTGACGCCCAATGTGCTCTTGCACCTTGGACATTCGAGGTTTTCCGGCATGTCTTTGACTCTGACGATTCTAGCGTAATTTAGGCATGAGGGGCATGCTAGCAACCTTGATTCATTGAGTATCCTCACTTTTGTTGATTCAATGAGGATGCGTTTCATCTTCTCAGGAGGGATCAAATCAGTCTTCCGGCTGATTCTTTCGATACCAACCCTTGCGATTGGGGTGGGGTCTTTTGCGGGAGGCGCGAAGCACACTTCAATTTCGCGTCCCAATTTGTCCAACACGGACTTTGTATTTGTCAGATCCAAATCCTTTTCCAATGTTTCCTTGAAAGCCTCCTCCATGATCACTGTTCCCTCTAGGCTTTTCATAACCTGACGGAGTTTGACGCTGTGAAAATCTGCGTGTCGTGTAATCGCACCGAATCTCTTTGCGACATGAACTAGTCGTCTCTTGAACATTCCACTTTTCTTGGATGCTTCACGGATTAGGTTTTCCAGCTCCATTCCGGATAGTTGCTGCAGCACTTTGGATACTTTGAGAGCATTGGATGCACCGGTCGTTTGGATTACGAGTCTGTACGCATCCTGTTGAACCCCGATTGTAACGCCAATTTCCTCGGATAGTACATGTCCGATCAACCGGGCGAGAGTGCGGTTGACAAGAAGACCGAAGTGCGAGTTGACTATTACAAAGTCTTCCCAATCTTCTAGCACGATTCGCTTGTCCGTTGGAACAGTTAGTCCCTGTTGTACTTGATCGAAGGTCTCGGTTAATGACTGCCGGATCGTCTGTTGGGAGGCTGGGTATAGATGCGAGAGCTCACCTATGAGAGAATCTTCGGTTTCGCCTGATCGGAGGGCTATTTCGACCTTCCTCCTGATTAATCCAACCTCCTGCGCTACCTCGAAGGGGACTGGTATCTCTTCACCGACCCAGCTCGGAATGGATCCTGTTGGGTCTCTGATGGGGTTTACATAGATCTTGTCAGCTCTAACGCTCACCATTCGCCAAGGACTACCCCGCACGATGAACTTGCGTCCCGGCTCGGCGTACTCTGCCACAAAAGCTTCGTCCAGAACCCCGACAGCTTCATCCTTCGATTGATCGATGATCAGATATTGTTTCTCGTCAGGAATCATCGAAAGTTTTCCGAAGTAATATGAGTATAAAGCCTCGAGGTTTCTAGGTCGCAGAGCCAAACTATCCTCTTCAGAGAACCATGCTAGCCTAGGGAATCGAGAGTGCATGTAAGTGAGGACAGTGGCAACGTCCTGTTCGGTTAGATTCCGATAAGGGTAAGCTTTTGTCACGATTTCTAGAATTTCATTAATGTACCAACGACCCTTTTGGATCAAAAGACCAACGACCTGATGTGCCAATACGTCTAACGGCTTTTCAGGAACTATGACTGGTTCTAGCGTCTCCTCTAGTGCCCGTCTCGCTATCACGATTGATTCTAGGGTGTCATCAGAATCCATCGCAATAATCATACCATCGGCCAATCTGCCTATTCTGTGTCCGCTTCGTCCGATTCGCTGAATTAGACGCGATACCTGTCTGGGGCTCATGTATTGAATGACGAAGTCCACATTTCCAATGTCAATGCCCAGTTCCAAAGATGAAGTGGCTACGAGGCCTTTCAGTGACCCGTCTTTCAATCCTCTCTCCGCACTAATTCGAGAAGGCCTCGCCAGGGAGCCATGATGAATTGAGATAGGGAAGTCGACATCCCAGACTTTCATTCTGCTAGTAATGATTTCAGCAACTGCTCGAGTGTTTGTGAATAGCAGTACTGATCGATGGTTTTCGATGAGGTTCCGCATTAGTCTGAGTCGTGCGGCCACGTCAGGGTGCGTGTAGAGTTGTGTCGAAAGGTCGAAGTCTTGTTCTTGTGGTTGAGGGCAAGTCACTTCTATGCGTATTTGCCTGCCGACTGGAACGTGGACGATTGTAACCTCACGACCCGTCCCAACAAGAAACTTTGCGACCTTGTCAGGGGTTCCGATAGTCGCTGAAAGGCCAATCATCTGGAAATCATGCATCGCGGCCCATCGCAACCGTTCTAGAGCTATGGCGAGCTGGCTTCCCCGTTTATCTTCAGCCAGCTCATGAACTTCATCGATTATCACGTACTTTACTGATCGTAGATGTTGTTTCATTATGCGTCCTGTCAGGATCGCTTGAAGGGTTTCAGGAGTGAGGATGAGCAGATCTGGTGGATTCTTCGCTTGAGTAGCTCTTTCCTTCACCTCCGTATCGCCATGCCGCACAGCAATCTTAAGATCCAATCTTGCAGCCCACCATTCAAAACGCTCCAGCATGTCGCGATTCAGCGCTCGGAGCGGAGTGATGTAGAGTATCTTTATACCGCGGTCATCGCCGCGGTTGGCCATGTACATGCTTAGTACGGGCAGAACGGCGGCTTCAGTTTTCCCCGATGCGGTGGGCGAGATTAACAGAACGTTCTTGCCTGCCATTATCTCAGGGATTGCTCTGAGTTGTGGGTCTGTGGGGGATACAAACCCTCGCTCACGAAGTGCTTCCCTCACGGGTTTCGCAAGAGCATCGAATGCATTCGGTTCCTGAGTGGCCATACTCCACAAGTCCTTCGTATGAATAGGTCATGGATGTAAAAAGCTCGGCTCCAGAGAAGCTTTAATGGCGGATGTTCTGAGTAGAGAAACGAAAAAGTGAGCAGCTTGACCATTCGACAACCGATCGTCGTGGTACTAGGTCACGTAGACCATGGCAAGACGACACTCCTCGATAAAATCAGAGGAACCTCTGTTGCCAAACGAGAGCCCGGACTAATAACCCAACTCATTGGCGCAAGTCTTCTGCCGCGCGCAACCGTCGAGGAGATTTGTGGGCCGCTGCTCCAACAATTCCATTTCGAACTCAAAGTACCTGGACTCTTATTCATAGACACACCGGGACATGAGACATTCTCGAATCTCCGACGAAGGGGCGGATCCGCTGCCGACATTGCGATCTTAGTGATTGATGTAACGAAGGGAGTTGAACCCCAGACGGTTGAGTCGATTAATATTCTCAAGAGCAGAAAAACACCGTTTATAGTCGCTGCGAACAAGATCGATGCCATTCCCGGATGGAAATCTCAACTAGGAGTCCCCTTCGCATCAACACTAAAGTCGCAATTTCCTGAAGTACAAACTGAACTGGACAATAGAATCTACACTATTCTAGGAACTCTCTCTAGACTTGGGTTCAGAGCTGAGAGATTTGATCGAATTACTCAATTCAAAGAGAATATCGCAATCGTCCCGTTAAGCGCGAAAACTGGGGAGGGAATTCCTGAACTCTTGGCAATCTTAACCGGTTTGACTCAGGCGTACCTCTCTGACGAACTCCAAGTTACCTCCGGCCCGGCACGAGGCACAGTACTCGAGGTCAAAGATGAACCTGGACTAGGCACCACTATTAACGCGATAATCTACGACGGTTCATTGAAGGTCCATGACACCATAGTGACTGGGGGACGCGAGCATCCGATCATAACTGAAGTCCGCGCCATACTTGTTCCGAAGCCGCTAGACGAGATTAGAGATCCTCGCGACCGCTTTACAAATGTACGACGAGTTGCTGCGGCATCCGGTGTCAAGATTGCAGCTCCAGGACTTGAAGCAGCACTCGCTGGAGCGCCTCTATACGCCGTACCGAAGGGGAAGAATACAAAAGAATACGCGAGGATGATCGAAGATGAAGTTGAGAAACTTCGAATCAAAACGGAAAAGTCTGGCATAGTCCTTAGGACAGATACGCTTGGTTCACTTGAAGCAGTCACGGAAGCATTAGGCAGACATGGAATTCAGATACGATTGGCTGACATTGGTGACGTGAACAAGAGGGACGTAGCGGAAGTTGAAGCGTTAGGTCCAGAGGACAGATTGCTTGCAGCAATCCTTGCATTTAACGTCAAGATCCTGCCAGATGCGGAAGAAGAAGCGAAAGCAGCGAATATTCCGATTTTCAAGTCCGACGTAATCTATCACATGCTCGAAGACTACATCCATTGGAGTGAAGAACAACGTGCAGCAGGCGTGAAGGCGGAGCTTGATTTGCTTGTTCGACCATGCAAGGCTAAAGTTCTTCCCGGGTTCCTATTCCGGAGAAGTAAACCAGCAATCGTGGGTGTTGAAATAGTGACGGGTCGATTTAAACCGAAGGTTCCTCTAATCACACAGTCAGGGAAGAAGCTAGGCGAGCTTCAGGGAATTCAGGATCAAGGGAAAGATGTAGCTGAAGCTGCAGTCGGGATCCAGGTCGCAATCTCAATTGAAGACGGAGTAGTGGGTCGCAATATTGACGAAGGCGATGTCATCTATGCAGATGTGCCTGAGCGACATCTGAAAACATTTCTCACAAAGTTCCCTGGAGAACTCACCGAGAGCGATCGTGAAACGATTAATGAGTTGATTCAGATTAAGCGAAAAACAAACCCTGTCTGGGGTTTCTAATCTACTTTAGTAGAAATTGCTGCTCCGTAGGTCTCGTGTAACTACAGAGCTCAGCCGGGGAGAAGAAGATAGAGAGCTCTCGTTTCGCGTTTTCGATAGAGTCGGATGCATGGATCGCGTTAGGCGTCACATTCAACGCGAAATCGCCGCGAATAGTGCCAGGGGCAGCATTCACCGGGTTGGTAGCTCCAACCAGGTTTCTTGCAATAGCGACCACATTCGGACCCTCCCACACCATGAGAAAAACGGGGCTAGACGTCACGTGCGAGACCAGTTCCTGGAAAAACGGCTTGTTACTGTGAGTCGAGTATAACTGACGGGCTTGGCCGTCTGACATCCTAATCAGTTTCGCCGCTACAAGTGTCAATCCCTTACGCTCGAAACGAGCGGTTATTTCGCCTATTAACCCTCTAACGACGCTTTCTGGCTTCAGGAAAACAAATGTCTGCTGATTGTAGGGTTGCAACCAGGCTACTTTCCTCGTTCCTTCTTACCATAAAACGAAGTCCACTTAAGTTTTCTCGGATCCCTTCGGTATACCATCATACTCTTCCGGCACTTGGACGAGCAGAAGTACAGAATTGAGCCGTCGTTCCGAACAAACATTAGACCCGTTGCTTGTGGGAAGTCCTTTCCGCAGAAGGAACATGAATAGGTTCTAGGCAACCGTCGAAGCTCCTATCGGATTTTCTTGGCTTCTCGTTCCGTTTCACGAAGCATCAGAATATCTCCGGTTCTAATGGGACCTTTAATATTCCTGGTTATGACGCGTCCTTTGTCTCTACCTTCAAGAATCCTGACGCGTACTTGGATGACTTCACCTGTTACACCGGTTCTTCCAATAATCTGCGTGACCTCAGCCGGCGTTATTGCCTCCTCCGCGCGCTCCCTCGGAGCACTCATTGCTGAGCCTTGGCCCCGCCTTTTCTGAACTGCTCCGTCGCGTCTATGATTTCCTTCAGCGTCTTCGAACCTTCGCCGCCCTCAAGAACTGAAATCGCAGCGCATCCTACGTCAATTCCTGCTGAGCGTCCCAAATCGAGTTTACTCGGGACGAATAAGTAGGATATCTTCCTCTCTTCACATAAGATAGGAAGATGAGCAACAACCTGAGGCGGATCGACGTCTTCCGCAATCAAAACGAGCTTCGCGACGGCGCGCTCTATTGCCTTCGTTGTCTCATTAGTGCCTTTCCTTATCTTACCGGAATCCTTCGCAATTTGTACTAGTTGGTAGGCCTTGTCTGCCAACTCCTTCGGTACTTCGAACTTAACGTAGAATGATTTTGGCATTCGCTTCACTTGCACATTTGCCAATTAGTAGCGTAAGCAAGGATATGCCGTTTATGAACATTTCTGCTCCGCAGATGTTCGTTCGTCTTTGCAACTCTTTACCAAACTTGATAAGGGCTCTAGACCATTTCGATTCAGGTCGTCGCTAGGCTGGATAATGGCGGACATGATATCTGCGAGTGACGTTCTCCAAATCCTGAGCGAGATACATCAATTTTCTGTGATTCTCATCGAGCTCAAGGAGGCGACGACTATCGGAATATCTCACTTGCCTGAAAGCAAGTTGAACTGCTTTTCTGTTGACAAAGCTCTTCGCGCGAGTGAGCGGATGCAATTGGTGGACGATCTCTACGCTGGAAAGACTTCGATTTCCGTAACTTCATTGACGATGGAACAGTTTCTTAAAGCGATAGAGGGCAAGAAGCCCAGACATATCTGGCTTGAAACCGGCAGCCCAGAACGTAAGGAACTCGGCTTTATGAGTATCATGGAATTGAAGACACACTTCCGCGTTCATTCAAAAAGGCAGCATTGAGTAACCTGACAACGTTAATTAAAGGCATTCAGCGGGTACTATCGCTCTGATTCAAAAAAGGGTCGTGTGATGGCGAAATTCAAACTCATAGTTTCGGACCCGGGTACCGGGAAGTGTGTCGTTAGTGAGCTGGAGGGTGCTCGCGCACAAGCATTGATTGGGCGATCTTTGGGAGAGATCGTTGACGGTTCCGCTCTGGGTATTGCGGGACGAGCAGTTATATCAGGTGGCTGCGACAAGAACGGCGTTCCTATGAGAGCCGATGTCCACGGTGGAGCAAAGAAATATATCGTATTATCTTCTGGCCCGGGTTTCAGAGCGCACAAGTCTGGTGAAAGAAAACGGAAGCTTATCAGAGGGAGAACAATTACGGATGAGACATATCAAATCAACGTCACCCTGAGAAAAGAAAGCGAGGCTCAACCGAAACCGAAAACTGTCGGAGACGCGAAAACCGCCGAAGGCCCTTCACTCCCCACAGAACCTGCTATTCCGGTTGGGAAACCGGCCAAGAAACTCAAAGAGAGTAAGAAGATTAAGAAAGGGAAGTAGTTGAGATGGAGTTTAAGGTTAGACAAGACACGTACAATGTTCTGCTTGGACGAAAGGAACTCTCGCTCGACGTGGAGCATGACAATGCAGGCTCACCCTCACGCACGTCTTTGAGAGACGCTGTAGCCGCCAAATACGGCACGAAGACTGAGAATGTGTTCGTCGTCGGAATAGATACAAAGACAGGGACACAGTCCTCAGTCTGTGAGGTTCAAGTTTATGATGATGCAGAAGTGGCCAAGAAGCTGGTTCCTAAACATATTCAAGTCCGAAATCTACCTAGTGAGGAACGAAAGAAGATTAAGGAAGAATCTAAGAAGACCGAGGAGAAACCCAAGGCAGCAGAGAAACCAAAGCAAGTGAAGGAAGCAGCAAAAGCTCCTGCAAAGGAAGAAAAAAGTAAACCTGACGTGAAACCCGAAACCGCAGAGGCGAAAACCAAGTGAGTACCAAGAAAGAACCTAAATCTCGACCGGGCGACCTATACGAGATAGATAATCAGAAAGGTACAGCTAAACTGAAGAACCGCAAATGCCCCCGCTGCGGAAGCATAATGGCGTTTCACAAGGCACCGATTGAACGATGGACCTGTGGCTCATGCAGCTTTACGGATTTCATTAAACCGAAGTAACCTCTTTCATCTGCGCCAGTACCTTAGCCAATTCGCGCTTCTTCTCAGCAGATACGCGGACTAAGACTATTCCTACGTTTGGCTGGCCGTATACTACAAAGGATCGAATGGGTGCAATCGAGGCTGCCACTAGCGCCAGCAAATCTTCCTCGCCCTCGACGACAACAGCGCTATCTCCAGCACTTAATGCTCGAGAGATAACATTCCACGAATCTGCAGCAATTGTTCCCTGAGAGTTGAGTAGCCTAAATGTCTTTCTCGGCCCCAGCGAAACGGGCGGGGATGACCGTCGCATTTCCATGTTGTCAACAATAATCAAGTCGGCTCGAATACCCGTCTCAATAGCGTGTCGGGAGACGGTATCCCCAACTAGCACGACTATGGGAGGAGCCTCTTCTTGAATTGCAGTTTCGATAACATGGTTACATTCGGATATTGACCCGGTAACTAACTGACCAAAGGGCTGCTTGAGTTGCTCTCTTAGTGAGTCTGGTAGGAGTAACGTTTTCGGCTTGGACATCCATTCTCATTCATCGAACGCGCAGAGCATATTTGCCTGCGGCCTTTATTCCCATCTTTTTTGCAACCTCAGACACTGCAGGATCCAGAATCACGACTAGGCCACTCCAATCGTCGCTAAGGTTATTCGATTTACAGTTCGGACATATTGACCCACTACTCACAAATCGACAGTTTTTGCAGGCTTTCTCGATCATACGGTCTTTTCCTCATGAACCACTTTCGTCTTCTTGACATCATTTTCGATCCAGTCGAGTTTGCCGAGGAAGGGCTGCCGCATTGTGATACCGATTTTACCGCCCGCTCCACCTCGCGGAAAACTGACGGCAATAATTCTACCTCTTACCATATCGCCTTTGCCAAGTTTCCTCTGCGATTCCTTACCGACAAGTGCACCATGCTTCTCGTCAAATGAGATGTAGTCGTCCATGATCTGGGAGACATGAAGCAGGGCATCCTCCGGCCCGATTCTCACGAACGCTCCGAAATCAGTTACCTCAACTACTTCACCTTCTACGACTTCGTGCATCTCAGGATAGAAGGTCAAGAGCTTGAAGTTCACTTTATGATATGTCGAACCATCTCCAGGCAGAATCTTCCCGACTGGATCTACATTCACGTCAACGACGAGGATGACGTACCCGAGCTCTTCGTCCACGACGTTTTCATATTTCAGCTTAATTTGCTCCTTCGCCGCTTTGTCTATTGGGTGGCCAAAGCTCTGTGGTGGAATTCGAACTATGTCTTCAACGGTCACTAATCTGAACATTCCTCATTTCTCCTATTAGCTTGCGTCCTCTAGAAGTAAGCAGGCTCTATTCCTTCAACTTCTAGCTTGGATTTATCGCGCAGGTACACAACTGGGATGTTAATATCTCTTAGCCTCTTCTTCAGTTCGATGTCGTTTGTTGCCACGACTGCAGCCAACTTCTGAGCAGCCTTCACGATAGCGTCGTCAACAGTTTCCTGCGGTTGAAGGGTGACGTCAACCACGCGGCAACGTGAAGCAAGTTGAAGCGCTAACGAAGCTTCGGCTGCGCCCTCACCTCCTCTTGATGAAATACTCGTCAATTCCAGCTTTACTGCAGAGGGAACGATGAAGTCTATCTTCTTCTGGAGTAGGTACTCTAGTTCCTCAAAGACGTCAACATGAAATTGAAATGGAGCCATCAGAAAATTCGAATCAAGAATTACCTTAACGGGCAAGCCTAAGCCCTCAGTGCGCCAAACCCTATCAATCGCCAACTGTCTGCAATTCGCCTGCTGATAGCCACCTTTGACTTTGACTCAGCGCAGACAGACTTTCTAAGATTAACTTCCACGATATCCTCGCGGGCCGATGAGACTATTCCAGAGGTCACTGTAGTGCCCACATTCAATACAAGAGCCTCATTTGTCTTAATCCTATCCACGGGCACTGATAGCTCGGTGCCCACAACAGTTTCGAACAGTTTGACGTCAAGAACTAGCTTTCCTAGCGTGGGTGGAAGCGTGTCAATCTTCCCTACAACGCTTCCAACTAGCGCGTCAGATTTGGTCAACGCAGGATCCAAATCGGTTCCGATGCCGACTAACCCTCCGCTCTTAGCCTCGTTCACTCTACCTTTGCTCACACTCAGACTTCTTACAGTTGTGACGAGCCGTTCGTACCTTGTCCGGCCCCCACCTTCCTGTATCGAAATGCCTGGTTTAATTTCTATTTGGTCCCCAATTCTGAACACTCCTTGAACTACTGACCCTCCGACCACGCCTCCCAGAAGATCATCGATTTCAGTACCAGGCTTATTGACCTCAAACGAACGGAGCACGAACATTCGGGGAGGAGCGGTCATATCACGCTTGGGTGTAGGTATCTGCTCTTCTATTTCCCGTAGGAGAACATCAACGTTCGTTCCATGTTGAGCGGAGATCGGGACTACAGGTGCTCCTTCCGCAATCGTTCCCTTCACGAAGGCCTGGATCTCTTTGAAGTTCTCCATCGCTCTTTCCTTACTGACGACATCGATCTTATTCTGAACAATAACGAGATTCTTGATGCCTACACTGCCCGCCGCAAGTAGGTGTTCGCGATCTTGGGCCTGTGGACACTTGGCATTACTGGCTAAGACAAACAATGCGCCGTCCATTAACGAAGAACCAGAGAGCATCGTCACCATTAGGCTGTGGTGACCTGGGCAATCAACGAAGCTTATTGCGCGCTTGAGTTTGGCCTCGCTTCCACAATTGGGACATTTTGCGGATACTGTATAATTATTCGGGCCTCTGCATTTAGGACACTTATAGATGAAAGCGTCAGCATAGCCTATCCGAATTGTAATTCCTCGGCGCAGTTCCTCAGAATGCCGCGCAGTCCACACTCCTGTAAGAGCCTGCACGAGAGTGCTCTTACCATTATCAACGTGCCCCAAAGTCCCTATGTTGACTTCAGGCTGTACAATCGGCTCTTCACCTTTTTTTTCTGATCTAAGGACCGCTTGCGCCATTCTGGAATGCATCCGTTTCGACGGTTGGACCGTCCGTTCAATATATGTCTAAGGGTACTGGGACTGCTTACTCCAGCACGCAGGCTCACTTCACGGAGGGTTTCCTGAAGAGAATATTAATTAGATTAAGGCGGGATTGAGAAAATGGCGGCTTGATTTATGCGTGTTCACGTTTGCTAAATCAAATCTAGTAGCTATACGAGTTCTTTTCATTCGACACATATTGTTTGATATGCCTCTGAATCTCATGGATGAAGGTGGAGGACATTGAAGGTTTACAACACAAAATCCCGTTCTATTGAGGAGTTTAGTCCAGCGCACGGGAATAGAGTCTACATGTTTGTATGCGGTCCAACGGTCTACGATCATAGCCACATTGGACATGCGAGAACATATCTCGCGTACGATATTGTGGCGAGATATCTCCGAGCGAAAGGATACAGCGTATTTTACCTGATGAACATAACCGATATTGACGACAAAATCATTAACAAAGCTAACGAACTCGGTCAAGACCCTTTGATGCTGGCCGAGAGATTCAAGACTGATTTCCTTCAGGACATGCACTCGCTAGGAATCGACAGTGTGAATTTGTACGCAAAGGCTTCTGAACACATTCCCGAGATTATAGCGCAAATATCAACGCTCATAGACAAACAATTCGCCTATCAGGTTGATGGCGACATCTTCTTCGACGTCTCGAAATTTCCCAACTACGGCAAACTATCACGCCAGGATATCAACCAGCTTACAACGCATCGAATTGATCCGGATCCAAGAAAGAAGAACATTGTGGATTTCGCGTTATGGAAGAGCCAGAAACCCGGAGAACCAGCCTGGGATAGTCCATGGGGGAGGGGACGTCCAGGTTGGCACATCGAGGATACGGCAATAACCGCAACCTACTTTGGACCATCATATGACCTCCACGGCGGCGGTCTTGATCTCATATTTCCACATCATGAGGCTGAGATAGCTCAGGCTGAGGCTGCAACTGGCATTGAGCCGTTGGTAAAGTACTGGATACACAGCGGCCTGCTGACGGTAAGCGGAACACGTATGGGAAAGTCTATGGGCAATTTCATAACAATCAAAGACGCACTCGTGAAACATGATCCGGAAGCTTTGAGGCTATGCTTTGCCGCTAGCCATTATAGGAGTCAGCTTGAATACGACGAGAATCACATTGCACAGGCAGAACAGGTGTTAGAGCGACTTCGCACCGTGTACAATCAATTCAAGAGTTTGTTTGCGACATCGAAGGTACCGACTTCACTCGGATCAGATGCAGCGCGTAGAATTATATCCCAAGCCAAAATGGATTTTGACGAAGCGATGGATGATGATTTTAACACTCCACGCGCACTTGCAGCGATGATAGGTTTCGCCAAGAACATCGAGCCCTACGCAAATGAAGAATTGAGTCAAGGAGTGATCCTTGAGGTTCTGAACCTATTTTCCTACTTCGGAAACGTCTTCGGAATTCTACAAGCAAAGGGAACAGCGATGGAAAGCGTATTTGAGAACCTTCTCAACATGATACTCGCTATTCGAGATGAAGCCAGAAGAAAAGGGAATTGGGAGGCATCGGATATGATTCGGAACTCTCTTAGTGACCTGGGCGTTGTTGTCGAAGATTCAGCTGATGGGGTAAGGTGGCATCTGAAACCTATAGCTGAAAGGTCAGCCTCATAGCTTGTAACCTATTTTTCTAAGAAACGTCTTCCTCTCTTCGACGTCCTTGCTTGCTTCTATACCCTTTGACGCAAAACCGTCGATAACTCCGAGTACTCCGCGTCCTTGGTCTGTTTGGGCGAGAATTACCTGGAACGGATTAGCGGTCGCGAGGAAGATGTTGCACACCTCTGGAACTGCCTTGACCTTGTCGAGTACGTTAATAGGAAAAGCGTTCTTCATGAATATGATAAAGGTGTGACCTGCCGACAATTCAAGCGCGGTTTGTGACGCGAGTTGCTGCAGATCCTCGTCATTACCTTCAACTCTAACTAGGCATGGACCGCTAGATTCACAGAAGGCTAATCCGAATTTAATGCTGGGAACAGCGTTAACAAGCGCCTCGAAGAGATCTTCAACGGTTTTAATGAAATGACTCTGACCAAGAATTGCATTGTGCCCTTCAGGGACGCGGACGTTGATCACGATAGTATCCATAGTATCCATTGACGTCAGTTGAGTTCAAATTCCTTTCGGGTGTTTGAAAGATTCTCACACCCATTGGCAGTAATCTGAACCGTGTCTTCAATCCTGACGCCCCCGTATTTCGGTAGGTACACACCGGGCTCCACCGTCACCACATTACCAGTCTTGAGAGGGCCTGTGCTCTGCAGCGACAGGTAAGGCCGCTCTCCAATCGTCAGACCAACTCCATGTCCAAGTGAATGAATAAACCCGGAAGAGATTTTCTGGACTTTTCCATTGTAGATGTCTCTAACGGTTTTGAACCCGTATTTTTCAATTACGTCACAAGCTTCTGACATTGCCGATTGCGCTGGCAAACCGTTTTTCAAAATTTCGATAGACATATCCTGCGCATGCTCAACTGCCTCAAAGAGACGGTGAGCTCTTCTGTCGGCTCTGCCGATGACAAACGTTCGCGTCAAATCGAACCAATAGCCTGACTCAGATTGGGGGAAAATGTCGAAGACTATGAGCTTGCGTTCTTTGATTTCTGCACTTGGAATTCCGCTATTATGGGGATCAGCCGATGAACGGCCTATTGCAAAGATTGTCCCTTCTGGAGCGGCGAGCTCTTCGATTGCAAGTTGAGTTGAGATGAATCTTTTCACAGTCCCTACAGTTGCGAGCTCTCGGTCCAGCACTAAATGCCCGCGTCTGCGCTTCGCTGATTTTAGTTTTTCAAGTACCTTTTCGACTACCGCTGTCGTTCTGTTTCCGACACCACGTATTTCACGCAGTTCCTCCGCACTCTTAGTTTCTCTCGCAACCTCCAGAATAGTAGGTGAAAACTCGCCTGATATTTTTACCCCTAAAGTGCGTAATCTGTCGATCAATTGCGTGCCTGAAGCCAGATCATTACGACCAGCGATTACTACCTTACCAGCCACACCCATTTGTTTGAGTACCTTAAGAATTAGCCTAGGATATGCGTCGGCTTGACCGTGCTCAACTATCAACTTCTCGAAACCGTAATCAGTAAAAGTGGAAACAGTTTTCACTTTACCTTTCCTTGCGTTCTGTACGTCTAATACACTCGTCAGAAGCAGCGGTTGACAGTTGCCTCGTTTGAAATAAATTCCGCCTCTAGCAAGGTTACTGCCGACGACATACATCAGATCCGGGTTCGCGAGCGTAGTATCGCCGAAGACTATTACGGCTTCCACATCTCTTCGTTTCATCTCAGAGTCGATATCCTTCAGCAAATTGAGATACTCCAATTAGGTAGCGTTCTCGATTGCCTCCGTTACTTTCAGACAGGCACCGATCATGCGTAAGTATGAATTCATAGTTGCTCTGAGGGCAGTTGCGTCCCTCGCTAGAAAGGTTAGCTCTAGTCTTCTCTGTTCAACATGTACGCGTACTCGCGACTTTGATCCTGTTGGATGATCTATCTCTGGACTCAGCGATTTCGCAATGGAATCAGCTAATCGTCGTGAGTTGAGCTGGATGCTTAGCTTTGCAGTTGCCGACATCAGTTTAACCTATACGCTCCAGATTAGTTTTGATATTACAAGTTTCGGTCCCAAATCGCGCATATTGACGGGAGATCTAACCACAAGTTCGGTCATTTTTCCGTAATCCCGAAGGTGCATGGAACAAGGTAAACCCTGTCGTGATTCGGAGAGGGGGAGTTCAAGGATATTGCACAGTACGCCGGCCAAGCGTCGCGTTGTCTTTGACACTTGTTCGCATGTTATCGCAGCGATCTTAGGATTACTCTGCCCTCCGAATTCTCTGCGTAGTGTCACTGATTTCAATAATGCTGATGGAGGCACTTGTTCCATTCCGCCTGGGTTGATATTGAAGAAATCCAATCGACCAGGTCCACCATGCCATCTATATGCGATTAGCGCATGCGTGAATCCATCGTCAAGCAGTCTTCTTGCCAGCTCTTCTTTGCTTGACTTTCCCCGTCGCGTGATTCGGGAATTCGGAATGGAGATACCGAGTTCCTTGATTAGGCTGTTCAGTCGCTGATTTGTCTCTCGTCCCGTTGTTAGACCGATCACGCAGGATTTTCCTCGGAAACGTCCGCAGCAGGTTTAGGCTCCGTCTTAGCTGGGGCTCTTCGTCGTCTCCGCTTCGCTGGGACTTTTGCTTTGGCTTCGACTTCCGCTTTTCGTGCTTTCTCCGCTTTTACTTCAGCCAATAAGCTCGAGGCTACGCCTGCCCTAGAGGCACGTTCTGCAATTTCACCAAGTTTTGTCCTTGGAATGTACGCGCCTCCCGCAAATTTGAAGCCGCAGCTATTGCACAGCCAAACGCCAACAGACATGCGCCTGACGGCAATCACATGACATTGAGGGCATTCGTGTGGGGTTCTAAGGCCCGTGATGATAGTTGCGTATCTTTTCCTTACAACAGTACCGTACCTCGCTCCGAAGCTACCTGAAGGGCCGACTTTGTAGGTTCTGCCCATTCTTATTTCACGTTTGAGAGAATCTTCGCGCGAAGATCTTTCGCCTTGCTGATTGATGTAGAAACGATCTGCTTTATTTCGTCAGGTGACAGAAAACCAAGTCCACCACCCTTCTGCATTGCACAGATATTATCATCTTTGCCGGTTGTCACAGTTAGTCTGCAACTCATTACTTGTTCCTCCTCGAGACACGGATCAAGCACTGTGACACTATCGACCTTGGCGGTGGTGATCGAGACAGGGTAATTTTGCATAGGAACTGGAATCATTTCTTTCAAGTACACTGGTTCGCCATTTTCGACTCTGAATGCGTGCATCTTCGCGTTTACCAGAGCTCCTAGAGCAGCCATTGCAGCAGCGTCGATGAGGTTGCCGTCGTGGTCCAAGATGTAGACGTCTACAAAGACCATGAAGACTTTCTTGCCCGGTTCGATGCAAAGTTTTTTCAGATCAATAGCCTTAGACTCACGAATTCCCCTATCGACGACGCGGGCCAATTCAATGGAGTTCTCATCGGGAGGCCCAGCTTCGAAGGTTGGAGAAGCCAAAGGCACAAATTCTGCATTTACGGTAAGGATGCCCTCGTCTGGGGTATCCGCGAATGGAGTACCAGGCTGTATCTTCACCCCGGCCAAGACTTTGGTTTTGCCCAAATAAACTTGGGCGGAGCCGTTAGCCTTCTCGACTACGCCGAGCATGATTGTGGTTGGTCGATAGTCAAGTGGTCCTCGATCGTCGACTCGCTTACCTTTTCCAATTAGATCCACTACGGTTTTCTGTTCCAATCTCGCTACAGGTGAGCCCTGATGAGTCGCGGACATCAGGCGGTAACCTCCGCTTCCTCTTCCTTGTCCGCTTCGTCCTTAATTACATGATATTTCTGTCTGAGAGCTTCCCGCTGCATTTCGTATATTTTCCTGCATGCATCCGTACTCATGTCCAACGCTTGTTTGAATTCGTCTTCTGTTAGAGATCCATCCATTTGCAGCAAGGTCACTACGTTGGATTTCGGCATCAGCGCTACAGGCAGGTCAGCCTCGCCTTGTTTGTCTTCCACATCGGAAAGGTCCAGCACAACTTTTCCGTCTATTTTTCCGGCTGCGCAACCTGCTACCAGCTCGCGCATTGGGATTCCGGCATCAGCGAGTGCTAGTGCTGCAGCCGTAATTCCAGCGCATCTTGTGCCGGCATCTGCCTGGAGAACTTCGATGAAAATGTCTATCGTTGATCGAGGGAAGTACTCGGACATGATTGCAGGTTCTAGAGCTTCCCGAATTACCTTAGATAGTTCTAACTCACGCCTAGATGGTGCAGGTGATTTTCGCTCATCCGTCGAAAAGGGCGCCATATGGTATCGGCATCTGATTACTGCCCGATCCGCGAGTGCAATGTGTTTGGGATGAGCTTCTCTTGGTCCGTAGACTCCGGCAAGTATCTTGTTCCTCCCATGCTCTACATATGCTGACCCATCGGCTTTATCCAATGTGCCGACTTCAATTTTGAGTGGTCGAAGCTCATCAAATCTTCGACCGTCTACTCTTAGGCCGTTGTCATCAAGCAACCGAACTGGCTTGTTGTTGTCCAATTTCTTTTTCCTTCATTTCATTTAGTATGAATGCTCTTACGCGATCCGTCAATCCACTTGAGTGGGCTTCCCGTTCGATCATGTAAAGAGCTTCAACGGCAATTCTTTCCTGGTCAGGATTCTTTCCTGTAACCAGAATCACGCCGTTCTGCCCAGGAATGATATCCGTGTTAGTCTCCTTCTTCAACATTGTTATCATCGATCCCATCTTGCCAATGATGCGCGGAATCTTTGCAGGCGTAATCCTTGCCACGCGGCCTGACGTGACCTTGCCTAATCCTCTTCCTTTCGTCGTAAGTAAAGGATCACGCGTGCGATCAAAAGCAATTACTTGCGCTAATGTCAATTCACCGACTCCGTAGATGTGGTCAAGATCACGCCTGCCTATATCACGCCCCCGCTGCATTGGTGTCTCAGAGGCCGGCAACATTGCAGGGTACGGCGCACAAATATCAACCTGCCATCCTGACATTCCAATATCAGTGATTCTACCTATCACGATGTCGTCAATCCTAGGTATGTATGCACCTTTGATTGGGACGACGATTAGTCTGTTTCCCACAATATCCGCTAGTCCAATCCTAGCTGCATAAATCTTCGTTCCATCTCGGAACGTGTTTTCCCCAGCGAAATATGGTCCTTCACCGAGAAGATCCCCTGGGATCACTAACTGCTTCCGTTCAGCGTGCATCGTCAACTGGTCCAACTCGAAGTTGGTCAGAACAAAGTAGTCTGCTAATTATACTTTGATGCTCCAGTCAAGATCAGTCATTTACGCGGGGAAGGGATACTTGTCTCGTTCTAACGTGAGGGTAAGGAGCAAAAATCAACTCGGTACGAGACCGAAATTAGCGTAATGAAGTGTGTTGGAGCAGAAGGGAGATTTCCGTGAACCTACCTGGTTAGTAGATGATTGGCTATGATGAGTTATTACTCGTGAAGAGTGAAACCATTCGGAACGCTAACGTCTCAGAAACCGAACATTAATATACTAGGACATATGCAACAGGCGGCTCAGAAAGATCATGAAGACAAGTATAAGTCGTCACGCTATTGTTTTGACCCTCCTTGCAGTCTCTCTATTTTCTATCACGCCTGCGCATGCTGACCAGATTCAAGGTCAAATTGGAACTGTCGCGTTTCACTTAACTGGCCAGGCCAATTCAATGAATACAACGGTCGGCTCACTAGGCTCGGCGACACTCGATTTGACCGGCGAAATCCACGGCGACAGCGGAGGCGGACAGGTAATAGAGAACTTGACAGGGAGCCTACAAATCGGTTCCGCGAACTATACCATCTTCACTGGTAACGGTAATTCTAACAGACTTGGTGAGTTTGCAATATTTGGCCAGTCCAATTCCGGAGAGCTTGTTCTGCATGGGATAATTAAGGACAATAGCACTGTGACTACCGACGCTCCACCGAGCAGGCTATCATCAATTGCTTACTTATCTCTCTCGGGAAGCATGACATTGAATATCACAGGGAACACAACAATCATGAATGTGGAGGCGACTCCGAACGTTACGGGCACTGCCGAGAATAGGACGAGTACCGAAACCAGCGTGAATTCCACCCAATATGTATATTCGTCATCATCGATCTCCAATTTCACCTCTCAAAGCGAAGTCAGCAACGAAATTGCAACACGGAATACATCTAATACTACCAACCAGACAGTCTCCTACGCGTTGCCCGGACAGAGCAACACGATAGCCCAATTCAATAATCAAACAATCACAATCACGGCCTATACATCTGAGACAGTAGCTAACAGCACTATTACTCAAACCGTAACTACGACAGTAGCTGACACAACCGTTACTCAATTCTCCTCTGTCACGGTTTCTAATACTACAGTTATCGTGTCGAACTCGACGACCTCAAGCCCTTAGCGGCCCCACACTCATGATCTGGGCAGGTCACTTGAGTACTTTAGTCTCAATTGTTCCTTGAGTTATTTTCCCTAACCTTTCTAGAAATGGCCCGTAGAGCCCAGCTGGCATTTCCACCACTGCGACCAGTGCTCCATCGGCTTGCCATTCTTCACGAGTGATTGTCCCGTATCCTTTCACTGCCCCATATCCTTTCGCAGCGAATTCCGCCATTATTCTCACGGCGACGCGCATGTGCTCCATCTTAATCGGAAGTATTGATCTAAGTTGCTCAATGATCTCTTGAGCTTGCTCATCAGCGCTCTTGAACGGGTCGATTGAGAATTTGACCTGTGCTAAGGCTTGTTCTATTCGTAATGGCGGGTGCGGCGTTGCGGTTCGAGGGTCTATGCAGTTTCTGCTAATGAAAGCCACGATCTGTTTTCGTTTATCCTCGACTAGTTGGCGTCTCTGGTCGGTAGTGAGTTGAAGCTCCCCATGTTTCATTATCTCTTCGGCAATCTTGATGGGATCGCTTGTTCCGAACGCTTTCTCCAATTTTTCGGTCGAAGCATGAGTTCCCTTCCCGGCGTCGCTATAGATTTCGTCGATTGCAAGTAATTGTGATATTGATAGTTGCTTGCCCATCTTGTATTCTAGCGCGGGCTCAGGTTTTACGAGAATTTCGAATTTTTCCCCGCTTCTTGAAATTCTAGCCGTTGAGAATGTTTCACTCATCGGCTAACGGCCTTTTTGGAAGAGTCAAGTCGCTTCAAGTATTTCTCGACTTCTTCCTGCGTTAGCTTCGCAAATTTCTTTGAAGACGCTGGGACTGTGGCTATGCGAATTTTCTGCGCGTCCAGTTTCTCCTCCAAGACCTTGTTCATACACTTCAGCGCGAGTAGAACTGCATCATCTAGAGTCATATTGTCCTTGTACTCTGCTTCCAGGATCTCATTTGCAGTGTCGCCTCCAGCTCCAATTGCCCAAGCCTTGTAGGCAAGAAATGCTCCACTAGGATCAGTCCAGAACAATCTACTTCCCTTTCGGTCAAGCCCTCCGAACAACATTGAGATACCGAACGGGCGAACACCAGCGTGCTGCGTGTAGAGCTGTTTTATCTCACCTATCCTACGGGTCAGGATTTCTACGTCAATCGGCTCGTCATAGAGCAGCCGATTGGATTGTGCATAGACTCTAGCTTGATCTACGAGGATGTGAGCATCACAACTTAAGCCTGCCACCGCTGCGCCAACGTGCTCGTCGATTTGAAACAGCTTCCACATGAATGAAGGATCCTGAAGTTTCGATGTTGCCCTCTCTTCCGCAGCAAGGACTACACCGTCGGGACATGCAATTCCTAAGACCGTTGCTCCTCTTTTCACGGTCTCTGATGCATACTCGACCTGAAACAGTCGCCCATCGGGCGAGAAGACGGTTATGGCACGATCATAAGCTCCTGGAACAGAAAACATTGACAATTCAGATTCCTCTGACGCGAAATTCGTCCCTTTCAGTAAGTTTCTCCAATAAAACCTTACCTGCCTTCTGCAGGTGCACATTCCCTTGATTTATTGACCGGGTCACATACTAACCGGTCATTGGTATTGTGGGTCAGCCCGTCGCTGAGGTCGTCATCTCTTCAGCAATGAAATCCGACTGGGACTGGCTTCTTCATCCCCACCCGTTAGATACTTCCCACAATCAAAAAGGTTACGATACACCTAGGCCTTTGATAGTTCCAGAGGTTCTCATAGGTAGCACCAGAGCTTCGGACTCACCGACCTGTCTGATGAATGCGAGAGCCGTTTGCATCTCAACTACGTGGTCCTTCGCAAATGCCAGGACAACACTAGACTTGCGCGAATCAAACCGTATTAATTTGGGAGCGATACGACTCAGACCGACTTCTCCAAAGTATTTCACGATTGAAACCGTTAGTGCTTGCGCAAATTGCTCCTCCGTTACGGTCGTGGGGGAGCATATTTTGATCCGCACATACCGTCTACTCATGGTTCAGTTCATCCCACTATCGTTTTGACGCCTTCCTCAACGTAGTTTCTTGACCTACGTTCGACATTCGCGTTGAGGAGGTGAGAAGGGATCGTCGACACACCGTTAATTGCCTGCTGTTTGCTCAATCCAAGAATTTCTGCAATAGCTGCTAGTTGAATCGGAGTCCGTACAAGGAGTGGCGATGTAGCACCGCTTGACAGGACCATGTCCACGTTATGTCTTCGGGCGATTCTGACGTCTTTCATCAATTTCGTAAGGATGAGGTGATTGGCCATCTCGAATAATGTGCTCAAGTTAAGTTCTAACGTGGCGTTTGAGACATTTGCAATTGCGTCATCGAACCATACGTGTCGTGTAGCGGAATCGAAGAAGATCAAATCTACACGGCGATCTCTAGCCGCAACAAGTGCCAATCTATGATTTGTACACTTTACTCCGATTATGTCGAATGTGGGCCGGAAACGTCGAAGCAGCTTCAGGAGCTCTTCTCTCTTCGCGCATGTCAAATCGACGCGCAGGAACACTTCGACTCCTGAATCCTGGAAGCAGTCGCGCAAGATATCCAGCCTGTCTCTTAGGAGACCGGTCGGAACGGTAAGCCCAACCGCGTTGTATCCACTCAACGCTAACAATTGAGCGGTCCGTGTGCAGGATGGCTCGTCGTCAACTCTGGGGATTATATGCAGGTCCAGAAATTCGACCAATTCGATCAGTCAGACTCCAGAAAGAGCATCATACTCTTCTTGTAATCACCAATTAGACGATTGAATTTGATCTTAATTCTAATCGCGTCATCTTCGGCCATCTGAAGAACCCCTTGGAGCGATCTCTGTTTGTCCACTCTGATGTAGAGGTTGCCATCATCATCTGAGTGTAGTTGGAGGTCTCTGATAAGGAGGAGGCGTTCACTCTTGGATAACTTGCGGATCAGCGAGTACGCAAACTCACCAGCATTCTCGTGGGTCACCTTTGCTTCAATTTTCACGATCGGATTCCCATGGTGACCTTCCAAGTAGTGACGAGTGAACTGCTGATGGATGCCCTGCAACAGGTTCTGCAGAGACTTATCGACCTTATTCGGATCCTCGGTCGCATGTGCGATTGTACTAAGCTCGACAGATTGAATTGGTTCCTGTCTCAACCTATATCAGCCGCTTATTACTAATTGCCAGGCAAAATAGGTTCGGTATGGCTTGACTCGGGAATTCAAGTTCAAACTCGTAATCGCCGTGAGACGAGACTTGGACATGGGCAAAGGCAAGATAGCAGTACAGGTAGGTCATGCCGCCATTACCGCTGCCGAAGAGACCAGACGCCAGCATCCCGATTGGTGGCGTAGATGGTTTGAAGAGGGACAGTGCAAAGTAGCAGTCAAAGTAACCAGCGAGAGTGACCTCGATAAGCTCAATGAGGAAGCTAAGGAACTTGGAATACCGTCAGCGATCATTCACGATAGCGGATTAACACAAGTTTCCCCAGGCACCGCAACATGCGTCGGGATCGGCCCAGCTCCCGTCGAACTCGTTGATAAAATTACGGGCAGTCTCCCTCTCCTGTAGTCAATCTGTGACAAGCTCCGAGCAAATAACCAATTTATGACCAAGCACTACATCACGTAACCTATTTCCCTTAACCAAGTTCACGAAAAAGACGGGGATACCCTTGGAGGCTGCTAAGGCAGCCTCCTCAATCTTACCTTCCATTCCACCCGTGACATCGGTAATGTCAGGCCTCACCTTCGCAGCAATCCTCTGGACATTTCTTGTTTGTACCACTCGCATTAATCGTGCTTTTCTATTCTGCTTCGGATCGGAGTCAAAGATCCCATCGACGTCAGTCGCAAAGATCAGCTTTGAGGCACCTAGCGAAACGGCGATGTGGACCGCCAGCTGGTCCCCTGAGACTACAGAAAAACCTGTAGAAACATCAGGCACGATGTCGCCTCCGGTTGATGGGATGCATCCCAGCCGCATCCATTCTTTAATTGGACTCAAGTTGCACGTATCGATCCTTCCGTTTCGTGCAATCACGTAGTCACTGGGCGTTAACGGGATTACCGGAATCTTGTATTGCATGAAAATCTCCTCTAGCATCAATTCCCATCCAAGAAGTCGAAACTTCGTTTCGCTCAGCCCCTTTAGCTGTCGCGCGTTCCGGAAACCTCTGGAAAGCCCGAATTGTTTCACGGGGAGGTGCCCATAACTTCCAGCTCCGTGGACGATAATTACGGTGAAGCGAGACGTCACCGCTGCTATTTGCCGAGCTGCGGACCTTACGACGTTGGTTCTGGCAGTGTAAATCTTTCTTTTGTCGGTAAGTGCCGCCCCGCCTAGCTTGATGACGACCAGCGGCTTTCTCAAACTCGTTTCCAGTTGTGATTAAGTAACTTTTCCTAGCGTTGGATCGCAAAGGATGGTTTCAAACCAGCGACTCGTACCATCCTCCCAAACGTAATAAGAGTTCATTACATGCAGATTCGGGAATTTCTTCTTCGCCCTCAGTTCTGCGATATGCTTGAGGCTGATGCCACGCGTGAAACGTACAACTCCGAGAGCCCGTTGACGACGCCCCGATCTGGGCCGCGGTTTTCTAGCCCCTCCCTTTCGAATGCGGACGCGAACAACAACGTATCCTTGTTTAGCCTTGTATCCTAGTGCTCGTGCGCGATCTAATCGGGTGGGTGATTCAATTCTATGAACCGTTGGTTCCCTTCTCCATTTTATCGTAAGTTGGCGAATATAGCGTTCGAATTCATTCTTCTCTCTGTCGTTCCACGTCTGATTTACGTACTTGTACATTCCCATTTGTTATCGCGACCGTCTCACTCTGGTATCCATGCTTAAGCTTAAGTCGAATGAGATACTTTCAGCTCAGTCTGAAAGCACGGCCATATTTAAGTGACTTGTATTCCTAACCCAAGATGTGGAAAATGAAATCGATCGATGAGTCATTGAAGAAAGCATTTCTTCCCGGCCAGCTAGCGCCGAAGTATCATTCGTTCTATAGATGAAAAATCGAGATCGTGCCCGAATGTCCAATACGATCAGCAAGGAAACTCTCCACAAAAACCACACTGACCTAGAGCACTCTTCTCTTAAGAAATGGAACCTGTGCAAGACCACGAACTCCGAGGGAATCGACTTTCAGCGGAGCAGACGCATGTATTGCATTGTCTAGTCCCGGACCTAGGGTAATCTTAGCCGAGATGGTGCGAAGAATATAACTGGGAAGCGTTTCCGCGGGAAGCTGCCGCAGTTGCTGAGAAAGCGATCGAACAAGGAATTGCGAGAATCAAACGTCCAAGAGAACCAGATCTACAATGACGTACGCGCCATCATAAAGCGCGCTCGAGAAGAAACCAAGTTCCTAATGCGAAGCGGATTCATCCTAGACTTTACCGACCTAGCGTTGGATTAATTCGGAAAACGAATTTCGAGGTTTGAACTTAAAATTGAGGAGTTTCCAGATAGCAATCAAGTGAATTGCGTTGGGAGAACGTACAATAGCCGTTATCGGTGGTACAGGAGATCAAGGATTCGGAATAGTATTACGATTAGCTAAGGCAGGCGAGAAGGTCATAATTGGATCCAGGCAGCAACAGAAAGCCGACGATGCCGCAAAGAGGGCACGCTCGATTTTAGGAGAAAATTGCAGCGTGGACGGCATGGAGAACCCTAAAGCTGCAGCGGCTGCTGACATAATCATAATGTCCGTTCCATTTGCTGCCCATGTGGACATGATCAAATCCGTGGTGGATAGCATTACTCCGGAGGATATCTTCGTCGACGTTGTCGTACCTCTCTCCACCGCGGTTGGAGGCGGCGCCTCGACGGCGTTAGGCGTTTGGGAAGGCTCCGCTGCTCAACAGGCGATGAGACTCTTACCGCCCCGAACAAAGATAGCATCTGCTTTCCACAATGTCGTTGCAGAAGCTCTACAGGACTTAAACCGCAAAGTCGACTGTGACGTGATAGTCTGCTCCGACGCGCAAGATACAAGAAAGATCGTGATGGATCTAGTAGGGAGGGTACCAGGGGTCAAGGCCGTGGATGGCGGGCGCTTGGAGAACTCGAGAATAGTCGAACAACTCACTGCATTACTCATCGGGATCAATATTCGTTACAAGGTCAAAGATGCAGGCATTCGAATCACAGGCATCCCAGCGAGCATATGAAGACCTAGGAGAAAGAATTGCCACGAATTGTTGGCGTCGTCGGGAAACCTAACGTTGGAAAAAGCACGTTCTTCAGCGCGGCGACGCTCGCACATGTACAAATCGCAAACTACCCTTTCACCACGATCAAGCCAAACGTGGGAATAGGATTCGTCAGAACGAATTGTGTCTGCAGAGAATTCGGAGTAAAGGATACACCTGGCAATTCTTCGTGCGTTGACGGAATCCGTCTGATACCTGTGGAGCTTGTTGACTGTGCAGGATTAGTACCCGGAGCATGGCAGGGACGCGGCTTGGGAAACCAGTTTCTTGACGCAATCCGCCAAGCCGACGCGTTAATACATGTTATCGATGCGTCGGGCTCGACCGACACCGAAGGACGACCATGTGACCCAGGTACGCACAACCCCACAGACGACGTCAAGTTCCTTGAACATGAGCTAGATATGTGGGTCCTTCAGATCTTGAAGAAAGAGTGGGAGAGAACAGTTAGGAGAGTTGAAGGAACAAAAGAGGACTTGACTGCTATCGTAGAGGAAAAGCTGAGCGGTTTGGGAGTCCGGCGAGATCACATCATGAAGGCACATCAAACGACCGGCCTCAACTTCGAAAAACCAGGTTCATGGTCAGATGATCAATTGCTCGCAATTATCTCTGTGCTCAGAAGACTCGCAAAGCCAATGATGATTGCAGCAAATAAAATAGACATCCCGCCAGCAGAGCAGAACCTGAAGTCGCTTGAATCCACCGGATACATGACAATCCCATGCTGCGCTGAGGCTGAATTAGCTCTGCGGCGGGCTGCCGAAAAGAATCGACTAACGTATGTTCCAGGAAATAGTAGTTTTTCCATCGCTGAAAAAGCAGAGTTAACTGAAGACCAGAAGAATGCTCTAACTCGAATCAAAGAGAAGATACTAATGCCTCTGGGGTCCACTGGAATCCAAGACGCTCTCAATTTCGCTTTCTTTAGATTATTACAAATGATCACAGCGTATCCAGTCGAAGACCCCGAGAAGCTCACCGACCATAAAGGCCGTGTACTCCCAGACGCGTATCTCGTTCCATATGGCATAACAGCTCGGGAGTTTGCGGGAATAATACATTCAGACCTCGCCGAAGGTTTTCTCTACGCGACTGAAGTACGATCAAAGATGCGCCTTGCAGACGATTATGTTCTCAAGGATGGTGACGTGATTACGATTTCGAGCGCAAAGCGACATGCTTAATGGGCTGATCAACAACTCGGATTTTTTTTTCATGCTTTTGCTTGACCAGAATAATCCTACCTGAAGGCACGTCTTCCGAAACGATTGCTCCAGGTCCAATCCAAGTTCCTGAACCAATTTTGACCCCTGGCAGCAACGTTGTATTAATACCTGTTTCGACGTGATCTCCCATTATCACACCCAGTTTCTCACACCCGCTATCAACCAGCTGGTGTTTTATCCTCACGCGAATGGCTCTCTTGTCAAATCGCACATTAGCAGTCATTGTTCCTGCTCCCAAGTTGCAATGTTCTCCAATTATGCTATCACCCACATATGACAAGTGTGGAACTTTGCTTCCTTTCATGATGATACTGTTCTTGACGTCGCAACTGTGTCCGACAACAACATCAGCCTCAAGGCTCGTGAAAGGTCGGATTCTTGCGTGTGGTCCGACCTTACATCCTTTTCCGCAATACAGAGGTCCTTCCAGGTAAGAACCGGATTTGATAACAGCTCCTTGCTCAATGAGGACAGGCCCTTTGATAGTTACACCTGCCTCAACCGTTCCGAGCTTGCGAGAACGCAATGTGGTGAGGGCTCGCTCGTTAGCTGCGAGCAGGTCCCACGGTCTACCAACGTCTAGCCAATTCGAATCAGGTATTATCGCGGCATTGATTTCTTTTCCATTCTTGATAAGCAATTGAAGCGACGTAGTCAACTCATACTCAGCTCTCTGCGAAGCCCTAGTTTTGGCAATCGCCTTGAATACGTCTCCGTCCAACACGTACATTCCCGCGTTGATCCAGCCCGGCTTAGAGCGCATTTTGCTAGGCTTCTCGACAATGTTTGTGACGCGTTCATCACGTAACTCAACGAAGCCATACTGAGTGATGTCAGGCATTCTGACCACCCCCATTACTCGTGGACAACTGACTGCCTTCTCTATGAGGATCCTAACCGCGATTGAATCAATCATCAAGTCCCCGTAGACCGCTAGGAATCGATCTATTCCCAAAGCGTTGTAAGCTCTGCCCAGAGCCGCAGCGGTTCCAGTCCATCTTGGTTGTTTTACGTAATTCAAACGCACTCCATATTCTTCACCTGTAGCCAGAGTTTTTCTTATGACATCTTCCTGGAAACCTACTACAAGGGTTACGTCGGAGATGGCATTCTCAGCCAGGGCAGTGAGGACGTGACCTAGAAGGGGTTTACCTGCGATTGGCAACAGATGCTTTGGTCTAGTTTCGGCAAGCGGCCACATTCGAGAACCTTCACCGGCCGCTAGAATTACTGCCTTCATTCCCGCAAGCCACTTACCGTCCAATAGGTAGCTGGCAGCGCTTTAAATTAGAGCATAACCTACACGAACGGTAAGCTTCATCCGGAATTAGTGGCTGATTGAGGGTCAGTGTGGCCATGGCATTTGATTTGATATCCTTCATTGTGGGCGTGGCGGCAGGCGCATTGACTGGGGCTCTGGCAGGAATCCTGCACTCGTTTGAGAGAACGGCAGATCTGCAGGAGCAAGTGCGGGCAATCAAACGAGAGATAGTGGAAATGCAAACGCTTGCCTCAGGAAACGAGAATTCCAGAAAACCCAGGTTAGATAAGCTTGACCGTGATCTTGAAGAGATCCACGAAGAGATCCGTAGAATGTACAGGGCGACTACGCGGTAGGAGCTGCCACCTTGGACTGTTCGACGATCTGAGCTGGGGTGGCGACTATTCCAGCCGGAATAGACACAATCTTCGACTTACGCACGCCTACGTGCCGTAGCGGCGCAATCTTCTTCGTTAGATTGTAAATATCCGAACCCAATTTGCCCAACACGATTTCCTGCGAGAGCTGCTCGTAGTTCAGGGCAGCGGCTTTCTCGTCCACGATCTGTCTCATTAACTGGCGCACACCATGTTCCTGTGAATGGTTGATTCGATCACGCGTGAAAGCGACGATTGAGATTCGCATCGAATATTGATCTTTCGTAGTTGCGTTGAATATGCCGTCCATCCTAGTGCTACCTCGGCGAACAAGACTTCTCAAGTAGTCCGTTGCATACTCATGCGATTTCAGAATAGTCTCAGCCTTATGATCCTTAGTGTTTACGACTAAGAAGTATAGCTTGATTGATTGATGCGCAAAATCGTCTGTAATATCATACAGGGTTGTTTCAACGACGCGACCCAAGAGAGCGGCAGGAGTCTCACACGGTATCGCCGCCACAATTCTTTCTCCGAAATATGGTGGACTATAGACGTCATACCATTCTTTCATTCGCCATTTGTCCCTAACTTTCTTTGTTGCTTTGGACAACTAATTTTCCACCAGCATCACGGAATTCAGCAAGCTACCATCTGTGCGCTATTTAAATCGTTTATCTTTCTTGATCTCCTTACGTTCTTTCGTTCCTTCAGCGAGATACATTGACTCCTGTGCGGCTTTCGCGCATCGAAATACGTCTTCGAGTGTTGATCGCATTGTCTCTAAGCTCGGGCAACGGTTGATCGTAATATGTAGCTTTTTTCCTTTCACGTCAGTTTTGACTCGCATCTGTGCTTTGCTAAGTTGATTGTCAGGATTCAGAGCGATCATGACATTCCTCGCGAAAGATGCTGAAGAGTACTCAAGCACTATCTTCGCCCCTAACATGATTATTCATCTGTTCTTGAATTATGGTATCCAGCTCTTGTAGGAATTCGATTGGGTTCTCCACTTTAATATGTGCGCCTGCTGCTACGTTATGTCCTCCGCCGAAGCCTGAGTATTTCTTTGAGACAGTGGAGAGGGCTGCTCCCAAGTTGACTCCTGCTTTCAGTAACTTAGAGGGAGCTCGGGCGGAGAGTTTGATTCCTCCTTCTTTGGATTTCGTGAGGACGATAATCGCGTTGTCCAGTGAAAGATTGCCTGCAGATGAGATTATTGAAGAAAAGGCGCCCGTCATAGTATCCTGAATCTGATCTTCACCACGAATTACCCAGATGGTTTTAAACTTCTGAACCGCGTTTGGCGTGTTAGTCAACCATTCCATGTAACCTGCGAGAGTTTTGCGGTAATTCGCGACAACCTCGTTGGCTTCTTGCAGCGCCGTCCTTCGATCTCCTAGTCCAACGCTGATCCCTATTGACGGATTATTGGTGCGTCCGCACGCGTTCAGCATGGCTGAATATTCCCTTGCGTCACGTGTTGGGCTCCCAGGGGGTTCGTTGATCAAAGTGTAGACCGTTCCAATCAGATCCTTGACCACGCTCGTCTGGAAATTAATCGACACGAGATAGCTGATGATAGCATCTAAGATCTTCTTCTTCTCATCCTGCGATAGATCAGCGACTGTTCGAAATCGATCTCCCTCTTTCACTGGGATACCGCTGTTTGAGAGCAGGGCTAAGCAGTTGTCTTCTCTTCCGCTCAGATTAGGCAGGTATGGTGTAGTCGTATAGGCTAACGCTCTATGAATTGGGCGTGTTTCTCTTCCATACAGCACAAGATCTTGGTCCACTCTAATCGTTTCGGATGCGATCGCGTCTTCCACAAGGATCTCATTCATTCCCATCAAAGCCCGCTTATCGTTCTTGTCCTGCATGTCCCCTAGTGCGCCTACGATAGCTAGAGAGCTGAGATCTTTGTTATGTTCCGAAATCTCACGGACGACAAGATAGCAGACGCCTGCTGCGCTGATCAGACGTGCACCGTCGATCTTGTAGTCATGCGGATTCAACTGAAGAATGGATCCTGAGGAATCTGTGTTGGGAGGATGGTGATCAAGTATTACAATTTTCTTAGCCATTTCCCTAGCCTGAATAAGATTCAGGTAACCGCTGCCTATGTCTGAGAATATGAGTACATCAGGATGCAAGTTGGATATGTCGTCCAGAACATCATCGCGGAGCTCCTCCACAATTCTAACGGTAAATCTCGTTTTTTCTCTCGCCAATGCTGAGCCAATTATGCTAGCCGAGGATATGCCATCTGCATCATGATGGGAAACAGCTACGAAATACGAGCCGGCATCGAGCGAGTCGCGGAGAACTCCTGCAATCTCCTTAGCATGTGCTATGAAGGGACCGCGATCAGCGTCTATGGCCATTTATTATGCCACTGACGCTACGAGGTGCTTGTACTCCCATTCAGGCCGCAGTTGGCCTCTATCCCTGTAGTACTTCACAAGCCGATGGATCTTGGATTCCACCATAGCGAGAGACCTCTTGTTAACATAGTCTTTCCTGTGCTTTTCCAAATGTCTTCGCAAGTCGCCAGCCTTCTTCACAAGCGACGCAAGGTCTTCTGGAAGCCCATCGCCCTGTTGTCCTGAGAGTATTTGCTTGACGGTCTTTCCTGTAATGGATTTCACGAGAGGTACTCCGTAACGATCCCTCAACAATACCCCTATTATGCTTGGAGAATTCCCTTCTCTCGCGAGCTTCAGCACTAGTTCTTCGACTTCATCATTCGTGTATTTGCACCAAGATGGAGTCTTCTTACTGATTGGGCGGGTTGATCCCGATTTTCCGCGTTTACTTGTGTAGAGTCTTGCCGTCGTGGTCACGCTCCAAGCATACCATAGACTTTCACGCTAGTCTTTAGCCTCAGCTAATTAACTTACTCATTTTGGAGAGATTGTGATTTTGCCCATTTGCAGAATTCCGAGAAGGCCAATGCTCTATGTGAATAATGATTCTTCTCGTCTATATCCATCTCAGCGAATGTTCGCCCATCTCCTTGATCCGGAATAAAGATAGGGTCAAATCCGAAACCTCGCTGACCTCGTGGCTTAAAATCTACACTCCCTTTCACGGCTCCTTCGAAGCATATGGTATGGTCCCCGTCACAATATGCGACTGCAGAGGCGAAGTTAGCCCGCCTTTTGTCCACATTTTCCAACAACTTCAGTATGCCCTTTACTCCGAGTGTTCTATACACGTATGATGAGTATGGGCCGGGAAACCCGTTCAGAGCGTCGATAAAGAAGCCTGCATCTTCGGCCAGTATAGCGGTGACTCTAACCTCTCGTAGAGCTTGCTCGGCTGCGACGGCGGCAATCTTCTTCAGATCATCAGCTTGTATTTCGTACTTCTCCAGATTTACCTGCACCAGTTCAATTCCATAATTGAGTGCCACGCGCGCTGCCTCATCGAACTTACCCTTGTTCTTCGTGGCAAATTGAATAACGTGATTAACCCCTTTCAAAGTATCTTCCTCTTCGCTCAACTTCTCGCATCTTTCCTACAACTTCAGCAGCGGATCTGGTTCCGACGACTCCGCTGTATCCTTCAATGAAGGATTTGAATAGTTCAGTATGAAACACGTAATGTGTGCTACGTATCGATCGGTTCAGAAGCAGAAGATCAACTCCCATTGCTTCCACTTCTTTGGAAAAACCGCCAAGGCCAAAATCAATTATGAACAGTTTCCCCCCTTGAGAGATAACGTTTGAAAGCGTGATGTCCCCATGTACGATCCCACCCGAATGCATTATGGCAACAAGCTCGCCTAATGCTCTGCAACGCGCGCGTCGTTCTGATTTTGGCGCAACGTGTAATTCCATTTTCAACGTTCTTCCACGTATGTAATCCATAATCAAGGACGATGAGTCTTGGTCAATGTGCTGTACGGTGGGAACAGCCACGCCGAGTTTCCGAGCCTCACGGAGCATAGTAGCTTCATGCGAAGTTCTTAGATGACGGATGTTATCGTCTAGCACAGGAACCCTATACGATTTTGGTATTCGTTGTTTCCGAATCGCTAATTCCCCGAACCATTCTTGCAGATAGATCTCTGCCTCGGCCCCAGTGTAAATGAGGGTCGGAAGCTCACTTTCTCCACGGAATGTCGACATCTTCAAGCCTCCACCTAGGTCTCACGTGTGAATCTTCCACTCGCACAACTAATCCCGCATTGAAGGACAGAACTCCGGTCCATGCGATCTGAGCTCCATTGTCACCCGTAAAAGGCGACTTAACCGTGTAACAAACAGCATTGTGAATTGCAGCAACTTTTTCGAGCTTATCCTGTAATGACTTGTTCGCCGCCACTCCACCAGTTAGAAGAATCTCCTTTTTACCAGTATAAGCTAGGGATCTCTCAACAGCCTCGGCGAGCATCGAGCAGGAGACCTCCTGCATCGAGTAGCAAACGTCCTCGAGTTTCTCTCCAGAACGCAATTTGGCAAGAGATGCCGTGAGCAAGCCAGAATAGGATACATCATTTCCCTTCACAACATAGGGAAGTGGAATGAATCTCGATGCGTTTTGCGCCAGCATCTCGATCTGTGGTCCAGCTGGAGAAGGGAGATTGATTTCGCGCGCGAACATGTCAAACAAATTACCTATCGTAATGTCTTCCGTCTCACCGAAGATTCTCCATCGTCCTCCAGAAAAAGCTGCGATCGCCGTATGGCCTCCTGAGACTAAAACCACGAGAGGATCGGTAGTTCCAGTCGTGAGGATTCCAATTTCAATATGGCCAATCGCATGATTAACTGGAATCAATGGTATTCTAAGATAGGATGAAAGAGATCTGGCTACGGTAGCTCCAACCCTGAGACATGGACCTAAACCCGGTCCCAATGCGATTGCAACACCATTCAAATCTGGCGCAGAAATGCGAGCATTCTTGAGTGACTCACGTAGTACTCTGGCAGCAACTTCACCATGATGCTCCGCAGCTTCTCGAGGGTGAATTCCGCTTCCTGCTACTGATGTGTAGACATCTCGAATATCTGAGAAGATCTGCCCCGAGTCATCTACGACACTGGCACCGAAGGTGTGCGCCGTCGATTCTAGTCCCAAGTAGTACAACGTGCTCGCATTTCATGAGTGAGAGGCTTAGAAAAAGGTCGCGACTGACTGAGGTAGATTAAAATATGGATTAGAAGGGCGTGAACTTACGCAAGGTGCCGTCCATGAAAGGTGACCGACAAATCGTTTAGCAACCGCTTCAAGAACAGATTCTTGAATCAGATTCCAAGAACTCCATTTTGCCCATACGCTGGGAAGCGGCCAATTGGTTTAAACTATCTTCCGGACTGGACTCAGCATCCTTGGCATTTGAGGGTACGTAGCATTGTACAATAAAGTCAAACTTGACGTGAACTTCCCCGAGTTGGAGCATAGAATACTCGCGCTCTGGAACTCAACCAACGCATTCAAAATCTTAAGGACGATGAATAAGAACAGAGGGCACTGGTCTTTCATAGACGGCCCGCTCACCGCGAACAATCCTATGGGAGTCCACCATGCTTGGGGTCGAACGTACAAGGACCTCTTCCAGCGATTCAACTCAATGAGAGGATACAATCTGCGCTTTCAGAATGGATTTGATTGTCAAGGCTTGTGGATTGAAGTTGAAGTTGAGAAGGAACTAGGTTTCAAGTCGAAACGTGACATCGAGGCCTTCGGGATTGCTGAATTCGTGAAACGCTGTAAGCAGCGTGCCCTCAAATTCTCAAGCGTCCAAACCCAGCAATCGATCAGACTCGGATACTGGATGGATTGGGATGACCCACGTAAGCTAGAGGCTCTTGCAGAGAACCTGAATCATCCTGAGAGAACGGTTGAGTATACGGGTACAACTGGAGAGAAGATTGTCGGAACTGCGGAACAGATTGTGGGTAAACTTGGAACTAGAGCCTTAGGCGGATCATATTACACGATGTCTGACGATAACAATTATTCGATTTGGGCGTTCCTACAAAAGTGCCATGAACGCAGATGGATATACAAGGGCACAGACATAATGCCTTGGTGTCCGCGATGTTCCACTGCCCTCTCAGAACATGAGATTGCAACGGAAGGCTACAAGGAGATTGTCCATTCCGCGCTGACAGTGAAATTCCACCTCAAGAACAGACCCGGCGAAGCTCTTCTAGTCTGGACGACAACGCCGTGGACTCTAACATCCAACGTCGCAGTCGCAGCCAACCCCACAATAACTTACGTCAAGGTGCGAAGCCAAGACGAGATTCTGTATCTAGCCAAGGCAACTCTGACTAAGTTCTTTGGAACTGCCGAGACCCTACAGGAACTGTCCGGAAGCGAACTTCTAGGTCTCGAGTACAATGGACCTTTTGACGAGTTGGAAGCGGTTGAGAAATCCGGCACTGTTGCGAAGCACAGAGTCGTACCATGGGCGGACGTGAGCGAGGTCGAAGGAACTGGACTAGTTCACATCGCCCCCGGAGCAGGCAAGGAAGACTTCGAATTGGGCAAAGAGTATGGACTGACCACACTCTCCCCGATTAACGAATACGGCGTATTCATCGAAGGATACGGCGAGTTCACCGGAGTTCACGTGTATGACTCGGCGCGACGAGTCATTAAAGCGCTGGAAACGAAGGGGCTAATCTTCAAAGTTGAGCAATACTCTCACCGCTATCCAGTGTGTTGGAGGTGCGGAAGCGAACTCGTCTTCCGACTAGTTGATGAATGGTTCATCTCGATGGGAAAGAAACTGGAAATACCCTTTGAAGAACTGGCTAGAGAGGAAAAGCAGGAAAACCTTCGATATCAAATAATGGAAGTCACCTCGAAGATTCAGTGGATCCCACCGTATGGCATGTCCAGGGAACTAGATTGGCTCAGGAATATGAGCGACTGGATGATATCGAAGAAAAGGTACTGGGGATTAGCGCTTCCAATTTGGGAGTGCAAGAAATGCGGCAAGTTTGAGGTCATAGGCAGCAAGGAGGAATTGAAATCCCGAGCCGTTTCAGGATGGGATACGTTTGAAGGCCATTCACCACACAAACCTTGGATTGACGCTGTCACAATACGGTGTTCGCGTTGCAGCTCGGAGATTCCGCGGATTCAAGACGTAGGAAACCCATGGCTTGATGCTGGGATTGTAGCCTATTCCACGCTGAGTTACTTCACAGATCGAAAATACTGGGAGGACTGGTTCCCGGCAGACCTTATCTGTGAATCTCTGCCAGGTCAATTCAGAAACTGGTTCTATTCCCTCCTGGCGATGAGCACAGTTCTGGAGAATTCATCGCCGACCCGCTTCTGTTTCGGACACGGATCTGTTCTGGCAGAAGACGGAAGCGAAATGCACAAGTCAGCTGGGAACGCCATCTGGTTTGACGACGCGGTCGAGAAAGTGGGAGCCGACGTAATGCGGTGGATGTACTGCACGACTCGGCCCGAGACAGACATGAGGTTCGGGTATAGACAAGCCGAGGACATAAAGCGCAGATTCGTGATCCCGCTCTGGAACATCTACGCTTTCTTCACAACCTATGCTAATCTGGACGATTGGAAGCCAAATTCCACACAATTCAATTATTCTCTTCTAGACAAATGGCTCCTTTCAAAGCTGCAAATGCTA
>JBEKGM010000009.1:0-64225 GCA_050012795.1 Bathyarchaeia archaeon | reverse complement strand
TTAACATCTTCCGAGAATGCTGACAAACTGACTTGACTCACGTAGAAGACGAGCTAGCCCGCTTTCACACCCCGTCCGTTGGGAAATTTCGAACAAATATCGGCGCCGATCAGGAATCAATCCGGATCTGACAAACTGTTCGCGGCGTAAAGAATGAGTATCCGCAATCGACCTAGCCATGAGGCAGCTTCCTGAAGGGGGGAAGAAACCGATCTTGCAAGTTATGACTTGTTTGGTGTTGTTCGGGCTTGTTCGGTGACGTTCGCCTTTGTTCGGCGTTGTTCCACGATGTTCTGGGTTAGCGTTTTGAGGCCGTTTATGCTTGGTTTTGATCCTGCTTGAGTCATGGGTTTGGGTAGAACATCCCCGAACATTCCCAGTGTAGTGTCCTGTGGCGGGTTTAGGGCGGTTTTCCGGTTCAGGGGAAATATGCACCATCGCTCCGCTATTCTATTCTGAGAACGGCGCGATAGGCGTCTATGTCTAGGAATCCGTGCCCGCTGATGTTCATGAGGATACACTTCTCTTCCTCTCTTGCTTCGGAGGCAATTGCCTCATCAATGGTTGCTCGAACAGCGTGGGCTGATTCAGGAGCAATTAACCATCCTTCACTTTGAAGGAATAACTTGGCTGCTTCGAATACTGCAACTTCGTCTATCAGGTAAGCTACTGCCTTGATATGGCCACTGTGCCTTAGCGCGCTTATGATAGGTCCTGCCGCGTGGTAACGTAGACCGTCAGCTCGTATGGGAGGCATCGCCACCTGATGGCCCAGGGTGTAAGTCATCAACAATGGCGACTGCTCAGCATGATCTGCGAAATCGTATCTGTATTCACCCTTGATTAGATTCGGTGATGATTCGGATTGTGCTGCAAGGAATTCGCAGCGCCGTTTTCCTGCAAGAACCTCTCCCGCGAACGGCAGAGCGATGCCGCCAAAGTTGGACCCTCCGCCAACACATGCAACTATGAGATCGGGCGAATCATCCGCCAATTCAAATTGCTTTATGGTTTCCAGACCAACTATTGATTGGTGAAGCATAACATGATTGAGCACCGAACCGAGGCAATAGACTCGATCAGATGAACCATCAGTATACTCCAAACCTTCAGAGACCGCAATGCCGAGGGAGCCTGGACTATTAGGTTCTTTTTCGAGGAGTTTGCGCCCGAAGGAAGTTAGTCTACTCGGCGACGCATTTACCTTCGCTCCATACATCTCCATGAGAATCCTACGTTCAGGTTTCCAGTTGTAGACTGCTCTAACCCAAAATACGAATGTTGTGACACCGACCAGGCTGGCCGCATAGGATAGTGCTGAGCCCCATTGACCGGCACCGGTTTCTGTAACGAGAACGCTCTTGCCTTCTTTCTGGGCGTAGTAAGCTTGAGCGAGTGCTGTGTTGACTTTGTGGGAGCCCGTTGGGCTGAGGTCTTCACGCTTGTAGTAAATTCGCACCTTCTTCAGACCGAGGCGTTTCTCTAGCCTTTGTGCTCTATACAACGGCCTCGGCCTCCCCGCTTGAATATACAATTCCCTTATGTCTTCGGGGATGTCAATCCATCGTGAGTCTGAGTTTTCCTGCCGTAGACATTCACGTACTAATCGCTTGCGGAGTAACTCGATGCGTGAAGGTCCTTTGTCAGGCTCCTTTGGGGGAGCGAGGGGTTCTGGGAGGTCAGGCAGAATGTTATACCATTTCTTGGGGAGTTCATCTATTGGGAGCGCAATCTGTGAGAATTTCCTCAACATGATCTCTTCTTATGGATTTGCTTCGTACATACTTATTACCTGCGGCAACCGTCTAGCAAAATTATCTGAAGTGTCCCTTCTCGAATGGTACTGTGCCGAAGCATCAGACTTCAAATTCTCGCCTGGTGATTTCAGAAGGGGCCGATTGGCAGCTTATCGATACCATGTCTCTTCATTATCCTTCTTGCAACATCGTCCAGTTTCCTCTCAGTATCCGATGACAATGGTTCAGGTTTGTGGTCTTTGAGTATTTTCTGGGCGATTTCCCTAGATCGCACGAAGGCGTCTTTAGATCCAAGAGCTTTCCATTCCTTCAATTCGCGTCGATCCACCAACTCTGAGGGAACGAAGAGTTCTTTCCTGAACCATTCTTTCGTGTGCTTGTCAGCAAGGTAGTGTCCTCCTACACCAACTCTCTTGATAACATCGATCGCCAAAGTCTGATCGTTCACGTCAATTCCGCGAACAAGCCTCGAAGCCATGGCGCAGATGCTCTCGTCTATCACGAGTTTTTCGAAGCTTTGGCAACCACTGTCGTCGGCCGCAACGGAGTCAGAGTTCGTATCAGATAATCAGGGCAACGGAATTTACTCGCACGTATTCGTCATAGATCCTAGGATCGCATACACGGGTATCTTACTCCTTTATCTTCCCAATAATCAGATGGAGGGGTCCGTGCTGGTGGCAAGCGCGACCCTGGACTGAAACGTCGTATTAAGCCTCTGCGCAGGGAGGATCGGTTGCTTCAAAATTTACACTATATGTTCGTCTAACGGTCTTATCAACTTCGAGAATAAAAACGGCGACTTCAATTTTGGCAGCTGCCAGCCTTACACCATTCGCGAGATTTGAAATGTGGATTAATCCGGAAGACAGAGTACGGTGCGAAATCAACTATCCTATTTGTATTCGTCTTGTCCGGACTAAGCGTGCTACAGTTTGAGAAGCTGAACGTGTCATAAGTGATAGAATTATTGATGAAATGAACTGACTCGTTAAAACGATTCAAAAGAACAATGTACAGTACGGGGTTAAGAGCACCCGTTGTGTTCGACCAACACCTGTAAGCGTCAGAAAGGAAGAAGTCACTATCGCTAAGCGGAATACGAAAAGTGCTAGTTGAAATCGTAGGTTGAGGTGAATAGTACGAGTAATAGATCCAGTATGTCACGAGAATGATGATGATGCTCAGAGAAGGATACTCTTAACGTATCTGCCGTACTGCTTCTTATTCGTAGAATCCACCTCTCGTCCCCTTACTTCGCATTGAATATGACCATCTTCTTAGAGTTGTGTTTAAGCGCGTTGAGACTGGTAGCAATGGTACGCATCCAGCAATGCTCGATGGGCCGAATACTGGGCATGGCGAAGACGTAATGTTGTTTCGACTACGAGCTAACTTAGCTAGATTGTCAGACCGTACTCGCTGGGGGCAAATACTCCTGGCCAACTCTTAGTAATCTTCTCCAATAATCCGTCGGAGTTGTCCGGCATTGAGAAGATAATCTGCTCCATACGGTCCAACCATTTCGCTTCAATCGCTGACGTCTGGACCGTCTTATCCTTCACGCATTGGCGCATTGCATTGCAAGCGAATCTTGCGGCACTTAGGGTCCGTTCGTAATCATCGGATTCACCAACTATCGCTTCGGCCAGACCGAAGCATACTTCCGGATCCAGAAACAGCGCTTGGGGGTCTCGATGGCGATCAGATTCGACTAGAAGCTTCCTTAGCATCTTGGCTTGATGGGTGTCCTGTGCGGTGTTCATTAGGCGACAATCGTATATGAGCATCTCAGTAAACACGTCAGGAGCTTGACCGCCCAACAAGCGAACGTTCTGCACAGATTCGTTTGTCCAAAAATCGCATATGGCGGAGGCAATGTTCCCTAGCGGGGAGGAATGCGCGCATGCGGCCGATTTGCCTTCCATTGCAATCGGTACTCCCGCAATAATCTTCATAACTGGATTCTCGTACCCACAGTCTTTTCCGGGCCCGACCGCCCCTTCTTCAAATGCACACAGAGTTCGCACTGAAGAGACTGCGCGGACGAGTGCTGCAAGAACTTTCGGAATGTAATTCTGGTTTGCTAACTGCATTGACGTGTTAGCGAAGGCGCAGGCGGAGTCGCCGCCAGGGATGACCTGATGCTTAATCGCCACATCTGCGATGTGCCGCCACAAGTATCTCATGTCGCTACAAGCGAGAACTCCTATACCGTAGAGTATAGCCGGAACGTCACCCTTCATTATCGCTTTATCGAATAGCTCCTTCCCTCCTGTGCTTTCGATCGTCAGAATGTCGGCCCCTGACTCCGCGCATTTTTCCATCGATTCCATTATCTTACTGAAACCTGTCCCAGTCCGCATTTTCGGAGGTCGATCAGCTTCACGCACGTCAGCTACCGTCACGCGAAGTGACGAACGCAAGCCAGTCTTGCGATATACCTCCTCCATGATAGACTTAGCCTGTCTAGTTATATCGGCGCCCCAATCAGGGTTTGTTGTCAGTTCATAAAGATGTTCAATTTCAAGCCCTAATGCTGGACATTCTAGCTGGACCGCTCTCGATAATACCCCGCGTGTCATCTGCTGAAATTGAGTTTGCACTTCCTTCCATGTGTCGGACGCTATTGTCATGGTAGGGAGAGTGAAATCAACTTCAGGTAGGACTTGTCCACCACCAATTGTGACTCCAAAACCCGTTGTGACCGGCTTGGGTGCTTCGCCGAAAATAGCATCGTCTGGCGATTTGTAAGCTAGTCGAGTAAACCGATGAGATTCCCGTCTTTGCATGTTGACTCAGCTTCTCAAAGTGTTAAGGAACTCATCCTCCGCCTTCAAGGTTACTGCAATAAACCTTTCAGCATTCCACCGACTTTTTCTACGTTTCATCGAAGTTCTCGAGGCTGCGTTATGAGTTCACATTATGTAGATTTCGGTCATTTTCTAATTATGGATGAAATCGTCTCTTCGTTGAGCGGTTAGTTCTTGTAAGTGCGCATGAGTGCACTGTTATCGGATTAAGCAGACGGTAAAGAAGATCTCAGGCGCCCAAACGCATCAAGCATTAAGCCAATAGATTGTTAATCAAACAGCGACTGATTGGGTCGTTTCAGCCGATGGAATCACTTACGCATATAACCAACGCGCGAGGTTCCGTGACATAGAAAACGCTAGTACGCCATTCTTTCCCGTATCCTGCCGAGCAAAATCCTATTTCGGTGAAATCCTTCAGATTCCGTACTCGACTCAAATGCTAAATCTTAAAATTGTATTCCGCGACGTCAGTCATGAGTCCTAGTTTAATGGTGGGTCCCTAGTGCAAAGAGCAGCAATTGGAAAGATGCAAAGTATTGTGATAATAGTTGTATTGCTAATCGCAGTGGTCGGAGGAGTGTACTTCTATTCGGCGGTAAAGAGCCCAAGCGGTTCAATGAGTTCCTCGACAACCCAAGCCGCTACTTCTCTGGTAGTCGAGGAGGAAAGTCAACCTGATTCGATGGATCCTGCGGTCACTTACGTAACGCCTGGCTGGGAGATTGTTGAACAACTCTACCAAGGCTTACTCGCTCCGCAAGGAACTAGCTACTCTACCTACGAAGGTGTACTCGCTCAGAACTGGACGATTTCTCCCGATGATATGACTTACACGTTTTTCCTTAGGCCAAACGTTGTATTCAGTAATGGTGACAAATTCAACGCCTACGTGATGTGGTTCTCCATTTACAGGACACTTGTTATGAACCAAGGTCCTGCTTGGATTTTAGGGCAGAATCTGGCTCCAGGGAACGGGATGGATTTCAACATAACTGATAGAATTCTGAACTCGATAAACTACACGAATCCGTCCGATAAAGATCTGACGTACTTGACGTACTCCAATCAATCAGTTCAAACTGTCACGGCAAACCAACTGGTCTTTCATCTCGGATATGGTTACAATGGTCAGGCACCGTTTTCGGCATTTCTTGCAACCCTCATCACACCAATGGCTATGGCTGTTGACCCGATTGTCGTCGAAGCAAATGGTGGCGTAGTTGCGAACCAACCTGACAATTACATGGAAACACACGCCGTCGGAACCAGCTTTTACGAATTACAATCTTGGATTCAGGGACAGAGCGTTACCCTTGTGAAGAATAACAACTATTGGGGTATGAATGTTCCCTCCGCCCAACTCAACGACGCGATACAACCCGCCATTATTGACACGATAAACTTCTACTATAAACCCTCGTCGGCAATGATTGCTGATCTGAAATCAAACAGCGCTCAGATGATCGTGGCCCCGTCAACCCAATACGGAGTGTTACAGCAGACCGATGGCGTTACTGCCACTATTCTTCCTCCAGTTTTCGGTTCAGCAGAGAGCATAATATTCATTTACATGAACCCTTACGCGTTCGCGCCTTTCCAGGACAGACGAGTCAGAGAGGCGATTGCGAACGCGATCGACTACAAATCCATTATACATTCCGTCCTGAACGATTTGGCAACCCAGTGGATAGGCCCAGTTCCGCCCGGTTTCCCCTACTACAACGAGTCAACGCAGGGTCTGCAACCTTACCAATTCAACCCCATTAAGGCTGCGACGTTACTTGCTCAAGCTGGCTACGTGTCCACTCTTCCAAATGGCACGACGCTCAATGCAGCCGGTAAGGCTTTTCCATCTGTAAACTTCCTTTATGACTCCGATTCAGCCACCGAGAGTCAGGTTGCTCAAATAATCTTATCAGAATTGCACTCCATAGACGTTAACGTTGTGCTTGCCCCTCTCACGTTCAAGCAGTATGCGAACGTCGTAACCTCTACAGAGAACGTCAACAGCACCGCTTATCCCTTCGGGATAAGTTACTACAGCGAAGATTACACTGCAAGCATAGACTATGTTTCTGCCTTGACTACGACGGGGCAGGTCGGGTTCTCAGGCTATCGTAATGCGACCGTGATGAACTGGACGACTGCTGCGGCGACTGCTCTTGACCAGAACACTATAATTCAGAATTTTCGCCAAATTACTGCGGCCATGTACTACGACTATACAGACGTTTGGCTATACGTGCCCTATCTTATGGCGGCCAACAGAAGTAATGTGGTAGGAATGATTCCTAACCCGGCAGGTTCAGGCATGGGATACTTCATGTTTTACAACGTGGTTCATTACAGTTCATAGATGACTCGACCTGGTCTACTTCAAAGATTTTCTTCCCGTTCTTGCGCGCAGAATAGTAGGCTCGATACTGGTATCTATCGGTACGGTTACGATCATCTTCTTCATTTCGCATATCCTTAACCCTGACCCTGCACGGCTTTGGTCGGGTCCGAGGGCGCGTGCTTCCACGATTCTGGCTGTGACGGCGAGGTACCATTTGAATGAGCCTCTGTACTCGCAGTATTATTATTTCATGCGGGACTTGTTCACAGGGAATTTCGGCATTGACCCGCTAACTGGCCAGACAATTCTCTCGGAAATCCTATTCTACCTGCCCAACACGCTTGAATTAGCGCTGTTCTCGTTCATTATCATCATCATCGTGGGCGTAGCTCTAGGATACCTAGCGGGGATGCACTTCAGCACTTTTCGTGACTCAGTTGCGAGGGTAACATACTTAGTTTCTTGGTCGACACCAATGTATTTGGCAGCTATTGTTGCCATACTTCTATTCGCGGATTACATCCCGATATTTCCGTCTGGTGGCATGTACTCGTTATCTATCACTCCCCCACCGACCGTAACCGGAGTTTTCCTAGTTGACGCGCTCATTGCACTTAATCTGCCTGCATTTGTGTCCGGCGTTCAACATTTGATTCTTCCGGCTTTGGCGTTGGCCTTCGTGAACTTTGGCCTGATCTCTAGAGCGGTTCGGTCTTCCATTCTGAACGTGCGTTGGTCGACTTACGTGAAGACTGCGCGGGCAAAAGGATTGACTGAGAGTGAAGTTAGGCGTAGGCACATTCTGAGGAACGCCTTGGTTGACGCCACAACTCTCAGCGCGGTGATTTTCGGCTGGGTGCTGACCAGCACGCTAGTCGTGGAGGAGTTATTTGCATGGCCCGGTTTAGGTCAGTTCGCCTATCAAGCAATTTTCAGCAACGATTACCCTGTTCTTATTCCGATAGTTGTCGTATTCACACTCGGTGTGATTGTAGCGAACTTCGTCGCGGACGTCGCGTATTCCATATTGGATCCCAGAATTGGGATGGGTGCTCATGGTGAAGTCACTTAAATTCAGGCAATTAGTCCTGTCCAACCGACTATCCTCCTTAGGATTAGTGATCGTAATCATTTCGGTGAGCTTGGCAGCTGCCTTTGCGATTTTTGGCGGGCATATTACTCCATACGATCCGTTCGCTTTGAACCTTCAGGACTCCAACCTGCCTCCAAGCTTTAGTCACGTGTTCGGCACAGACTTTCAGGGGAGAGACGTTTTCTCCCGAGTGATCGCGGCTTTACCCATCGATTTGGGTCTACCGATCGCGATTGTTCTACTTTCGTCTGTGCTGGGGATTTTTCTGGGTATGACCGCGGGCTATGTAGGGGGGCTGGTGGATGAGGTTATCATGAGAATAACTGACCTCTTCCTTGCCTTTCCAACTATCATAATGGTGTTGGCGGTCGCCGCAACGTTGGGTCCAGGGCTGGTGAATGCGATGCTAGCGTTCGTCTTCGTCTGGTGGCCTCCTTATGTGAGGTTGGTGAGGGGGGGCGTACTTGAAGTGGCTGCAGAAGATTTCATCGCCATATCCAAGGCGCTGAACTCATCATTCAGTCACATAATTCTCAAAGGCATCCTCCCAAACATAATGCCCTCCGTGCTAACCTACGCGACCCTTGATGTGGGAACTGCGCTGCTTGAGGTATCGATCCTAGGATTTCTGGGAATTGGGATTCCGCCTAATACGCCTGAGCTTGGTGTAATGGTTGGCTCAATTAGTTACGGGCTTTACACGTACCCGTGGCAGGCTCTCTTCCCTGCTTTTGTAACGATGCTTCTTGTGATTGGTTTCAGCTTCCTGGGCGAAGGTGTAAGGGAAGCTTCGGATGTGAAAGTTAGACCTTACATCTTATTCAAGGGGAGAGCTTTCGAGGAAGTTGCAGAGGCCACTACGTGCGTTGTGGCAGAGCATTGAATGTCCCTGGCTTCATGAAGTGCGTGTTAGCTACGCTTATCGTGAAGGAAGCAGGCGACAAACTGGCCTGAACCTGAATCAAACATTGGGGGAGAATTAACGCATCTTTCGAAGACATGAGGGCAAACTTTGCTGTACACACAACCGGTCGCTGATGAGCCCTGCTCTCCCAACCTATCTTCTTGTTGACGCTCAGCACGTTTGAGCCCGGGAACATTCGACATAAGCCTTGCCGTAAAAGGATGTTTGGGGGTTGTTACCACGTCATAGGTTCTCCCCACTTCCAAGAGTTTTCCGTAGTAGAGGATCGCAAGTGAATCGCTCATGTATTTCATGACGTTAATGTCGTGAGTTATGAAGAAGTAGGAGAGGTGCAGCTTTGACTTCAACTCTTTTAATGTGTTCAACACTTGGGCTTGGACGGAAACGTCCAGCGAACTTGTGGGTTCGTCGAGCACCAATAGTTTCTTAGGAACGACTAGAGCTCTTGCCAGGCTCACTCTCTGTTTTTCCCCGCCGCTTAGCTCCCGTGGGTACGCGTCCAGGCTGCTCCTTCTCAAACCCACCAAATCAACTGTTTCCTCTATTCTGATATCGTGATCTCGTCGGTCGAACGTCTTCGAGGCTACTAGGGCCTCTTTGATTACCTCTTTAACTCGCAAACGTGGGTTGAGCGACCCAACTGGGTCCTGAAAGACTATTCCAACGTTACGCCTGAGGTAAGTTATATCGGCCTTCTTTCGGAAGTTTATCTCCCTACCCAGTAACTTTACGGATCCGGACCTTGGCGTGAACAAGCCAACCAAAACCCATGCTATTATTGACTTACCCGATCCGGTCTCACCTGCTAAACCGAAAGTCTCACCCTCTCGGACCGCGAAGGAGACGTCGTTAACTACGTTCATCATTCCGGATCCTCTTTCGAACAACAACAGGTTCCCTGCCCTAACAACGAAGGAAACTGTGAGGTTATTCACTTCAACGATGTTGTTCATCGCTTCTCTAGCAACCAGCACAAGACATGGCGCTCATCGTCGGTCTCAAGAACGGGTGGTTCAGTTTCCTTACATTTCTGCATAACGAATGGGCACCTTGGATGGAATTTGCATCCTGTGGGCAATTTCTTTAGATCAGGTGCTTCCCCGATAGGGGCAGGCAGTGGCGGGGAATCTACGAAACCCTGTGGGATCGCTGCGAAGAGCTTCTGAGTGTAGGGATGCAGTGGGGCGCTGAGTATTAGCTCCGTATTGCCTTCCTCCATCACCCTCCCTGCATACATCACGTACAATCTGTCACAGATCTGTGAAGCGACCATCAAGTCGTGTGTGATGAACATCATAGCGGTTCCAGTTCGCCGGTTCAAATCCTTGAGAATACTCAGTATTCTATTCTGAACGTAGACGTCAAGTCCAGTTGTCACCTCGTCCAATATTAGAAGCTTCGGCTTCTCAACGATGGCCATTGCTATGGAGACACGTTGCCTCATTCCGCCTGAAAGTTCGTGAGGGTACTTCTTCACGACCCATTCAGGCTTGTCAAGTCGCAAATCTTTGAGAGTGTCAATCATCATCTTGTTTTCACTCTCAGCTGAAAGATTCATGCTGCTGGCTCTTTCAAGAACCTTGATCGACTCTCTGATTTGGACGTCGGTTCTATAAACAGGATTTAACGCTGCAAGTGCTTCTTGGAAAACCATACCTATTCCTGGTCCCCTAAATTGTGAGAGTTCGGCAGCGCTCAACTTGAGTAGATTTTTCTCTTCGAATGTTATGGAGCCGTTGATGATTTCGGCGGGGGGTGAGTCCAAGAGACCGATTATTGCTAACCCGAGCGTTGTTTTTCCTGATCCGCTTTCGCCCACAACACCCAGGATCTCTCCTTTCTTCATTCGTAATGAAACGTTCTCAAGCACTCGTACCCTTCCGTCGACGCTCGCATAATCTAGAGTCAGGCCGTCAACGTCCAGAAGATCACGTTCTACAGTCGCACCCGAATGCGTCAACCCCATGGGAATTCTGTTGCTGATCATAATATTCCAATCGGTGTTGTTTTGTAGATCAATGGAGGTATCCAAATAGTCATCGACTAACCTGGGAGCAGACAGACTACTAACTCTAGACTGGTTTTTCTTGTCCCGCGCCTCAGCAGTAGTCAGTTGTCAAAAACGGAAAACGGTCTCAGTCGCAAGTAGGGGTGAGCTTCGACGCAGCCACCGAATATGTCCGCTAAGCCGACCTAGGAATCGGAACTTGTAGTGTTGACAGTCATCATCAGCTAGGTTGCTCGCTAGGCTCGCTCAGGCTTTGGTGATGTCCAGGTCAATATCAATCGTGAAGATTCTAGTGAAGGAGAATTTTGCTGAGATCGAACTTCATTTAGAGTTCCAATGCAGCTACAAAATTTGTGACGTGAGGCGACGGCAACGACTATCGGTAATGGCTTTCCCAGACCACTATGATGATATGCACACCTGCTTCTGTTAGAAAGTAAGGAGGAAGTACAGCTGGCGTTCATCGCCAGGAGTCGAGATCCTTTCACGCTTGATCTTCAAGCCTTGGTCCACATTATCCACCTCTATATGGTCTTATTTGGTAGTATTGTGCTATTTATGTATTCCTTCGGGTTAATGTACCAAATTACGGTAAATTAATGCATAATTCTGAGCAAGAAATGTGTTCCACTTGCCTCATGGAAGCTGGAAAACGCCGTTTTTATCCAAAGAAACTCAAAATGCAAACTAAAACACCGTAATAATGACAGATATGGCAAGATATGGTAAAGATTGGTCAAATGAGTCTTTGGTGGATGCAGGGTCTTGTGAACGCTTCGTACATTGACAGGAAAATGTTAGAACGCTGAAGATAGGCAGCTACACAAGATGGAATGGTGTTGAAATGGAGTCTATGGAACCGTTCCATCGCACGGCATATCATCAAGCCCAGTAGTGCGGATAATGAAACCTACTGAAATTGTCACTTCGACTCTGCACTGAGACTTACTTCAAGCTCAATAATGACCGATAGATTGACTCCTATCGTGAAATTCTACCAATGAAATATGGCTTGTGAGTATGTGAGTGAATCAATTAGTCAAATTGCCGTGAATTGAGGGCAACTACCTAGGGTTGCTATTGCGAACGAATGCCCGCCTCTGTGTCATCGCATTTGCGTTGATGATAACGTTTCTTCCAGTGGTCCAAGTGTCAGCGAAGAGCATCACGGGAAATGGCCTAGCAACGCTGCAGGGCATGGTAACCGGTTTTGATCAAGATGGGGACCGTATGCCTCTTTCATGGGTCATGGTCAATGCAACGAGTCAGTCATTCAATCTGACCGTGTTTACCGGCCTTAACGGACTGTATGTGCTGGTCCTTCCACCGGGGACTTACAATATTAGTACCACTATTCAGGGATATCAAAGTCAAAGTGCGAATGTCACTCTCGCATCTGGGCAACTCATGCTGCACGACTTCATTCTGCGCTCCGCTTATGCAGTTAGCCCCTCTCCATCATAGACTACGCTGGAAAGAACTTACGAAAGCTATGCAAAAAGTGCCGAGGAAAAAACGAAACGACTTGCTTCAGACAATCCGGGACTTCAGTTTCTTAAGAGATCAATCCAGAAGAGCAATTGAACTAACTGGAATCCTGCAAAATCGCTTGTGATATTCAAAAGCGTCAACGCGCTGAGCCGTAAATCCACAATTAATGCACTCGAGTCCAACTAGCCTGTTAAGTCCATCCACAACGTAGACTTGTGTAGTCATCAAGTTATCACTACAACAGCTAATTAGTAGCGTAGAATATTAACGTACTGTCTATGATACATCCATGTTCCGCAATGAACCTGCGTAACCACCCTGATTCATTCTGGTTTGAGTACGGCTCGTCTTCTGATCTCAGGGGAGCATGTAGCGTGTGTACGGCAGTAGCCTTCACAACCAATGGCTGTAGATTGATCCAAGTATCCAGATGCACAGATTTCGCACAGGTATACTCTCTTCCCCAGATAACTGATCTGCATGACCATATGCGGTCCCTCCAACTGGGCGAATCATTACCAAACGGATATGTTAGTAATTAATGTGCGACTCCTGAGGCAGCTACAACACGAGGAGCTCCACTTGAGCTATGCCTAAGGTGAGGACTCGTGCGTTCTGTGAAAGGTTCAAGTTAATGCGAGAGAACTGGCTGAGAACTACCAATATATAATGAAACTCACGGTAAGCTTCACGAAGTGCAGGTAGTTCAATTGAGAATATTGTCGGCCGCGTTCTTGATCATCATACTTTCAATTTCATTTTCAGCTCAATCTTCTTCCATGACCTTCGGAGCGAGCAACGATGCTTCGAAGTACTTTCAAACTGCTATAGAGGCGGCAGACTGGATTAGTTCTTTCCAAGTGACTCCATTAGGCTCAGGCTGGGGGATACCATACCCTGATCAACGCGTATGGGGCTTTGACCCTTATTATTACTCGAATGGAAGCATAACTGCTGACACAAACGGAATTCAGGCAGGTGTGAGGCAACAACTTGCGTTCCTGCTCGCAGGTCACGATGCAGGTCTTGGGGCTGATGCTGTCCTCAACGCCTACCTTGCAACACACGATCCAAAGTATCTCAGAATTTTTCAAGTTTACTACGACTACTTCCAACGTTCGCAAATCCCGAACAACTTGACGCAGGCTAGCGACAACAAAGGAAATACAATCAACAATAATGGTTACTGGCCTGAACAGGTAAGCATGGGAGCTGGGCCTGACCGTGTATTCGGCACAAGTGATGACCAAGTGCAATTGGGACCGGTCTTTCCAGCCGCCGAGCATGGTAATCCGATAGCAGCGACGCTGATTGCTTACTATCGACTCAGTAATGATTCAACAGCGCTGCGCATGCTGAATCGGTACGGGAATTGGCTCATAAACGATCAAATTAAGTCCGGGGAGTATGCAGGAGCATTCCCCGTTACCCAGCATTACCTAGCTATCGGTTGGAAACCGCGGATGTATGAGACAACAGAATCCGCGTGGGTCCTGTGTGAACTCTACGTGCTGTCAGGGAATAGAACATACTTGAATGCTGCAATCGCAGCCGGAACATATATGATGACGAAACAGTTCACGGCCTCGAATGACACGCGGATAGAAGGAGCTCTTCCGTACGAATCTAATGGCACTAGATATAATCGCAATGTTTCAACAAACCATGCCGGCTTCACCCTCTTAGCGTGGACACAGCTCTACCGTTTGACCGGAAACACTGGATTTCTGAAGGCGGCTCAACGTTATGCAGATTGGCTTCTCAGCTTCCAAGTCACTCCACCCGGGACACCCTGGGGAGACCACACCTACTCAAACGACACCATGGCGATTGGTGGATACTATTATGGATATGATACGGACAGTCACATCTTCGGATCGCGAGTTGCTCTATCGCTCTGGAGTGCAGCAGACGCTATCCCAGGATTGCTGCTACTGAATCAGGTGAGTGGCGATCAAAGGTATATTCAATCTTCGGAACTGGCGGCTCAATGGCTCACGAAAATGCGGTTCTCAGACCAGTTATTGGTTCCGCTCCAGTCGCTAGCGATCATTAAGTATGTCGTCTCGAGCTGGTGGGGACTATACCCTCAATTCTATCAACCAAGCATGAAAGAAGTTCAGGCTAAAGGAATAACTGCTTACGTCGATAAAGCTCGAAGTAACTCCTCTAGTATAACTGAGCATAACCTTAGCTGGTTTGAGCAAACATTCAACGTAGACTTCAATCAAATTGATTACCAAATGGCTAGCCGCGGACCACAGTACATGAAGATGATATGGAGCTGGTGGCCCGACCTCGGATTCGAGCCAAGGTACGGCGGCGACATCGCGTTCGGACAATTCTCGATAGCAAACTACATCGAATATAACGAGGACGTCAACTCGACGCGCACATTACTCCTAACCATCTCGCAACTAGCAAATAACGTACAAACACTTCCACGCAACCTAACGCTCTCAATCGCGGCCGATCAAGAACTGCTAGATCAGGCGATACAGAACTACCAGGACGGTTGGTATCCTATAGCTACTGCGAAATTGGAGGAGGCGAGAAGCCTCACGAAGAATCTTACCGTAATACTTTCCCCCTTTACTGAAATCTCAAACTTGACCAGCCTCCAAGGACAGCTCACAGTTTCAATCATAATCGTATCCGCACTACTGATCGGTACAAACTTCTACTGGTATAACCGGCTGAAGAGAGCTAGTCGCAAACGTGCAACTCGGTCGAAGAGGAGCAGAGCTTAAGGAATACTCAGAGATTTCAAAGACCAGGTTCTCCTTTATGTAAGCTCCTTATGGGGAATATAGAGTGCGCTCAGGAACTCGTGCTGGAAGTCCGGATCTGCCGCTAGTTCAACATACTCCATATTTTCAGCAATTTTCATAGCTTCTGCACGCTCTTCCTTTGATAGTAGGCACATCCGCGCTCCCGACCCTGCAGTGTTTCCGACGAAAGATATGTATCCGAGCGGAATATCGGGGTACATGCCGATTGTGCGTGCGCTGTGTGCGTCCACGTACGTTCCGAATGCTCCCGCTACAAACATTTTCCTAATATCCTGCACGCGAACTTTCAGGTGCTTTGTCAGTATCATGACTCCGGAGTAAATTGTGGCTTTAGCTAGCTTGATCTCTTCGATATCACGTTGTGTTATCACTATATCTTGTTTTGTTTCAGTCTCTTCTTTCCACGCAAGTACGTATTCAGTTGTACGGCCGCTCTTTCTGATTCGGTTTGAGTTATGCTTCGTGGTGATCCGACCCTCTCCGTTTAGAAGCCCTGTATTGTACATACTCGCGATGGCGTCGACTACACCAGAGCCGCATATTCCTCTGGGTTTCTCGTCTCCTATGGTGCTGTATTCCGCCTCAAGAGTAGTAGGATCCACCCATACTCTTTCTATAGCTCCTATTTCGGCGCGCATCCCGTGTTTCAGACATGCTCCCTCAAATGCGGGGCCAGAGGGCGCCGAGCAGGACACCAAGTGCTTTTCGTCTCCGAGGATTATTTCCGTGTTTGTGCCTATGTCGACAAGTAGGGATAGTTTTGACATTCTGTGTATACGGGTTGCCAGCACATCAGCGATGGCATCTGCACCCACAAAGCCGGCCACGTTAGGCAGTGCATCGAGTTCACATCCTGGATTTGCTTGTAAGCCGACTTCTGCAGCGAGGACTCGATATGGTGCCCGAATCGCGGGGGTATAAGGAGCTCTCGCAACATACGTGGGCGGAATCCCAAGGAATATGTGGTGCATTGCGGTGTTCCCGACCATGACGATATGGAATATTTCCTGCGGCTCGACTCGCGCCTCCTTACAGCATTTTTGAATGAGTGAATTTGTAGCCCGAATAACCTCGAGTTGCAGTTCGATGAGCTCCTTGCGCCCTTTGGAGGCATATGAAATTCTTGAGATGACGTCTCCTCCGAAGGCGACTTGAGGATTGGTCATAGAGGCTTTGGCCATGACCGTGCCGGAATTCAAATCAACTAGATATCCAGCTAATTTTGTGGTTCCAATGTCTGTAGCAAAACCGTACAGTCGCTCACTCGTGCGTCCTGCGTCTATCCAGATGATCTGCTCATTTTCAGAGAAGGTTGCCGTAATGTGCCATTCGCCTTTGCGAATTGCTTCAGGCAGTTCTTTGAGAGCATCATATCCGATCTCTGGTTTCGTCAACGAACATTCGGTACGTAAGACCTGAGCAAGTCTCTCGTAGTCAGCCATGAAGTTTGTCAGCGAGGCTCTCGGCAATTCGATGAATTGCTTTCTCACCATGGGCGATAATTCGACTGGAGGCTGTATTCCTGCGACCAAGAGCTGTTGAGCTGTCGTAAGGCTTTCAGGCGGAACATTCACTGTAATTGTCCCTGCATGCGTAATCTTGGCGCAGCACGCTATCCTGAATCCTTGCGCAATATCATCTTCCGAAAGTGACATACGTTCTAGGTCGGCTACTGGTGAAATGTTGTTGGATCCTGAAACGACTTCAACCCTGCATTTGCCGCACACTCCCCGCCCCGCACACACGTTGGAAACTTGGAGTCGTGCGGACAATACAGCTTCGAGCAGTGTCCTGCCAACAGTGACCTTCGTCTCACGTTTTTCGGAGGGAAACTCTACGATTGCTTCCGTTGTGCTTCCAGCAGCCAAACCTGTATCGACGTTATCCGTACGCCAAATGATTAAGAGGGTTTCTACAAATGCTCAAGGCAGAATGACTGGAAGACTCCTGATTAAGTTAAGTTCATCAGGACCACTGCTCTGAAGATGAATACTCGTGAATCCTAATTTCATGTATCGTTCGATGTTCTTGATGTGATTATCGCTGCTATTTGATATGAACAGTCCTCTCAGAAGTTTCGCGGACATGAGCCAACCGTGAAAAGTGTAGTTAGCATATGGGTAGTCCAGTTGACCTCGATGCTAATTCTCAGCTGACAACTGAACAATAGATTAAATGCAATGAAGCTCCGAGCTGAAGCGACTGGTATGAGATCGCAAATGACTAAGTCGCAAGAGATGTTTCAGAGGGCTATCAAAATAATCCCTGGAGGAGTACATAGTAATGCGAGGTACATTTCTCCTTATCCATTGTACTTTCTGAAGGCTGAAGGTAATAAGATATGGGATATTGATGGAAATGAATACCTAGACTACTTCGTAAATCATGGAGCAATAGTCTTAGGTCACCGTTATCCGAAAGTGGAAGACGCTGTGCGAAGCCAAATGGAATCGGGTCTAGCCGCTGGCTACGAGTCCGAACTTACGGTGAGCACAACTGAAGATTTGGTTCGGATAATTCCGCACGCGGAGATGGCAAGATTTGCGGGGTCGGGTTCTGATGCCGTAATGTCCGCGGTTCACATAGCCCGAGGCTACACTGGAAGAAAGAAGATACTAAAGACTGAGGGAGCTTGGCATGGGACTTATGATTATGTTTGTGCCAGTTATCGTTCCCCACTTGCTAAAGCAGGACCCAAGAAAAACCCACGCACGATACCCGAATCAGCAGGATTCGTTCACGAGGATATCATCAAGAACACTATTGTAGCGCCATTCAACGATAGCACGGCGCTTGAGAGAATCGTCAAGAAAAACAAGAGGAGTTTAGCTGCAGTCATCATAGAACCAATCGTCCACAATTCAGGCGCCATCATGCCGAAAGAAAGTTACCTCAAGTCAGTCCGCGAAATTACAGAAAAGAACGACATCCTCCTTATCTTCGATGAAGTGATAACGGGTTTCCGTTGCGCTCCAGGAGGAGCACAACAATACTACGGAATCGAAGCGGACATCGGAACTTATGGAAAGGCGATCGCCAACGGTTACCCTGTAGCCGCGATTGTAGGAAAGAAAGATATTCTTGAAACATCTGGGCCAGACGTGAAATCCTCAGTGGGCGGCTTTGGAGGAGTCATATATGGAGGAACATTTCACGCTCATCACCTAGCTGTAGCCGCATGCAAAACAACGATGGCAGACTTGAAGGACGGCAGAGTAGCAAAACACCTCAACAACCTGACTCAAATACTTGCAAAAGGCGTTGAGGAGATCTCCAAAGATACTCATCTGAACATGAGAGTTGACGGTCTTGGGGGCGAATTCACCATATACTTCACTGATCACTCCCCATCGAACTACAGAGAAGCCATCACTACAGACAGCGGAAACGGAGAAAAATTCTTGAGTCTACAAAAATACCTCCAAAGCAACGGCATCCGTCTACTGCCAAGGCACATCTATCATCACGGATTCTCCTATTCCCACACAAAGGACGATATAGAACGGTTACTTCGGGGTATCCGGGAATGGGTGAACCAATCGCCAAAATAGTTCGTCTGGACTTCAAGTCAGCATGAAGATCGGTGAGATTCACAAATCGACGGTACTCTACCACTGCCGACGATCCCTACCCCGTATGGACAGCGAAATATGCAATTTTCAATACTAACTCGAATATTCGATTTTCGAACGAAGGAGATGACTCACAGTGAAGGTTGAGATTCCATATGACAACAGACCTCAGACATTGCATACAGGTGATGAACAGTCTGTTGAGACCGCTTCCCCGAAGAAGACTCCAGCCAACCCAGAGTCGGTCTCAAAATCCATAGCTGCACCAACCCAATTCGATGACCTTGACTCTTTCGTCTCTGCCAGAAAAAAACTCCTAGTCGTCGTGAATGATTACACTCGACCAACACCCACCTCGCATGTGCTGAAGCAGCTTAACCTAAGGGGTAAAGAAGCGACCACCATAATTGCCTGTGGCACGCACAGAGAACCTAACCGTCAGGAAATTCATGAAATCCTAGGTGGTCCAACCGCTCCTTTTGGAGGACAACTTGTTGTACATAATTCAAGAGATAATCGAAACTTGACAGAACTAGGCAGTACGAGCAGAGGGACCAGCCTTTCATTAAATCGACTTTTGTTTGATTCTGATGGTATCATCGTAGTAGGCTCGGTCGAACCTCATTACTTTGCCGGATACACTGGGGGGAGAAAGTTCCTCTTGCCGGCCCTAGCTGGTTTCGAATCAGTCGTTATGAACCACGCTCTTGCCGTTGATGATCATGCTAGAATCACTCAGCTCGAGGGGAATCCTGTGCATGAGGATTTCATGGACGCGCTCCGACTGTTCGGTAGAGTTGAAGACATATTCTCTATTCAACTCGTACTCAATGCCGAACATAAAGTGAGTTACGCATCTTCGGGTCACATCGTCCATTCATTTCTTGAAGCGGTTAAGCAAGCGAACGCCACCTATGTGGCCTCTGTTGCTTCCCAGGCGGACATTGTAATTTCAATTGCCAAACCGCCTATGGACATTGACTTCTATCAGTCTCAGAAAGCAGTTGAGAATGTCAAGCTTGCAGTGAGAGACGACGGCATCATTATCCTAGTGTCAAGTTGCAGAGAAGGTGTAGGGGATAGAGGATTCTATAACCTGCTGACTTCCGGTAGTGGGACTATGGATAGTCACAAGTTTGGATTCCACAAAGCGATCAAAATGCGAAAACTGCTCGAGAGGGCAAAAATATTTGTTGTCTCTGATCTTCCCGCTGCAGTTCCCAATGCCATGTCACTGACCCCATTCACAAACGTACAAACGGCCTTCGATAAAGCCATAGAGATCAAGGGAAAATCGGCAAGAGTGCTGATTGTATATGACGGCAGCCTAGTCGTCCCCGTTCCGGCACACTAACGGCAACTATCTGATTGTGTCAAATGATTTAGCACTGTTTCTTTCTCACATGAGTCAGTGAATCATGGTTGACGAAGCTTTCTTTAGGATACTATCAATCTGATCGCAGACATCTTTTACAAGTGGTGAGGGCTTATGCTCTCGCAGAATTACCCGAATTCTCTCTCGTGCTTCATCACGCGTCGTTAACTCACCCTTTTCCTTCCAAGCTGGAATTGCCTGCCGGTTGAACAGTTTAGGATGATATATTTCGCTTATGTGAGCGCGAGTGTGTTTCTCGGCCAAGTAATTTCCGCCAGGACCGAGTTTTTGAATAAGATCCACTGCCATCGTCTCGTCGTTGACCTCGATCTTAGTTAGAAGTCGTTGAATGTAGTTTATGATCTCGTCACATATTACAGCCATTTCAAGACTGCCCGCCGACCCATGTGCAACTGTTCCACAGTTGTGCACGAGACTAACTCCGCCTACGGCGTTGTAGTATGCGTTCATGAACGCCTCAACACCTGCTTGGGCATCTGGGGATTTTGAGTCGGTTCCACCTCCCGAGCCGAACGTAGGTAGCGAGTAGTAATCTGCAAGTTGAGCTGTCATGGCCCATCCGAGACCCCACTCTGGGGCGCCGTAGCAGACGCTTCCCGTACGCATGTCAATAACTGAAGTGTTGAATCCATACAGGAAAGGTGCACCGGGGTTTGTGAGCTGAGTCAGCACCATTCCTGCTAGACTCTCAGCGTTGCATACAACATGCTCTCCTGCTAACGTTATCGGTGAAGTGGCACCTGGCATCGGTCCGGGCACATAAGCTACCGGCACCTTGGCTTTAGCGAACTCCAACACTCCTTCATTTATCGCGGGCATCACTAACGGAGTTATCGACTCTCCGAAAAGGGTTATCAGAGGTCTCCGAGCTAGGTTCTCGTATCCGCCTACAACTGCTGCTGCCATAGCGAGTAGGTACTTGGCACCCTCAGCACCAGAGGCAGAGTATATGATCGGCTTCACGGTGTTCTTCAACATGATTGAAGCTTCGTGAAGCCAAGCTACCTGCGGCGGGACATCTGACGCAGCCGCTAGCGACATGATGAAAGACATATTTGGCAGAGCGTCGCCGACGATCGTATTCCTAACAACGTCATCACTTTTCGAGATTCTGAATTCTCCGCTCTCGACGTCAAGAGTGTATGGATTCGGAGTCCCTCCAAGCCCAAAGAAAACTCGGTTGTCGCCTAAAGAGAGATCATTCTCTTCGGTTCGTCCACTGAGAACTATCTTGCTGGGGGCTTTCTTCAACGAATCCTTAACGATATGTTCGGGTATCCTGACGCGAGACTTTGCAGCATCTACCTCGGCTCCGCCAGATTTGAAAACGTCCATTATCCTTTCCGACTGAACCTGTAATCCAACTTGCTCAAGCACTTCAAGAGATGCCGTGTGTATAGATTTGATTTCTGAGTTCGTGAGAGGACGCAATATGCCACCCTGTATTCCCCGCTTCACCATGGATTCTAATTCACCTTGATTTGCCATCAGAATTTTATTGAAATATAAGTGCACTTCGAATAGACGTCATTCTCCCAACTTCCTTCACCGGGGTTGTTTGGTACCGTAAATTATGCGATTTCTATTGGATAATGTCCGTATTTTCTTCCCGTATCGATCATTGCTTGGCAATTCTCAATTTTGGCATTTGCATACCAAGAGTTGCTAGAACTGAGGATGAAACCGCCCCCCGGAGCCGCCGAGCGCAGGCATTTTTTCGTCTCTTCGATTATGTCTTGAGGCGTTTTGGTGCAGAGATTGTCGACGGAGATATTGCCCATTAAAACAAGCTTCTCTCCGTAAACTCGTTTGATCTCTCCAATGTCCATGCTTGCAGTTGGATCCAGCGAGTGTAACCCGTCCACTATCCTGGCCAGATCTGGCATGATTGGATTCACGTTTCCGTCAGTGTGTTTGATGAATTTGAGCCCAGCTTTGTGCACGACTTCAACTTGTTTCTGAAGACTTGGGAAGATTACGTCTTTGAAGAACTTAACGGGGACGAGTGGCCCTCTCTTCTCGCAGTAATCGCCGTCACCGACGAAAACGTCGACTCCCGCGTCGATTATCTGCTTTGTTACTTCCAAATTGAAATCAGTCACGCGTTCAATAACACGTCGGATGAAGTTCGGTTTTTCATAAAGCCATCTTACGAAATCCGTAACGCGAAACATTTCCCAAGAGTATGCGAAAGAGTCTCTAATCAGTCCAGCTAGAGCAATTTCGTCTCCAATCTTCTTTTTCATTTGTTCAATCGCGAAGGTGCGACCAGAAGCATTTGGGTCTGGAAGGTCAAAACGCTCGAATTCGTCTATAGTCCTGAATATACTGCCATTCTGAATCCACACTCTCGCGTGTGGGTCGTACGTCAATATTCGTCCCCACTCATCATTGACTGTGCCATCAGAGTTCGAATGTGAAGACCATTTGTCGGGCATCGAAGGCTCACACGCTATCATCTCGAATCCGAGCTTCGTGTAGGCACGCACAGTTGCGTCCACAATCGCTGTATCTCTCCTCCTCCGGTCTGCCAGTGACTGAAACGGCACCTCATCAGCGATTGTCGTTCCGATTACGGATTCGATGTGGATTGGGTCTAAAGCTAGTTCTGCAATTGGCACAGCATCTGGTTCTTTATGGTCGAGCGTGGTCAGTATTCTCTCTCTCTTGTTCATTCCTTGCCCTCTCCTCCGCGGATAACATTCTTAGCCACATTCAAAGCTTGGATCGCATCTTCTCCGTATCCATCAGCTCGAATCTCCTTCGCAAAATCGAACGTTATAGGCCGCCCTCCAACGAGAATCTTCACGTTCTCCCGAGCTCCTGTCTCTTCCAATCTTTTCATCGTAGTCCGCATTTCATTCATCGCAGTCGTGAGGAGGCAAGACATTGCACCTATCTTGGCCCCGCCTGCTTGTAAAGCGTCGACGAACTTATCGGTAGAAACATCAACACCCAAGTCGACAACCTCAAAACCACTAGAGGACAGCAGCATCGAGACTAAATTCTTGCCAAGATCGTGAATGTCCCCTTTCACTGTTCCTATGACAACCTTCCCCAGCGAAGAGGTTGAGGAGCTTGGCATACGAGGTCTGAGGATGTTGGAGACCTCTTGAGCCATTATTCCACTCATGATCAGTTCACTAAGGAAGAACTCACCCTGCTCGTACTTCAGCCCAGCAGACCTCAGACCGTTACTCATGCTCCGCATTATCTCGACTGGTGAGATACCTTCAGTCAAAGCTGCCTCAGTGAGATTCCTCACCTCTTCTATCGACGTAATTTCCGCGAATGAATCTCTGATTCTTTCAAGGATGGGACGCATGATTTCCGCCTATCTCCACAGCACCACGAACTATTTCACATTCGGTTCTGAAACTTTCGAGGACTTCGCTCAACAATCACAGCTCAATACACAGTCCGGAAACTACATGTCAAAGAGATAAATACGAACTTCATTTTCCAGGATCAACAGTCAAGTCTGATCGCTTGTCAGTTAGTAGTTTTTTCTGGGGGGTGGGTGGGTCTAGTGGCGCGCACCCCCCCAGAATAGAACTTATCGACGCCAAGGCTTTCAAGTATTGAAAATAAAGCTCTCCTTACTACAATGTATAGAGTAATTGGCAGGGGCATTGAACTCGTGATCTTAAAAGAGATCGTTGGTTCCACTCTGTGTGCCATCTAAGCGAGCTCTGCACAGATGATTCATCGACTATTCCGCATTTTGCAGTGGCTCGCCCTTATTGAACTGGCGAAAAGAACGATTACCTTTGCATAACCAATATCCCAATCATTCTTCTCGGACGTCTTCTTGATGCGATCGTGACCTATCGGTAATGGCTTGTTACAAGTGGACGGAGACGGCTGCAAAATCCACATCTTCGTTCAAGAGTAACACCGTGAAGAGTTGACGAGCATTCAGGATTTGCTGATCGGATACTTTCCGCATTTCATGACGGTCTTTGTAATTGCGCCTAGCACTTGCTGGTACCGGATGGATCTTATGTCACCTATATCCTCCGTAACTCCTAAAGCAAAGCCGTCGCCTGGTGAAGCACTCTTCAGAATATTCATCGTCTCTTCTTCCACCCGATCGAGTTGTACTCCCAGAGTGGATGTTGCGGGAAAATTCGCCCACAGGATTTTCCCTTTCCAAGCGGACATTGCTTCTTCGATTGAGATATCTCCTATGGGTGGTGGAGTGAATGCTTCGATAACATCCATTTTGCTTTTCGCGATGAGTTCGCGTAAACACTTTAGCTTGCCATCGCAATGCACCATTAATATTTTATCATGCTGGTGAAAGATCTCTGCGACTTTCTCGTAGAATGGCATACAGTAGCGCTCAAATAGCTTGGGATTTGTCACGATACCGTTGATGTTATCATCCAATAAGATGACTTCTGCTGGTGAGTCCGCTATCACTTTGTACATTTCTAGCTGTTTCTTTGTGAATAGCGTGTACAGGGCGTCGATTTCGTGGCGGTGGTTCTGATAATCGATCGAGAACCTCTCGTAACCCATCAGATCCAGAAGCATTGACTGTAAAGGCGACTTCGGAGTCATTGGGATAACGATGCCGTCATCGCCCAGGATCTCTTCGGCTTTTGAAAACTCTTCGTAATCTGGGAAGTATTCAGTGTCGTCGATCATGTATCCTACGATCTCGTAGTCCCGTAAGTCTTTGATCATCCATTCGACAGGCCATTCCCCAAGGCCTGGGGTGTAACCCAAAGTGTACTTTTCCGAGACTGTGCCTGCTGGGCTCGTGTATGCTCTTTGAGCTAAGCGCTTTTGTCTTGACGTGGAGGTGATGCGGTATCCTCTAAGAAAGAGTGCTAGGTCCTCTGTTGTCTGCATCTTCACATTCGGTGTCTTGACGCCGTATACGGATAGGCCCAATTCTACAAGGCCGAGTCCCATGTTCCTCAAGTCACGTTCACCTGAGCCTCTTGAGGGGAGGAGCATGGTGTACACGGTGAATGGTATTACGTCAGGTTTCTCGTGGTGAAGGACTGCCACTATTCTTTCTTTCATTTTCATGCTATACTGGCCTCAGTAGTCCATTTCTTACACAGGTTAACTCCCACTACCGCGTCTGGGGCGAAGGCGTTGGCCCCGATTGTTTTGGCGTATTGTTCGCTGAGTGGCGCTCCTCCGACTATTATTCTAAGTTGCGCTTTGAGGGCGGCTTTTTCTAATTCTCCTATGACCTTTGCCATAGCAGGCATGGTGCTTGTTATCAAAGCTGACATCCCAAGAATCTTCGGCCGATGGGTGCGAATTGCTTCAACGAATTTGGAGGTTGGCACGTCCACCCCGAGGTCGATTACTTCGAAACCGGAGACTCTCATGAGCATGCTGACGATATTTTTGCCTAGATCGTGTAGATCGCCTTCTACTGTGCCCAGAACAATCTTGCCTAGCTTTTTTCCCTGTTCTCCGTTCTTGATGTGAGGCTGTAGGATTTTCATCGCTTCCTGCATGACCGCGCCAGCCGCAATTAGATCGGTGAGGAAATATTGTTCGGCCTGAAACTTCTCTCCGACTATCTGCATACCGGGAACCAACCCCCTGTTGATGACCTCGATGGGTGATATCCCTTCGATCAAGGCTTGTTGGCATACCTTTCGAGCAGCTTCGATATTCATATTGACGATAGCCTCAGTTACTGAGTTCAGAACGTCCTCAGTCGTCATGCCCTGTCCCTCTGTGCGTGATATGTCGAACCCGTAAGTTAGCATCGCCCTATAAGCTAATTCTTCGCAAGAACTCAACTGATACTGCAGGCCACTCGCAATAGTTAGTGGATCTGCATCTTGGTTGCTTCATCTTTGCCGCAGCATGAACTCGTCTCGATGAGAACTCTCCGACTTGAATAAAAAGTCCAGGACATTTATGTCGTTCAAGCAGACATGCTCAGTTATTTTGAAACTCCTCTATCAGCTTAGTTATTAGTCTGATCTTCTCGATATTTGCATTCGGAGGCACTAAGTCTGCCACACCTAGAATTAGATGCGGTAGGAAGAGCCGCAGTAATTTTCTAGTGAAGACTTCCAGTTCGGAATCTTTTACCCAAGGAAGAAGAAGAATTGATGGTATTCCATCCGTCAGGATCATGTCTCCTAACGCTGAATGAATCTCTTCTAAGGTGACGTCTCCCTGAGGGAGTGGAGTTACACATTCTAAGCCATCTAGGCCAGTTTCTCGGGCATACTGTAGGAGTGACTTTAGTTTTCCATCCCAATGAGCGATACAGATCTTCCCGCGAGCATGAAGTTCAGTGCTTCTTCTCTTATAGTATGGGAGGATGTACTTCTCGAATATGGAAGGTGAAAACAGGTTGCGGTCGATGTTGTCGTCGAGGAGAACAATCGGGATGTCGGATTTCTTCAATACTTCGAGGAACTGCTGATTGTTGTCATCCAATGTTTGAAGTAAGTCTTCGACTTCATTCTGATGTTTCTTCAGTAAGAGGTGCGTCTTCAACAGGCCCGCGTACCTGATTGTCAAATTTGCAATAGGAACGGCTGGGCAGTATATTGTTGGTGGGCCTCTGTCTCCGACCTTGGCCACCGCTCTCTCGTACGATTCTCGGTCGAATTCGTAGCTCTGATTTTCCAAGAGGTATTTCAGGGCTTGTAAGTCCCCGGTCTCTTTTATCATGTGCTCACTCCAGTAAGGAGCCACTGCATAACTCGCAAGTCCTCGGATGCTCTTCTTTCTCACTTCGCGCAGTTTTCCTTTTGGGGTTGAATACACTGACACAATTTTCTCATCGTCTTCTATAGTCTTGACTTCGGCATTCCCTCCCTGAATCATCCTTATCGTTTCTTGAAAGAAGTAGTATGTCCGCGGCGCAGTCCCAAGCTCATCGCAAATTTCCAGGAGCTCACTATCCTTAAACTCGAGTGGCAAAGTACTCTGAAACCTGTTCACCTCAAACCACTGCTCTAATCGTGGCGCCCATACCACCCTATCAACAGATTCTCTTCTGAGTATCTTCAATATCCTTTCAGAATTGTTCAAACGAACACGATTCCTGAAGTGACGCTGAGAGCCAGGTACAACATTACGGGAAGATTTGAACTTTGGTTCCCGTGCACTCCACGTTCAGTGGTCCTACTGATCGTCGAAACGCTCGAATCGGTTAGGGTATGAGTTTTGGCTGGATATCAGTAGAAAGAGTCGTATCAACGCATAAGGTTCTAGTTAACAGTCTAAGAGGTTGAAGTGCATAGTGACGAGTATTGACATTGTCTATTCCGGCGGAATCACGTTGAAGATGAATTTCAGATCGATTCCCTGACTTTTTCTGATCGCCGCAATTGCATAGTATGCTATGAAACTTCCAAGCATTACTACGACGATTGCTCCAGTGGCGATTATCGGACTCGGAGCTGAGATAGTGACGTACGCATAGGTCGCCCAAGCTTGCGTAAAAGCAACCACGAATCCTAACCATGTCACTATGGGTAATCCAATTTTCTTCTTGAACGCGGTAGGCATTGCTGTTTCATACAGTCCCTTGTTTATCCAAGGGAAGAAAGCGAAGACCAACGCCGCAACAGTCCATGCTGCGGGAGCCACGCCGGAGACACTGAAGAAAACGTTTGCAAGCGACAGAAGACTGGGGTTCCAGAAGAGCCCATAGACGTACTGAGAGAACCAGAGGATTACGAGGATTACAGTCAGACCTAATGCCTTCAATGGAACATGTACCTTATCGGATACATCTGCAAACACTTTGGGTAAGACTCGGTCAAATGACATGGAGAAGATCAGTCTACTGAACGCGACATAGGGAACAACGAACCATGTGAACGAACCTGCTACGAGTCCCGCGTTGATCAGAAAGACTAGGATAGGGTTGTCCTTGAACATGATCGATAGGAAGAGCGTGAAGGTCGGTGGTACGGAAAACGGCAACGAACCAGCCGTGCTTGGGGTCCCTGCAGCAACGCTCACTGCACCCATCCAGTCAGCACCCATCAGATTGTAGAGCGAGGCGACTAGCAGATAATAGCCAGCGCCCGCAACGACTATAGCCACAAGGTAAGGTTTCCAAACCTGATTCGCTTTCTTTATCTCGCCAGACGCCCAAACAGGATACTGGAAGTTGGAGTATAAGGCGAAGTATCCCAGTGAGAAACCGATCTCAAGTGTCGTTACTACGTTGAAGGTAAAGCCTGTGAAGCCGGCCTGTTTTCCTAACGCGAGAACGTTGGCATATTGATTAGCCCCAAACTGACTATCAAACGCCTGTTGAAACGCGCTCGGTCCAGCACTGAATCCTAAAACGATCCAAAGAAACGTAACTATAAGACTGAAGAAGAAGAGGTAATTGATTATTTTAGTCCCTGACCTTAAGCCCAGTGATACAGTTACGATTGCCAATGCAATAAGAAGAAGGCCACAGATGAAAAGCCCGTTCCCGGCAACTAGTGAATTCCCGAGACTTGTCAAAGCGGAATTATTGTAGATTAGACCGAGTCCCGCGAATGTCGGAGACAGAACTCCATTCGTGAATAGCCACACTTGGAACCCCATGTTGAACGCGATCGCGAACCCTAGGCCGTAACTTACTGCATAACTGAAGCCAATCGCGGGTACTTTAGAAACAATCCTAGAAATCCAGACGTAATCTCCTCCACTACGGGGCATCGCCGCTGACATCATAGACCATAGAACTGCGAACACGGCGCCAACCACACCGCTGATAACGATAACAGCAAACAGATTTGCTCCGGGGTAGAAGACGCCAACTGATTCGAGCATGAAAATTGTGCCAATCCCAATCTGCATGATTGAGACAGCTTGCACAAAGAGGTCTACGTGGCTTAATTGCCTAATGAGTCCGGTTGCGTCACGAACAAAGAGAGGGGCTTTTGCAGATGCCAATTTGGTTCAGCCGAATAGCCTCGTCAATTGGTATAATTGGTATTTATCACTTTGGCTATCTCGGAGGTTTTGATGAATCTTTGATTGACGGAAGCGAAAAAAATGTTCTTGCTTACTATGATGATTCGCCAAATGTTAAGCAGTCCACTATTTGTTTCATTGATCCCCGCAAACCGAATCCCCCGGCTTTCGTAACAACCTTCAAACCAGCCGCCTTGCCCGATACCACGCTACTCAAAGGATTTCCGGGGAGTATTTCTCGTTCAAGTCTAAGCCCTCTCGCTCGAATCTTCCTAAGAAATGCAGCCGCTATCTCACCTCCCGTCAAGAGGGCTCCGCTCAAAGCGCCGGACAGAGCGAGGGGCGCAGTTGCTGCCGCCAAACCACTCGCCACCACGTCAAACCTTCCCCCACTTTGAGTGCAAGCTTCGACTGGATATCGCGTACAATGTAGAGCACACAAGAATGACTCTCTGACCGTTCGTCCTGACTTCTGGTTCGGGTGACACGAGACCTGCTAACGTCGGTAACAGAACCCTTAGGATAGCTATCGCGCAATTGGGCAGGTTTTACAATCTTCCAACCCAATCGATAGGTCCAGATTCAGACTCCCATTGCTTGGACGGGCAGAACGCTTGGGAAAATATGATGACTGCAGCTGCAGTTATCTGCTCCCAGGCGAACATTCTTATGAACGCGGGGATGTTCGCGAGCGGTCTAACGGTCAGCCACGAACAGCTCGTTATAGACAACGAAATCCTAGGCTTTCTATATCATCTCCGAAAAGGGATTGAGGTTACTCCTGAGACGCTTGCAATCAAAAATATCCAAGAAGCGGGACTAGGCGGCAACTTCTTGCACGGAGATTTGCAGTTTGCAAGACGCCGACTAAAGAAAGAATATTGGACACCAGACATCTCGTGTAGGTTGGACTACGATAGATGGGTCGGGAGCGGCGCTAGAAACAGCATGGTAATCGCCAAAGAGAGAGTCCACAAAATTCTCGAAAATCACAAATCAGTCGACTTGGATGCTAACACGAAAAAGTCATTGGATGAAATAGTCGCCGATTTCAAACAGGCGACATGAGCTATGAAAGCATCGTCTTTCCATAAGGTTCATTAGAGAATCGAAGCTAACCGCGTCTTGAGTCGAGTCCCGGTCGCTCGTACCTCAGTGAGACCCTTCACCTCATCAATCGACGTAACTTCCGAGAATGTATTTTTGATTCTTCCAATGATTGAGCGTACCATATCCCAACCTAACTCTACTCAGAATGAAAACGGATCTCATAACGGTGCATCATGAGTTTACCATTTCTGGGAATTTGAAGGAATTGCCATTTAGAGAGTCGACACGAATGCTCACTCGAGCTTTTCGAGCATAGGATATATCAGCGTATATCGGTGATCATTCGTGAAGAGTAATCTAACCGGTCTCTATCTTGCCACCGAGGATGTGGGTAGCCTGCCGGCGGAAGACGATTTTGAGAAAGATCGAAAGAATGTTAACCGCGCTATTTCGGACAAAGTAGCCGCGGGATTGGATTATCCAACCTACCCACAATTAATCGGAACTGCAGCTAGCCCAATGAACATGGGGCTCCAATTTCTGCGACCACTCTCCATAAACAACCCCTCCCTGCAAATCAATGGCGAAGAGATCAACCTACTCGGTGAAAGCATCGCGGAACCTGACCACCCGATCGGGATAGAAAGAGCGGAATACTTTCTCTCATTCCTTCAACGTACTAATCTGATCAAGCAATTGAAAGGAACAAGAGCATGCATCACGGGTCCTTTCACATTGGCAAGCTATATCGGAACGAAAAATTTGATGACGTGTGGTGCTTCCAAACCTCATATCATCGACGCCCTCGGAACAATGCTAGGTAAATCCTGTAGGCAACTGAGCGATATGGGAATCAACATAATTTCTGTCGACGAGCCATTCCTATCAGTAATACTAGGAGCAAAAAGACTGCTTTACTCGTATGATCAGGAATTCGTGGTGAAAATACTGAACACACTTGTCAAAGAAATCAGCAGCTTTTCAACAATCCACGTCTGCGGCAGGGTCACGCCACTCGTGAAAAGCACACTACTTGCAAGCAACGTGAACATTATCGACCATGAATTCGCGCAGTCGCCAAAGAATCACGAAGCATACACCAAGCAGGAACTTGAACAGAATGAGAAAATGCTCGCATACGGATGTATCTCATCGACTAATCTCAGAGTAGAAACCGTTGAGGAAATAACCGTAGCACTCAAGAACGCTCAGAAACTTTTTGGGCAGAGGATTATCGTGAAACCAGATTGCGGATTCGGAGGATTGACGGGCCTTCCGGGAGCGTACGAGACCGTATTCACGAAGCTTAGAAACATGACCCAAGCAGCTCAAGAGATGCGTAAACTATACGAATAGAACGGCAAATCAGGCCGAATCGATAGATCTTAATGTGCATTCGGATGGGTTTGGGTTCATTCCTGAATTGTGCGCGTTGCATTTTAGTTAGAGAGATCGAATAGTATATTGAGCAAGAATGCATTTCACAATCCCATACGCACGCGAACGCATCGGATTCGATGTGCGGGACCGTAATCTAGCCTTCTTTGTACATCGAAGTCAACTTCCCGCCGCAGAGAATGTGGATCAGTTAATTGTGGACGCTATGAGACAGCCATATGGGTTACCGCCTATTGGCAAATTGACGAGCGGTAAAGACCGAATTATCATACTCGTAGACGACGTGACGCGGCCCACGCCGTTAAAGAAGATTCTACCGCCTACTCTCCAACAAATATGCGCGGAAGGAACTAAAGCGGATAAAATCAAAATCATAATAGGTCTTGGAACGCACAGACCGATGTCGGATGCAGAGATTGAAGACCACCTCGGCTCTGAGATTGTTGAAAACTTTGAGATCTCAAATCACAATTACAAAGACGACAGTAAACTCATCAACCTAGGCACTACAGAGCTTGGAATCCCAGCGGTCGTCAACAAAGAAGTAGTAGAAGCTGACTTCGTGTTAAGCGTAGGAAATATCGTCCCCCACAACGCGGCCGGTTGGGGAGGTGGTGCAAAAATGATCCTCCCTGGCGTCTCAGGTGAGGAATCGGTTGGGATGTTGCATATCGCAGCGGGAAAGGTCAAGCCAGTTGGTGACCTAGTGGCCACTCTCGATAACCCTATGCGACGCGACATTAACACGATAGCCAAGAAGGCTGGGCTTAAGGCGATTGTCAACACAGTACTAAATAACGAGGATAAGACGGTACGTGTTGTCGCAGGTGAACCTGAGCAGACTTTCAACGTGGGGGTGGAAACTGCTCGCAGTGTCTTTTGCCAAAACGTCTCCGAACTAGCTGACGTTATTGTTTTCTCCACTTACCCTGCTGATATCGATTATTGGCAGGCTATGAAAGCACTTGACTTCGCTCATGTCGGAGTCAAGAAAGGGGGGACCATCATCCTCGTCACTCCCTGCCCTGAGCGTATTTCTCCCATGCATTCGATCTTCGCCCAGTACGCTACGAAGAGTTTCAAGGAGATTCTGGAGGCGATCGAGAAGAGGACGATTAAGGATTTGCCAGCTGCGGGTGCGTTGCTTATGCATGCACAGATACGTGAACACGCAAACATCATCTGTTACTCAACGGGCCTCACAGAGGAGGACACACGGTCGCTTGGGTTTGAGCGTGCTTCAACGATTGAAGAAGCGATGCGGAGAGCCATGAGAAGGCATGGAGATCATGCGCGTATTGGCGTCCTAGAGTGTGGCGAAGTTGTTCCAGTTTACAGTCACCATTGAGCTCCGAACGGTCACTTCATCGATCCTGATATTTCTCGATTAGCCGCCTCACTAGTCGAATCTTGCTAACATCCGCATTAGGGGGAACTAAGTCAGATACGCCTAAGATAAGGTGCGGAAGGAATAGGTGTAATAATTCACGGACGAAACCTTCAAGGTCGTTATCTGCGGCCCACGGAAGGAAGCTTATCGCAGGGATTCCGTCAAGCAAGACCAGGTCACCCAAGGCCGAGTGAATTTCCTCGAGCGTTACATCACCTTGTGGCTTGGGAGTCATACATTCTATTCCATCAAGCCCTGTTTCCCTAGCGAACTGCAGCAGTGAGGCGAGTTTTCCGTCCCAATGGGCTGTGCAGAGTTTCCCATAAGTGTGCAGTTCAGCTGTTCGTCTCTTGTAGTATGGCAGAATATACTTCGTGAACATTGGGGGAGAAAATAAGTTGCGATCGATGTTGTCGTCGAAATTTATGATAGGTATCGGCGAAGACTTGAAGGCGTCTAGGAAGCGTCTATTGTTATCGTCCAAGACATCGAGCAAATCCATCATCTTCTCCGGATGTTTCCTTAACAATACATTCGTCTTTAGCAAACCAAGATATCTGATTGTCAAATTAGCGATGGGAACAGCAGGACAGCAGACACAAGGAGGTCCCCTGTCTCCAACCTGTGCGGCCACTTTCTTGTACAGCTCTCGATCAAATTCAAAAGTCTGATTCTCAAGAAAGTACTCCAAGGCGGGGAAGTCATCGACATCTTTTGCTAGATGTTCAGTCCAGTAAGGTGCCACTGCGTTGCCGGTGAGTCCTTTGATAGTTTTCTTTCTGACTTCCTTCAGTCGCCTCTTCGGAGTCGAATACTCGGACACGATAGACTCTGTGTCTTCCGTTGTGTTGATTTTTACATCTCCGCCTTGCTTCGTCTTGATGGTCCCCTCAAAGAAGTAGTATGTTCTTGGCGAGGCGCCTAGGTCGTCACATATTTCTAGAAGGCTCTTATCTTGATATTCACTTGGTAACTTTCCTGTAAACCTGTTCACTTCGTACCAGTGCTCAAGTCGTGGAGCCCATACAATTCTATCCTCTACGGGCTGTTTTCGGAGAATTCTCAAGATCGTCTCAGAGGTGTTCAACTTGAGAACTCAGGTGTTGGAGAGCGGCAGATAGCTCATTCAGCCAGCGTCCGTGGGTTCTGGATTAGTTCTTTAATACGTTGGAGGAACTTCGTCGCGTACATGCCATCTATGACTCTGTGATCGAACACTAGCGTTAGCGTTGCTATCGGCTTCACAGCTATTGCTCCATCGATTGCGATGGGTTTCGGATTGGCTCGTCCGACTCCCAGTATTGTCGTTTCGGGTGGGTTAATGATCGGTGCGAAAAGGATAACATCACCGTGCATGCCAAGATTGCTGACCGTGAATGTTCCTCCGGTCATTTCCTTACTGCTGAGCGCATGATTCTTCGCTCGCTCGATAAGATCCTTAGCTCTGCTTGATATCTCGACGAGTGAGAGTTTGTTGGCGTTCTTGATAACGGGGACAAGAAGGTCATCATCTAGACCAACAGCTAACCCAACGTTCACTTCGTCCATGGACTTGAGTTCTTCACCAAGCAGCATTGAATTTGCTCGCGGAAATTCCGTGAGCGCGATGGCCGCTGCCTTTGTAATTATATCTGTGAGGGAAATCTTGTTTCCAGTTTCCTGAAGTTCGTTCTTCAGCTTATTCGCAGCAGTCATGTCAGCTTCCATTGAGATGGGGACATGTACGGCCGTTCGAGCGCTGAGCGACAGTCTGTCGGCAATCACCTTCCTATGTCCTGTTAAAGTGCCCGATCTTGATTGTGTCAAGGCGGGTTGCGCTTTACTGGCTGCTTGAAGCACATCGTCAGAAACGATTCTACCGCCAGGACCTGTTCCATGAATCTGTGTGATGTCGATTCCTCGCTCCCTAGCAAGCCTCCTTGCAGAAGGAGAGATTCTTACTTCTGCGAGAGCTTCCGAGTCAGTCGTTTTCCGAGTGGAGACTTGTTTTTGTGCCTGGGCTTCGGGAGCCACAACAGGCAGAGCTGGCGGGCCAGAGCCGATAATTGAAGAATAATCTTCGCCGGGGGATCCGATAACCGCTATAATGGAGTTCACTGGTATTGTTGATCCTTCAGCATAGACAATCTTCAGGAGGGTTCCGCTTGCTGGAGCTTGAAGTTCATCTGTGGCTTTTTCAGTTTCAATCTCGCAGAGTCCTTCTCCTTCTTTAACCTGATCTCCTTCACGCTTAATCCATTTGCCAAGTAATCCTTCCTCCATGGTCCAACTTAGTTTTTTCAGGATAACCGGAGTAGCCATGTCATTCTCCTTCGCATTTCATTATTTCTGGTCTATCAGTTGGAGGATTGCGTCCTTTATGTGATGCTCTTGTGGGACCACGGTGCTTTCAAGCGCTGGAGCGTATGGAATTGGAAGATCCATTGCAGAGACGCGACGTACTGGTGCATCTAAGTAGTCAAAAGCTTCTTCCATGATTGTTGTTGCAATCTCGGCTGCAACTCCTCCTGTCTTAGCATCTTCTGAAGCGACGACGACGCGCCCAGTTTTCTTAACCGAATTGGTAATAGTCTCCTTGTCAAAAGGGACTAACGTTCTTGGGTCCACGACTTCTACGCTGACTCCAGTTTTCGCCAAATCTTCGGCCACTCGAAGTGCCTTGTGAACCATCATCATCGTTGCGATTAGCGTTATGTCTTCGCCCGGTCTCTTGATGTCAGCTTTCCCAAATGGGATCGTGTATGGTTCTTCTCGAACCTGACTGATCAAAGTTGGATATGGTTCGCGTAGTTTTGGCATTCGTTTGGCGTAGTACAGTAGTTTGTGTTCAACGAAGAGTACAGGATCTTGGCCGCGGATTGCGCTAATTAGTAGGCCTTTCGCATCGTATGGAGTTGATGGGACGGCTACCTTGAGGCCTGGGACATGTATGAACCATGCTTCGAGGCTCTGAGAGTGATGTGCGGCTCCGCATGCGACCGGGTATCTCGAACCGCATGGTGTTCTTAGCACGACGGGCACATTCATTGATCCGCCGAACATGTATCGGATCTTAGCCATTTGGTTGAATACCTGGTCCATTCCGCATCCGATGAAATCCATGAATTCGAGTTCAGCAATGGGGTGCATTCCGGTGACTGCCGCGCCCACAGCGGCCCCGATAATGGCCGTTTCGGAAATTGGAGTGTCACGTATTCTTTCTTCTCCAAATTCCTCTTGTAATCCTTTCGTGCAGCCGAAGATGCCGCCGAATTTTCCAACGTCCTCGCCAAGAACGAAAACCGTCTTATCTCGCTTCATTTCCTGGCGGATTGCTTCGCGGATCGCTTCAGCGAAGTCAAGCTGTCGATTTTCACTCATTATTGATTCCTTCTATGACATGAAAAGGTATGAGGACACATCTTCTGGACGGGGCGACGGGCTTTCTTTCGCGAACGTGACGGCGTCTGCCACTTCTTTGATTGTTTCCTGTTTGATTTTATCTAATTCCGCTTGGCTGGCTTGGCCGTCTTTGACGAGTTTATCAGCAAGTTTCTGAATCGCATCCCTTTTCTCCCATTCCTGCATTTCCTCTTTCGTCCGGTAGGTCTCTCCCTTCTTTGGGTCGCCTTCGTGATGTCCTCTGAATCGGTATGTCTTGCACTCCACTATTGTGGGCCCTTCTCCGCGACGAGCTCTTGCAACGGCTTCTGATACTGCCTGATAGACGGAGAGCACATCCATCCCGTCGGCGACGGCACTGAACATACCGTATGCGCCTGCGCGGTCAGAGATGTTTCTTAGTTTGGTCGACTTCGATGCAGACACGGAGATCGCGTACATGTTATTTTCAAGAACATAGATGACGGGTAACTTCCATACTGCAGCTAAGTTCATTCCTTCGTGGAAGGCTCCAGTGTTAGATGCGCCATCTCCGAAGAATGAGACACAGACCTGATCGGTTCCTCTCATTTTTGCGGAGAGTCCAACTCCTGCTGCGATTGGAATTCCGGCGCCAGCTATCGCGCTGCATCCTACGATGCCTATGTCTGGAGCTGCGATATGCATCGATCCGCCTCGGCCTTTGCAATATCCTGTCTCTTTCGCAAAGAGTTCCGCCATCATTCGACGAAGCTCGCCTCCCTTCGCGATGCAGTGCCCGTGCCCTCTGTGTGTGCTGGTTATGTAATCCTCCTTTCTTAGTGGGGTACATGCACCGACGGCTACTGCCTCCTCGCCAACGTAGAGGTGAAGCAAACCTGGAATGTTTCCTTGAGCACTCTCTTCCGCAAGCCTTTCTTCAAAGTACCTGATACGAAGCATGTTCCGGTACATCTGCAGAAGCGTTTGCTTATCAAGTTCCATTGCATTTAACCCGCGGCGTGTGGAGTATTGACTGCAGATAAATCTCACGCTATGCAGTCGACTATGAGAATGGTTGTTCTCTCATACTCTGACCGTTTCGAGCCAGGTGCGACGCACAAAGTCAGCCGCCGCCTTAACTCCGGCCTTTCCTTTAAAACTCGCTTCTTCCATGCATATCCACCCGTCAAATCCGGAGCCATGAAGCACTTCGAACATCTCTTTGAACGGAACAAGGCCCGTTCCAAGTAAAACATGGTTGAGTTCACCACGCGTTGATGTATCCGCAGCATGGACACTAATAACTCGATCAACAACTTTCTTTAGAACAGGAATCGGATCATCACCGTATGCAATTATATTAGCGGTGTCCCAGTTGACACCCAACGAGACATCTGCGGTTCGCTCGACGATCTCGAGAAAGATATCAGTTGGGTGTGAAAAGTCCGTGTATTTCCACGCTCCTGGCTTGGCGTGATTCTCGTAGGCTAGTTGGATTGGGTATTTCTTCGCAAATTCCACAGCGTTTCTTAACCCCTGAACTGCCCATTCAATACCCTCACTCCGCTTAACCACTGGGTGAGCCTGACCCGCCGTTACACGAAGCAAGTCAGCCCCTAGTCTTGAGGCTACAGCGATATTCTCCTGGAGTCTAGATAATTCACGTGCTCGTTCATTGGGATCCGGATGTGTGAAATCAGGATATGTAGTAACCATTGCTACTCTTATGCCAGCGTGTTCTACCTCACGACGCACACTATCAAGATATGCGGCATCTTTGGCCTTCAGGAAGAGGATACTTAGATCAATACCATCTAGACCAACGTCCACTCCCTCTTCGGCCCAATCCTTGATGCTCATTTTCCCTCCAATTATGTCCTGAAAATAAGACACGGGCAGACAACTCAGCTTCGTAACTATTCCTCCTGGCGATGATTACGATTAGAAGCCCAGCTTCAATAGAATATGAATATGGACTCGGAAAACCAATTTCAAATACAAGAACGAATACTGGTAGTTCCACGCGTTCAACGGATTGAGTGGAATGATCAAAAGACTAAGTCACGTAGGCATAGTGGTCGAGGACATTGAAAAGAGTTTGAGTCAGTACGAGGCGTTGTTCAAGTTGAAACCAACTGCGGTAGTTGACGCGTTAGGTGGGAAGGTTAGAGCAGCGTTCGTACCAGTTGGAGACGGAGAAATAGAATTGCTCCAGCCACTTGATGAAAGCGTACCTCTAATGCAGTACCTTCGCAAACATGGAACAGGAATACATCATATCTCTCTTACCACTGACAATATCGATGCCGAAGTCAGTAGGTTGAGGAAGGAAGGGGTCACATTTGATCGCGAGACACCAACGGTCGGTGCCCACGGAACCAGAATAATATTCACTGTTCCAAAATCAACGGACAATATAGCTATCGAGCTCATGGAGGAGCCTCAACAAACGTGATATCCAAGCTCATGCCTTTTATCTTGAATCTGAAACGGATCGGTTGATTATTGTGACAAGTACCCCTCTTCAAGACATACTCAAAGAAGCACAGAGAATTATCGACGAAGCGGAAAAAAGAGGTATTACACTTCGGCTCTTCGGCGGGATGGCGATTCGTTTTCGTTGCCCAAGTGCAACTCACCGAGGACTGCAGCGAAAGTACGCCGATATTGATGTGATGGGTCTAAGCAAACAATCAAAAGACATCAAAAAACTCTTCATCGATCTCGGCTATACTCCACGACAAATATTCAATGCCATGCAGGGAAATAGGAGGCTCATATTCAATGATATCGAGCAGGGAAGACGAGTCGACATCTTCCTTGACGTATTTGAGATGTGCCACCGTTTTGACTTCAGGAATCGGCTGTCTCTCGATAAGCCGACAATTCCACTGGCAGATCTGCTTGCGACTAAGCTTCAGGTAGTTGAAATTACTGACCGAGAATACAGAGACATAATCGCTATGCTACATGACCACGAAATAGTGGACAAAGATGTAACGGACGCAATTAACGGCGCGTATCTTGCGAAGATGTGCGGAGATGATTGGGGAATTTACAAGACGTTCACACTCACCCTGGGAAACATACTGTCTGCCCTTGGAGACTTTGAACTAGCTCCGGCCGATCGCGACGTTGTGCAGAAGAGAATTGAAGATCTGCAGTCAAGAATTGAGAACTCCCCAAAGTCTATGGGCTGGAAGATGCGTTCAAAGATCGGCGAAAAGAAGCAATGGTACGAATTACCAGAGCGAGATAAAGAAGTGGTAGATTCTCGCATCTACGGCAATACATCTGAAGTGAAGTAATCAGATTTCAGCTTGCTCGCTAAACACAGATTACAGGCGGCCTGTTTCCCCGCCATATGTTTCCTTTAGGTAAGGCAGGACCTTCTTACCAAAGACACGAATGAATTTCGATTCATCAGGGCTACTGCTCTGCAAATGTATGTTAGTGAAGCCGAGTTTGATGTATCTCTCAACGTTCTTTATGTGGTCTTCCAGGCTGTTTGAAATAAACCAGCCCGTCAAGAGTCCTTCGTCACTTACGAGTTTCCCATGAGCTTCTATTTCGCGTGGATCAGAGATAGGGGCTTTGAAGAAAATAGGCATAACAGTGGGTGCCCACCATCTTGCGCTCTGAATGGCCCTATCATAGTCCTCGTCGTATGACATTTGAAGTTCCATGAGTTTCTCGATCTTATCGGGATCACGCCCCTCCGCTTTGGCACCTTTGTTCAATGCGGGGAAAAGTACATCCTTGTATTGGCTGTCGGGAAACGGCAATGTGAGAAAACCGTCTGCATACCTGCCAGCCAACTCTGCAACCGTTGGTCCATTCGCAGCAATGTAAAGCGGGATAGGTTTCTTAGGCTTCGTGTAGAGGTTCGCGCCATGTAACCTATAGTACTTGCCGCGAAAATTGACGAATCCCTTGGTCCAGAGAAGTCGCATGATCTTAACTGATTCTTCCAATCGTTCCTTTCTTTCCTTGAACGGCGGCCACTTGAGTCCAAGCGGCAGCTCGTTCATCGCTTCTCCGGTTCCGACCGCGATGAAAGCTCTACCAGGATACATGTCTCCCAAAGTCGCGTATGCTTGCGCGACGATTGCAGGGTGGTATCGTATTATGGGGGCCGTTAGCCCAGTTCCCATCATGACTCTGCTGGTCCTCTGGCCCAAAGCACCCAACCAAACCCAAGCAAAACCGCATTTCGCGCCCGTGTGGACCCAAGGATGGAAATGATCTCCAGTCCAAACGGAGTCGAACCCCTCTTTCTCGGCTAATACAGCATAGTCAATCCCTTCGGATGGTGTCCGTTGCGTTATGTCCGAGTAATAGCCTATCGTAAGATTCACTAGTCTCCCTCCGAGCGCTACCACTTTTGGAACTTTCACGTTCTTATGCGTTTGACCGTGAACCGGACTACTCAGGTGGAATTTGTTTGAAGGCCATGTCTATGTCTACTCCCTGTCCTTTCCGATAGTACTTAGCTGCGTAGTACACAATTCCGCCAAACAGGAATACCGCGATTATGAATCCGATGTTAATTGCAGTTATCGGGAATCCTATCTGCGGGAACGCGTAGACGAAGACGACTATTGCTGCGAAACCTATCGATCCAACTGCGCCGAGAATCGTAATTAAATGTACTCCGGCCACCTTGAATTTCGTAGTGCTCGGTGCGCTGTTGAATAGATCTTTTCGTCGTCTTGAGAAGACCATTGCTGCGACGAGGGCGGGGCCGTATCCGACAGCCTCTGCAAGCCCAGCGTTAGTGAGAACACTAATGGCGCTGCTTTGGAAGATCGTGATCCACAGTACAATTTCTGATACGACCCAGAGAACTAACGTCGTGAAGACGGGTGTGCCGAATCTTTCGTTGACACTCGCGAACTTGCTTGGAATCACATTGTCAAATCCCCATGCAAAGATATGTCGTGTTGATAACAGGATCGACTGTGCGATCACTATGAAGCATGCAGCGATCAGGCTGGCTGCGATTAGGACTGTAACCGCTACACCCGTTGCCGTGGTGGTCCCGTACATATACTGCAAGATCGAGGTTAGCAGATTAGTTCCTCCGAACGGCGCGTCTGATGGGCTGTTCTGTACCAAGTAGCCAACACTTCCGGCGAAATCCGGACCTAGCACGAAGTAGTATAGACCAGCGGTGACGAAGAAGATTAGCCAAGCAAACAGACCTGCTCCGACAACTCCCACAGTCATTGATTTCTTAGCATTCTTCAATTCCCCTCCAACGACACACGGCCAATTCGTCACTAAGAAGAAGGATAGCCCCGGCAGAGTAAGGACGGTATCTGTCCAGCTGAAGTGGGGGGTAAACCCAAGCGAATGGGCTTTCCCAATAACATCTGTGTAGGAAACAGGGGACATGGCGTTGAACGTAGAAACAAAACCATCATGCCCCAAAGCGCCGAGAGCCAACGGAACTAGGATCGATCCAATGAGTGCCAGTCCAACAAACAATGTCTGAAGTTTCGAATAGAATCTTACCGGTATTATAACTAGTAATATTGAGACTGCGATTATCATGTTATCGAGGACAAGACGAACAGTTGTATCAGAGAGCATTGAAGCTTGGCTGCTCAACCCGAAAGCATTCAATAACCCAGGCACGTAACCAGTGACGATTAGTTCTGAGAAAATTGCCGGGTTTAGTATTAATAGGAACACTAACACGACGCTCGCCGCTAAACCTATGGCTGGATGCAGAATACGGCTTACGTAAACGTAGTCTCCTCCAGACCTCGGCATCGCTATTCCAAGCTGCGTGTCTGCCACATAGTATGCGATAAGAATGGGCAATATGAGTAGTAACGCGACAAGTAGGTTAGCACCTGTCAAAACGTTGAATGAGACAAATAGCGCGGAGAGTCCAACTACGGTAACGATCCCTCCGAAATTGAAAGCGAAACTATCCCATGAGCCGAATTCTCTTACGAGTCCAGTTGCATCGCGAATAAAGACTCGAGGCTTACTGGCCATTCAACAATCACGAAGACAAGCTTCAACGTAGGCATATTTAGCATCTATCTATGGAGATAGATCCTGAAATTACGTATGGACTTCGGTTAATTTGCAAATTTCATTCGAGAACTGGATGGGTAACGCCACCGTAAGGGACAATGAGTACCTTAGCTTCAGGTCCGTGCCTAATCATTGCTTCCTCAAAAGCAACCTGCACATTCTTAGCGTGTTCGAAGCCCAATCTTGTCAGGTCATCATCAAACGAGGGATTACATACAACAACAAGTCTCGCCTGGTTAGATTCGAGAAACTTTAGGATACCCACAGCATCAGCGATATCTTTGATCCTTCCAGAGCGCATCATCTCACCATATTCCTGCACCGTCGGCCACTTTGGATGGAGAGATGAATAGTAAAGCTCCCGTAAGTATTCTGGGCCTAGAAGCTCTTCACACGGTGAAACTACGATTCTTGTTCCCCCATCTCTGACTAGCATTGACGCGTGGATGATTGATTTCAGAGTCTGATCGAGGTAGCTGAACATTGGGTTCGCGCTCGCGATAACGATGTCAGCTTTCTCGTTAAGATGGAAGCCGTAGATACTATTGTAGAGTCCGAGCCCCGCCCTTTGTGCAGAGATTGGGGTTCCATGGAACGCGGCAACTATTTCGTCTCTAGTGTTCAGTACGACATCTACTGCCAATGTTGGGCCAAGCAGACTAGTTACTTCAGCCATGTCCTCCCAACATGGGTTCCCAACTGTTATACCCATCTTTGCGTCTGGAGACATCGATACAACGCCGTGATTGTGGAAAATTGTCTGGTAGCCGGATGCTCCTGGCATTATGGTCTTAGGGCCTGAACCATAGCCGGCCACAAAATGTGCGGTTATCATACCGACAGTCACGCGAAGGGACGCGTTTGCCACCGATCGATTGATCCATACTGGAGTTCCCCTCGTCGTCTGACCCAAATATTCGAGCTCTCTCTGATTCCATGCGTCGTGAGCTCTGATTTGGATTCTCTTCATGAGTTCATCGCCAAATTTAGCCCGCATCTCACTTTGGCTCATCGGCCGATGAAGTCCGCCTGCAGCGAGAATAGTTACTTGCGATTCTTCGATCCCATTTTCCGTCAGCTCATCAATTATAGCTTGACAGATTACTCCCGCAGGTGTTGGCCTCGTGAAGTCATCAGTGATTATTGTCACAGATCCTTGCTTGACAATTGAGCGCAACCCTGGACTTTCCATCGGGCTTTGAAGGGCCTGTCTGACTGTTCCATAGGCATCAGGTGATCCTGGGACATCCTTTGGAAGCAGAATGGAGGATATTCTCTCCTTCGGAACGTCAAATTGAATCTCTTCTTTTCCGTACGGTAGGTTAACAGTAACCATACTGGATCCCTAGAGTGACTAAGTCCTCTGAAACAGTGCCCTCAAATAGTTACCCCACGCTATCAGACCGTGGCATTCTAAGGCTCTCTTTCACTGTAACGGTTGCTTTTTGCTTGGTCTGTAATCGTCTGGAAGGTTGATAAGCGCCTTCGGCACCGAAATCAAACAAGCGATAGCAACCTTGGTCGAACGCAATACTTCTCAATCAAAATTATGCTACGAGAGAATTAACTCCCGCGTACCTGGTGGAATTCATTCCAACATCCGGTTCACACATCCATACCCTCTATGGTTCTCGCGCGCTAAAGGAGGCCGAATTTGGGACGTCGATGGGAACGAGTATGTCGACTGCGTGATTAACATGTCCGCCCTGATTCTCGGACACGGTGATGAACGCGTGACACGCGCCGTGTCAGAACAAATCAATACGGGCTTAACATGCGGTGTTGAGACTGAGCTCAGCGTCAAGGTGGCAGAACAAGTAGCGCAAATGGTTCCATGCGCTGAATCAGTGAAATTCTCAAACTCCGGAACAGAGGCCGTAATGAAGGCTCTGATGATTGCACGGGCTTATTCTGGAAAGCAGAAGATACTGAAACTTGAAGGTGGATACAATGGCTGGCAAGACTCTGTTGCGGTGAGCAGTAAGCCAAATCTGAAAAAGGCGGGACCTAAAACGAAACCGAAGACGGTTCCCGAGAATGTGGGGTTACTCAAAGCAGCAGTAGACGCGACCCTGGTGATGCCATTCAATGATCTTGAAGCAGCAGAGAAGATAATCAAGAAACATAGGAAAAAACTCGCAGCCGTGATAGTAGAACCAGTCATGTTCAATCTTGGTTGCGTCCGTCCGAAGGATGGCTATTTGCAAGGATTGAAAGAACTAACCGCGCGTAATGACGTTCTGTTAATTTTTGATGAAATAATCTCAGGATTCAGAGTCGCCCCTGGTGGCGCGCAAGAATATTATGGAGTGACGCCTGACCTTGCTACGTTTGCAAAGGCTATTGCTAATGGTTTCCCAATGAGCGCCGTTGCAGGAAGATCCGACGTCATGGAAGTAACAGGTCCAGAGGGCAAAGCCGGTTGGGCCGGTGTCTACAACGGTAGCCAAGTATCACTGGCAGCCTCACATGCAACACTAGAAGTATTGGCCGACGGTGAGGTCCACAAGCGGCTTAACGCAGAATGTGAACAACTCGAGCACAAATTCGCCGATCTGGCGCTAGAAGCAGGTATTCCCGCTCAATTGGCTGGTTTAGGCGGACAATTCCAGGTGTATTTCACGGACAAGAAAGTTGACGACTACAGGTCAGCATGCAAGTCTAATCCTGCCCGATTTAGAATATTCCAAGAAGAAATGCTACGTGAAGGCATTTACACACTACCCATCCCATTATTCCACCACGGTTTGGTTTCGGCTCACACCCGTGAAGACATTGAGAAACTGACCTCTGGAATGCGTGCTGGATTAGAAAAAGTACGGAAAGGGTAAGTCCGCCTTACCTAACGTAAGTGCCAATTACCCAGATGACGTTCTAGTCTCTATTCAGGCGGAATTTCGTTGAATATGTATTTCAGATCTATCCCTTGACTCTTTCTTACGGCAGCTACCACGTAGTATGCGATGAAACTACCCAGCATAATTACGACGATTGATCCGACTGCCCAATTCGGGTAGGGCGCAGCAGTTGTTACGTAGCCATAGGTTGCCCATGCTTGAGTGAACGCTACGAACAGTCCAAGCCATGTTACTATTGGAAGACCTATTCGCTTCTTGAATGCAGATGGCATCGATCTTTCGTACAAGTCTTTGTTCACCCATGGGAAGACGGCGAAAACCAATGCAGCGACTGTCCATGCAGCTGGAGAGATCCCTGCGACTGTGAAGAATACTGTTGCAAAAGACACCAAATTAGGGTTAAAGAAGAGACCGTAAACGTACTGTGAGAACCATATCACGACCAGAACCACAGTAACTGCAAGCGCTTTTAGTGGGGCATGGACCTTGTCCGAAACGTCTGCGAAGGCTTTCGGAAGGACTCTGTCGAAAGACATTGAAAAGATGAGTCGGCTGAACGCTACATAAGGCACGACGAACCATGTGAATGAACCCGCTACGAGTCCTGCATTTATGAGGAAAACTAGGACGGGATTATCTCTGAACATTACGGATAAGAATAGGGTGAATGCAGGCGGCACCGAAAAAGGCAACGATCCAGAGGTACTTGAATTCCCTGCAGCAATGCTGACAGCGCCTACCCAATCCGTTCCCATTAGGTTGAACAGCGATGCGGTTAGAAGTACGTACAGTACGCCGGTAACGGCAATAGCAACGAGGTAGGGTTTCCACACCTGTGTCGCCTTCTTTATCTCGCCCGAAGCCCAAACGGGGTATTGGAAGTTAGAGAATAAGCTGAAGTAACCTAATGAGAAACCAACTTGCATGGTTGTTGCCAGATCGAAGCTAAATCCTGAGAACCCTGCCTGTTTGCCTAGGGCAAGGACATTTGCATACTGATTCGCGCCAAACTGTGCATCGAAGGCCTGCTGAAAAGCCGTTGGACCTGCGCTGAATCCAAGAATGATCCAAAGAAACGTCACGATTAGGCTGAAGAAGAAGAGGTAGTTGATAATTTTCGTGCCAGATCTGAGACCCATTGATACAGTAATAACGGCGAGAGCAATGAGGAGAAGGCCACAAATGAAGAGACCGTTTCCGGCGACTAACGACTGGCCGAGATTGGTCATAGCCGCATTATTGTAAATTAGACCCAGGCCTGCGAAGGTTGGTGAAAGCACTCCATTGGTGAATAGCCACACTTGGAAGCCCATATTGAAAGCAACAGCAAAGGCCAACCCGTAAGTCACTGCATACATGAAGCCAATCGCAGGGACTTTAGCAACGAGTCTTGAGATCCAGACGTAGTCCCCTCCACTGCGCGGCATTGCCGCAGACATAATAGACCACAGCACAGCAAATACCGCACCAACTAAACCACTGATCGCGATAACCCCAAACAGGTTCGCACCAGGATAAAAGACTCCCACGGATTCAAGCAAGAAGATCATGCTTATTCCAATCTGCATAATCGAAACTGCTTGAACGAAAACATCTACATGACTTAACTCTCTAACAAGTCCAGTGCGTCACGAACGAAGAGTGGAGCTTTTGACGCCATTTTAACTAAGCTGCTGCTTTCCGCCTTCATCCCTATTTATCGCTTTGGTCATTATCCTCTATTCCCCGAATTTTACGATGCTTAAAGTTTGAAAGCTCCTTGCACAGGAATTGTTCAGCTGCGCCGACTCACACGATCTCAATCAACCTAGCAGGTTCAGCACGTGAAACCGCAAAAGGTATGCATAACTGCAAGGCGTATTTCTCGATGCAATCGGGCCTTCGTAGCTCGTCACTTGAAAGATTCAGAACTCAGGTATTCGATTATTTGTCTCATTGAACCTGACACTCCGAATCCACCCGCCTTCGTAACGACTCTCAAGCCCAGTGACCTGCCCGACATTACGGCACCGAGGGGGACTCCGGGGAGTATTTCCCTTTCGAGTCTAAGCCCTTTCGTTTGAATTTTCTTGAGAAATGCAGCAGCCATTTCCCCTCCCGTTAATACGACTGAATCCACAGATCCTCCAAGAGCAATCGGAGAAACAGCTGTAGCCAGACCTATGGTGATTGGATCACCGAATTGTCTTGACGCAAGCTGCGAACCTAATTTTGGATTGAAATCCGTCTTGTAAAGCGCTGAACAAACGATCACTACATCGTGATTTACAAGACCATGCTCAACTAGCCGCCGTATTCTGCTCAATTCGGCGGTCTTCGAATTCCCTTCCAGAAATGCGGCTCTTGCTCTGATGAGGAGTGTTCGCGGACATTTGGCACTCTTCCTGAGTTCTTTCAATGTTGCTTCATTAGTGCTCGCGGAAAGAACTACAATCTTCCGGCGAGCCGGTTTTAAGCTTACGGCAATTTCCTCTGCTAAGCCCGCCGATCCGCAAGGAATTACGCCTGATCGGAAGCAAGCGTTCGCGATATTTCTCAAGTCAGTTAGGTTTTCTGCATCTGTGCAAACGATTCTGACTCCGCTCTTTCTTAATTGCAGAATTGACTTGGTGACATACCAAGAACCTTTTCGCACAACCCTCAGTGGAATATTCACAACTTTTTCGGTCAGTTCCATTGCTAATAATGCTTTGATGTCAGATGATCTTACAGGACGCACAGGATCATTCGCGAATTCTGTCTTGTCAACTGGAACTCCTCGGATAAATAGCTGACCGTTCACTATAGTTCGCCCATACTGGGGGTACGCTGGGCAGACCAGTACGGAGTGTTGTTTGAAAACGTCTAGCAACGCTTTCAATTCAGAACCTAGATTCCCGCGAAGCGTAGAGTCAATCTTCTTGTATACGATCTCGATCTTAGCTTCCTTACATAGGGAGCAGAAGTCCCGTACGTTGCGATAAGCTGTTTTCTCCGATTTGTTCCGTGTTTCCGTATCAAGAACAAGCAAGTCGGAAGCGGCGTTCTTTAACTCGTTAAGGCTGGGTTTCATTAGATAGACAGACGTTGACATGCCGTGCTTTTCAAATTGGACTCCTACGTCGCATGCTCCTGTAAAATCATCAGCTATCACTACTCGTTGCCGACGAGACGACGTTTTCCCAGACCAATCATCCCCTTTTGGCCCCGTTTTGCTTACGAGATATTTGCACTCGGACTTTCGAGTTATACGTATCTAATGAGTTAAGACTTTGCTCTACTCCTTGCCATTTGTGCAGCCAATCGGGTCGCCTCGATAAGACTCGAAGGGTCACCAGTCCCCAGTTTGCGACCGGCGCGACGGTAAGCTGTGCCATGATCAACTGACGTTCTTATGATAGGTAATCCAATACTCACGTTCACGCCAAGCTCAAATCCAAGCATCTTGATTGCGACATGCCCCTGATCATGATACATGGCGACGACCACGTCAAACTCGCCTTTCTTGGCTCGCATGAAGATCGTATCAGGAGCAATCGGACCCGAAACGTCGATCCCTGTCTTCTTGGCTGCTTCAATCGCGGGCGCAATTGTGTCTATCTCCTCGTTACCAAACATTCCATCCTCACCGGCGTGAGGATTCAGACCAGCCACAGCTATTCTAGGATGAGGGACTCCTAATTCTCTCAGCGCCTGATCAGCCAGTTTAATGACAGTCATTATTCGATCTTTCTGGACCCTTCGGATGGCCTCCACGAGCGAAACATGCGTCGATACATGAATTACCTTTAATGGCCCAGTCACAAGTAACATTGCGAAATCTTTTGTTTTGGTTAAGTCGGCCAGTAATTCGGTGTGGCCAGAGTACTTGTATCCACCTATGTTCATCGCTTTCTTGTTGATCGGGCCAGTGACAATCGCGTCAATCTCTCCAACCGTCGCAAGTTCGACAGCCTTCTTGATGTACTCGACGCAAGCCTTTCCTGCCATGGCTTGTGGCTCGCCCATTTTCAGTTTATTAACGTCCACATTATGCAAGTCGATGACGTCAATTATCCCGGGGACGAATTTGGCCTCGCTTGGCCTTTGAATTAAATTCAGCTGGAGGGTTACTTTGCCGACTTTCATTCCTTCGTTTAGACATGCCGAATCTCCGACAATTAAGGGCCTGCAAAAGTCGAAGATCATTTTCTCGGCAAACATCTTACAGGCTATTTCAGGGCCAACGCCGGCCGGATCGCCCATTGTTACTCCGATAATGGGTTTCTTCTTATCAGTCATTCGAATCTTCCGTAGTTTCGTCTATCGGTAGACGTATTTGAATTCAATAGCATGTTCTCACGGTCGAGCACGACACGTTCCTTCCATGTCAGACAGATATACCTTAAACTAAAATGAGCGTCAATAGTTCTTCCGAGCTATTAGATTTGGGAATTTGAGGCGTAGTTTGGTTGAAAGCAATTAGGAAGACGGTACCGAAACCTGGCGTTGAAGTTCAGGAAATTGACGAGCCTAAGATTAAGCCATCTGAAGTTCTCGTCAAAATAGAAGCCACTGCCATATGCGGCTCCGACCTTCACATATACCGTTGGGATGAACAAACAACCCGGTGGAAGTCTCCGTTACCAATGACAATTGGCCATGAGTGGTCGGGTAAAATTTTAGAAGTAGGGAGTAATGTGAAATCTCTGAAAGCTGGAGATAATGTTGCGGGCGAGTCACATATCCCATGCGGATTCTGCTCATACTGCCGCAATGGAAACATGCACATATGTCAAAACATGCTTATCTATGGACTGCAGACGAAAGAAGGATCATTCGCAGATTATGCTGCAGTGCCTGAAATAATCGCATACAAGCTACCTTCAGGCGTAGGATTTGAAGAAGGCGCAGTATTCGAACCGTTCGGAGTAGCTGTCCACGCAATTGAACGAGTCGGCATACAACCAGGCGATGTTGTCCTCGTAATGGGGGCCGGCCCAATAGGGATTTTTGCACAACAAATTGCAAAAGTCTCTGGGGCATCCACCGTAATAGCGGCCGAACTCAAACAATTCAGACTTGACCTAGCCAGAAAGATCGGATCAGCGGACGTTTACGTCAATACCGAGAAAGAGGACATAGTCAAACGAACAATGGAGCTAACGAATGGGAAAGGCGCGGACGTCGTAATTGAACTTGCGGGGGCACCGATAACAACTGTGCAGGGGCTCCAAGCAGTGAAGAAATGCGGCCGTGTAGTGTTAGTGGGCCTTTCCGACAAGCCGGTTCAGATTGAACCGACTTCAATGATAATCTACAAGGAGGTAACAGTCTACGGAAGTACAGGCCGGGCAATGTTTGGGACATGGGACCGAATGGTTAGCCTAGTTGCCAGCAAGAAGGTGACACCTAGCGCCGTAATTACGGACAGACTCCCACTCGAGAAGGGCGAAGAGGCCTTTCAGAGAGTGATTAGAGGAGAAAGTGGTAAGGTCATTTTCAAACCAAAGTGACGGTTCATCTGCTAGTCGACTTGACGCCGGCGCCAACAGCCGGCTGAGCCTATCCAAATACTGCTTTGAGCTGTTCGACTCCTGACCTTAGGCTCGTTAGAATGGGCACTTTCAACTGATCACCAAGTTGAGGGATAATACGAGCCATCGAGGCTTGTGCGAGGACGATAAGTTCCGTCGTTTGTGCCGTTCGCCTGATTCCTTCCAAAACTAATTGGTCGTGAGTTGCCGTGTCTTTTCTTGACAGAGCTTCGAATGCTCCTTTGCAAAGCTCAGCTGTGACTTCAATCATCTTTCCCTTTCTCTTCGCTTTAGCAAGTAATAGGTCAGTCGTCGGTCCCAGAGTAGCGGCGTTACTTGCAACAACACCAATTTTCGAGGCCTTTTCAACGGCGACATTCGTCATAGGATCATCAATTTTGAAGACGGGGATGGAAACCAGCGGTTTTACCGTGTCCACGCAGGGCGAGATTGAAGAGCAAGTTACCAGTACCGCGTCGGCACCCTCATCCTCTGCGGTCCGAACATAATTCGCCACGATTCTGTGAACCTTTGGAACTAATCCGCCGGATGAGAGAATAACAGGTATGATCCTGTTATCGACTATATCGAATTTCTCGACAGACGGCACGATATCGAATACTGTCTTCGTCACCGAATCCACAATTGCGGGGGCCGTATAAATCAACCCAAGCGTCTTTGTCAATTTACAACCTTCAAGTTCCAAAACGTTTGCTGAATTTATCAGTTTCCATTTCTCGCTTGCGTTTCGAAAAACACGCGATGCGTTTTAATTCGAACCGCTTAGCATCCATGAAGGGGCCGATGATCGCGCCAACGAAGCGTGAAAGTCTTGATTAAGTTAACTTCCTAAGGCTATAGCGAGGCGATGCGAAGTTAACTTCCTATCGTTCTGCGAGTTCAATAATTTCACCGTCTGGGCCTGAGAACACGGCGATTCTCTTGCCCGGTCGCCTTACGTAGCTGACTCTGCGATCCATCTTCTTTGCCACGTACGTATTCTTAAAACTGTCACGATTTATAGCAAATGGTTCTCCGATCATTCGTGCACCAGCAGCTTTGAGCCTCTTTATCGCCGTCTCAAGGTTACTGACACGTACTCCCAGATGAGTGATGCCCATTCTCCCGCGTAGGGTCTGCTGCCAGGTCTGCGTTCGTGCGCCCTGCTTGGCAGATTCAACGGCAGTAATAATCTCCAGGGTGAGCGCGCCGCTGTACATGTACGCGTTCTTGTATTTGGTGCCCGGGCTCGGATTGAGTACTGAAACTCTTAGAAGTTTCATGCCGAGAGCGTCTGAATAGAACTTGACGGACCGATCAACGTTGCGAACTGTGATGCTGACGTGGTCCATCTTAATCAAAATCGGCTACCTCGAATCAGCTGGCATGAATTAGATTCTTCGCTTTGGTAACAGCTAACATAGCATCGGGCGCTGTCTCATCAGCACCGATTTGCTTAGCCCATTCGGGAGTAACCGGTGCTCCACCAACCATGACTTTCACGCTTGACCTTACTCCTTTCGATTCAAGCGCCTTGATGGTTTCTTGTTGCTTTCCCATGGTTGTAGACAGTAGCGCTGAGAGGCCTAGTATGTGAGCTTTTGATTCTCCAACTTTCTCAATAAATGCCTGTGACTTCACGTCAACGCCGAGATCGAAGACCCTGAAACCGCTGACTTCAAACATGGTAGCGACAATGGTTTTGCCGATGTCATGTATATCGCCTTCGACTGTGCCTATGACTACGGTCCCCACATATTCTCGTTCAATATGAGACTTCTTCAGTTCAGGCTCTACTACCTGCAAACCGCTTTTCATTGCCTCTGCCGACAGCATGAGATCTGTGAGGAAGGCATCTCCGTTCCCAAATCTCTCACCAACAACCATCAATCCTTTGGTCAAACCGTCGTTTAGAATAGCCGTTGGCGGCACTCCGCTACTAATCATCGTTGTAGTTAGCTCCTTGGATTTGTCTATGTCGCCGTCGACTACCGCTTGGGCAAGTTGCTTAACCATTTCGTCCGTGACTGACATATCTTCTCGTAATGCGTTAAGTAGGATTAGTTTGATAAAGTTGAGCTTAATTTGCAACATTGAAAAAAGCCGAGTTCAGGGAAAGATACTGATACGTGGAACATCTCGGAGTCGACATTTGAGTCGATAATTACCGAGTGCCTTTATCAAAGTCTAATTCGTCGTTCGGTTGTGAGATCCTGTATAGATGTCGTCCCGCAAACTCCCTGAAAATAGAATCATGCGAATGCTGACAAATGATGAAGTACTGCAGGTGCATTCGACCTCACTTGAGATTCTCGAGAAGGTTGGAATATCCACTAATTCCAAGAGAATCACTGACATACTGACCCGTAATGGGGCCGAAGTCAATTCCGATACGGGTCAAATTCGTGTCCCCAGCTCGCTCGTTACTGACGCCTTGAAAACTACTCCAAAAGAGATCCATCTCTACGGACGCCAGAATGAGATGGTGCTGGAGAGAGGACGAGTGCATTTCGGGTTTGGAGGTACTCCACTACATCAGTTACTCGATATGGACACAGGAAGGAGCCGTGCTTCAACCAAGCACGACGTGGCTAACGCAACAAGACTCGGCGACGCATTACCGAATCTTGCCTTTATGATGGCGATATGCGGAGCGACGGATGTACCACACGAAACTGAACACCTGCATGAGCTTGAAGTAGTGTTCACGAACACAGAGAAACATATCGTTTGGGCTCTCCCGGAAGCAACTACAGCCAAGAGGGCCATAGAGATGGCAACCGCCGTAGCCGGCGGCACGGAGGAACTGAAGAAGAGACCATTGCTGAGTTGCTACAGTGAATCAATCTCTCCGCTCGCGTTCTCCACGATGAATGAGGACCTTGTAGAGTTTGCAACCGCCGGTTTACCAGTCTTCTTCACAGGGTGCCCCATGGCAGGCTTAACTGGCCCAGCTACCTTGATCGGCACATACGCGCTAGGCAACGCTGAAACGCTAGCTGCGCTTACACTATCTCAGCTAGTCAACCCGGGAACACCATTCATCTACGGCCCGGGAATAGGGGTGTCCGACTTGAGAACGCTCCGCTTCAGCTTTGCCGCACCTGAATGGGCGATGGGTCACATAATTCAGTCGCAAGTCGCTGGACTATATCAACTTCCGACTTTCGGTTGGGGAGGCTCTTCTGATTCCAAAATGCCCGACTCACAAGCTGGTGCAGAGGCTGGATTGATGGCGCTCATGAGCGCTCTCAGCGGAATAAACATGATACATTGCTGTGGGTACCTTGCGGGAAGTGATTACGGCAGTATGGAGATGGCTGTGGTGTGCGACGAGATAGTAGGTTGGATATTTCGGGTAATAGACGGGACCCACGTAGACCGCGAGAGTCTCGCCTTCAACGTAATTCAAGAAGTGGGATCAACCGGCAGCTACCTCAAACACAAGCACACTTTCTCTCACCTCAAGAAGGAAGTCTTCACACCAAAACTCTTTGACAGATACAATGAGCCGATCTGGTCACAAAAGGGACGAAAAGATATTCGAGAGGTTGCAAAAGAAAAAGTCAGAAAAATCCTGAAAGAACACGTTCCGAAACCATTACCCGATACGGTAAGCACAACCTTGAGGCAGATTGTGCAAACCGCCGACGAAGGAAAGCAGAACTAGTTCATTCGAGTAGGAGAAGAAAAACCTCGCGAGTACAAGCAAAGGTTATACCGATATAGCATGTACTAGTAATTACTCGCGTCAGTGGTTAGGAAATCCGCGCAAACCCTTTTAACCGTTCAGCTCACAACCTAACGCACGTGATTTTGAAAATGGCAGTTAAACCTAAAGTGTTCGTTCGTGATGCAACCGGTCTTGTCAGATCATTAACATGGTTCGATGGAATGATGTTCACCTTAGCCTACTACAACATCGCTGTCGCGGCCTTCATTATCTTCGGGTGGGGCTCATGGCTCTTCCCCGGCGCGGACATGTCAATCTCGATTGGAGTAATTGGACTGCTCGTGGACATCCCAATAGTCATCGGATACTCATTCTTAGCTATGGGCATGCCCCGAGCAGGAGGAGATTACGTATTCGTCAGCCGAGCACTCTCAGCACCACTGGGAACAGGCGTCGCATTCGTCTTCATGATTTTCTTCGCAATTTTCTCATACGGCCAGAATGCGTGGTTCGCAGTAACGACAGCCCTGTCACCAGGTCTCGCCGTATTGAGTTACAACATGAACAGCACTAGCTTAGCAAGCTGGGCAACTATAACTGGAACTCAACCTAACTTACAAGTCGCAATAGGACTAGTATTGATTGCAGTAACTTTCATTCTAACATTGGTCCCGACAAGCGCTTTACACAAGGTCTTCATGGTATTGTCACCAATTGCTTTACTGGGATATCCGATCATCTACATTGGCATGTTACTCACAAGTTCGAACGCAGCCTTCCAATCGGCCTTCAACACTTATGGAGCGCTTTACTCGACGTCATACCAAGGCATTATTGATAGTGCGACAAAAGGAGGTGCCAGCATTCAACCTTTCAGCTGGGCAGCCTCACTCGCCGCCCTCCCAATCGTGTATGCAACATTAGCCTTTCCAAACAGCGCAGTATACACCGCAGGCGAAACTAAGAGACCGATGAGGTCCATTCCTATAGCGCTGGCTCTCGGTGTTGTCGTTATCTGTGTCTCTACATATTTCATGGGCTTCGTTACTTACGGAGTCTTCGGATTCAACTTCATACAAGCAACAGCGTTCTACGGCTTCTCAGGGGCAACGGGTTACCCGCTTCCTGCACCTCCCTTCACATGTCTATTCTTCGGAATCCTGTTCAATAACGCAGCCCTCAACGCATTCATGCTATTGTCAGCGGAAGCATGGGAACTGTTACTCATGGTCTCGTGTTCCTTCATCGCATCCAGATTGGTGTTTTCATTAGCCTTTGACCGAGTCATTCCATCCGGATTCGCAGACATCAGTGAACGCTTCCACACACCCGTCAAAGCCAACATAATTGCTGGGATTGGGGCAATTGTCTTCCTAGTAGCGTCAGCGTATAACTTCCTCGGAACATACGTTAACTCTATCGTGGCCTGGACATCAGTTTACCTCATAGTAATGTTGACTGCAACAATATTCCCGTTCATCAAGAAAGCCACTTTCGAAAGCTTCCCGCCCCCCGCAAACAAGAAGATTGGAGGAGTTCCAGTAATGTCAATTGCAGGAATTTTCGGTACACTTGCAATACTCGTGGTCTTCTACGAATTATTCGCCTCGCCAGTTGTGGGAGTAAGTTCAGGTTCGATCGTAAGCAGCTTCATTGTCGTGCTGGTCTACATTATTGGCTTTGTGATATACTACGCGGCAAAACTGTACAACAAGAAGCAGGGCATTGACTTAGCTTTCGTCTTTAAAGAGATCCCGCCGGAGTAGACTTGTTCAGGCTCCCGGAGTCTCTTCCAACCCTTTTTTCTCAGCATCAGACCTTCGTTATTCGCCAACGACTTGAACGATTAGTCCTCTCGTTTGCGGTCCATCAAGGTCAACTAGGTAAATGTTCTGTCTAGAGCCAAGAACCAAACTGCCGTCTTGAAGAGGCATCGTCACGTTCGCGCCCAGTAGACTTGCGCGTATGTGTGAGTAAGCATTCACGGCCATTCTGCCGTCTTTTCTGAAAAATCGATGGTGAGCATACGAGTCGTCTTCTGGCACAAGCTTCACCATGAACCTCGCGATGTCATCTTCCAACTTCGTGTCGTCTTCGTTAATTGTGATTCCTGTAGTCGTATGTAATGTAAACACGTTCACTATCCCATTCTTCAAACCGGTCATCTGAACAGTTCTGCGAACTTTATCAGTTATGCGAATTAATTCTGTGGATTTTTTCGAATTCACGAACAGTTTTTCTACGACGAACTTCAAGTTCTAGTCACCTTCAAGAATCTCCTAGGAATGCGAGCGCATTATCATGCAGAATTGCGTCTAACACTTCCCTCCTTAATGGAAGTGATGAAACGGCATTGAACATCTTGTTCATCTCTATCCTGGGATAGTCGGAGCCAAAGATGAGCCTGTCGTCGAGAGTGTTCTCGATTACTCGTGTGGAGAGAAGCGAAGTGATCTGTTTCATGGTTTCTGTGGGTGTACCAGCATAGGTGCCTGCAGTATCCAAATAGACATTGGGATTTCGAATAGTGACAGCTACAGCGTCCCAAACCCAAGGCCAGCCCATGTGAGCCAGGCAGAGCTTGAGTTTCGGATGCTTTCTAGCTACGTCGTCATAAATCGAAGGCTGATTATACCTGATCGAGAATCTGTTTGAAAAAGTAAGCCCCGTGTGAATCAGGATTGGCATCTCAAGTTTCTCCGCCTCCTTGTACGTCTCCAATGCTTCAGCTCCCGATGGATCGAAGGCCTGCATAGCAGGATTCAGTTTCAACCCTTTCAGACCAAGGGCATCGTGCGACTCACGTAAATCCGACAAAGCACTCTTACCCGAATTTGGGTCCACGCTCGAAAACCCGATAAGCCTCTTTTCCTCTCGTCTCACGAGATCCGCAATTTCACTATTGGACGGCATCTTAGATCCTAGTGACTTCTCACAATTAATCGGCAGAAGCACAGATTTCACGACGTTGCAATCGTCCATCTCACCTAACAGCGTTGACAGGGGTTGCGGGGACGTCCTCAGGTCGAATAGTTCACGTGCGTCGCGTAGAAGCTCAGGGCGATTGTCGGTGAGTTCCTTAACCAGAACCGCGTGAACATGAATGTCTATTGTCAAGCAGTCCCACTGCAACCGTAGCTTGTGTTTCGGAGTATAAGCATTCCCGGCTAATCCTAACTGAGAATGATCAGCATGACCGATTCATACCGATCATCACACGATCAAGCGAAGAATCATATTCAATAGCGAGATTAGATGAGAACTTTGGCAGAGATCCATGTAGTTCTATTTGATATCGACGGTACCCTTGTCTCAAGTCAGATGTTTGAACTAGATGAAAGGCGACGGTACGTCGATGCGATCCGTGAAGTGACGGGTAAGGAGGCTCTAGTTAATCCCTCACGTTTTGCGGGAATGGTTGATCCACAAATTTGTCGGATAATCCTAGCTGAAACTGGAATCAGTGAACCAGAACTGGGTAGCTACTTGCCAAAGGTTCTTTCAAGAATGGCCGTAGTCTATAGGAAAATGCCAAAGCAGGTTATGTTGAACCGCGGCGTCAAAGACCTCTTGAATCTTCTCAATCATTCAACGAGCCACGTTCTAGGCGTGCTTACAGGCAATATAACGACAATTGCTAAGGAAAAGTTAGTTGCCGCTGGAATAGGCCAATATTTCAAGGAAGGGTTCTATGCAGATAACTATGACGACCGCAATCGCCTAGTTGAAGATGCAGTTAGGACATGTGTTTCAAAGTATTCACTTGCGAACGCAAAGAACGTTCTAATTGTCGGGGACACACCATTAGATATGAAAGCAGCTAGAGCCGCATATGCAACACCAATCGGAATCGCAAGCGGCGTCTATTCGATGGAGACTCTGTCCCTGTCAGGGGCAATGATGACATTTCAGGATCTAACACCAACGAAGGACTTGTTATCGTCCCTATCATTTCAAACTTCAAGTTAGATGCAAAATTCAACACACTAATGATTCCGTACAAGAATAATAGTTCAAATTCGCTAGCTCGTATGCGCGTAATCTATAACCCTGAATAGTTAGGCTCAGGAAGCTAACTATAGTATATGTAGCGTCAACCTGCTCTGTGTTCGGCATGAGTCGATCCGTACAAGAAATCCCAGCTTTCAATAATCGCGTCGACATAATAAGATAGCAAGTGCCATCCGATTGGTCGATGAAGAAGAACTTCAACGAAAGCTAATCAGATCGGAATTGTATATTGATATCGGAGGGAAAGCCGAGGAGTTCCAGAGAAAGTTAGTCACCCTTCTTACTGAGCTTGGTTTCCATGCTTCTTTAAGAGCTGAAGGTTTGGCCTTCTTTCCTGGCGAGGAGCAGGGTTGGAAAGGGTTGCCTAGCATTCGCTTGACAAGGATTGGGAACATCTTAACAATAAACGTTCATGCGAGCGACACATTGACGACGCTCAATGCCAATGCGGTCAACTCCACACCGGTTGATGTCTATCGGCGGATAATGAATGGATTAGTGCAGGCAGGGAAGCTATACGAGGAGTACGGTGGGAAGGCTGCTTACGTGTCTGTCAGCCCCGATCTGACTGAACGCGAGCATATTTCACGCTCAGTTTCAAGTTGACACGCACCATAAGTCCCACACACAAAATTCACGGCTCAAATTCAGTTGCCTGCACCACTAGACCCACACACATGGCTCCCACCCAGAGTATGCTATACTTCATACAGAATTATGCGAACAGTGTCGATGCGTATTTTGGAAACCGAGTCTAGGAAGCAACTCCCGTCAAGTCTTTTGCAGCTGCCTACCGACATCGAACAGCGACCGGAGAGAATCACCCCCCGAAACCTGCCGAATGGTTTTTCATTACTCGACAATTTAGACCAGCCATAGCGAGACATGTCATTAGGGATAGAAATGAAACTCGAGGGTAAGGTTGCTATCGTTACTGGAGCGACGGATGGGATAGGAAAGGCCATCGCAATTAAGTTCGCCACAGAAGGAGCAAAAATCATCATGATAGGTCGCGACGAAGCCAAAGGACGAACGGCTTTAGAGAAAGTCAGAGAACACGGAGAGGCCACCTATGTCAAAGCCGACGTTTCAATTTCCTCGCAAGTCAAGCAGCTAGTCGATGGAACAATCCAAAAGTACGGTCGAATTGACGTCCTTGTCAACAATGCGGCAGTTGTTTCCGTAGGCACTGTTGTGAATACCTCAGAAGAGACTTGGGATCAAGTCATGAATATCAACATGAAAGGAGTATTCCTCTGCTGCAAGTACGTCATCCCCTACATGCAGAAGAAGGGTGGCGGGGCAATCATCAACATAGGCTCCATTAACTCCTTGATGGCGATGGAGAATGAAGCTGTCTACGACGCCTCGAAGGGTGGTGTTCTAATGCTAACGAGAGCGATTGCGTTAGATTTCGCCAAATCCAAAATACGAGCCAACTGCATTTGCCCCGGCGCGGTCGAAACCGCCATGTTGAAAGCATCGTTGGATGGGGCTTTAGATCCCGCTAAGGCAAGGGAATGGGTTACGGCGAGGCATCCACTCGGTCGCATTGGGACACCTGACGAGATCGCGGAGGCCGCGCTTTTCCTTGCCAGTGATGCTTCGTCATTCGTTACGGGCGCTGCGATTCCAGTTGATGGCGGCATCCTGGCTGGGTGGGTCTAGCGCCGAGACAAAAGTATCTAGGCCAAAACTAAATACTGCTGAACTGATACGCGCAGCGTTAAGGTGCGGTCTTGAAGTCCTTCTTTACCTGATCTGTTAAGAATCGATAACCAACTAACCTGGAATTTCGAAAGTCAGCGTCCAACGATGCACTGTTGAAAAGACTGTTCTTCTCGGTTCGATCAATACCCACCATAGTCTAGTCAGTCCAAAAAGCAACACAGCAAAGTGACATACAAGTGTTCAATTTCCAAGTTTTCTTCGCACGCTTCCAAATCATGTGGGAGATGAATAGTAGAATGAGCGTCAGAAGTCAATTTTTGCCGTGAGCCCCCAGGATTTTCGAAGTGAATTGCAGATTCAAGGATGAGCTGATTGCCTAGATGGAGGCCTGAAATCACTTGATCACAAAAGTGACCGACAGCATGTTATACTGTTCAAGACATCAATAGAAGTAGGCACCTGATGTATATTGCGACTTGTCCGACTAAGCGAGGAATGCTAGGTGACATTCGAGTTTCATGAAAACATGGTAATATGGCGACGGAAAAAGGAAGTTTGGGACGGTTTTGGTTTCCTCGGCGAAAGCAAGCACGGTAAGACTCCGCTGTGCTTCGCACTTGCCCACCGCCTATTCATGAGCGGCGTGTGCGAGATCAAAATGTTTGATGACTGTTTCAAGATTGAGGGGGAGAGGATACGGCAATGCAGAACCTGGGGAAATCGAGATCCGCTCGGTGAGGGATACTACTCCCAACTTGCGGAAGTAATGACCGCTGCAGGCCACTCAATGAGCGAGATAGAACCAGGCGACCACACCTATACTTTGGGAAAAGTTGCAGCATACCTACTTCTTTTTGTTGATGGCGCTAACGCTCTAAAGAAACAAAGATGCAGCAGAATGGAGTTCGTTGAAAAGCTTATGCCATCCAACCCGTTCACTTGGGACTACCCAAAGCCGGGAAAGGATGTCGTACTACAGCGCTTCAAGGAAGACTGGATGTACTTCCTCATTCAAAGACAGCGAAAAACAACTAAGGAGCTCATTGACAGGCTAGCCAACGAGGCCTTTGAAGACAGTAAACGCTTCGATGGTTAGGCGTCCTTTTGCGAAGTGTCGATCTAACGCTCTCCAAACTCTAGCCGCTTTGATTTATGAGAATGTCTGTCGAAGCGAACTCTATCAAAAATGATGGATTTCGCGCGGCAAACTAAGTCAGTGAAGGCATGGACATAAGAAATAAAATGGTTTTTCTCCTAAGTAATAATCTAGCTTTTGCTCACTGCCACCATGTTCGATGTTCTGGGTCCCTACCCGACCTTGAGAAGATGAAGTGATATTGGTCAGATAGTGCGCCACGCGCATTGAGGACATGACATATTCTGGTCAGATATCTGCTTGGAGTAAAATGCATTACACTTAGCACATAGGAATAAACCCCTTCGGAATGGATCATCATTTTTTGTTCTGCGATAACTCTGTCTCCAGTACGCCTCTCGCAATACCGGGCCGTCAGACCCGCCCTCAATCCCCATGTCCCATGTGTACCTCGTTCCAATTCTTATGTCCTCATCAGTAACGTTGCCTTGAGGGAGCGATGATAGAAACACTTTGAAGGCGTGAATGTCAAGTTCCTTTCCGTACTGAACTATGAGTGAAACATAGCCTGATGGGCACGTGTAACAACCAATCATCATTCCTTTCTGATGAAGAAGCTTCAGACTAGACGATTCTTCGCAATGCCCAGCGCACTTGCTGAGGCCGCTCAGTCTCTCCTTAACTAATACTTCAAGATCCATTTATATCATCGAGCAACGAGTTTTGATTCAGTAGGCGACTTTCTAGCAGATGGATGAGACCGCTTCGGGTTAAATCAATGCTTTCAGAGTATCCTGTGAAAACGTGTTTGATCTCACCGTCCTCATATTCAAGGAAGACCTGCGGCACTAGGTAGTCTTCGCTCCAGTCACCGCACTTTTTCACGAGCTCATCTGCCTTTTCCGAAGCGTTGGGATCATCGACGTCGTAAAGGGTACAGTGAACACCAATCTGTTCCGCTTTCCTTTTCATGGGTTCTACGGTCGTTGGAACACAGTGCGGACACCAGTCCGCGTAGACAACACATATACGCTTCAGCTTCGTCATACCTTAGCGCTCTTTACAACTATTCGCGCAAGTTCGGTCAGTATCAAAGCAAGTCTTCTCAGAGACCCTAAGCTCTTAACCTCTCTCTCCAATCTGCCTAGGATTGTTCCAGAACCATTGCATTTTGGGTGGTTCGATATTGTCCTGCCACAGTAATGCTATCAGCTCGCCTATGTGGTATAGCTGTTCTGTGAAGGATTGAAACAAGCACTCTTCTACGGCAAGATTGAAGGTTTGCTTGGCTGAGGTTGTGAGTTTCACGTTCCTACGGAGTTCGGCGTCATCAAGTTTCGCGAAATATCGGTTGCTCTTTTTCTCTATCTCTTCTAGGTGATTTATTATCATCTGCATGTTCGCGTATTCTTCTGATTTTCTTCGCACATAGTCTTCTAACTTGCCGGGTATTACCCAGTTCACCATCCAGTCTTCGTTGTCAATCACGTGAAGAAGTATATTTTTCATGCTGTAGAAGCTGGCCTCTCGATTCTTCTCCACTTCACTCCAAGGCAGTTCGGTCAACTTGTTCGCGAATTTTCTCCTGACGCGAGATGAATATTGATGAAGCTCTTCTATCGAGAACATAACACACTACAGATTTGTTCTACGAGTTCTTCCTCTTATTGATTTATCCTCTGCTTGTTGCGGGAATTACTCAGATCCGTTGGTATATGTTACCAGTCTGTGGACCTCGGCTTGAGATTTCCTGGTCGATTTGTTTGAGCAGCAATAGTCTCTTGTAGGTTGGCGGGTGCGTGGCGAACATCTCATTTACCGACGACCACTTTGATTGAGCCTCATGCTCCATAGCCAGCTCAAGCTCGTGCTCATCCAAAACCCCATCATGATCTAGATCGTAGTTACTCTTCTGACGCATGATGTCCTGAACCTCCTGTTTGGCGAGAGAGGGATCCGAAATGTAGAGCGCTCGAGCTCCATGCACCTCTTGCGGGCTTAGAGATAGGCCGTACGTGATACGAGTTAGTGCGCTCTCCAGATTTCTTGGAGCGCCGGTTAGATACGCGGAGAAGGCGTCAGCGAAATGTTCTCTCAGTCTACTGAGACGCATCACAAGGAGTTGTGAAACAAAATACACGATGAGTGCGATGACTCCGGCGGCAATGATTAGGATTCCTGAGTTGTCACGACGATTTCTGCTCCGCGTGCCACCGATCATGCTTGTATAGAACGCCATTTGAACAATTGTGTAGGCAATCAATGGGATTGCGGCGAGGAAAGTCATTACAATAGAATCTTTATGCTTAATATGCCCCAGCTCATGTCCAATTACTCCCTCTATCTCGCTCTCGTTCAAGGTCTTAAGTAATCCTTCGTTCACAGCCAGAGTCATGTTGTTAGTCGAGTTGCCGAATACGAAGGCGTTAGGCGTTTGATCTGGCACTGTGGCTATCCGCGGTTGCTTCACACCCGCCGCGTTCGCAAGCTTAGCTACGACGCCTTCCAGCCACGGGTTTTGGCCGGGTTGGAGATATTGCAGGTGAGTAGTCGATCTAACAATGTATGGGCTAATGAGGAATTGTATTAACATGAAGAAAAGTGCGATCGCGAATGCGCCGATTAATGTGGATACAGGGTCTAGTGACAGATCCGTTGCATAGCTGAAGAAGTAGGATACCACGCCAATGAAGGCGACAAAGATAACGAGTGTTATGAAGATTGTAATCAGCATTGTGCCCTTCAGTTGACTCAGATTAGCCAAGACGAAGACAACTCAGAATTGTATAGCCTTCAGCGCGCACAATTTAAAGCATCGCTGTCCGATTCTAGCGGCGAGCCAACCATGGTCGAAATTGCAAGTCAAATTAACTGCTCGCATTGCGGCGCCCCCTTACCGGTTCAACCGGGCGAAATAATCGTCACATGCAATTATTGCGGCTTCACCAGCGTTATTGAAACGGGCAAAGCCTTCGAGTTCGAGCACTCACTCATAATGAACACCGTTCAAACTGACTTGGTCTTTGCTAGGGTTCGCAATTGGATGGGCAACAGTTTCATGGCGCCAAAGGACTTCTCGA
>JBEKGM010000008.1:0-65513 GCA_050012795.1 Bathyarchaeia archaeon | reverse complement strand
CAGTTGATGCTTAATCGACGTCTCATCCATTCTCGAACTGGTTATTCTGGTGGAATCTCTTGGAAGGCTAGAGTGATATCCAGTCCTTTCGACCGGTGATATGATTTCGACGCGTAATAGATTACGATCGGTATAAGAAGTGGAAGTAGAAGACTCACGGTTAAGGAGCTGGGAGTGATAGTGCCCCCGAGCGATGGATTAGTGACCGCTTGGTAGGTAGCGTAGAGAAATGTAATGAAAGTTATAGTTCCCGCGATAACTACAATCGGAATCCCGGCTAACTTCTTTCTTACGATGGATGGAGCTTGGTCAAACACATGCTTGGTCTTGCCGTATGGAAACTTAATTGCGGCTATAGCAGTTATCATAAAGAATACAGTGGTATCTATCGAAACATTCCCAAAGAAGGAGGCATAGAAATTAGTATAGTTGGCGATTATCGTAAAAATTGCCCCTCCGATTGTGCAGACCAATATTGAGAATGCGGGCGTATGAAATCGGTCACTTACCATGGCAAATTTTGTCGGCAAGATTCGATCGAAACTATAAGCGAAGAGCATTCGCGTAACAAGAAGAAAAGTTGTGAGCTCGGCCCCGTAAACTCCCAGAACAAAAGAAAACCCTATGAACGCGACAAGATACGGATTTGCGTTGAGAAATGCGACGTAAAAAGATGGGATCGACACAGGTGACACATTAAGGTACGAGGAAGGGCCCACCACTCCAGAAGCCGCATTATAGAGATAGCCGACTCCAGAAATGAAGTCGTACCCAAGTGCGCCATACAATGCGTATGCCGTCAACACGTACAGTGCTATTCCGATGATTCCAGGAACAACAGTCGCCATCCACGAAGCCTTTGTAACTTTTTTGAGCTCACCACCAGCATAGATGGCCCACACAAATCCGGTCATATTTTCAATACCGAGGACTCCAGCCGCCAACGAACCGTTGACAGACCATCCCGGCGAATATCCGTTTTTCTCAGCAACTTGCACCAAGTTAGACGCCGCGTTCGTGCCGAATAGGTTGTTAAAATTAGTCACGAATACATTATTCGGTGTGGTAAACAGGACAAATAAGAACGAGAGGAATCCTATGAACCCAACGATGAAAAGTGCCATCAATACGCGTTGAGTGTTTCCTATTCCCGTGAGGAATATGATGGCGGTGATAATAAGCGCGACCATGCCCAGTGAGGTTATAGTTAATGGCGTCGATAATGGCACTGCGATTGAGACCAAGAAGGGGGAGTGAAACGCGACTGCGGACATCACGAGAAAATCTGTGACCGTCAGGATCGTTACACCCGGAATTACTCCCAACCATGTTATTTGAGTAAAGAAGAATAAGATACTCGCCATGAACCCAACAGGGGGATTAACTATTCTGCTTAACCAGACGTAGTCGCCGCCCGACCTCGGCATTGCAGCATTAAGCATCAGGTACACAAATGCCCAGCACATGACTGGCCCGGCCATAAAGAGCATCTGAAGGCCTATGTGAACCTGGCCGAAAATCGCTGGCGTGCTACTGAACGCGAAGACCACTGCCAAAGGCATAGACAATGCGACCATGCCGATGACGAATGCTCCGAACGGCGATATTTCTCGAACTAAGCCTGTTGCTTCTCTAAGAAACACCTGTTTAGGAGTCAAAGCGCAAAACTCCGGCACGCTTTCCACGCTAATTCTAATCTTCTAATCGATAATAATCTTTTGATGGGGTCGCTTCTCATGTCAAGTGTAGACGTTGACACCTTGCATATAAGATTTGTCGGTAACCTTCTCGGCTATTGGGTGAGAATCCTTAACGAATTTAAGAGATGACAAGATTTGCCAGGACTCTAAAGTGCCAACTGAACGTTTGGAACTTGATGAGAAATAGAGTTATTCAGAGCGAAATAGCTAGAAGATTACACATTAGCAGGCAAGCAGTCAACCAATTGGTTCAAACGATTCCAGTGAAGATTACTGAGGCACTGAATGATGCCGCAAAACTGAACGAAGTGGAACCGAAAATTATCGACAGCGTCAGGGGAATTCTGCTCGGTTACAGCAAAGAGTTTCGGACTGACGTCGTCATCGTGATGCACCCGGAAGCTGATTACGTGTATGGTATCAACACAATCTTGGTCGATGCAAAATATGTTCGAGCAAGAGACAGTGTAAAATGCTTCTTAAAAACCATCAATGTCTTAGGATTCTCACTTTCGGCCAAAGAAAAGAAACCTGATCCTTCGAGTCTTGCAAGCGTTGTTTTCTCAAAGGCTTTTGGTTCAGACTATCATCTCTCAGCGACCGAAACATGTGATTGACTCCCATTTGTTCTTAAGATAGGAGTCCACAAATGACAGAAAAGAGTCCGGTGAGTTATGCCTTTAGGATAAAAGAAACTGCCTGATCAACGTATACCCAGCGATACCAAAGATTCTAAACAGTATGTGCAACGATTGTCATCTGTCAAGTAAATTGCCTTTAGTATTGAGCAGCTCAATTACCTCACGGTTCACTATATTCGCAGGTGGCTGAGGCAATTCCCCACCCAGAACTCGAATTACTGCATCCGAGCATGCCAACCAAAGTCGTCTAATGGCGTCCAGCGTGAGCGCGGCGGAATGAGGAGTTAGGATCACATTATCCAATCCAAACAGCGGATGTCCCTGTCGTGGAGGTTCCAAGCTCATAACATCAAGCCCGGCACCCAAGATCCTTCTTTGTCGTAATGCCTCAAATAGACTACTCTCATCGATCACATCTCCCCTTGCAGTATTGATTAAGATTGCAGACTTCTTCATCATCTTAAGTTCACGCTCGCCAATCATCATCTTCGTTTCCGGCGTCAGAGGGGTGTGAATTGAGACTACATCTGATTCTCTAAGTAACCTGTTGAGTTCGACCGACTCATAGCCAAGCTTAGTGATTCTGTCGGCGGGAACATATGGGTCATAAACCAGCATTCTCATATTGAAAGCGGCCGCTCTTCGTGACACTGCGTCTCCTATGGCACCAAACCCAATAAGGCCAAGAGTCTTTCCGTTCAGCTCTGAGCCAAGTCCGCATTTTATGAAATCGGTCCACCGTCCGTTCCTGACAAAGTCATTTCCTACAGTCAATCGGCGTGCGACTGAAAGCATCAGAAGAATAGTGTGCTCCGCAACCGAATCTGATAGAGCTCCTGGTACATTCGTCACGATGATTCTCTTCTTAGTTGCCGCAGGGATGTCAACATTGTTGTATCCTACCCCGACTCTCGAAATAATCTTAAGTCTCTCAGATTTTTCGATAACGCTACCGGGAAGGGGAAAATCGCTGAGCATTACTCCGTCAGCGTCTCTTATGCAATCCACCATTTCTTCTTCTGATACGGGAACCTTTCGAACAACCTCAGCTATGCACCCAAGATGAGCTAAATGCTCGTCATCAACAGCTTCGTCGATCATGAACCACTCGTCTGTTATCACGACTTTCTTGTTCTTCATCTTCGATCGCTCGATGATGTAATTCCTGTCTATAGCAATTTGAATTATCTGATTACGGAACTAGAGGTATGTCTTCAGGATCTTAGTAGTCACAACGGGTGTGGTTATTCTCGATAATTCGATTTCACCAACTTCAGCAATCTTGTAACATGCTTCCCAAGGGCTCATTCCATATTCAGATAACCACAGGATCATTTCCGCGATTCCGGTTTGAATACCTTTCTCGATTGGAACGTTTGTATTGATGCTCATTAGCTTATCATTTGACTCGATTCTTGGCCAATTGATCTGTTTGCCTTTTTGCAGATCGATTTTTAATGTCACTATCGCTTGAACCTCGACGCCCGAGAGTTCTCCAACAGGTTGCCAGGCATGACAATCTCCCAAACTCAATAACCCTCCGTCAACGTACACTGGTAAATACAGCGCAACCCCTTTACCGACATCAGGTACATCCATATTTCCTCCAAATCTACCAGCATCACTAGTAGTTGGGGCTCCGAAAGCCGGCGCAGTTCCGATACACCCTATGTTCGGCTTCAATGGCACTGTAACACCATTTCCAAATGATATCTTGCCAGATTCTATTTTGCATATTCCAATGTCATATTCAGAAGGTTTCAACAGTGTGTAAACTAAATCGTCGAACAGAGGATTGATGAAATTAGCACCATGTTCGGTGTCTATCTGAATATCCTCAATTGTAACCTTAAGTGAGTCTCCCTTTTCTGCTCCCTCAACATAAACCGGTCCGATTACTGGATTCCAGCGAGGTTCAGATAGTGCGAACGGTAATCTGTCCCCCTCCTTTTTTATTGCCCCGTCTACGAAGTCAGGGACAGGTGCAACGATTGTTTCCCCAGAGCTCACCTTAATCGAAGGTGAATTTTCAGCACTAAAAGTATAGTGATAGATTTTCTGCTCTAACCTCTTCATCTTTGCTCTCTTCGAACACGATTACTATCTTGTCATATACAGTTTGCTTCTCGATGCCATTCGTTTGTCAAGCCCATAACGTCATTTAGACCACGACCGTAAGAGTTTTGTTCCCCGACATGTCAAGCGAGATGCTTTACGTGTCAATGTAAATGGTTGACATAACAATTATAACGATTGGCTATTTACAGTTCTTTACAATATATGCTATTTTCGTAACTGTCTTGGAGTGGAAAAGTCTGAAGAGAAACCTAAGACTTATACGATCGATAATACTGGCGGCACACGTCGACGATGAGAAAGTGATTACTTGAGTCTTCACAGTGCTTACTTGACTGGCCGCCAAATGCGCATCTGGGATATGTTGCGCAAAGGTCTGTCGCAAAGCGAAATAGCAAGAAGACTAAACATAAGTCGTCAGGCCGTAAACCAACTGGCTCAGTCGATTCCTGATAAAGTGACGGCTGCATTGTACGACGCGTCAAGTCTCAATCGGATAGAACCGAGATCCGTCGACAGTGTGAAAGGAGTACTCCTCGGCTGGAGTAATGAGTTCCAAACTGAAGCCATAATCACTGCAAATCCGAAGGTCGGACTACGAGTATGGTATCAACACAACCTAGGTCGATGCAAGATTTGTCCAGACAAAAAGACTTGTCGATCGTTACTGCTGGAAAACGCGGCTGAATACGGTATTTCGCTTACTAAGAAGGAAAGAGATCTTGAACCTTCGAAACTTTCCAACCTTATCTTCTCAAGAGTGATAGGATCGGACCTTCACAAAGCCACACATGCCTCTATTGCAAACCATCCGGCATATCCAACATCTGTAATGAACTAAAATCCCAAGGGCTAACGCGCAGGGATGTTCTCTCGGCTTTAGACTTTCTTGAAGAGCAAGGGAAGATCGAGAAGGCAGCAGATCGAAAGTACATAGCCAATGAAACTCCTACTGACCAGCCAGCAACCTGACAACGTTGAAAACGTGAAGCTGAATTGACGAATGAATTCCCCGTTTTCAAACTCACCGTGCTATTGTGGCACGCCATCGAACGCCTGAACGAGAACCACCAACCTGCCGACTTGACAGGCATTCTGAAAGAACTCAAGTCAAATGGACGAATGTTGACGGAGAAAGAGATCCTAACGTCGCTGGAATATCTTGACGCGTCTGGTCAAGTTACAAGAACAAACGAGAATCAATACGCCGTCGTCAATTCCCGGTAGTATTTCATAGTGGTCGCAGCCGGACAGTAACCGGGGCCTGGGGGATTCGAACAGTAAGGAGCGGCGGGACTAACCGGGTCGCAGGCGTTGTACAACGGTATCGGGAGACACTGGCCCGGGGTAAGCGGAGGGCCGTTATAAGATCCGTAACATCCGTCGTTGTTGCAGTAGTATCCGCCGCCGTTGAAAGTGTGATATCCGCTGTTGAATTGTCCGCCGTAGCCTCCGCTATTGTACGGAGCACTGGCCGTAATGGTTGTGGTGGCTTCCCCAACCTTTCCCGATTGGGAAAGTATTCCTAAGAAGCTGATAGCCAAAACAATAACGATGACTAACGATCGAACTCGATTACGTTTTTCCAATGTGGATTCATTTGATGTAACACAAGCCAATTTTCTATTCGTCTCCGTATTTTTATCAAGCCGCGACACTTTTTGCTGTAATAAACCAAATGTACCATTCGTCCACAAGAACAGTCTAATTTACGGGTGCTTTTCCAAGATTTCGTCTAGTCAAACTACTAGGAAATCGGAGTACCCTACCGCACTAACAATGGAGACAAGCATACGGAACACACAATACTTAGCAACCCCGCCCCGGCCACCGACAAAATCTCATAGTCGCCCTTAAACCAAAGAAGGTCAAGCGAAGGCGCGGGTTGCTTTCGTTCTCCTAGTGGCCGGAGAACGATTAACCATCCCTACATCCATATCAGATCTCTGTTAATCGGTTCGTAAGATCTGCCCTAACATATGATCCCTCTTCACTAGTTTCTCGTGATCCTAACACTCTCGTATGGGTACCTGGCCGAACGGTAGGACACAACTCAGTATTACATCATTCCGCGTTGCGTTTCTTATGACGTGGTAATGATACGTACACGTGGTAGGTTTTGAACCCTTTTCGGTTCAAATCCCCGCGGGCCCGCCATCCTAACGTTCCCACCGTCGGCTTAGCAGTTACGTCTTGGCTTCTTGTCACAGTGCTTCAGAATCTTAATCCAATGGGAAAGCCGAGCAATGATTTCAGCGACATTCTTGACTATTGGAGCGGCCGCAAGACCAAAACGTCAACCCTAAAAACAGAATTGCTCATGGACCTGTTGAGTACGTCACCGACGTTAAGGTTGAAGACTGAAGCGAGGAACTCGTAAGTCCCTCGCAATGGGTGGGGTTGACTCAGGTCACTATCGTGCGGGTTCTCCCGTTCGCGCTTAAGCTAAGCTCTCGACAGTCTTTATTGATTTCTTCAGGTTTGCGATGATCTCGGCACTGACTGGGGAATAAGGAGATCTAGGTGGGCCTGCCTTGTGTCCTCCCACTTCCGCAGCTGCCTTCAACCATGCATGTTCGTTGTAGTCGGTGCATTCGAGAAGCATGTCGAAGAGTGCGTGGGCAAGTGGAACCGCCTTTGCAAAGTCACGTTTGATGCACGCTTGGTAGTATGCTTTGGCTCCCTTTGCTGTTGCTGGTCCGCAAAGTGAAACTAGACTGTTGCCGCCGTTGAGTACGTCGCTCAAGAGCCACGGTTCGGCGCCCGAGAAGACGTTTATTTTGCGACCTATTTGTTTTATCACGGACATACGATAAAATGCATCACCGTTTGACTCTTTGACTGCCTTTATGCTTTCCAGCTTCAACAGTTTCTCCCAGAATTTCGGAGTCATATTGAAATGGAAAGAGAACGGATTATTGTATGCCATGATCTGGATATCTTCCACTTGATCATCCACTAGTCTGAAGTGTTCGTAAACATCTTCCTCGAGACAGGGTATGAGGTAGGGTGCGCCTACCATTGCGCCGTCCGCGCCTGCATCCTCAGCGTATTTGGTTCTCCTCAAACATTCCCTTGAGTTATGCCACATTGTTCCGAATATGCAAGCGATCTTCCCAGTTGCGTCGACAGCTGCATCGACAATATCGTTGAAGTCTTTCTCGCTCGTTGCGAAAAATTCGCCCATGCATCCAAAAGCTACGTAACCGTCGAATCCAGCTTCTTCGTAGGCTTTGATATTGTCTCTTAATCCTTGCAGATCTAACTCTTGGTTCTTCTTCAAAACCAAGGGCATTAACGGGAATATTCCTTTCAGCGGTTTTCTAGCCATACATTCTCGCCTTTCCTGTGTGACCTCACCGAACCTCACTGCAATATTAGTCATCGTGTAGATTGCTTGTACTGGTAGTCATCGTACAGATCCTCAGCAACATCTTCAAGCCCAAGCTCCAATAGCTTCTGCTTCAGAGGCTTACCGGAAACGGGATCCCAACCTCTCATTTCGTAGAATTTGGGCAGCATTTCATCGAGACGCGCCACCGAACCTCTTGATGGACCGGCGGGGATAGGTTCTTTCAGCAAGCGTTCTGGGAGAGTGTCTTCTGATCTCCTAGCACCGTGTCTCATTGTGAATGCTCGTCTGACGTTGAATATACGTTCCCCTGCTTTCATGAATTCGTCGAAGGAAATTTGGGTTCCGGTGGCTATGTTGTATAATTCTATGTTCCTCGTAATCGTGTATGGCTTAGTTGTGCCCGTTGCACATGCGAGGAGACAGTAGCCTGCTGCACTCAGGGCCATCCACAGATTTTGTACCTTGAATGCGGCTTCAGGCTTTCTCTCAGTGGAGAGTCGATCCAGCCCCTCCAAGTTCAATTCGGGTACAGGAAATGCAGGTGTTTCGACCCATAGCGTTTCTCCCTCCATGTGTCGGCCCCCAGTCGGTGAGCAGGCATATGTCAACGACATGGCTTGGTTGGCGCGAGGGTCATGCATCCCGAGTTCTAGACCTTTGACGTGAATCGCGAACTTCTCGGTTTCTTTTCCTATTGTAGCGGCGGCTCTTCGTACGCCCTCGGCGAGAACGTTCCCAAACCCTTCCCGAAGGGCTATCTTCCGTACAAGCGCCACAAGAGCTTCTCCATCTCCAAATCTGAGAGTCATTCCGTCGGTGTCATCAGCAGTGATTTTCCCCTTTTCGAAGCACTCCATAGCGAATGCGATGACGGATCCTGTTGATATCGTGTCCAACCCGTAAGTATTACAGAGATCATTCGCCTTTCCGACCGCTTTGATGTCACTTACCATACACATAGAGCCGAGGGAAGCAACGCTCTCGTATTCAGGTCCCTCAACTTTTTCTTCGGTAGCATATGATCCGTTTCGAACACTCACGACTCTTCTGCACGATACTGAGCAATTGTGACATGATCTGATTCCTATGGATATCTCGCTGTATCCTCCTGGAAGGTTCAATTGATCTGCTTCTTTGAACTGAGAGTTCTTTGTCCAATTAGCAACAGGCGCATCTCCTAGGACCACGCATGGTTCTATGCCCCCGGCTGTACCATATTTGTGAAAGTGTTGTGTGGATTCATCTTTTGCGAGTTCCGAATTGAGTTTCATAACCTCATTTCGCAGACGTCCAGAATCCGCTACCGGCACAACTCCGTGGCCTCTAACTGCCACTGCTTTCAGGTTCTTTGAACCCATGACTGCACCTACGCCACATCTTGCAGCAGCTCTATTCGCTTCATCGTTCATTATACCCGCTATTCTAACCAAATTCTCTCCGGCTTGACCGATGTCCGCGACTTTGATCTTTTCATCGCCCAGGTCTCGGCGAATTGCTCGGTCTGCATCTCGTGCGTTCAGGCCCCAGTAATCAGAAGCATTAAGAATCGACACGGTCTCATCCTGAATTGATATGTAAGCAGGCTTCTCGGATCTCCCAGTTACAATCAGGAAGTCGTATCCAGCGAATTTGAGCTCTGCTCCCCAGAATCCTCCAGCGTTTGCCTCGGCGAAATAGCCTGTCAACGGCGATTTCGTGATTATGAAATGCCTACCTACACATGGGACTAGGGTTCCGGTTAACGATCCTGGAATCATAATTAGCCGGTTTAATGGATCGAACGCGTCTACCCAATGATCCACTTCATCGTATAGAATCTTGGCAGCGACACCGGGGCCTCCTAAGAATAGCTTCAGCAGTTCCTTTTCTACTGGTTCTTTTCTGATGGTCTTCCGCGTCAAGTCGACTCGGAGTATAGTTTGATTGGCAGGTTCGCTCATGGTTCTCGCTAAGTGAAAGGATGGTGTGAATTATTTGGTCTCAGTATATTCCGTATTTATTTATCCGGGAGAACGGAAGTTACAGAGTGACCTTAGTCCATGCATTCTTTGAAAGAGCTGACTTGTATGATTCACAGCTAGCATTCATAGCAGGTTAGGCTGAACAACTCACGCCCACAGGTCCCTTGCTATGTCATCTAGTCCTAGTTCCAACAGTTTTTCCTTAGTAGGTTTCCCGTTCTGTGGATCCCAACCTCGAAGAGCGTAGAATTCAGGAAGCATCTCATCAAGTCTTGCCACAGAGCCTTTGCTAGGTCCGAACTTTACAGGTTCGTGAAGAAGTCTCTCAGGAAGTGTGTCTTCGTCAACAGTTGCCCCATGCCTCATGCTGAACGCCCTTCTGACGTTGAATATTCTCTCCCCTGCCTTCATGAGCTCATCGAAGTTCATGTCCCATCCAGTAACGGCCTGAAGAAAATGCAGGTTGTCGCTGAGAAGATACATCGTTGTCCCTGTAGCTGCTGCGAGCAGACAATATCCTGATGCACTGAGGGCTGTCCAAACATTCTGAACTTTGAATGCGGCTTCAGCTTTGCGATCTGTCGACAATCTATCCAATCCCGCAAGATCCATCTCGTCGTATGGAATTCCCATATTCTGTTCGACCCAGAGTGTCTCGCCCTCCATATGTCGCCCTCCAGTCGGAGCACATGCGTACGTTAATGACATTGCCTCGAATGCCCGTGGGTCATGCATTCCCAACTCGAGTCCTTTGACATGGATGGCGTACTTGTCGGCTCCTCCTCCGATCCGATGCGCCGCACGTTTTACTCCGTCCGCCAGTACGTTTCCGAATCCTTCTCGGAATGCGATCTTTTTCATAAACTCTACAAGTGCTGGAGCGTTGCCGAATTTGAGATCGATCCCATCCGTGTCAACGTCATTGATTAGCCCTTTCTCGTAGCATTCCATGGCAAATGCGACCGCGCTGCCAGCAGAAATAGTATCCATACCATACACGTTACAAAGGTCATTCGCCTTGGTGACAGCCTCAATATCGCTTACACCACAATTTCCGCCGAGAGCAGAGGAACTCTCATATTCTGGTCCCTCTACGCCATTCTCCGTCTGGAATGGCCCGTCTTTTACTGAGACAACTCGACGACAAGCAATCACACAATTATGGCACGTTCGAGTTCCAGTGGATACTCTCTCAAAACCTCCCGGAAACGACAGATTCTCCACGCCCTCAAAGCGTTCCCCACTCCAATTGCGAACGGGCGAGTCTCCGAGCATGACGGCTACTTCGTACCCTCCTGCCGTCCCAAACTTGTGAAACGTCTTGGTGTAAGTATCCTTCTGAAACATTTGGCCAGTTTCCCTCGCGATGGCTCTTAGACGTGATTCATCTGCTACGGGAACGTTCTTGTGACCTCGAACGGCTATTCCTTTGAGGTTCTTGAACCCCATTACTGCTCCTACCCCACACCTTGCTGCAGCTCGGTTCGCTTCGTCATTCATGACGCTAGCAAAAAGAACCAGATTCTCGCCAGCTTGACCAATTGTGGCGACTCTAATTTTGCTATCTCCAAGGTCTTTCCGAATATTCCTATCAGTTTCGCGTGCATCCAACCCCCAATAGTCTTTTGCGTCTCTAATCTCGCAGACATCATCGTTGATGAATAGGTACCTTGGACGGCTGGCTCTCCCGCGTATTACTATCATGTCATAACCAGCAAACTTCAGCTCCGCTCCCCAGAATCCTCCAGCGTTTGCTTCTCCGAAATATCCTGTGAGAGGGGACTTGGTAAGAATGAAGTGTCGGCCTACCGAGAATGTTCCTGCGCCGCATAATGGCCCTGTACAGAATATCAATTCGTTCAATGCGTCGAATGATTCGACCCAAGGCGGTACTTCATCATAGAGTATCTTTGCTCCCAGCCCTGGTCCACCAATGAATAAACGCGCTTGGTGTTCGTTAATTCGTTCTTTCGAAATTTTCCCGGTGGTTAGATCAACTCGTAGAATGAATCCTTGAAAGCCTCCAAGCACAATTAACACTTCACGTTCCGAAGATGCATTAGTCAAAATAAATAGCGCGTGGTTACAGCCAACACAATACTTAGTAAGCTCAACTGAAAATTCCCCCTTGGAGTTTTCAAGTCTGAAGCCTAGATCGACGGCCCGGCAATTTAGCAGGCTGATCGTGCTTTCCGAAGAAATATGAATTGGTCAGATTTCATGCACAGGCAGAGAGGTTATGAGTACAACATCTAGAATAGGTGGGATGATTACGATCACTTTGGTGATGCTACAGAACACATTCAGCAGAGTGGTTTAGGAGACTGTTGCTTCAGTGGATTCTAGGGAACGTATTAGGACTATATTCAATGGGGAGGAGCCGGATCGGGTAGGTTACACTGACGGAGATTTTTTTGTTGATACTGTTCAAAGATGGCACACTGAGGGCTTGCCGGCATCCGTAGACAGCCGAGGAGGAGCGTTCAGCCCATGGTTGAACATCATGGGGCATAGACATTTCGGCATGGACATTGGTGTTACGCGGGCAAACTGTACACCAAAGTACGACATGATTGAATACGAAGCGGGCGACGGATGGACCATAATCAAGGATGAGTTTGGCACCACGACGAAATGGTGGACGACAAAGAGCGGGTCTCCGCAGTACCTAGATCCAATCGTCAAAACCCGCGAGGATTTTGAAGAGAAAGTTGAGCCCCTCTTAGATTCTGATGATATGAGACGAGCATCGAGTGTGCAATATCCATTCAAACATGAGTTGGCTGAGACGGTCAAACGACTGCAAAGGGAGTTTTTTGTTGCGGTGCAGATGACGGGGCCATTTGAATATTCCTTGAATCTGTGTGGCGGTCTCGGATCATTGCTGCGTTTCATGGTGAAGAATCGAGACTTCATGCCACGCATGTTCGGTTGCATAGGTACTTTCCTTACTAGGATGGGGGAAAGCTACATCCAAGCTGGGGTCGATGGCCTTTGGCTCTTTGATGATCAGGGAGGTCAGGATAGGCCGTTCTATTCCCCAAAGTGGTATGCCAACCTCTTGAAGCCCGCCCATTCAGAGATCTGCGAGCCATTCGAGAAGAATGGATTGCCTCGGATGCTTCATTCTGACGGAAATGTTGAGCTGATGATTCCTGACTTTATAGATGCAGGGTTCAACGCGCTTCAGCCACTCCAGAGCAGCGTTATGGATATTCAGCGGTTGAAACAGAAATACGGAAACAATCTCACATTAATGGGCGGAATCGACACACGCGTCCTGTCAACCGGAGATTTTGATGCCATAGAGAAGGAAGTTCTAACAAAGATACGTATGGCAGGAAAGGGAGGTGGTTACATAGTAACTTGCGATGGACCGGTTCCACCGGCGATCTCACTTAGCGCCTACCAACACTTCGTAGACACAGTTCGAAAATACGGCACTTATCCGCTGAAATATTAACGAACAAAACATCAACTGGCTATATCTCATTTAGTTTTCAACCAAGAAAAACCAGTGATATCCTTATTGCTTGTAAAGCATCTCTCGGCCTGAAGACGTTGACAAAGATAACTTCTGAAAGTCTTTACGAGAGAGCAGTCAAAGTTATTCCGGGTGGAGTAACGAGACCGCTCCGCTATTTCGATCCGTACCCATTCTACGCGAAGAAAGCTCATGGAAGCAAGCTTGTTGACTTCGAAGGCAAATCATACACTGACTTCTGGATGGGACATGGAGCCCTTGTTTTGGGGCATCTTCATCCCGTAATCGTTGCTGCAGCCAGAGAGCAGCTTAAGCTTGGGTGCCACCTAGGAGTCTGCAACGAATGGGAAGTGAGACTTGCCGAGCAAGTGACGAAATTAGTTCCCAGTGTAGAGATGCTGACCTTCAGTAACAGCGGGAACGAAGCCAATATGCATGCCCTGAAGCTAGCGAGGGCTTACACGAAAAGAGACAAGATCGCAAAGTTTGAAGGTGCATTCCATGGAGTTCTAGATTCAGTCCATGTGGGCGTAGATTGGCCGACAAACAAATCTGACTCTGCAGGGCAAGACCCGCTCTCAACGCAGAATACAATACTTCTTCCTTCTGACAATCCGAGCGCGGCATTTGAAATGATCAGGAAGGAGCAACCTGCTTGTGTGCTTCTTGAACTGGTCATTGGAGGAGCCACTGTCCCAGTCGAAAAGGAGTTCGTTAAAGGGTTGAGGGGAGTCTGCGACGAGACGGACACATTGCTGGTAGCTGATGAGGTTATCACAGGCTTCAGGATAGCCCGCGGGGGAGCTCAGGAAGCGTTCGGAGTTACTCCAGACTTGACAACTTTTGGGAAAGCGATAGGGGGAGGCGAATTTCCAGTCGGTGCCGTAGGCGGCAAAGCTGAGATCATGGAGCGTATGGATAATCGGAAGTATTCAGATAGGTCGGATCTTGTTATGCGCGGCGGCACTTACGTTGGTAACCCACTAGTTATGCGGGCTGGGTATGAAGCAACAAAAGTGTATGAGAAAGGTAAGTTCTATGCTCACATTGATCGACTTGGCGAAAAGCTCAGGAACGGAATGCAAGAAGCAGTCGATGAGACGAGTGCAAATGCCTATGTTTCAGGCTTTGGTTCGATCTCAAGGCTACATCTTCTAAAGAAGCATGTTGACAAACATGACCTCAAGACATTAGTGACCAACATAGACACCCAGCGAGAGAAAGCCTATTTCCGCCATTTGGTTTCCAAAGGAATACTCGCCATGACAGCCGGGCAGGTTCACTTCTACATTTCACTGCCACACCGGAGCGAGGAAATTGACAGCGTAATAAGGGCAACGAAGGAATTTCTCAAATCATCAAAATAGGAGAAAAGCCCCACCACAAGGACTCGAAGGGCTATCAACCCACGATTATTGTTGGAGACTTTTTCTTGTCAGCAGATCATTTAGGGCTTGACACACCGTGCTTAGTCATAGATTCTGAGAAGATGGAGAGAAATCTCCGCGATATGTCTGGGTTTGCTCGAAGTGCTCATGTGAGATTGAGACCACATTCTAAGACTCACAAGAGTCCTGAACTCGCTCTAAAACAGATGAGCTACGGGGCAGTTGGAATTTGTACGCAAAAGGTCAGCGAAGCTGAAGTAATGGTGGCAAATGGTGTCACAGATATTCTGATTAGCAACGAGATTATTGGACTTGAGAAACTCAGAAGGCTTGCAAACCTTTCCAAACATGCTGATATCACTGTATGTGTGGACAGTTGTGAGGGAATCGATCAGCTTTCTCAAGTAGCACAGGAAGCAGATGTCAAAATCAAGTGTCTTATTGATGTTGATTGCGGTTACCACCGATGCGGAACTACACCAAGCGATGCTGCCAAACTTGCAAATAGAATAGCAAAAACTAAGTCCCTAATTTTGAAAGGGATAATGGGGTACGAAGGGCATGTGGGATCGTACCCTCGTAGATATTGGCCGGCACTAGTCGAACAGGCCATGTCGATAGTTATGAACGCGAAGAAGAAAATCGAAGAAAACTCGATTTCGGTCGAGAACGTAGTAGTAGGCGGTACACCTACTGCAAAAATATCCGGGCGATATCCTGGTGTAACGGAGATAACGCCGGGAGAGTACATCTTCTACGGTTACAGACATGTAGAAAGCCGACTGGTGCACACGAACGACTGCGCTCTGACTGTCTTTTGCACCGTAATGAGTAATCCTACTCCGAATAGGATTGTGATAGATGGTGGCCTGAAGACTTTCGATTTTGACGAAGCTGAATATCCACATTTAAGAGACGAAAGTCACTATCGAGCACATTTTGTCGGTCTCTCAGAAGAGCACGGCATCATACGATTAAGGAAAAATCAATCAAGGATCAAAATCGGCGACATAATAGAAATCGTTCCGTACGCTACTGGTCCATGCGTGAATATGCATGATAAAGTATACCTTGCAACTAAAGGCCGAGTACAAAAAGTGATGCCGATCTTGGCGCGTGGTATGACAACCTAGTTTCGAATTAACGGTAATCGAAACACCGTTCAAGAAAGACGGATCCATAGATTTTGACGCACTCACACAAAACGTCGATGCTCTACTACGAAGAGGAGCACACGGATTTCTAGCAGGCGGTAGCACAGGCGAGCACCTGTGCTAAACTATACAGAGACAAGACAAGCAAGTCAATGGTTAAGCGGTAACTATACTTCGTTGGCTGATTTTGGAAAATATGAACTTGACAATGAAGAGATTATGCTTGAGGAATCGTCACGGTTCAAGAAACCGGTTAGCAATGCTACTTTAGAATCTGCTCCCTATTCAATGGCACTTTTTTGGACTAGGTGTGTCAGCCATGTTTCCCCTTTAATACCTCTGGATTAACAACTCCAGGAGGCACTTGCCCCTTCAGCCCTGCAATTACATTGTCTACCGCCAACAATGCAATGCTGATTCGTGCAGGCTCGGTACCGCTGCCTATGTGAGGGGTAATTATAACGTTCTTGAGGGCCAGAAGAGGATGATCTCTAGGAATAGGTTCCGGTTCTGTGACATCCAGGCCCGCCCCCAGCATTTTTCCATCTCGTAAAGCAGCGTACAATGCCATGTTATCTACAATAGGACCACGTGAAGCGTTCACGAGGATGCACGTTCGCTTCACCTTACCTAATTCTTTCGCCCCGATAAGATGAAAAGTTTCAGGCACAAGATTAGCATGTATGGTTATGAAGTCGGATTGAGCGAGTAAATCGTCAAGTGTCATGAACTTAACTCCAATTTCGTCCTCTGCCTGTTTCTGTCTGACGATATCATAGTAAAGCAATTTCATCCCGAAGCCTTTTGCTCGAGCTGCAACGGCTTTACCAATCCTGCCCAAGCCGATGATTCCGAGTGTAGCACCATGAACATCTTGCCCATATTGAAGTGTAGATCCCCAGCTTCCGGCATGTACGCTTGAGTTTCCTTCTACCACTCGTCTCGCAGCTGCCAAGAGAAGCGCGAACGCCAAGTCAGCCGTCGTTTCACTCAAGACACCGGGGGTATTTCCAACGAGGACACCTCGTCTTGTTGCCTCGGCCACATCAATGTTATCGTAGCCTACGCCATATTCACTGACGACTTTCAATCTCGGAGCTTTGTCCAAAAGTTCGGCGTCCACCTTATCCGCGTCCACAATCAACCCTTCAACATCTTTGACGCGTTCCAGTAGAACCTCTCTTGGAGCTTCTCCGTCTCCATTCCACACTTCGAGCTCACAGGATGAGCGAATTCGCTCCATAGCAGACTGAGGAAGTGGAAGCGATAAGTACACATGTGGCTTCATAATGTCCGCCCGCTTCTCTGTTCTGAAAAGGTGCAAGTTAGTCGAGCATGACGGGGACCCTTCGCGCTGCGGGGACTCCTGAATTTACTTACAACCGACGCCAAACATATTCCTCAGCAGCTCTGACATTGTGAATAGACAGATAACAGTTACGGAACTCATCAAGCTAGTGTAGCTGAGATTCTAGAAACTCCAAAGCGACGAAGACTTGAACTTCAAAAAAGTACCAAAGATCCTTGCTTCTTGGACAGAGTAGTTAGGTTGCTTTGAAAGAAGGGAGTAGGAGTGATGCTTGTATCTGACAAGATTAGCGACTTCAATTCGGCTATGCGGTCGTATACTCAATCTTTCATTCTGCTGATCTTGGGACTCTCTTCGTGATTGCATATCGACCTTCACAATGGAAATCATAATTCAAATCTTAGACGAACTCCTACAGCGACTTCCCCGCGAGATAGTAGAATGAGGCTAAGAGGTTAGGCAGGCTGCAAGATCTTGACGTGAAAATCACGTTCCTTATATTCGCTAAACAGACCTCAGCTCTCTTTCAGGGCCACTATCCGTTCGCCCATTGGCTGCGAAAAGGGCCATTAAACCTCCAAAGATCGACAATATCAGGAAGCTGCTTCTAATGCTCGTCAAGGACGCGAGAACACCGGCCAGATATGGACCCCCGGTTTGACCGATGCTGTTTGAGGTTTCATACGAGCCCATACCCGCGCCTGCACTGTCTTCCGGAAACTGACGCGAGATGAGGCTTGTCATGATTGGAAAGATCACTCCTGACGCTCCCCCGATCAGCACTATTCCTAGCAAAAATGCGGGGAAACTAGGTAAAACGCCTAGAACAAGGATTCCTGCAGCGATCATCAGTGAAGTGGATACTAACATTCTCTTCTCACCGAACCTTAAGTAACGATGTGCAGTAGCATAAGAGAAGACTCTTACCAAAGCGAAACCAGTAAAGAGTAGACCAATGAAGAGCGCGCTAATGCCGACAGAATGCGCATAGCCAGGAAAGATTGACGTAATTAGTCCCCATACTGCACCATAGCATATGAGCATCATGTACCACGGGATGAGTCTGCGGATGATGCGCAGGTTACCTGAAACGTTCTGAGGATGAAAAGACTTTCCACCAGGATAAGAAGGAACTACCCATATAATGGCCGGCACCATTGACACAACAATTACGGCCGAAGAACTCACGAAGAGATACGAGTAGTTAAGACGTTCAATGAGTAAGCCTCCGATCAACGGCCCAATCAAGACGCCCAAGGTCGTAGCTATGCCAAACCTGCCCATCTCTTTGACCCGCTTGTCTATTGGTGTCAGACCCGTCACAATTGTTTCCCCTATAGGCCAAAAAGCTCCCAATCCAATTCCTCCAACGAATTGTAAGATGACAATGTCGGAGACCGAGCGAGAGAAGATCAACATGAAAGTTGCTAACCCATTGAGAGCCAGCGAAAAAGAGAAAATCCATGCACGGTTAAGCCTGTCTGCCAGATGACCTGCTAACATAGGAGTGATGGCTTGAGCCAGCGACCAAACAGTACCGATCACACCCAGATCAAAATATGAAGCGCCAAAAGTTTGAGCGAAGACTGGAATGAAATACGTGTACATACTGAATCCTAGGGTAGCGACGAATACTGATACATAGAAGCGAAATCGTTCTTGTTCATTCAGCATTACGTATTCACCTATTTTCGCTCTCAAGAGCCACGCATCACTGTAGAGCTCGGAAAAGCTTTCGGTGTATGGTAACTTAACATGGTGTTAAGCAAACTGTGACTATACAGTTCCATCCAAACGAAAGACTAGAGGAGATCCGAGAAATAGCAGGATTATGACTGCCTACTCCTAGTTGATGTAATTTCTTCGATTGGAGGGATAAAAATTGAAATGGATAAGTGGAACGATGACATTTGCTGCGCAGCAACCCAGAAAGCATTCTCCGTCCCACCGTCCTACCGGGACTCGCAATAGTTGTCGCATTGAAAATTGACACAAAAAAGCTGGGCGCAATGAACTGAAATTGAAGATCCCACGAGCCTTACCGTATCGTTGTACAGAAAAAGCGCAGATCAGGGAGTTTCTGGTTGAATTTGGACTCTTGGAATAGGCATCTTCAGCAAGAAGGACATGTTCAAAGCATGCCAAATCATCGATGCCCTCGTGGCGCCGCCTCCAACGGGCAGAAGTCATCGCGCCCTTGATGCGCTCTCCAGCATTTGGACTAGGCGCTCTAGAACGATACCTCTAATCCAATTTTCTTCTCTCTTGCCAGCTGAAATACTGCGTTTGCTGTTACGATGTCATTCATGGCCAGTCCTGCAGAGATAAATGTGTTAATCTCTCTGTCGAGTTGCCTTCCAGCTTTTTTGCCGCTCACGATCTCCGCTAATTCAGCGTATATGTCGGTCTCTGTGACTTGACCAGTGCTGAAGAACTCAGATATATTACCGTCAAACTTGCACGTATCCAAGTGCTCGACTACAAGCTTTGTCGACCTACGTATCACGTTCAGCTTAATTTCTTGTCCTCCTACTGCCGCTACGAAACTACCCTCAGAGAGCCAGTCTGCATCCAAGAAGCGTTCAGAGGAAGTCGTTACCGTCACTACTACGTCCGAACCTCTCACTGCCTTCTCTGAGCTATCAACCGCCAATACATGAAGGCCCAGTCTCTCCTCCATCTCAACAGCCAGTTTCTCACTCGCCCCCTTTATGACGTCGTAAACTCGAACTGTCTCGAGCGGAAGAACCTCTTTCATAGCCATCAGATGCGTCCGGGCTTCTACCCCGGCACCAATTAATCCGACAGTGCGAGAAGCTGGATTCGCGAGATGCTTAGCGGCAACTGCGGATACAGCAGCAGTCCTGTAAGCGGTGATCTGCCTGCCTGACATCAAGCATATTGGAAAACCGGTTTCAGGATCATTTAGAATAATTGTCGCCATAACCGAAGGGAGATGGTGCTTCGGGTTATCCATAACAGTTGAGACCCACTTGATTCCCAACGCGTTGGCGGGACCTACGTGGGCCGGTAGCGCATTAATCTCTGAACCGTGAGCATACTGTAGCATTATCTTCCTAGGCATATGAACTTCTTCGCGAGCAAGGGCCAGAAAAGCTTCTTCGACTGCTGATATGGCATTTCTCATGGTCAGACCGCTATTGATAATGTCCTTGTCGCTAAGAAGAAGCACATTTCCCAAAACAAATCTTCTCTCGCTTGACATTGATACACAATTGAACAAATTGATGGATACCAGTGTCGATTAACGGAAGTAAGACTACTTAAGCTCCACTAGAACGAACAGGCCGATGTTCATGAGGGAAATTTGGGGACTTATTCCGGCGTTAATCACACCGTTCAAGAAGGATGGTTCAATAGACTTTGACGGGCTCGGAGAGAATGTCGATGCCCTGCTGCGAAAGGGAGCACACGGTTTTCTGGCAGGGGGGGGCACTGGTGAGCACCTTCACATGGATATTGATGAGTGGAAGCAAGTCGTAAAAGTTGTAATGGAGCATGCTCAATCCAAAGTTCCGATTCTTGTAGGAGCATTCGGACTCACATCGCGCGCCGTAATTGAGAAAGCCAAATACGCTGAGCAGAATGATGCCGACGGCGTATTGGTGCCAGCGCCATACTTGTACCCTCTCGAAGAGAGGGAGCTCTATCAGTTCTACAAAGATGTCTCCGACTCGGTGAACATACCAATAACGATATACAATGCTCCGTTCGCCGCAAAAGTCAGCCTCTCGCCTGCACTAGTAGTCCGCCTCATTCAGGATTGCAGTAACATCCGATCTTTGAAGGACGCGTCTGGGGACATCAGAGCCACGCAGCAATTTATCACAAGCACTCACGGAGCACTTACAGTGTTTGAGGCATGGGATAGCATAACTATCGAAGCCTTCGTCCTCGGCGCAAAAGGATGGATCACTTCTGCAGCCGGGAACTTGTTGACGGAGCAGGCAAGCAAGATCTGCGATCTGGCCATTAAGCAGAAGAATTTCGACAAAGCAAGGGAGATCTACTTCAAACTCATTCCATTTCTGAACTATATAGACTCAAGACAAGCAACTCAATGGCTGACCTTCGTCCATGAAGCGCTTAACATGATCGGATTGAAAGGCGGCTACCCTAGAAAGCCTCTGTTACCTCCTGAACCAGACATGATCGAAGAGATAAGGAAAGTACTGAAGGAGATCGCGGTAATCTAGCACTGTAGTTGAACCGGTAGCAATCGAATGGAGCATTCGGGAGCAGCAGTTAATCTGTCACCGCTCGGCTATCCACGCTTCCCTTTTCTTCTACAGACTCAAGACAAGCAAGCACGTATATCATGATCCATGAGCGATGCACGCATCTCTGAGTGCCTTAGCGCCGTGGCCACGTAGTCAGAGTGCTGATCCACCTGAGGAACGTCAGAAACGACTCTCGAATCAGAGACTTAAGCTCTGATGCAGATGTTTGGGGTTCAAACTTTCGCAGGATCGCCGCTTTAACTCATGTTTTGAATCATAGCCCGCGTGATCTATTACCCAAGATCTCGGGGTTTACGGCGAAACGCAATCGCTCTCCCTTGACGAATCGGATTGCCTCTAAGTGTTCAAGTCCGACGTTTCGAAACCGTGGATGCACAGGGAAGAGAAGACCATGCTCCTACTATGAGTAAACTAAATTCCGCAATCAAGAAAACAGGCTAACTCTTTTATCCATAGGGCCGGCCACTGCTAACACTGATCCTCTTGAAAATCGTTGACATGAGTTCCACACTCGTGAGACTCCCTTTCATGAAATCATTCCGATACGCACGTGGCCTCGAAGAGGATATCTCAGCCGTAATTATCAAAGTCAGCACCGACGAAGGCACTGTAGGGTTGGGGGAGGCATTTCATTCTACTGAATTCGCCGGAGAAACGTTGCAATCGATAAAGCATGTGATAGATGACTTCATTAAGCCTGAGTTACTCGGACAAAACCCGTTTGAGATTGAGAGAATTGTTTTGTTGATGGATAGAATTTTGGAGGGCAATAACTTCGCGAAATCAGCTGTAGATTTGGCTATGCATGACCTTGTCGGTAAGGCCCTTAACACTCCAGTTTACAACTTGTTGGGGGGAAAATTGCGTGAGAAGGTTCAAATCGGATGGGAAGTCGGCCTCGCAGGAACTCAAGAGATGGTAGATAATTCTGTTAGATTCGTAGAGTCAGGAATCAAGACGCTTAAGATAAAGGTCGGAGTGAACGCTAAAGAGGACATCAATAGGATAAGAGCAATACACGACGCGGTAGGCAGTGAAGCCTGCCTGAGGGCAGACGCGAACCAAGGTTGGACAGTACCGGAAGCTATGAGAGTTCTGAAGAAGGTTGAAGATTGTGAGCTAGAGTTCATTGAGCAGCCTGTCGCTGGATGGAATCTAAGAGGCATGGCGGAAGTCAGGAGAGCGACGAGCATTCCAGTTATGGCGGACGAAAGCGTCTGGGGCCCCACTGATGCCTTTAAGGTCGCTATGAATGCCGCCGCTGACATGATCAACATCAAGGTGAACAAAGTTGGAGGTTTATACAAAGCACGAAAAGTGGCCGCCATAGCCGAGGCGTCGGGCATCACGTGTATGGTTGGATCGGAAGGGGAACTTGACATTGCCCAAGCGGCCAAGCTGCACATGGCATCTTCCACGAATTGTATCAAACATGCAAGTGAGTTCACGGAGATCAACCTCTTAGCAGACACTTTAGCGAAAACGCCCCTCAAGAGAGGCAACAATGACTATCTGGAGGCTCCCAACGGACCAGGCCTTGGAGTTGAACTGGACGAGAGTAAAATGCGTCTTTACAGTCGGACGCCCCCACACGAGTAGCCACAGATTCTAAGAACTACTCCGAGTCACTAGAGGATATTACACTCTGGTCACCATGAATTAGTGCGCATCAGGAATCTGCGGAATAGTGCGTGAGCAGCTTCAGGGACTGGAAATGTTTGCGCTTGAGATCTGGGCATCCTAGGATATTGGATTTACGCGCGAGGATCAGACTAGCCAGCATGCCACCAAATGATCATGGCCCACATTGCGCATTAGAGGTTCTTCCTCACATTTCGGCATTGCATATGAGCATCTGTGGCGAAAGCGGCATCCCGTAGGCGGATCGATTGCACTCGGTACCTCGCCGGAGAGCAGAATTACTTCTTTTTGTGAAGTTGGATCGGGTATGGGAACAGCTGACAACAGTGCGTGAGTATATGGGTGCAGAGGAGAAGAAAATATTTCTTCGCTATTCGCAACCTCTACCAGCTTTCCCAAATACATCACTGCCACACGGTCGCTAACGTGCTTCACTGAGGCCAAATCATGGGAGATATAGAGGATTGAAAGGTTTAGTTTACTTTGTAGCTCCTGTAATAGGTTCAGGATCTGTGCTCTTATGGATAGGTCAACCATTGATACCGGTTCATCCGCCGCCAAGAACTGCGGATTCACAGCAATGGCCCTTGCTATGACTACTCTCTGTCTTTGTCCACCACTAAATTCATGAGGGTACCTTTCACCATGATACTCCTCTAAACCTACTAAATGTAACAATTCACGAAGCTTCTCGTCCTGTTCATCTTCGGGAATGGTTCCGTGAATGTTGATTCCCTCCAGAACAAGATCCCTAACAGTCCATCTAGGATTGAGACTTGCCCAAGGGTCTTGAAAAATATATTGCATTTTCCTTCTAAGTTCGAGTATTCTTGCCTTGTTCTTCGACCTAAATATTTCAGTTGTGTTTTCCTGATCAAAATAAACATCGCCAGAAGTTGGCGATGTCAAATTCAATATGCACCTAGCTACAGTAGTCTTTCCGCATCCGCTCTCTCCGACAAGTCCAAGTGTTTCTCCCTTCCCGACGCTGAACGAGACATTATCAACCGCATGAACCTGCCCCTCGACACTACTCCATATAATTCCTTTTTTCGTGACAGGAAAATACTTGACCAATTCTCTTACGTTCAGAATCTTTTCAGAGCTCAATTAATCAAGTCCTAACTCGCGCACTCGGAGACATTCCACGAAGTGTCCGGGCTCAATTTCTTCTGGCTCAGGCACGATTTCTTTACAGACTTCTTTAGCATATTTGCATCTTGGATGGAACCTACAGCCGCTCGGAGGGTTTATCAAATCTGGAACGCCCCCGGGAATAACCGTGAGGGTTCCTCTTTTCGTGTCTATGCGCGGCATCGACGATAGAAGCGCTTCTGTGTAAGGATGTCTCGGTTTCTTATAGATAGTCTTGACATCGGCAATCTCGCACATCCGACCCGCGTACATGACGCAAACTCTATCTGACATTTTGGCAATTATTCCCATGTCATGCGTAATTAACATCATTGACATGTTGAATTTATTTTTCAGATCCTTCATAAGTTTCAGAATCTGAGCTTGAACCGTGACATCCAAGGCTGTCGTCGGTTCATCTGCAAGAAGCACGTGTGGGCTACACAGAATGGCTCTAGCTATAGCCACTCTTTGTCTCATGCCGGTACTGAGTGTATGTGGGTACTCTTGTAGTCTCTTCTCCGGATCTGATATCCCAACCGTTCTCAGAAAGTCAAGAACTCTTTCCCGCGCTTCTTTCTTGGACACGAAAGTATGTGCGCGCAAGACTTCGGTCAATTGGCTCTCAATGTTGTAAACGGGATCAAGGGATGTAGTCGGATCCTGCATGATGTAGGCCAAATCTTTACCGCGGAGTTTTCGTCTCTGTTCCTCTGACATCTCAAGAAGGTTCTCCCCTTTGTATAGAATTCTGCCATGTACGATTCTTCCTGGTCTCTGAACTATCCCCAAGATTGAGAGAGCCGTGACCGTTTTTCCGGAACCCGATTCTCCCACCACACCAAGCGTTTCTCCCTCTTCAAGGCCGAAGGCTACGCCGTCAACGGCCTTGACGGTGCCGGCTTCCGTAAAGAAGTAGGTGCTGAGACTTTCGATCTTCAGTATTTGAGGCATAATACTATCTCTTAATTTCTTAATTTCTCAAACGAGGGTTCAGAGCTTCGTTCAGTCCGTCTCCAAGCAAATTAAACGCCAAGATCGCTAGAAAAATGGCTATTCCAGGATAAACCGCTTCCCACCAAGCAACGGATAAATCAGCTTTCGCCAACTGCAGCATGAAACCCCAATCGGGTACATTCGCATCCCCAAATCCCAAAAATGCCAGCCCTGCTTCCCACTCAATCGCTGAAGCCATACTGAGGGTAGCGACAACTATGATAGGTGGCAACGCATTAGGAATGATATGTTTGAATATTACCCTGAGGTCCGATGCCCCGAGAGATTTAGCAGCCTCGACAAACATATAATTCTTGAACTTTAGAAATTCTGCTCTAGTTATCCTCGCGAGAGGTGGCCATCCGAAAAACCCTATCATAAATACGATAATGAAGATCCTATATGGAAAACTCTCCCAGGGCGTCCCGATAACAAATATGTCGAACGCCTTGATGATTACCATAATGAAGAGGAACGACGGAAATATGAGAAAAATATCGATCAGACTCGATGTCAAATCACCGATCTTTCCGCCTTGATGCCCTCCGGTAGCGCCAATAGTCACGCCGATAATGAGCTCGATGGCTACGGCCGTTAGGCAAATAAAAAGGACGGTTCTAGCGCCATAGATAACTCGACTTAGAATGTCGTGCCCCCATGTGTCAAGACCAAACGGATGCTGAAGGCTTGGATACCCGTACATAGTGTAAAAGAAGACTGTGTTTGGGTCATATGGAGCGAGCGATTGTGCAAAGCTTGCTATCAAGCCAATCGTCAGAACTATAGCAAGCCCTATTATTCCGGACTTATCTCTTTTGAATCTATTCCAACCGATCAGTAAAGTCTTCGTTGATATTTTTCGTTTTGCGGAAGAGTTCCTCATTTCTTTTTCTTCCTAAATGGTAATCCTTGGGTCGAAGAATGAGTAGACAATATCTGTCAGAAAGTTCACGATGACAACAAATATACAAATAACCATACTGATTCCCATTATTACAGGATAGTCTAGGTGGTTCACTGCCAACACTAGGTTGTAGCCGAGGCCTGGCCATGTGAATACAGTCTCGGTGACCGGCGCCCCCGCAATTGATAACGCTATGAATAACCCAAGGTAGGTGATGACCGGAAGGATAGCATTTCTTAGTGCGTGGTTGTATACTATACGTCTCATTGTCAGACCGCTAGCTCTTGCTGACAGAATGTAATCTTGCCTCATAGTTTCCAACATCCCGGACCTAGTAAGGCGTACGAAAACAGCAACATAGCTGTAGCCCAATACAATTGTCGGCATCACCAAATGCCATAGTTCATCAATGAAACTGCTCCCAAAAGGATACTCGGAGGGTGATAGCGAAAACGCTCCGAACGGAGGAAACCAATTCAAGAAGTAAGAAAAGATGAGAATCATTAAGAGGCCAGACCAGAATATGGGCATGGAATACCCCGCTAACGCGACTGCAGTAACACAGTAGTCGGTCTTGGAGTACTGCTTCAAAGCTGTCTTTACCCCTATGGGTATACCCAACACCGCTGCGAACGTAATGGCGGCCAGTTGAAGCTTAACCGTTTCCCAACTTAAACTACTAAGAAGAACATTGACAGATTCACCGCTAAAGAAACTGGTTCCCATATCACCAACCACAAATTTTCCCAACCACACAACATATCGATACCAAAGAGGTTTGTCAAGTTGATAGTAAACCGCCAACTTTTCTACAGCAGCGCTGTTAAGGTGGCCTGATATATGCACCATAAAATAGATTGGACTTCCGACCAGATTCATAACGTAAAAAATCGCAATCGATGTGCCTAGGAAGATTGGAATTGTGATAAGCAATTTCCTGATGGCATAAATTATGTGTGCCTTTGACAGCATCTTTTGACTACCAACTGCACTAGAGAGCGGACAGGCGGACAGGTTATTGACCTTTAGGCCTTGTGACTATTGAGAATAATTACTCCATGCCCATCCCTCGCCAAACTGTAGGACACGAACATTCCAGTGATCCCGCCTCCAAAAATTCTCATGTGATTTTCAGATCATGCAACTCAGATTCTAGGCATTATGTCTTCCAAATGTTCTGCGGTGCTATGAATAAACGGAGATGTGAGTAGATTCTGTAATAACAATGCACCAGAGTTTTGATGCGTACGCAAGTTTCTTTGCATTTTTTATATAGTTAGATGAGGAACTTTTTTTACGTTTTTTATATAGTTAGATGTTATATAGCTAGAGGAACGGTTTTTTCACGTAACAGGAGGACATTGGTTATGAGACGTTCCTGGATAATTGCGGTCCTGATTCTTGCGGTTCTCGCTATCAATACAGGTGTGCAGGCCCCCGTAAGAGCCCAGATGTATCCACTACCTGCAACGCCTTTCTTCAAGATCTACTACTTAGTCCCAATTAACATAGTAGCAAGAATCGCTTGGTCACAAATGGTAGTTGACCAATGGAGGAAACTTGGAATAGACGTAATACCTTTACTTCAAGACTGGGATCAGATTACGCCCGAGTTTTTGAATAGCACTCCTCCTGCAAACAAGGAGAGTTACGTCAATGGCTCATTCGATCTAATGTCAAATTACGACGATATGGGACCCGAAATGGACGTCAAAGGCTACTTCACTGGTGAAGCTATGCCCATACCGGGGTATGCCAATATTAGTAATGCGATAGCCACCACGCAGGATTATCAGACACGTATGGCGCTTATGAGGAATTATCAGGACTGGTATCATTACTGGGAACCTTATCCTGCGATCTTCAGCAACCTTATGGTTCAAGCGCAAAGCCGCGATATATCGCGGCCCTCAATCAACGTACTGGAATACTTCATAAACGAAGAGTGGCCAGCTGACATTAGCAGGTCGGGTCCTGATCAAACGGTAGTGTATGCGTCAACGGAGAAGCCAGTGAACCTCAACGCAGTCCTACACGACACTGCCTATGACGATGTGTGGACTGCAGGAATATACGATACATTGTCAAAGTACAGTTCAAACATGAGTGTTATGCCTAACCTCGCTACCGATTGGCAAAGTGAAAATGGCCCGCTTGGTCCGGGTAGTCGGTACATCATAAACCTTAGGCATGATGTGAAGTGGCAAGATGGTTGGCCATTCAATGCGACTGACGTCTGGTTTACTTGGAAGGCTGCTATGGACCCGGGAATTGCTTCGACTGATTCACTCTACGTATCAGGATGCCTCGGAAACATAACAAACGTCCACATTACAGGACAGTATCAGTTGACTGTGGACACGTTAACTCCCGTATCCTTCCCAACAAGATGCATGTTTCAACAAGAGGACCAACTTCCAGGCGCCATAGTTCCCTGGCATATCCTCAAAGATGTACCCTTTAGCCAATGGCGAACCCACCCATTTAACACAGGCGTAGGCACCTATCCGGTAACGTTGATGAACGGAACGACTATTCAGTGGTCCGGCCCATTAGGCACGGGTCCATTCATATTCGATAGCTACAATCCCGCCACCGGGGTGGTAACAAAGCATCGGTGGGCTGATTGGTGGGGTGGACCTGGCCCTGGAAACATTACAACGTTTAAGATGATCTACATTCCTGAAGTGGGACCAGCGTTAGCGGCAGTCAAGTCTGGTGACGTACAAATACTAGACAGCTTGTATGATATAGAGAAGCAGATACCCGACATTCAAACTTGGGGTGCGACCCTAAACCACACAGGCTTCCGCATTAACAATATTCAAATGAACCTTTGGAACCCATACTTTGGGACAGGCACAGGTACACCACTTGGCGAGGCAAACGCGTCGGCAGCGCCGGAAGCTGCGAGGGACGTTAGAATAGCGCTGAGCCTGGCCATACCCAGGCAAGATATCATTAACGCCTTCTACCCCTTGACTGGGCAACCCATTTCTACGCTTATTACTCCAGCCATGGCAGGTTACAAGTATATCCAACCTTACCCGTTTAACTTGACTGAAGCGCAAGAGTACATGATGAAGGCAGGATACCAGTATCCAGGAGCGGCAACAATGTCCACTACGGCTGCGGCTACATCATCATCGTTTGACCCCACGTACATTGCTGTAACTGTTCTTGTCGTTTTGGCAATAGTTGGAATTGTGGCAGTGCTGCGAAGGAAAAAATCCACTTAGGACTACACTATCGCACTGCCGCCCCGTTCTTTTATATCTGATGAAGGCGCGACAAGACTCATAGAGATCGGGGATATTCTACTCTAACTGCTAGAGGAGTTAGAAAATGGATTGATATTCATCCATTAAGAATAGCGTCACATGGACGATAGCATCCAAGATCATACAGCCATCCGGAAGAGGGCTCTGCGACATGACGCTTGGGTTCATGGTTATCCAGCCTCATATGACAGTTAACTGAGAACCTCACATCGTCCTCATGAGAGCAGGCGGCTCAGAGTTTGACAAAAAGGAATATGGTGAGAGACGTGCTAAAGTCTACCATCATATTAACTGTGATCTTCATTGTAATCAGCCTAATTCTCTCTTTGTTGATGGACGGTGGCATTCGATCGCGTGTCTCTGACATAGCATTTTTCGAGGGAGGCATAATGCTCTTGATCGGCGGGTTGCTGGAGGCTCTTCAATACATTGTGAGTCTACGTGACCTGTCGTCCTTAGGTGAACGCCGCAGGAAAGCTTCGAGTGTGCAATATTCATTTATCATAACAGGTATTATCTTGATCTTCGTGTCTATGATCGCAGCACCATAGGCTAAGCGGAAAGGAGGAAAAGGGAACTAATCTCAATCTTCCGTGAAGTGACCGGGTTGGGGGTGTGGCGTAATCATCATAGTAGACTTTAACATCAAACCCATCAATGGTCAACCGATTAGTCCTTTTGTTGGGAATAGGCGCATCTAGCTGCTATGTCGTAAGGGTCCGCTGAGAATGTGTAATGAACGCAATCCTCATCGGCATACCACACGGAGTGATGACTGCGAGGTATCAGGGCAGAATAGCGGACCATTCGATTCGTCTCTTCTATCTGGCTAGATATTGTTCTCCAAGTACTTCCAGATCTTGAGTTTCATGAAACGGCTGGGGGGATTGGACTCTTTTGAGATTCAACTTCTTCCCAAACACACTTGCCGACGGCTAGACATGCACGTGGCCTTGCACATTGCCATCCACGTTCTGAGACAAATTTGTGGTGAAATTAGTTGGGCTGTCTCGCGTGTATCAGTGCTAGTCGCTAACCTACTTACAATCGACGGCATATGTCTGAATCCCGATATGAGGCTATCAACGAAAGTCGAGCATAATGTATTTGACCTGCGCAGTTGTTCTTCGTCGAACCGTGAGAACAGTCGCCTAGGGTCGTATATTGATAAAAATTCTCGTTCTTTCAGAGAAGGATGTCAAGTCTGCGAATATTCAGATGAAGGACGCGATAGGAGCCGTTGAAGACGCTTTTGCAGCGCACGGGCAAGGTAAGACTGCCATGCCTGTGAAAGCGGTGATAAACGATCCAAAACGAGGGGTCTGGACGGGCGCCCTGCCCGCCTACATTGAGACTTCGAATATCATGGGTATAAAGTGGCATTCAGAAGTAATAGGAAACGCAGAGAAACGTGGGCTTCCAAACATACTTGGAACAATCATCCTCAATGATGCCATATCGGCCGCTCCTCTCTCGATCATGAGCGTCGGTACAATTACGGCGATTAGAACAGCCGCTACGAGCGCGGTTGCGGCTAAGTATCTCGCCAAGAGGAGTTCAAAAGTCCTAGGCGTAATAGGTGCGGGCATACAAGCTAGAAGTCATCTCCTCGCCTTCAAGGAAGTTGTCCCGATATCGAAAGTTAAAGTCTACGATGCCATTAGCGAAGTTCGCCAGAAATTCGTTGATGAAATGAGTAGACTAGTAGACATCCAAATCAATCCCGCGGACAGTGTTGATGACGCAGCACGTGGATCGGATATCATCTTGACTGCGACTACTTCGCACGAAAGATTTCTAAATGAAAACAACGTGTCTAAAGGAGCCTTTATCGCCGCGATAGGAGATGAAGAGATAACGATAGGATTGGTAGAGAAAGCAAACAAGATCGTGGTCACTGACCTTCAACAATCCAAGATAGATGGCAACCTAGCTGAGTTCTTCAGAGAGAAAGCGGTATCTGAAAATGACATTTATGCCGAGCTTAGCGAAATTGTGACAGGAAAGAAAAAAGGAAGAGAATCAGATGATGAAATCATCATCTTTTCTTCGACTGGAGTAGCTATATGCGACTTGGCGGTGGCAAACGTCGTGTACAAGCTGGCCATCGAGAAGGGCATCGGCTCATCGATTGAATTTCTCTAGGAAGAAACTGTCGAGAAGGCAGAAACATAACGCATCAATAGTTGCGAAATTTGGACCAGTCGAACGTCCAAGGTATCATCGTAAACCCTGAAGGTACATTTCTCAAATCGCAACCAACCGTGAACCATAACCTACGCAACCAAGCGTTAACCTTCGCCGTAGTAGTCGGACTTGGAGTCGCCGCCCTCTATGTCCCCAAACCGGAAGTAAGGCAATGGGTATTCCCACAGTACGTCCGAATTTTCCATAAGGCGTCGCACTAGTCCACGTCCGACGGAACGTTCACCCAGCCACAACAGAACTCAAACGCATCTACACAGGGCTACGCCCGAGTAAACGACCCAAACGGTGTCGCCTTCTTCTAATTGACTAACCAAAGTTTCGTTTCGGTACTTCTCTTTACCTGCACAACGCTAGGTTCAAGAATCAAGTGTCACTTGTTAGAAGGATCTTACTCGCGTTCACAACTAAGGTCACTGAGTCGATGAAAATGGATTCGCCCACGAATAGTCGAAGAGATCTTCCCATCGTGCTTTCTTTCATAAGGCCAATTGAAGACATTGTCTGCGTGCTCGACGGGTACGCGCTAGTATACACCGACGATTCGCCCGAATTGAATCGAATATTGCCGAAGGTCGCCGTTGCTCTGTGCTATGGGCAGCTGAGTCACTTGGGTGAGATGAAGACGTTGAAGATGATACAGGCCGCGACCGCCGGGGTTGATGGCCTTCCGTGGAAGGAGATTCCGGAACATGTTACTGTCTGTGGGAATCCTGGTTCAAACGCGGATGCCGTGGCGGAGCATGCCTGGTCACTGATCCTCTGTCAGGCGCACAATCTGCACGTTCACATGTGGAACCTGAAGAATGGCGTGTTTGACAAGTCACCTGGAATTGGCATACTTACCGGAAAAACGATAGGTATCATAGGGTTGGGTTCGGTTGGCCGTAGAGTAGCTGAGATCGCGCGCGCTTTCGGAATGAAAGTTATGGGTATCACGAGATCGGGAACGTCTGCTTTTAGCTGCGATTTCATAGGTGACGTTGAAGATGTGGATCATGTTCTAGGACGGAGTGACGTGATCGTTCTCTCAATGCCGCTTACAAAGGCCACAAAGGGAATGATAGACTTGAGTCGTCTTAAGCTGCTGAAAGCGGATTCCATTTTCGTGAACGTTGGAAGGGCGGAGCTAGTTAAGCGGGAGGACTTGAGCATGTTTCTGAAACGGAACCCGGAATTTCGAATTGCCCTGGACGTATGGTGGAATGTCGCCGTAGATTATCCGAAAGACGCAGCACTAATGAAGTACCCAAACTTCATAGGTACACCCTACGTTGCTGGAGGTTTCGGCAACAGTGAAGTTATGAAGACGATGCTGAATGCAGCAGCAGTCAACGTTGCAAGGTTTCTCAGGGGTGAGAATCCTCACAATATCGTAGACCGCTCTGAATATGTTTGACGGCCGCAAAGCTCGGTCGGAATATCTCGTGTCCCAGTCAGACGATACATTAAGCGTACCTCAAGAAACGACCGGGGTTCAAAATCCGACTTTGAAGAGATCGCCTGTCAATATGTTTAGAACCTATCAAACCTGAAAAAAGTCATGATTAATGAAAACTCGCTATCGAAAGCACGATTCACAGTATGGCTAGCGTCCGCTCAGGGACTTACCATTCAAGGTTATACATGGACAGCAGCGGATGCACCGATCTACTCGTTCCAATCGATAATGGTTACACGAATAATATTCAACAATACTATTACTTACGAAACCTACCCACTTCCCATCCATCGGATCGTGGGTCACGGTTAACGGACTCTTAAACGAGGAAGACAGTAGCACAGGACCGAACGGCGGAGCCTGCCCCTCCAGATCGATAATTGTCAGTTCAATATCGTAACGGCTACCCACCCTTCACTCGCGCTGGCGAGTGAGCACACGCCTCAACCAACCTTTGACCTGCGTCTCAACACGATCCAAAGGAGACCAACCACCAGACCAATCATTAGAGATTCAAGAGGGAAGCCTGGTATCGCAACCACCAAAACCGTTCCTCTACCGCCAGTAATCACAAACCCAAGTATAGCTACGGCGATAAGCACAAGAAGAATCGCAAGGATAACTGCCCAAATTGGAAATCTATCTCTAACCACTACCACCAATTAGCCCAACCTCTTCAACTTGCTAACCAATCGGTCAAAGCGGAGAGTTAAGTCGCAATCTGGGTTCGAACACTTCCAGCCGCCAGGAATTGTTACTGACAGATCATTAGGCAATTACCGAGCCGATATTCCCCCCGTTGGAATCCTGTAAGGAACGGCATCGGTCCGTAACTTGAGTACGGACTAAGGTACGGAGGGCTAGGATAGGCGTACGTTCCCCAGTATTGAGACGGAGGGTAATACTGAGAAAACTGATACAGGGCGTAGCTGTCAGGAGACCGGTACGGAGAATAACCATACGGGTACTGGAAACCTCCAGCACATCCACATTGGCTCATCGTATTACACCGATCAATAATGTGACCAAAAGCGAATTTAAGGCTAATCAAAATCAGCTGTGAACGTGTTTATTGACTTGCAGAAATAACCTCGCTTGCACTTCGAATCTTGCATCGACCGTGCCAACGTGCCTATGAGAAATTTCATTCACCATGCAACGAATTTAAGGAACGTTTGATCAACGGAGCGACTTGCATAATGCAACTCAGTTACGCCAGACGCTGTTGTTGTCCTTTCAGTCATCCTGTTCAGAGCCTAACACAGGAAAGCAGCCGCGAGAAAGATACAGGATCCACCTATTTTGAATTCCACTAGGTAGAAATTAGTTTATCAGAATCTTTGACGCCAACTTACTTGTGAGCATATGTCTTCAATTTTCTGTCCATTTCGACGGCACGTCGACTACGTATAATCATGTCACCCAACAAAATCTCGCGCAATCAGCTACATCTACGATCCCAATGACAAGCATTGTAACAAATACGATCACGAATTCTGCTGTAACTCCTGTAACGAGTGCAGTCGAATGCCAAAACTGCATACTACAGCACGTCACTGACTATGTGAGCCTACTCCAACTAATACTGGGATATTAGCAGTCTTATAGAGCTAAATTAAGTCCGCGCAGCCGCCTAGGCGTTGGCCTTTAACGGCCAGCGCCTAAGACTTATAACACGTTATTTGAGCAATCGTTGATCGTGCTGCCGAAATATTACTCTTGAATGGCTTTTTCCACTAAGTAGAATATCTCTCATTAGCTACTACAACGGACTTCTGAGAGGACGGACTAAGCATGACGATACCGAACCTAATCTCGCGCAAAGCGCTGGACCGTATCGTGATATGGAAAGCGGATGTCGCACGACTTTGATGATTGATCATGTCCAAAAAGAGAGACACGAGTTCACTCAGAAGCAAAATACTCTTTCTGCTTCTTTCGTTGGAAACGATAGGATAGCGGTAATTACCTGGCAGTATGGAAAATTTCCACCAACGCTTCCTCATGGATGGCTTGAGCCTAGCTACACCGGTGTGGTGAAGGGTATCGCGTTAACCTACACTAAGATCTTATCGGACTCCGAAGCCCTGCTGAAAATACCGAACGCTCTCGTTACTCAATCCCTTATCTTGAATCTCAGCCATAGCAAACAGGGCCACGTTGGAACTCAATTCGAAGTTCCAATTCGAGTTGATCCAGACGAATTGCACAAGGAACTCGTGTCGAGGTTATCGAAAAATGAAGAGTTCAGAGGTGAGAAGCAAAGCTTCGAAGTGATCGAAGTGTCGTCGGTAAGCTACCTTGTGACAGTAATCTATGGAGTAGACAAAGGTAGAGAGAAGGAAATGAAGTCTCTCATGTTTAAGACAATTAGACTGGCACTGCTCGACTGTTCAGAAAAACGTGGCAGCGCTTCAAAATCCGTTTACGGGTCACTGCTATGCATGTGAAAATAGTTACAAGGACTTCGTGGCCTTCATTCAGGAACGTAGCGGTAGAAATACAATGCGCTCTGAGAAATCGATGTAGCTGTAGAGTCTATGATTGGAAGGAAGCGAACCCAGGAGGGAAGATCCTATTCATAGGTACTCTCGACAACAGAACTCTCGAATTCATTGACCGTCTCTCAAAAGGTAGCGATTTGGTATATTACGTGACAACAGAAGGATTGAGTCAGCTAGACGATTCCTGTATCCGCACAGCGAGACACCTCAAATCAGTTGCCGTTAGTGAATTTGTCAACCAAATGATAGGAGAGTTAGGGATCGTGGTGGCAGACGTGGTTCATCATGGAATAAACATGCGCAAGAGAGAAGTGGATGTCGAATTCAAAAAGGAATGTGTGAATCGGACGAGGGACCGCAAGACCATCCTGACGGTTTCAGCCAATCATCAGAGGAAGGGGCTAGATCGATTATTGGAGGCCTACCAAATTCTTGAACAGCAAGTTCCTGATGTGTTCTTGATTTTGCATTCTCAGCGAGAAGGGTACTACGATCTAGAGAAGATGGTAGCGACGCTTGGAATTAGAAGTATCTGGCTAACTGAGGGATTTGGACAAATAACGCAGAGGCAATTGAACTCTCTATATGACTTATGTACTGCGTACGTCCAGCCAAGCTACTCGGAAGGTTTTGGATTACCGATTCTCGAGGCTTTCAGGTTTGACAAAGCTCCAATTGCTGTAGATGCACCGCCCTTCAACGAAATCATCAAGCATGGTGAAAATGGATTGCTTGTTCCACAGCGAGACGTTTCTTGGTTCAACTTCAAGAACTCGATAAAATTCAAGATGCACACATATGCGGGTGAAGACTTAGCGCGAGCCATGGAGATTGCACTTTTAGACGAGAAGCTTGCCACTAAGGTGAAAAGTAAGATCCAGTCTGAGAAAATGAATTGGGATGCTCAACTACTCTACCCGAAACTCTTGGACTACTTCGACTAAGCATCAAACGTTCCTCTCATAGAGGAGTCGACGAGACCATAAATGTAGAGGTGATTCATGTCAGGTAGAAATTCTCGACCAAAAGCTATCCGCCCTAAGGACCATCAACGTGCTGATACAGCTTGAAGTTTAAGTCAGATTGCTCGCACTGTTGGGCGGTCTCTTGGGTTTACTTTCGAGGTACGCCTGAATGATCACGCTTGTCTGGTCGAAAACCACTATCCCCTCGGTTAAACCGTTGGACTATGCTGGTTTCGTACTGGATGTTAAGGGGCATAAAGTGGTCGCGCTGAAGCTCTCAAGCAAAGTTGCAACGGAAATCGCTGGAGACGTATCTGTTCTATCAGAAAGTTTACTCTCGAAATTGAAAGGTAAGATAAGTGGTGACTCTGGAACCGAGCGATGGTTAAGTAACTAGCATCGCGAATCTCATGCTGGAAGATTACGAGACGTTTGGGTCGCTCATAGCTCAGGGGCTCACAACGGCGATCGGGATTCCGGTAGGAAAGACGGATCTAGCAATAGTAGGCAGCATCCGCATCTAGTGTGGTCGATTTCGCAATTAAGACACGGGACCTAATTAACCGAATCAACGAGTAGAAATATCATCCCGTCTTTGCCCGCTGCCGTAGACGGAGTGCCTGTAAGGTGAATTACTGGTATGCCCGTAAACCGGGCTAGTATTTTGTAGGAAATCTCTAGATACTGATCCGCTATCGTCCGTTCTCATTCACAAATGACTTTTGCAGATCGTTGTGGGAAAAGATAAGAAGAGGAGAAAATACAATGTTTCCACCAGGGAGAATCAATGCCGCGTTCTTCAATATCGAGGAAAAAGAGACGACTCAATCGTAGTATCAAGATTAGCTCTCAAGTGTATGAGAGACTCCTCAGTCTCCAGGGCTTTCTTCAATTGAAGGAGAAGCAGAAGCGTAGTATGGATGAACTCATTGAATTCATTCTCTCATACGTTCCTAGCATGGAAATTGACGCTGACGAAAACTACTACGTCTTGGAGAGCAAAACGAGAAGAAAAAGCGCGTAGAAAGTCAGCGCGCCAACCGCCTATTTCATGTCGTTACAGATCGCATGTGGCACGGTCAAATCGTCTCTGCATTAAGGGTCTCATTTCTTTTCGGGTACGGATCTTTGCCTTGTTGAATGCTGCGGATACGATCAATGGCTTCGCCAAATGATGGTGGCAGGTATATCGGATTCCGTGTCGGTCCGTGTAGGGCGTAGCCTTTTCGAGCGTTGATCAGGAACAGTATGAACCCTATGGTAACCGGAAGCAGCCATATGTCAGCGAGAATTTGTGGGAGGTTTGGTCTTATGTTTGGTACGAGAAGAGTTATGATGGAGACGAATCTGGACGTGAGGGTTCGCGAAAGGATTGGTGATATGTAGTGGTGAATGAACATTAGGAGTGAAAGTCCAGCTCCAGCCAGAAGAGTTCTCCAATCGTATCTTCTGATGTATTCAATCGACTTGGTGCTAGCGTATGGGATTTCAATTACGCTTCTTGAAAGTCGACCTCTTTGGATGAACAGCCGCTTATTCGTCGTTATGAGTCTACGTGTTCCGTGTGACCAAGTTTGAACGACAATCTCTGGTTCTGGAAGCGTTGACCTAACCTCAGCTGGCAGCGTTGATATACCTGTCTCTCGTTCGATCTCATTGGTCAGTGCCCCTTCCAAGTTGTGAATTAGTTTTGTAAGCGCAAAATCGGCTGCCTTCTCCTTAGCGTGGATTGAGAGTTCACTCCATTTCTTGCTGTCATCAACAAGTTCCACGATAGCATTCACCGCTCCGTCCACATCATCTGGGCCGTCAACTTGGATGCCGTCCTGGTCGTTCTTTACGATCCAAGCTTGTCCGCCTATGCCTGAAGTGATTACTGGCACTCCTTGGAACATGAATTCAAGCTGGGCTAGGCCGAGTGCCTCCATTCGACTCAGGAGGATGTTGAGATAGGAGGTTTTGATTAGCTGCACTTTTTCGTTCTCGTTCAGCTCGCCAAGTACCGTAACATTTGGCAGGTGTGTCGCTCGTTCTTTCATCGCCGCGGCGTATTCGTCATCCCCTCTACCCGCTATCACAAAGTGAATGTCCTTTCTGCTGGCCAAGTGTTCTGCCACATCGAGAATTGCCTTCGGATTCTTTCGCTCCTCGATCGTTCCAATATACGAGACTATTCTTGCATCGTTAGGGATGCTGAATTGCCGTAGGAGCTGTTCTGGGCGTGAGGTTGCAAAGGTAAGGAAAGAGTAATCGTCAACCCCGCCGGGAAAGAGAACACACTTTTTCTTCGGCGCCCCTAACTTCACCTTCTCTTCCAATTCAAACGGTGTCACAACTAAAATCAGATCAGCAACGCGCAGTACGGTCTTCAATGATAGTTGATTCCACGCGATTCTAAAGGAGCGTTCAATTATCGAGTACCTGCCCGCCGAAGGTTCATGAAAGTGGGACATATGACAGAAGATCAACGGGTCCTGATACCCACCTAACGTCTTGATGTTGTGTCTCCACTCAACGAACTTCGCAACCTCCTCCGGACCATTCCATAGGGTACTGTGCGTTATCAGGACGGTGAGGTTGAATTCGTTTACAATCCTCTCCAACGTGTGTATCGAATCTTTGAACAGGATACGCCGAGGGGGCCATCTGGAAGTGAAGCTACCAACTCGAATTATCGGAATATTCAGCTCATGATCCTCAATCAGCACGTATTCTTTATCAGCTATCGAATCCTCGCTAATGACCTCTTTTCCGTCATGGTAGATACTCGTGATCAGATACGCGTCATGGCCTAATCTTCTGAAGTAACTTACCATTCTCTGCGCTACTAGTTCCTGACCTTTGCTAGTGCTGGTCTGATACATGATGACGCCGATTCGCATCTTCAACGAGTATCCGCGCCATGCATTGCGCCTGATTCAAGGATGATGTTATAGGAGATCAACGGAGCGCATCACTCGTGAATTAGCGCCTAGTCAGCTTTGACCTTTTCGCGAACTCTGTCGGCGTCATTGTTATAATGTTAAAATCGCTCTTAAAGGTGGGATTCTTGATATGGTGAAGATTCAAGCGTTGTTCTCAGACTTTGACGGCACGCTTTCTCCCTTGGAGCTAAGACGAGAAGACGCGTACATGCCACCTAGGCTAAAGCGGCTGCTCACCAAGGCTAGTACAAAAATCAAACTAGGCATAGTTACGACGAAGGATCTTACCTTCATCAAGGAGCGAGTACCTTTTGCGCACGGTATCGCCGCCACTTGCGGATTGGAAATGCAAATAGGCGATCGAACATACGTAGATGAACGTGTTCGAGAACCAAACAAGAAGATAGAAATCGCTTACAAAGAGGCGCTTACAAGAATCCTGCCAATCCCTGATAACATAGTGATCGAGAGGAAAGAGACCGAAGAAGGCAATTTGCTCGCTTTCTGCATTGACTGGAGATTATCGAAGAACTGGAATGAGGCTCGCAGAAAAACTACACCCCTCTTGACGTTCTGCAAAGAACAGGGATTATTCGTTGTGGAGTCAGACATAAGCCCCTTCGCCAACGTCTTTCCCTTCCAAGTCGACAAAGGTGCTGCCTACCTTAAACTGCGTACCGAGCTAGGTGTGACAGGTCCAGCAATGTACTTGGGAGATTCAGAGATTGATGACTCCGCCTTCCAGCTCGCCGAAGTCTCTGTTGGTATCAAGCATAGAAGAGTCATGCCTCACCTCCAATGCAAGTATCGCGTAGAATTTCTGGAACTTGAAGGGTTCCTGTCGAACCTGATTGATGCAGATTTTGACTTCCAGGAAGAAATGATCGAGCGAAACATTCAGGATTAGAGTTTCCCGGACGAAATTTCTACGCACTAGCGTGATTTTCTACTGAGTAGAATTAACCTTAACCGATTTCGTTCTCTCTTTTGAGCTTGAGGTTTCAAGAAGATGAATGGGGTTTCACCTTTGAAGCACGGTTTCGTGGATCTGGCGGCTGTTCTGTTTGTGATTGGGGGCGTTGTGAGTTTGGTATTGACTCTTCTATCACTTCCTATTGCAAGCTTGTATCCGATCAGTCTCCCGTCGAGTTTCAGCATGGTCTTCGTTGTAGTTCTAGCCATAGGCCTAGTCTGTTCTCTTGGAGCAATCCATTGTTACACGCTTACGACGAAACGGTTGCTTTCCGAGGCCGGTATGAGAGGAATGATCTTCGGAGCATTGCTACTGATCTTGAGTCTCGGCATATTTGGAAATTTCAGCTCGGGCGGAAATTTCGTTCAAACTACTTCCGGAGCCTTCCTAACAGAGCTAAGCGCAGTTCTCATTCTCGTCGGCGGCGTGATCTGCTTCTCCCTCCGGCACACAAACGTATCCGCTTCTGCTATTGCTCACCAACGAATAATCTCCCAACCGGCGCTAGCCTAAGAAGCGAAGCCATTTCTTGACTTGGAGTTGAATGTTTTGCGTATCCATGCATTCCTCCTGTTAGCGATGTTTTTGATCGGTTCCATATTGATGGTGTTACCGTCCGTTGCGTTTGCTGACGTCCCGTACGCGGTATCCGGACAATGGGTGAAGTATTCCGGGAACCCTATACTGGCTCCAACGCCGGGAAGTTGGGATGCAGATTATGTGGTCGGTCCGAGAGTGTTGTATGATGGTCGCATCTTCAGAATGTGGTACAATGGAGGTAACACGGCCACTGGAACTAGCGGAGTGGGTTATGCAACTTCCAACGACGGTGTCGTTTGGACGCAATACGACGTTCCAGTATTGACACCTAGTCCCACAGGGGCTTGGGACAGTGGGGAAGTTGAATTGGGTTCGGTAATCTGGAATGGGACACTGTTCCTGATGTGGTACCGAGGGAGCAATATGACAAGCTCAGGTGCCGGAGCTGTGGGATTAGCGACCTCAACCAACGGTACTACTTGGGTAAGGTACGACCATAACCCAATCCTGACGCGCAGTCAGTTCGGTTTGGACCAGAAATACTTGGCTACTCCATATTCGATCAGTCCGAGTCCCCGTTCGTACGACATGTGGTACTCTGGCGAGGATTCTGCTAAGCAGGAAATTGGCACGACCAGTCGACTCCTTTACGCCACGTCCCTTGACGGAGTTGAATGGGCTAAGTGGCCTGGAGCTGTACTGACACCTTCCGCGGACCCAAACGCTTGGGATTCAGGTTCAGTCTATTCACCTTCTGTAATCTACGACGGCTCCAATTTCGAGCTCTGGTACACGGGAATGAACGAGAGCTACCTAACGCCACAAATCGGTTTTGCCACCTCGTCCGACGGGGCAAATTGGACAAGGTCGCCAAATAACCCGGTGCTCGTTCCAGGCGGTTCCGGCAGTTGGGATTCTGCAGGAGTTGAACAACCGAACGTAGTCCTATACGGGAACAGCTACTTACTCTACTATGACGGGTTCAGCAAGGATGCAGGAGGTCGAATCGGGCTAGCCCAAAACTCACGATCCATCGTTGTTCCCGAATTTCCAGTCTCACCATGCGGGTTACTCTCAGGGCTTGTACTATGCGTAGCATTGTGTTTCATTCGTAGAAGATCAAAGGCCGCCTAGGGGCTCCAATTGCATTCGTTGAAGAGATGAGTGTCGCCGAGACCAATTGTCTAGCGCATGGATATTTTGCCAATTTGATGTGGAAGAAGCCAATCAGTAGCAGATTTGCAACAGGTCAATGATTATGACATAGGACACAAAAGGAACTTCATACTTCCACCAGGTAGAAACTTGCTGCTCGAGGTAGATCTGTGCTACCTAAAATTAAGAGCCTGAGGGCATGTGATTCTTCTCTATTGAGGAGCATGTGATTCATGAGAACACGCTATTGCGGAATCGTGTTGTTAACCTTCATTCTAGCGGCAACCTTAGCAATCAACGGAAGCAGCGTTCCGGTCTCAGCGGACTCGTGCGTTGAAACGCTTGGATACTCAAGCCTCTCTACTTCGCAATACTACTACAATTCGAATATTGCAATTACGGTGCCCGTATCAGCAACCTGCGCCCTTGTGAGCAACCAGTTGTACGCAGTGGGGACCGCATATGATACGGCATCGAATAGCAATCTAGGGTCAGTGAGCACAGCACTCACTGCCGCTTACGGAAACACATTCACCGGCCAACTCGTGTTCAACCTTTCACCTTCGGTAATCGGACATCAGGTGCAGGTCACAGTCTCGATCTACAGTGGCTACCCGTACGGTTACTACGCCTATACAGGAAACGGAGCATCATTAGCGACAGCGGTTCAGCTACTGCGAGTGAACGTTAACAACTATCTGAACGGCTACAACTATCAATATGGCAACGGTTACAATTATCAGAACGGTTACACCTATCAATACCGCAATTGTTACCAGAGTTCATACTGCAATTATCCAGGCTCCTACAACGGCAATTACTATACGACTTGCCAATCAACTGGAAGCAGCAACACGGTGCAATGTTCTGGCTACTTGTACACGCCCGCAAATGGATGTGTAGAGCTAGCGATCCCGATAGAGAACGGCTATTGGTTCGAGTCTAGAGTCTACCAGTATTACACTCTGCAGAATTTACCGTCATCATACACCCCAGCCTGGCGGTGGGTGACCGTGACTGGGCAACTCTCTCAAGGCTATAACCTGGCTCCAACCGGCGCGTTGTGCCCCGGCAACTACATAATCGTAAACTCAATTACACCATAGGAGACACACTGATGAGCATTGGAAAAGCCAAGAGTCAGGGCAATAATGCCTCTGGGCTCGTCAAGGGTTCTTCACCATTAAGAACGGGTATAGTTGACGTGGCGGCAGTGCTGTTCGTAGTTGGAGGCGTTGCAAGCTTTGTCATGAGCCTTCTGGCCATTCCTTTAATGGGCGTCGGGCTTCCAGTCACGTTTACCTCAGTCTTCCTGATAGTATTAGTGATAACTCTAATCTGCTCCCTTGGAGCTGTTCACTGTTACACGCTTGCGACGAAACGTTTACTCTCCGAGGCTGGAATTAGAGGAATGATATTCGGAGCACTACTACTGATCTTCAGCTTGGGCTTTGTTGGAAACTTCAGTCCCGCTGCTTCAACATCTCTCACTGAAGCAAGTGCGGTCCTGGTTCTTGTCGGGGGAGGAATCTGCTTTGTGCTTAGACACACCACACTCTCCTCCTCCACAATACGTCAATAAAGAAAGGCAACGGCTACGGGAAGATTAGTTTCGTTCCAGCTAATGCGGGCAACACATACTGCGTTACGATGAACAAGATTACGAAGTAGATTAGCACCAGGCCGATTGATATCAGTAAATTCCGCTTCCACTGAGAACTCCATGCAATTCCGAGCGGTAATCCCAGCGAGAAACCAATGATGTGAGAGATGTACGCAACGTTGCTCTGGTATTGGTAGTAAACCGCAACTGCGTTGTATAAAAAGTAGAGCACCGCTACCAACCCGACAGGCATAAGCAGCAGCCACGACCACCGGAGCGGCTTCATCAACATGACCACCGCAGTTAACGTGAAGATAGCCGCCGACGCCCCAACAAAAGTTGTGTCGGGAGGAAAGAAGGGTATGCTTAACAGAAAACTGAGAAGCCCACCAAAGAAGAAAGCGATCAGCATTCGCTTAGAATCATTCGATATGCTCTCCAACGTGTTGCCGAAAACGTACAGGAAGATCATGTTTCCTAACAAGTGGACGAGATTCGCATGAACGAAGATACCGGTGACAAGGGTCCAAATTCTTCCCGCTTCCAGGTTTTTCAAACTGAAAGCCAAATATTCCTGCACCAGCTCCGGATTCTTCGATCCAAGATACCAAGCATAGAGACTCGCCAGAAAGCAGAGTATGATCAGAACATTCGTAGCGCGCATAAGAGCCCAAGGCATTCATCGTCGATTGACTGAAAAAACTATCTCAACCTTCATTTAGAGTTAAGGTCGGTTTCTCGTAGCATATTTTCGTGCTGCTATCACCGCGATACCGCAGCCAAGAACTGCAAGGGACAATGGGAGAACGACAGCTGCGCCAGAACCCTGTTCGACGGAAGTCGTCTCAGCAACAGATGTGCTCGCGCTTGATTTTGAAGTATTTTGCGAAGTTGACCCAGCTGTTAATGGGGTACTTAGTCTCATCGTCATGAGCACAGTGGTGTAAGGATCCCATAACGAGATGTCGAAAGAGAGATCGTAGCCGTCCGCGCCGAAAGAATCTGGAAGCATATAACCACCATAGCATCCGCCCCATCCACTTTCCATCCACTCTGGCCGACTAGAGGTAGTGCCACAGGGAGAGAACGTTAACGGGCCTATGAATGGGCCGTATGGTGTGCTTGATGAATAGAGAGCGAACGTGTTAGTCTTTGAGTAGTCTCGGAACAGAAGCAGGTAGCTGTTGAGAGGTGCATCGTGCAGGAAGGATAACTCGCCCGCCCAGACGTTCTCGAGACCTGGCAGCGGCTTGGCCTCAACCATTTCAGCGCTCCAGAGTGGAGACCCGTTCTTATCATAACCAGAGAGGTAGTGATAGTCCGTGGGATCGCCAATCTGCGATGGGGCTACATAGGCTAGGTAGACCGGTGAATGCCGATATTCCGCGGTTGTGACCAAGAAGATGACGGGAGCTCCGTCGGGGAGTTCGGCTGCAAGTGGCGCGGTATTTACAAACAGCTTGTCCATCGGCCAACGCGTCAACTCGGTAAACGCGCCGTTCGCCTGGTCTTTGAAGAGGACGCCGTGCGCATGGGTACCCTCCGAGCCCGAGCCCCAGTGATTCACCTGCATTGAGTAAATGTAGATGGAGCCGTTGAGTGTGATGGCTCCGGCTGGAACCGTGGATTCGTCGATACCCGCTTTCCGTGCTGAATGCAGGGGCTGGTAGAATTTTCCGCCGGAAGTCAGCCACGAATAGGAGGAACAGTTGAACGGAAGCTGCGACTCAATCGCAGAACTAGATCCCACCCCCGGCTGACCTCCAGACGGCGGCCCCGGACCTGTACCTCTCATGTCACCGAATATCAACCACAACTTTGAACCGTCTACCACACTGACGCCAAGGTCCGCGCCGCCTATGCCTAGGGCCTCGGCCCGGTGGTCCATGAGATTACAGATGAAAGTGGGACCTGTCTCGATAGCGATCTGCTGCCCCGCCACAGGCACTACGTAGAACGAAAGAACAGCTACCACAACAAGACAAATGGCCTCCGCCCTCAAGCTAGCCTTCAACGCCTGGTAGTGTTCGCGTTCCTCTACTTACTTCTTATTCTCATGAATAGTGAGACAGTGTGCGCACTAGACCCACCACCTAATGACCGAGCTCATCAGTTATTCGGAAACCTCTACTGATGATCATTGATTGAAGGTTGTCTCGAATATGCAGTACTGGCTGCCTGTCGATACGCAGGCTAGTTCCGAATGAGATTGAGCTTTCTTCCCGAAGTAAGCCTCCAAGAATCCGGATGCGATGCCGCTCTCGATGTCGCATGTTGGCTTGACGGATGTCCGTTCGTGTGATGATGGTGTCCCTGTAGCTTGAACAGTGAACGTGGTTTTTCCGTCGCGTGTTTCCTTGGCGAAAACTCCGCATCTGCCCCAGCCCCGACCTGAGAGGATACTGTCAAGAACTGGGCCTAAATCGGATTCTGATTTAATGGCTTCTCGACCGTAATCGCAGGCAACATGGCCGATCTCGTTTCCCATCTGATATAGAATCATCTTGCTCACAGCGTCCCCTACGAGGGAAATCAGTCTGTTCTCGAATGACTGGAACGTCCTTAGTCTGAACGTTACAAGTCGTTTACTATCTTCAACAACCCACCCCTTCTCCCTATCTCTACTGATCACCGGATCTGCTGACATGCATGGGTCACCAAATATCCTTGAGCTGACTGTAGAGACTCAGACCGAAACATACGTATCCGTAGTCGAACAGCAACTCGAACGGATGCCCATCATACCAAGATCCGGTAGCTGTAAAGTAGCTGAATCCTATGTCTGCGATTGCGAAGAGTATCGAACCTAGCGCAAGCCATCGCCAGCCACGCGACATCGCCCCTCCCCGAAACATGAGTATGCCAACAATTGAAGTAAACAACAAACCGAGACTCAAGATAGGATACGCAAGGCCGACAATGCTAGTCATCAAATCCGGAGATATTGAATCGACAGGAATGATAAGAAAAACTGCAATCAACCCAGTCACAACAGCCGATATACTGATTGCGATCGTCACGATTTTTCTATTAATGGCAAATCGAAACTGTTGCAAGAACACCGCTATACCAACAAAAATCAGCGGGTAACTACTCAACCAGAAGAAGTCAGCTATGGAGGGGTAAGGAATTGCGATTCCAAGAAATAGAGCATAGATGGAATAGGTCACTTCACCGAGCGACACCATTAGGAAGCCAATCGCTAAACATCGAGTAGACTTGATGAACGGAGTCTTTGTCTTCCACACGTAAAAACTCAAGAGTAGAGGGATTAACGAGAAAGCAGCCTCAGAAGTGTTTGACAACACATACAGTGCTCCACGAAATGGTTGGAGCGCTAGATATGCGACGGTGATTGAAGCGCAGGCGGCGACAGCCGTCATCTTACCCATGTTCGTTGAGCTCAAGCTTCAACCTGCAACCTGCCCTTCTTGACCAAAATGTGGTCATTTTCCCCAATGAACACAAGTCGGTCCCCGGAATGCAATTTGAGACGTTCTCTAATGGCCCTCGGTATTGTAACTTGGAATTTTCGAGTTACTTTCGAGTCGCCGAAGATCTTCACAGTAGTATTCTCCAACCAGTGGAAAGTTAGAAAGTAAGCTGGTATGAAAGGTGCCGTGTTACTGCGAATCATCAGAGTGAATGACAACCACTAGTTGTCAGTCATTTAGCAGGGTCTAAGGAGTTTCTATGTGTGTGGCGCCTTTCTCACTAACGAAGCCACTGCAAAGTCGTCACTGTACGGGTCGTGGCTGACCTGCCTGGTGGTCCTTTTCATATAATGCGGCTGCATCGATTTCCTCCTTCATCTTCTCCCAGTGCTTCTCCCAATACCAGCGCGGGTAATCAACGCTCCAGTAAAGCAGCACTAGAACGGAAGGCCAGCTGAACAGTAAATTCATAATGTTACCTATTTCCATATTCATTATCATTAGGTAGCTGATTATCATTCCCTGGATGAAGTAAAACATCCCCCAGATAATATTGATGTCAAACCAGGCCTTGTAGAAAAATTTGCTTTTGCCAAATTTTGCTTCGGTGCGTTCAAGGGTCTTCTTGTCTATCAGTGTCATGATAAACGGGCGCGGCCTCAACATCGAGCCGACGAATATCAGACCTATGATCGTGGCGTCAAGTGAAGGTATGAGCGTGAACGCCGGATTCAAGTGAGCCAGATAACGTCCGGCAACAATGGTTAGGGTAACAATTAAGGTGATAACCGGAAAAACACTAAGGGTACGTGTCAGTATACCGATTGTTACTATGACTATTATCAGCCAGGCAACCGAGCAGTACACGCCAAGCAGAGGAACAGACGGCAGGGATACAAACTGGAGGAGCAGAAGGGGAACCAGCATGCCCAACGTAAAATCACGCCATGGCATCCTAGAGAGATTAAGCTTGATAATCGACCAGGAAGTCTCCCGATTGTCTACCATTTCACAGCAGCCTCAACAGCAAGCCATGTGCTCTGGGTCCTAAAACTAATGCGGTTCAATCGTCAAGATGGAACTCTCTATTCATGGGAAATTTGGATTAATCAAGAATAGTTCAATTTCTAGTGCCCGCACACAAAAGAAAAATCCAGTCGAGTCCGGCTCACATCGCTACTGCCAGTCCTCTAACACTTGGAATACTTGCGTATATACCTCAAACGTCATGTAACAGGTATCAGCATTGCAGCGGTGTCGGTGAAGGGGTCTCCTCCACCTCTCAACCGACTCCTGTTATGATTAGTTCAATTCAGATTCAGAAACAGGGACCTGGTGAAATTGCCGCCAAGGCTCACCCTGCTGTGTGCCGAATGCCATACTTCATTTGAGAAGATTGGCTGGATTGTTGGAGTGAGAGCAGGCATTGGAGGTATCCCCGGCTACGCCTGGTATTACGTCAAATGCCCTAGTTGTGGGAAACGGCACTGGAACAAACTCATTCACCTCGAAATAGGCAAACGACCACAATAACTTGTTCAGTTGTTTCTGGTGTGTGTGGGTATTGTCCGGCTTGTTTGGTCGGGAAAAAAGGAACTTATTAGCAAAAATTCACTCTTAACTCGCTGGACTGTTACGTGGGTGATTGACGTTCAGTGTACGAATTCCGAAACCTAGAATCGAATCCCTCTCTGATTTGATATTCGGTCTGGCTCTCTCGATTGGATCATTGTCGTTGCTGAGTCGACCTGCCGTCAATCCAAGTGACGTTGTGGCTGACATTTTCGGATTCGGTTTTAGTTTCTTGATTTTGATTTCTGTGTGGCTCAGATACACTGCTATGGTAACTGCCTGGCCGCGAGAACGCTTCGAGGGGGTGATGATGTGGCTGAATATCCTCTTGCTCTTCTTCGTTTCGATTGAGCCCTACCTGCTTAGTCTCATCAGTTTCGGCCCGGCGGCCGCAAACCACGTTATGCTTGCATTCACGTCTCAGATTTACGCTCTCGACTTGACCGGCTTGAATGGAATTTTGGGGTTGTTTGCACAGATGTTGACGAAGAAGGAGGAAGGGATCAAGCCGGAATTAATTGGTGGGTATACGTGGCTCCGTAATACGCAGTTTGTGTGCGCTGGGTTGTTTGGGTTATCCGCTCTTCCAATCTTTTGGTCTTGGATGATCCAAGGCACTCCACTGCGATTCTATCTTTGGTATGCGATTCTGGCAAACATCTGGATTAGTCGCGGACTTCAGCATTTATTGTTTCTGAGCCGCAAAGCAAAAAACGTATGAGAGATAGGTGGCCCCCGAAGTCTCCTGACAAGCCCGCGCTCTATAGCGCATATGGCATTACGAGGCTTTCGCTAGATTGGGAGCGTGCCATCAGTGCGCTCCGGGCCATTAGAAAAAGTGTGTGTGTGTCAGCTGGTGCGAGCGGCTGAATTTGAACCAGCAAAAAGTCGTGAACTAACCTCCATCAGGCCACAGCAGTCTAAACGCATACGGAAACCGTCAGACTCATCCTGACTAGACTACGGGCACCTTGATACTTCAAGGAAGGGATCCACGGACATACTCTGGAACAGAACTTGGGTTGGTTTCATAGCGTCTTGTACTTGCATACATAGACCAAAATTGCACTTCTCATGGTTGCCAGCTTCGCACTGAAGGCAAGTGCAGCTACAGTCGGGCATGCTTGCACCCTCGTGTTCAGACAAGTTAACCGTCGAAAGTAATGAAAGGGCACTATATACAATCATCCAGTCGAACCCTCAAACTTGCATCAATTGACGCGAACTGCTGCTAGGCATTTTGACAGGATTTTCAACAACGTCTTGCTCGTCTTAGCGTGGCATTAGAGAAAAACACGCGGTCACCTAGGGATTGACAGCGCTCGGTCAAAGGCAACTTAACGATCGGGCTGTCTGAGATGAAGTATTCTTCTCTTCATTTCTGCTGTGACCGCGTGCTTGAAGGGTGGTACTCTGTCGAGAAAAGTTGTGGACCGGCCTATCCGGATGGCGTTCGGATACATCTAGCCTTAGCCCGATCGTCCTGACGCTGGAGTGTTCATTGTGCTCAGATTGTGTGTCACGTGACACAAATATGACTTATGGGTGGCTAGAATAGTCCTGTTATGTTGCCGTCGTCGGTTAGGTTGATGTTCTCAGCTGCGGGGCGTTTTGGCAGGCCGGGCATCGTTACGACGTCGCCCATGTAGGCTATGTTGAAGCCGGCTCCAGCCGCCACTTCCAATCGTCTGACCAGGGCAGTGAATTCGCGGGGTCGCCCGAGTTTCAATGGGTCATCTGACAGGGAGAGTGGTGTTTTCGCTACGCAGACGGGTCTATCGACCAGGCCTAGTGCACTTATTCTTTCAAGGTCTTTTTTGGCGTCTAGTGTGTATTCGACGCTGATTCCGCCGTACAGGTCATGAACAATCGACTCTAGCTTGTGTTCTACGGGTGCCTCCAACGGGTAGAGTGGTCTGCTTCGTTGGCCTTTGCTGGCTGCTTCAACAGCTCGCTCCGCAAGCTGAACTGCACCTTGGCCGCCTTGCTCGAAGCCGGTGGTTACGGCGAAGGGGATTTTCTGGCTGTTGCAGAACCGTTCGACTAACTCTATTTCCTCTTGCGTGTCTGATTGGAACCTGTTGAGGGCGACGACTGGTGCTGGGCCGAGGGTTCGAACGTTCTCAATGTGCTTACCCAGGTTCCCTAGCCCATTCTTGACTGCGGTAAGGTCCGGGGAGTTGACTTGTTCTTTCGTTGCTCCGCCATGATGTCTGAGTGCTCTGATCGTTGCCACTATGACGGCGGCGTCGACGTTGAATCCTCCAGTCCTCGACACTATGTTCACGAACTTCTCCGCTCCAAGCTCGCTAGCGAATCCGGCTTCAACCACGCAGTAATCTGCTAGACTCAGGCCTAGTAGGATTGAGGCTAGGCTGGCTGTGCCGTGAGCGATGTTGCCGAAAGGTCCACCATGAATCAGTGCTGGAGACCCTTCAACGGTCTGCGCCAGATTTGGTTCGAGCGCATCCTTCAGAATCGCAGCCATAGCTCCAACAGCCTTCAGCTCACTAGCTTGAACCGGTTTTCCGGCGGAGGTGTAGCCCACTATCACCTGGCCCAGTCTCTTTTTGAGGTCGGCGTAGTCTCGGGCAAGGCAGAAGATGGCCATGATCTCTGAGGCCGCTGTTATCATGAAACCGTCCTCGCGTGGAACTCCATCCTTCTTTCCGCCCAACCCGATGATGGTCCGCCGTAATGCTCGATCGTTCATGTCAATCGTCCGACGCCAGCTGATCGTTCTCCAATCAATTCCCAGTTCATTCCCTTGAAAGAGGTGATTGTCGAGCATTGCTGCCAGAAGATTGTGTGCGGCGCCAATGGCGTCGATGTCACCTGTGAAACGCATGTTAATGTCCTGCATAGGTTCGACCGTTGACTTGCCGCCGCCTGCGGCGCCTCCCTTTATCCCGAAGACGGGGCCTAGCGAGGGTTGTCTGAGGCAGACTATGCTGCGATGTCCCAGTCGGTTCAGTCCCATGGCTAATCCGATCGATGTCACCGTCTTTCCCTCTCCGTACGGCGTCGGCGTCATCGCCGTTACCAAAATTAGCTTCCCGCGCTGTCTCCGCGCAATACACTCTTCTACGGCTTCAAATCCTACTTTCGCTTTCCATTTGCCATACTGTGCTAGTTGATCTTCCGGGATACCTAGTTCCTGTGCAACCTGTCTGATCGGTTTCGTAAGCGCACTATCCTGTCGAATAGTCAACTACATTAGAGATTTCTGATTTTTGCCTGTTTTTCTCACACGGGCCTGAGCTAGCGAGCAAGAGCGTGCGTCGCTAGATTTCGCGCCATCTCGACTTACCCCTTGCCACAAGAAACAACGCTGCAGTCACGGCGATCAGAATGACCCAGTCTACAGCGATCGTGGTGGCTGTCAGTGCAACATATCCAGCCGCATTCTGGGCCAGCTCCGCCGCATAGGTGGTCGGGGATAGGTACGCTAGATACCTGTACGGCAGCGGGATGTAAGTGATAGGATAGTAGACGGGTGGTATCGTCGAGAAAAGAGTTGAGATAAGCCTCGAGAAGGCAAAGCTCTGGACTATGTCGGTTGAGAACGTTGAAAGAGTGAATCCGATTGCAACCGAAGTTAGGAACATCAAGAGAAGCACCCCAACAAGAGATAACGCCCCCAGAGCGCTCAACTGGAGATAGTAGTGTGCAAGTATAACTAATACGATAAGGGCTGGGAAGGCATAAACAATCTCCGAAATCGCCATTCCGAACATGAAGGTCTGCCAACTGGTCGGAGAACTGACCACCATATCTTGAAGCTTGAAATCATTCTTCAAGTGTGAGAGATCTCCCTGAAGACCCACACCTGCTGAGAACATGCTCATGATGAATCCGCCAAGTACGGCCTCTCCTATCAGGCTACCATGACTGACGAACACGATCACTACCAGAAATGAGAGTGGCGAGAGCACCGTGTTGATCAGGACAATGGGAAAGTTGCTCATTTCATATACGGAATTGACGAGTACGGCTGCGAGAATCTGGCTAAACAGGCTCCTCTTTCGGATTAGGCCTCGATCGCTAGTCAATTCACTCGCCGCTTTTTCGACTTGCAAGATAGAAGAATATGTCGTCCAGTGAGACCGGATTAATCGTGAACTTGTACCCTGCTTTTGTGAGCTCCCTCGAGATTCTGAAAGCTTCCTCTTCGGCTGTGAGCACTCTGACGCTGCCGTCCATCGCGGTTACTATCTCACCCTTCTCTAACTTGGGAAGAGTAGGCGCCGGTTTTGAAAGGATCTTAATGCTATAGTTGTGGGTCACGCTTTTCTGTAATTGTTCGAGCGTGCCAATGCGGATAAGGTGCCCGTGGTCCAACATGCCGATCTGGTCAGCGAGTTGTTCTGCTTCTTCCAAGTAGTGTGTAGTGAGGAAGGTAAAGCGGTCTCTTCCAATCTCTCTGAGAGTCTCCCAAAACTCCCTTCTTGAAATCGGGTCGAGTCCCGTGGTGGGTTCGTCCATGAAAACTACTTCGGCCTCTGAGGATAGAACAGTGGCGACCATGACTTTTCTCTTCATTCCGCCAGAGAGGGAGCGGTTCAAGGCGTTGAGTGATCTACCGAGCCCAAGCGTTTCAAGCGTAGCAAGTGTCCTTCGCTTTGCTTCACTGTACCGGAATCCTCTCCAAAGAAGATATGACAGTACAGTCTGCGTAGGCGTCATCCAAGGTATCGGCCTCGCTTCCTGTGGTACAATGGCAATTCTCTCTCTGACCTTTCGTGCTTCCCTTACGACGTCAAGGCCGTTTATCTTGGCGCTTCCGGATGTTGGTTCGAGTTCCGTTGCCAATATTCTCACTAGCGTGGTCTTTCCTGAGCCGTTCCTGCCTATGAGCACGAATATGCCACGGGAAGGTAGGGAGAAGCTTACGGAGTCGAGGGCTTTCGTCTTGCTGTTTCCGTAGATCTTGGTAAGGTTGTCGCATGTAAGTTGTCTAATACTCTCGTTCATTATCTCACCAAATCCGACACGTAATCAGCAAGCGCCTTTTCGATTCATGCTGCCTTGCTAGCTTTCTTCTAATTGTGTATCTCAGATATGACGTGTCGCATGCGATTGAATGCTGTGGTTAAGTTATCTCTGGATGTTGCAAATGATAGTCTCACGTAACCTTCGCCCATGCTGCCGAACGAATCGCCAGGCACAACTGCAACTTTAGCCTCGTCCAGCAATTTGAGAGCAAAATCCGCAGAACGTAGACCGTAGTGGGAGATGTTAGGGAATGCGTAGAACGTCCCCTGAGGCTTAGTACAGTTAACCCCCGTGATCTTTCCCAATTCGTCCACAACCAAGTCACGTCTTTTCGAATATTCTGCAACCATCTCGTCTACTGTTTTTTCTGTTAAGTCGTCGCGCATTGCTAGGGCGATGGCTCTTTGGGCGAATGTACATGCTCCTGTAACCATGTGCCCATGAATTGTGACCACTCGTTCAGCGATGGGTGGAGGCGCTGCTAGGTACCCCAATCTCCAGCCTGTCATTGCGTAAGCTTTTGAGAATCCATTCACGGTGACCGTGAAGTCTTCCATCCCTGGAAGTGACCCGATGCTAACGTGTTCTGTCGAGTCGAAGATGATCTTCTCGTAGAGTTCGTCTGAAAGAACAAGAAACTCTTTGCGTTTAGCCAAGTCAGCGATAGCTTCGAGTTCGTCACGGTGAATTACACTGCCTGTCGGATTGTTCGGCGTATTGATGACCAGCATCTTCGTTCTTCTGGTAATTATCTCCTCAAGACGTTCAGCTGAAATTCTGAAATTACTAGAAAGGTCGGTGGGAAGGTACACGGGCTGTCCCCCAGCGAGTAGAATACAAGGTACGTAGCTAACCCAGCATGGATCCGGCACGATTACTTCATCGCCAAGATCAATTGTCGCCATCATGGCTGCATAGATCGCCTCCTTCCCTCCCACAGTCACAACTACACCATTCTTGGAGTCGGCTTCAATCCCGTTATCGCGCCTCAACTTCTCGGCGATTGCCTCACGAAGTTCGATAAGGCCCGCTGAGTCAGAATAGAATGTATAGCCCTCGTCTAGGGCGCGCTTTGCGTACGTGCGAATATGTTCGGGGGTCACGAAATCTGGTTCGCCCGCAGAGAGGCTAATCACCTCGTGCCCTGCCCGCTTGAGTTCCTTAACGCGGTCAAGCAGTTGTATAGTGGCTGAACCGGCTATGTCCGTCTTCTTTGCTAAGAAATCCATGGTTGATGTGAGTCAGTTAACCATCTAATTAGGACTGTCTGCGAATCCTTGGCTCTCTTCCGACTATTGGTCAATGAAAAGAAGTAACGCTGTTTATGGCACAGTGGATGGTTAGGTGGATCGACAGCACATGTTCGCAACAAACTTGACTTGCTTCGGGTGTGGAGCAACATATTCTCTAGACGACCGACTAGTCGTCTGTAAGAAGTGCGGCGACATTCTTGATGTAAAATATGACTTACCCGAAATCCAACGCAATGCAGAAAAAGAATCAGTGAAGAAGAGAATTCGATCATTATGGCGGTATCGTGAATTCCTGCCGATCAAGGATGACCACAACATAGTCTCGCTTGGTGAAGGGTTGACTCCGCTGAGACAGGTTCCACGGTATGCGGCTCTCGCAAAACTGCGCCACCTATCTTTGAAGTTGGATTATCTAAACCCTACTGGGGCCTTCAAGGATAGGGGAAGCACTGTTTGCGTCTCGAAGTTGAAGGAACTTAACGTAACATCAGTGCTAGAGGATTCTTCTGGGAATGCGGGCGCTTCCTTGGCCGCTTACTGTGCAGCTGCTGGAATTGAGTGTACGATTTACGCCCCAGCGGCAACACCTCGCGAGAAACTCGTTCAAGCAAGGATGTATGGTGCGAAGGTCACAACGGTAGACGGGTCGAGAACAGACGTGGCCAACGCTGCTGAGAACGCTTGGAAAATGACGGGTTTGCATTACGCGTCTCATAATACGAACCCATTTTTCATAGAGGGCTTGAAGACTGTCGCGTTTGAAATAGCTGAAGACATGTGTTGGCGAGTTCCGGAACACGTTGTCTTTCCAGTTGGTGGCGGAACACTTCTAGTCGGAGCGTATCGAGGATTCGAGGAGCTTGTCAAATTGGGGTGGATCGAACGCTCTCCACGGCTTCACTGCGTCCAGTCAGAAGCTTGCATGCCAATAGTGGAAGCTTTTCGAGCGCGCGCTACGACAGTCACCCCATGTATGGAGGGAAATACAGTCGCGGGTGGAATTCGCATCACAAATCCAGCCCGAGGAAGACAGGTACTTGATTCACTTAACAAGACTGGAGGATACGCTATTGAAGTATCCGACAAGGCGATCCTCCAGCACCAATCTCTTCTAGCAAAATCAAATGGCATCTTCGCGGAGCCGACATCGTGCGCTGCCCTCGCTGGCTTGGAACGGCTTCGCCAGATGAACATCATCAAGGAAGATGAGCATGTAGTTGTGGAACTAACGGGATTCGGCCTTAAGGATACGAAGACCGCAGCAGACGGCATCGCACCGTGTTGAAAGAATTGGCTCAGATAATGCCGCCCGTTGTCTCTCCGGTATGCACCCTGCCTCGACATTGAAGTAATTTTGAGTTCGGTCATTCTTATTATCGCGCACGTCGTACGTATGTGGCCATGTCTTCTGAACAGTCAGTTCTTCGAACTGTCGAACGATTAAGGCCAAACCTGATTAAACTTACTCAGGAGTTGATACGTAAGAAGAGTGTTAATCCGCCTGGGGATGTGTCGAGTGTCGCGCAGGTTCTCCAAGATGAATTGGCATCGGTGGGCTTGGATGTTTCCTTGCATACTGCTGCCCCGGGTTTCGTGAACCTGCAAGCAATTATGAAAGGTTCCAAAGAGAGACCCCGCTTCCTCTTCAACGGGCACACCGACGTTGTGACGGAAGGAGACCCTTCCGCATGGACTGTCGGGCCCTTCGATGGGATTGTGAAGGGCGATTTGATTTTTGGAAGAGGCGCCGCTGACATGAAAGGCGGCCTTGCTGCTGTCGCAATCTGTCTGCGAGGAATTGTTGAATCCGGAGTGAGGTTGAATGGGACAGTTGAATTCCATGCCGTCGCCGACGAAGAAGTCGATTCAATTTACGGAACTAAGTACATGATCAAGAACCGTTTCGCTGAAGCAGACATGGGTATCGTGGCCGAAGGATCAGTCTTCGGTGGAGTCATCAAGATCAGACACGCAACGAGAGGAAACTGCTGGCTTAAACTGAGAACCTACGGCAAGGCTGCTCATGCAAGTAATCCATCAAAAGGAGTCAACGCCGTCCTAAGCATGTGCAGGCTGCTGCTCGCATTAGAGAAAACTCACCTGGAGTACACGCCACATAAGCTACTGCCCCCGCCCACTATCTCCCCAGGAACGGTGATTAGGGGAGGCAGCAAAACGAACGTAATCCCGGAGCAATGTGAAGCTGAAGTAGACGTCAGACTAGTTCCCGGGATGACACAGGAATCCATCCTTAGCAAGCTGAACGCTGTCATCGATTCGCTGAAGAGTGTAGATCCCAAGTTCTCCGCGTCGGTCGAACCATTCGCCTATGCTCCTGCAGCGGAAATCGACGAATCAAGTACAGCGTTGAAGGCCGCGAAGAAAGCAACTCAAATGGTGGTTGGATATGAACCGGAACTGGCAGCAGGTTATGGGACAACTGACGGCGCCTACCTAATCCACGCGGGAATTCCGGTAATCTGCGGGTTTGGGCCGGGTGACCATGAGACGAGCAAGCAGCATGGAACGGACGAAAACGTCAGCATAACCGACTTGGTGAATTTCTCTCAAATCTACGCCTTGACTCTCATGTACAGCCTGGGATACGAAAACAGAAAGTGATCGTTACTGGTATAGAGTTTCACTAAGCTCTTCTTGAGCTAACCCTGACTGTTCAGTAAGCTCCGCCCTTGGGGTCCCTGGTAGCTTACGCTAACGTCAAGTCAATAGTCTCTACTGCCTTATCTAAAGCGTCGATCACCTGGTTAGCACTCCGTCTCAGGCCGTTGTAGAGGAATTTGAACTCATCCGAGTCGCGTTCGATCTGTGCGAGTTTGCGTATTGGGTCGAGGGATGGAAGTGGTGGAATCGGAATTGCGAGGTCATGGTCGTATCTTCCGACGCGAGTTTGAGTGAGGGGAACTAAGATGCGACTTAGACGCATTATCGCCTTATTGCAAATCTCGATTCGCGTTTTCTCGTTAGATCTGGTTCTTTGCACCTGTGCGTTGAATTTTCTCGTGGAGGCAACTAGTTTCGTTGCCTGCGCTATTAATGGCTGTAAGTCGAAAGATCCCTTTCCTGCTTGCTGTAGTTCAATCAGAGTCTGCCTCAGTTGTTCCGCTGCTCTTCCGTAGTTCAATGGTATGATTGGTTTTGAGCACAACGCAAACGTGACCAATGCGTAGACTGTAGCGTCACGTTTCAGGTTCTCAGGGTCAATCTTGTCTTCTGTATCCTCGGGTGTATGCCACCACCACCCCAAGCCAGTGGGGGACTGTCCGAAGAGGGCAACGGTTCTCAGGTCTGGATTTTTCTTGCTGGCTTCAACAGGAATTTCGGAGAGGAGCATGAAAATGGACGGAATGCCTATGCCCCAGAAGGATTGGTCTCCAGCCCTTGAGAAGCCGCGTCCAGACAATTTCTGTGCTGTAACGCTCTTGACAATTGACGATGCGAGATCCTTCGTTTCTGGCATTACAGAGGCCTCAGTCAGCACCGTGGCGCCCTTGGCACCGGCAGAATCCGTGTACACATGAGCGACGCAATTCTTCTCCAAGTCAAGCCAGAAGTTGTCAGCGTACCAAGTGGAGCCAGCGTATCTTCCATGCGAATGCCCCGACCAGAAAGCTAACCGAACGCCACGCCGTAGGTCCTTCTTGTGTTTGGACAGAATACGGGCAACCTCAAGCATTATCGCATTTGCGCTGCCGTTATCCATGGCTCCGTAGTGCCACGAGTCTATGTGTCCAGCGAAGAGGACGAATCTGTCTCGTTCAAGTTTACCTGGCAGATTAGCTGTGAGGATCGGTATCTTTCTCCATTCTCTAAGTGATTCTGTTAGAAGCCTCGCAGTGACTCTTCCTTTGTCCAGTAGTTTTAGAAGAACGTCTCCATCCTTTTCAGTTATCGAGATGCAAGGTGTTGCTGGAAGTAGGGATGCCGTTTCTAGTTTCGGCGTGCCCCAGACAACCGACACGATTCCTTCATGGGCGTAGTAATCGTTGATGAAGATCTGGCCGACTGCACCGTGATTGTCAGCGCGTTTCGCTATTTCAGGCTCGGCGAGCTCTCTCACTAGAACTAATTTTCCTCGCACGTCTTTTTGAGTAAATTCCGCCTCGGATCCGGCGCCTACATAGATAACCTCCGCCTCGGTCCCGTTTTGAGGAGTGGAGGGGGCTAGCGCTGCTGTAACTCCGTTAAGCTCCTTCGACTCGGGAGTGAGAGTGAGGAGTTTTGCTGACTTGGGTTCACCAATGTAGGCCTCAGCCTGATATTCTGTGATCTTGAACCCGTAATTCGCGAGTACCTTCTTCACATACCGTAGTGATTCTGATTCTTCGTCGCTTCCCGACATCCGTACGAATTTTGAAATTTCATGGACATGTTGCATCAAGTTGTCAGGAGAGACTTCCAGAGCTACTTGCTTTTCCACGTGTGAAAATTTCGTTTGCATACTGCCCGTTTGTTCCACGAGCCCCAATCTCATTTAAGACTTGCCATCGTCACCGATTTTCCTTACAGAATTCGCATTATATGTAAGCGTCACTTTTACGAACTTAGGCTTTCTGACATGAAAGGTAGAATCAAACGAATCGCGTGTGTCGGCGCAGGAACAATCGGGCGCAGCTGGGCAACTCTGTTCGCTGGGAAAGGTTACGAAGTCCTACTGCAAGATGTTGATAAAAACTCGCTCGAATCGGCGAGAGGGACTATCGGATCGAATTTTCGAACTCTGACGAAGTATGAGTTAATCAGTAACGCCGGAGCAAAGAGGGCAATCGCCCGCATCGAATATACAACAAGTCTACCGGATGCTGTTTCACAGTCCGACTTCGTGCAAGAGTCAGTTCCGGAATTCCTCCCCTTGAAGCAGAAGATCTTCTCGAAGATCAGCTCACTTGTAAGCCCCGATGTTATCATCGCGAGCAGCTCAGGAGGCTTTCCGATGTCTAAAATCCAGGCAGCCGCGAAGGTACCCGGGAGGTGCGTCGTCGTTCACCCTTGTCAAATTCCCGTTCATTTGACCAGGCTCGTCGAAATCGTTCCGGGCAGGCTGACTGAGCCAAAAACAGTGAAAGCTGCTTCCAACTTAATGAGGGAGGTTGGGAAGCAACCGCTGATCATGAAACGGGAAGTTCAGGACTATATCGTAAACCGGCTCCAGTTTACCCTATTCCGTGAGGCTGTCGACATGGTAGGCAAAGGAATTGTCTCAGCCGAGGAAATTGATGCCGCGCTCTGCGAATTCGCCGCAGCATCGTTTTGTATCGACCTAGGGCCCTTCCTACAAGCTCACATCCATGGTGGGTCACATGGAGTTGGAGGCATTGAGGCATGCATGGATTACTACGCCAAAATCCTGCCCGACACTTGGCGCAGCCTGGCGAAGTGGACTAAGATCCCGAAATCAGTCAAGCTTGGCGCTGAAAGCAGCGTTCGTCATATGGTTCGAAAACGCGGCGTAAGCAACAAGGACCTTGTTCGTTGGCGCGATCGAAGCATGCTAGGGTTGGCGCGGATCGTATGGGCTTAGCGCAAGCCAAATAGGTCAATCGGTTGACACTGCTGGCTAGTTGGTGCGATTGAACATGGAGTTTGGCGCGTGTGTTCCACATTATGGGGTTCCTATGTCTAAGAAAGCTATCGCAGATTTCTGCAAACTAGCTGAAGGCTTGAATTTCGACTCACTCTGGACAACCGACCACATTGCAGTAAACAAGCAATTCTCCAACCCGTATGGGAGTATCTGCGAAAGCCTGATCACGCTGGGCTACGTTGCCGCCAAGACTGAGCGTGTGAAGCTCGGTACGTCAATTATCGTCTTGCCAATGCGGAATCCAATCCTATTCGCAAAACAGACTGCGACATTGGACCAGTTGAGTGATGGCAGACTCATCCTCGGGTTGGGTGCTGGTTGGATGGAAGATGAATTCGCAACGCTCGGCTCTAACTTCCAGGACAGAGGTAAAATAATGGATGAACAGATTCAACTGCTCAGGGAACTCTGGATTCACACCGAACCGAAGTTCGACGGGCACTTCTTCAAGGTCAGTGATATAGCCTTCTCACCCAAATCGGTTCAAGAGAATGGTCCTCCAATCTGGATCGGCGGCGCCTCTCATGCCGCACTTAGAAGAGTCGAACGTTTAGGTGACGGCTGGCACCCAGTCGGTCTCTCACCCAAGGAGTTGGCTCAAGGGAAGGAGAAACTGGATTCACTTATGAAAGGAAAACGGAAATTCTCAGTAAGTGTGAGGGTTCCAGTCAAGATTTCCCCCCAAGCGGGTACGACTTACGCCCTAAGTTCGGGCGAACAAGCGTACATGATCGGAGGAACACGCCAGGCCGTTTTAGGAGAAATAGAGATGTTTAAGCAAGCTGGGCTAGACCATTTAATCTGCTACTTCGGAAACGAGCCATACGACGAAGTGGCCTCTCAAGCCGCTCTCTTTGGAAGAGAAATCATAACTTCCTTCAAGTAACCTGGAGGATCCAGCTTCGAAGCGACGGTCATCGATACCGAACAGGACGCTTGGGATAGGTCTGATTGGGTGCGGATCAATAGCTGAGGAGTCTCATCTCCCAGCAATCAAGAGGATCCCCACAGCGAGGCTCGTGGCCGTAGCGGACAGCGACGATTCCCGCGCTCGATGTGTATCGGAAAAGTTCAAGGCCGAACGCTGGTACGGAGATTACAAGGCACTTTTGGAGGTCAAAGAAGTTGAAGCCGTTGACATATGCGCTCCAACCAAGTTCCACGCTGACATAGCAGTAGCTGCTGCGAAAGCAGGAAAACACGTGCTATGCGAAAAACCCGTCGCCTTATCTCTTGAAGATGCGGACCGAATGATTCGAGCCTGCTCTGAGCATAACGTGAAGTTGATGATCGCTCATTCGCGAAGGTTCATTCCACGTTACTCAATTGTGAGAAGAATGATCATGGAAGGAGTCATCGGGCATCCAATCTGGGCTACGCAGATTTCAAGGCGAACCATGGCAGAATCGGGTTCCTGGTACTTCGATCCCAACATGACTCTCGGCCCAATCGCTGAGATTGGGATTCACGAAGCCGACTTGTTACGGTGGATGTTCGCTGACGATGTCGTTGAAGTTCGAGGGATAGCAACAAGAGGCACGCCCATGAAGGTCCATGAACAGGTCTTTGCCGCCCTCAAGTTCAAGAAAGGTATGGTAGCCTCATTCGAGGTCGGGTATGTTCTTCCGAGAGGGTTCCCGCAGTACACAACTCTGGAAGTTCTGGGATCCAAAGGCTTAGTCTCTGCATCTGACAGTCACATGAATGTCGTCACGCACGGAACCGATACGGGCGCAACCTACCCTCTAGCCTATTCGGATCTGCTAAGTGTAAACAGCGCCTACGAGAATGAAATTATCGCTTTCATCGATTCCATAATTACTAATGTGAATCCTCCGGTAACTGGAGTTGATGCGCGTGCGGCGCTTGAAGTCATTCTGGCAGTTCTGCAATCCATAGAACGCGACGAACCAGTTAGACTACCCTTCAAGGAAGTGGATTGATGTTAATAGGCCTCGTGCAATTAGATGGTAGAGCATTTGATTACGTCCCCGGTTCTGGTGATGGCTGGAAACTAGTCCAATTGATTGAAAGGGGAGGAAGACTCCCTGAACGAGCGTTCTCTGATCCAAAGGTTGACGCCCTTGCGTTTTTTGGTTCAAGCCTCAAGAAGCTTCGTTTTGCGGAGAAAGCTCTGTTGCACGGTAAGCATGCGCTTGTTGATTTTCCCGTCTCCCGGACGGTTGAGGGCGCCCGTAAGGTCGAGGCAGTTGCAGCTGGCCAAGACCTGCATGTTTATTCACCAAACCTCCTGAAATATGAGCCGGGTTTCCAAGAGCTTAAGCGCATAAGCAGCAATTCAACGAGTAAAATGCTCTCCGTCACAGTGACCTGTGGCGTTAACGCGAAACTTATGAACCCAAAGTTTTCGATGAAGCTTGCTCAACTATTCGATGTAATGGAGTGGTTAGGGAACTCCAAAATCAAAGATGTTTGCGCCGAGAAGTCTGCCAAGCGCTCTCCCGCTGCCGCTCTAGTGGCATTGGGGTCGTTTGAGAACGGTCTAAAGGCTATGCTGAACATGTACTCCGCACCTACTAGCAATCGTTGTCGGTTGTGGGTTGATGTAGTTTTCAAAGATTCCTTTGTGCACGTGGATCCGTACGCGCAGAGCATTAGAATAGCACGTTTTCAGGAAGAATCGGTGAGGGAGCTGAATTGGGCTACCTCAGCTCTGGTTTCTGTTGTTGAGGATTTCGTCGCGCGAATAAGCAGTGGGAAGCAACGGTTGGATCTTCTGAACCTGGAGAGGATGCTCAATCTGGCTGGTTCAGTCATCGAGGGTTAGGTGATCTCCTGGCCGAGATAGCAGGCTGCGTAGTGGTCGTGGCCTACTTTCACGAGCGAGGGTTCCGTCATGCATTTTTCAAACGCGTAGAGGCATCTCGGCCTGAAACGGCATCCGGTGGGGATTTGGATTGCGTTGGGGACTTCTCCTTTCACTTGGATTCCCCTATGTCGAGTTCTAGGGTCCGCGCTTGGAAGAGCTGAAAGCAGCGCCCTAGTGTACGGGTGTACGGGTCTAGCGCACACTTCCTCAGCCGGGCCTATCTCAACGATTTTACCCAGGTACATCACAGCCATCCTATCAGAGACGTATCGTGCGACTGCGAGATCATGTGTTATGAAGACGTAAGTCAGGTTGAGGTCCCGCTTCAGATCCAGCATCAGCATTAAGATTTCAGCCCTGATTGAGACGTCAAGCATCGAGACGGGTTCGTCTGCCACGATGAGCCTTGGGTTTATGACGATGGCGCGGGCAATCGCAACTCTCTGCCTCTGGCCACCACTAAGCTCGTACGGGAACTTCCCCATGTACAGTTCGGGGGGTGAGAGCCCTACTGCGGTAAGCGACTCGCGAACTAGCTTGGACAAGTTTAGTTGATCCTTACTCAACCCGTTAACTACTAACGGTTCTGATACAACTTGTAGGATTGTTTTCTTCGGATCAAGCGAAGCGTACGGGTCCTGAAAGACTGCTTGCACTTGCTGCCTCAGTTTACGCATCTCTGCCCTGTTTCTTGAGAAGAGGTCTCTTCCGTCGAAGGTTATGTTCCCTTCAGTTGGGTCTAGCAGGTGCAGAATTAGTCGCGCTAGGGTGGTTTTCCCGCAGCCTGATTCGCCGACTAGAGAGAGTACTTCCCCTTTACGGATCTCGACGTCGACGCCGTCGACGGCATGAATGAGTTTTCCTTTGGAGCGGTCGAATAAGCCGCGTCTTACAGGGAAGAGCTTCTTGATGTTCCTGATGACTACAAGTGGTTCAGCTGCGCTCATTCCTTATCGATCTGCCTCCAAAAATGGCATGCTACTGAAACGTTTCCAGCAACCTGCTCCAAATTCGGCTCGACTTCGCTGCATATTTTCTGCGCGTAGGAACATCGGGCGTAGAATCGACAAGCCGGGGTTGGTCTGGTCAGGTCCGGGACTGACCCTGAGATGAATAGCAGTCGTGTTCTTGACCCTTCCATTTTTGGAATAGATTTGAGTAACGCGCGAGTGTACGGATGTTTCGGTTTCTCGAATATTTCGAAGATGTTACCGTACTCGACGATTTTCCCAGCGTACATGACAGCAACCACGTCGCAGAGTTCCGCTATAACGGAGAGATCGTGTGTTATGAGGATCATTGAGATCTGTAATTTATCACGGAGGCTTCTTATCAGGTCCAAAATTTGATATTGAACGATTACGTCAAGCGCGGTTGTCGGTTCGTCGGCGATTACAAGTTCAGGGTTACACGCTAATGCCATTGCGATCATTACGCGCTGCTTCATCCCGCCGCTGAATTCGTGCGGATAATTTTCCTGTCTCGTAGGTTCTAGTCCTACCGCTGTGAAGAGCGTGCTTATGCGCTCGGCGACATTCTTCTGTTCAGTTTTCTCATGTGCCTCAATCGCTTCGGCGATTTGTTCTTTGACGGGTAGAACTGGATTCAAAGAGTTCAAGGCGCCCTGGAAGATTATGGACATCTTCTTCCATCTGATACCTTTCATTTTCTCCTCATTCATTTCGATGATGTCTTGGTTGTGTAACGAAATTTTCCCAGATACTATTCGGGCTCCTGGAGGTAGCAATCGTACTATGGATAATGCAAGGGTTGTCTTGCCGCACCCTGACTCGCCGACTAATCCGAGGATTTCCCCCTTGTGTAAAGTGAATGATACTCCGTCGACTGCTTTTAGTGGGCCGCGTGAAGTCTTGTAGTATGTTCTGAGGTCTGTAACTTCGAGGACGTTTGTCTCTAGCAATTTTAGATCTTTCTCACACGTGGATTGAAAATTTCGTCAAGCGAGTATCCGGTTAGTGAGAAAGCCAGTACGACGAGCATGATACTGAGGCCTGGAGGAACAACGTACCACCATGCGGTCGTTATGGCTCCTGAAGTGAACGCGAACTGTAGAATCTGCCCCCATGTTACTTGATTCGGATTTCCTAACCCTAGGAAAGTGAGTACTGACTCATACAGAATTGAATTCGCGACAATTAGCACAGTCTGCGCGAAGACGACGGGCATCACGTTGGGAAGAATGTGAGCGCGAAGTATGTAGAAATCGCCTG
>JBEKGM010000007.1:0-68631 GCA_050012795.1 Bathyarchaeia archaeon | reverse complement strand
TTAAGGCGCGGATCAGATTCATTCTTTGTCTCATGCCGCTTGAGAAGCCTCCTACGCTTCGGTCTTTGAAGGGTGTCAGCTTCATCATATCCAATAGTTCGTCGACCTTCGACTTCAATTCTGCATTGTTCATTCCGTAGAGTTTGCCGAAGAACATTAGATTCTGCTCGGCCGTCAACCGTGTGTACATGATCAGTTTCTCTGAGACTAGTCCGATTCGTTTCCGAACTTCATTCGCTTCACTGTCAATGTTGAATCCTGCAACCTTAGCGGTGCCTGAAGTCGGCGTGAGTAAGGTGCAGAGCATGCGAATGGTAGTACTTTTCCCTGCGCCATTCGGCCCAAGAAACCCATAAATTTCTCCTCTTTGTACGGCAAGGTCTATGTGGTCGACGGCTGTGAAGCTGCCGAATTTCTTCGTCAGGCCATGAGTCTCAATCGCGTACTCGGATAGCGCAGCCAACTCGGTATTCTGGAGAGTCATTCTGATGCCTCAGTCGATTCCTATCGTGTTTCCGATCCTTGCGACGATTACCGTATCGCCAGGAGCCGTCTCAGTTTGGATGATTCTTCGGACTCGGTTGTGGGCGGCGTCGGCTGCTTCTCGTACATTAAGCAGTATGATGGATTTTTGGATTCTCTGACCGTAGACAAAGAAGACTACGAAGGATCCTAAATAGATTACGTTCAAGATAGATTCAAGGCTTAGCGATGCCAACAGCGCGGTCATTCCTTATTTGTTCTCTTCGACATATCGATACGATACTATCTTATCGATAGTATGGTAATATTTAAATACACTGCTTGATATATCGATGCGATATAATGGCGAGGATGGCTAATGGTGAAGGGATTCCAAACTGGCCCGTATGAGGTAATGTTCTACTTCGCTTTGAAGGAAGGGCCAGCGTATGGGTACGAGTTAGCTATGCGGTTTAAGAAGATGACTCGGGGACACGTCAAGGTTAGTTTTGGTACAATCTATCCTTTCCTACGTCGCATGGAGCGCAGGGGAATAATCAAGTCGACTCGAGATACGAAGTCGGGCAGGGTGTACTATTCACTTACTCCTAAAGGTCGAACGGCTCAGGAAAGAGTGTTCAAGCGAATCAAGGAGTCGCAGATCGAGTGGGAAGAAAAGTTGCTTGGTATCATGGCGATGCATGCAGAAGTATTTGGGCGAAGAGCCCTTAACGACCTATTGAACCGTGGAAAGCTGTTAGTGAAAACCACGTGACGAGGGATGTTTGACACTTCGATTGATTCAAAGTAAGCTTTGGCTCTAACTGCTTTCTCAGTACGAAGATAGAATTGCCAATTGTGTAATGACTTCTAGCCAAACCGAGGAGTCCGATTCACGTAAATGCACAAACTCCTGGTGCTGTAACATCGCGCGTTCTCATTTCGCCGTGTTCAAACCAAGATAAAGCCGACCAATCTCCTCATGTTCGAGTAGACTCTTTGCTGATCCTTCGTAGTTACTCTTACCACTCACGAGTAAATATGCTCGATCTCCGATCTCCAATGCACGTTTGGCGTTCTGCTCGACTAATAGGATTATAATATTCATTGTCTCTGCAAGTGAAGAGATAGTGTTCAACACTTGACTTGCAATCTTAGGCGCCAAGTTAGCGGTGGGTTCATCGAACATCATAACGGTAGGTTTGCGTAGGAGCGCCATAGTCATGGCAAGCATCTGGCGTTCACCACCGCTTAGGTTCAGTGCCTTCGTGGACATGTAATTGTTGAGTTGCGGGAAGAGTTCTAGAACTTCTCTCACACGTTCTTCCGTTTCTTCTTTGTGTAACGTGTATGCGGCTAGCGTGATGTTCTCGCGAGCCGTTAGATTTGTGAATACATTCTCGATTTGAGGGAGGTATGCGACGCCCATTCTCGAGATATCGTGCGGATGGAGGTGAGTTAGCTCCTTGTTTTCATCGATTCTTATTGTGCCGCTGAAAATCGTCGTCAAGCCTGAGATGCTTTTCAGGAGGGTACTCTTTCCGGAACCGTTAGGTCCGACAATTACCGTTACTTCTTTTGGGTTTGCTTCTAGGGATACGCCATTGAGGACTTGGAGTTTTCCGTATCCTGCATTTAGTTCATGAACTTGAAGCATCTTTACTTTCCCAGGTACGCTTCTACAACCTTCGGGTGGCCTACGACTTCGTTCGGTCGCCCAGAGGCTATTAACTTGCCAAGCGCCATTGCGTTCATGTGATCCACATATCCCATGGCGATATCCAGTCTGTGTTCGACGATTAGGAATGAAGGAGTTTCATTTGTCCTCCGCTGAGTTTGTAAGCGGGATCATTCGCGTGATTGGACAAACCCAACGTTTCTAGAATCTTCGCTGCCTTTTCTGCTGCGGCCTCTTCTTGGGGTTCCCAGAATCTTCGAAATAGGGATTTGGTGAAGGATTCGCCCGGGTTCTTCTTTTCTGCCACTAACAAGTTTTCCAGAACGGTAAGCTTCCAAAACAGTGAGGGTATCTGGAACGTTCTGGCTATTCCGATGTTGTATAGTTCATGTGGTTGCCATCCAGTTATGTCTGCTGATTTGAATTCGACTTTTCCGCTATCTGGATGATGAAATCCAGTTATCACGTTGATTAGTGTTGTTTTTCCCGAGCCATTTGGTCCTATTAGGATACTGACCGTACGCTCGTCTACACTTAATGAGACTCCGTCGAGAGCAACAAGGTGGCCGAACGATTTCTTGAGGTCAGTTACTTTGAGGATGTTGGTCAAGGTGCGTCACGAAAAAAAGGGGAGGTAGCTGGAGCTAATCCAGCTCTTATGGCGTTTGGGAGTAAGTAACAGCGTCGGCTGTAGCGCTCCATGTCCCGACGTGCGCCCATTGAACTGTGCTATTGCTACTTACGACTTCGTAGAGGTCATAGTCGCTGATGGTCCTGTCTCCGTTAGCGTTGAGGTCAGGCCAGCCGGAAACGCCGTAATAGTTGTTTGCCACGCCGATGAGGACTTTTTGCACGGCTGCGCCATCGTTCTTGCCCACGGCCAGGATTGAGAGTGCGGCGACCCATGTTGCGTCGTATGCCGTGTACGAGTACGTATCTGGATTTCCGCCATACTTGGCAACGAATGCGCTGGTGAACGCTGTGTACTTGTCGCTTCTCGTTGGGGCAAAGATAGTGCTCAGTAATTTCACTTGGGCTGCTGCTGCGCCTGAACCTGCGCCGGTGACTACAGTGTCTCCTGCTGTTCCATCAGTTCCGAACCAAGTTGTGCCCAGTAACTCCTTGTAGCTACTGCTTGCTTGTTGCAGTATCACCGAAACCTCGTTGAACATCACGGCAACAACCGCTACTTTACTTGCACCATACTTGGCAACCGCCGTATCGTAGTCGCTTTTCATCTGAGTTAGCTGTGGGGAGAAGTCAGGGGTTCCAGTTGTAACTGGCGTGTACGATACTGTGTCAATTATTGTTCCGCCGAGCTGTTGGTATCGAGCTTCGAAGGCTTGACTGAGGCCGTCACCCCATGCGTCGTGCCTGGCGACGACAATAACGTCTTGTATGCCGTCTTGGTAGACTACCCGTGCTACTGCCCTGCTCTGTGCATTGTCGGTTGGGATCATCCTGAACAGAAAGTCATTCGGGATTGCAAGACTTTCTGCTGTTGATGATTGGCTGATGAGCACTAAGTGATTTGTGTTTGCGTACGCCAGAATATTACTCGCTTCGCCACTCGCTAGTGGTCCGATGTACACCTGGATTCCTTGCGCGGCTAACGATTGCAGTTTCTGGAGAGCCATAGCCGGATCGGCTCCCGTATCCTCGTGGTGGGCTTGGAACTGAACGCTGGACCCACTGGCGTTAAGCCAGGCGTTGATGTCCGAGATTGCCATATCTATGGACACCTTCTCTCGTTGGCCGTACGATGAAAGAGAACCAGTCAAGCTGAGTAGGGTGCCGATAGTGTACGTACCCGACATGCCTTGCAGTTGCGTGGTTGTCACCATCGTCGCGCTCGGTGGAGCCAACGAGGGTGCCACACCATACATTACGACAAGACCTATCACTAGGCCAATTACGAAAGTGCCAATTGCCATTGTCATTGGATTCTTCTTTGTTTCTGACATAAAATCGCCCTGATTCAGGTGGAAATCTATTTAAGCATTCCCAGAACTTGGGTCGATCACGTTCGGTGATAGTAATCTCTGGCTTCGAACCATTCATGGCTGATGCTCTGGTCTACGGTTCCCTCTTCGCTTTGATGAGTATAGGTCTAACGCTTACATACATGACTACGAGGGTGCCCAACTTTGCCCAGGGTAGCTTCGTGACTGTGGGAGCATACTTGGCCTTCAGCATGTATCACTTCAGAGGGGTACCTCCCTACGGTTCATTGCCGTTCTCGTTTCTCCTCGTTGGAGGTGTCGCGACAGCCATGTACAAGCTGATCCTAAAACCATTGTCTGCTCGAGGGTCCTCTCTAATTTCTCTAATGATTGCAACTTTGGCAATTGACATCGGATTTGTGGGAATCTTCGGCATATACTCTGACTTATTGTCAAACGTTTACAGAGTCTATGACAGCAAGTTCTTTCTCCTCAGTAACACTGATTTCACAATCCTCGGGACGAGTGCGTTGATTTTCATTGCTCCACTTTCGCTAGCGTTAATAACAGTGTTTTTGTGGTTAGGATTGACCCAGACGAAGTTCGGCATCGCTATGCGCGCCACCGTTGAAAACCCAAATCTGGCCGGAATTCTTGGAATAAATGTTGAGCGCGTGTATACGGTTTCATGGTTTCTGGCAGGAGGCTTAGCGGGTCTGGCTGGCTCACTGGTTGTATTGTGGCTGCCCGGGAGCGCGCACATTGGGTCCGACTTCATAGTAGACATTTTTGCCGCAAGCATTCTAGGCGGACTCTTCAGCGTTTACGGGGCGGTAGTAGGGGGACTTCTAGTGGGTTCTGGTGAGATACTTCTCACTGTGTATGGCGCACGACTACTTGGATCATGGGTAAGTGAGTGGCAACCCGCAATGCCCATGCTAATAATGGTGGCGTCGCTGATAATCGTTCCACGGGGCATCACATCAGTAAACTGGAGACGACTTGTATTCTTTAAGAGGGAAAAGTGAATTGTCGATCCCAGCGGTCACTCTCTTCGGCATTAACGTCGTACTTTTCACGTTGGATCTAGTCGCGTTTCTGGCGCTTTACCTCGCAATCAGTCTAAGCTTGAACCTTGAATTCGGCTTCACTGGAATACCGAATTTCGGTAAGGTACTTTTCATCGCGGGAGGAGCATCAGTCGGAGGATCTTTCGCGGGTAGATTCGCCGCGTGGGCTTTCGGTATCGCAACTCAGGGTGACTTCATCAAATCCAATTTGATCATAGTTCCTCAAATCGACGCCATCTTGGCGCAAAGCATTCCATTATCAATTGGACTGTTACTTGTATCAGTAAGCGTAGCTGGGGCGGTCGGTGCACTTTTCGGTCTTCTCTTCTCATACCCGGCGATTCGACTCAAAGAGGATTATTTAGCGATGACATTGTTGGCGATGGCTCAGCTCTTCCAAATATTCCTGAACAATTATTATCCCCTAATTGGAGGCAGCCTCGGACTCGTGTTACCCGACCCCTATGTGTGGGCGGGAGATTCCAGATTCGTTGTGGCGACGGGTGTGCTTGTGATCTTCGCTGCACTTGTTTACGTGTACTGTGAAAAACTTGCGCGTTCTCCAATGGGGAGAACTCTTCGGGCAATAAGGGATAATGAGGTTGCGTCTGAGGCGTTGGGGAAGAATGATGTTGGAATCAGAAGGAAGACGTTGATGACTGCCTCCGCGATTAGTGGAGTGGCCGGTCTCTTGTATTCCTTCTATACGGTCGATGTTCTTCCAGCGACGTTTGGTCGAGTAGTTTGGACGTTCTGGCCGTGGGTGATGGTGATAATGGGCGGTGCAGCCAACAATTTGGGTGTTGCAATCGGAGTCTTCGTGTTCTGGTTCATGATCAAAACCCTCGATTCATTTAAGTTCTCATTATCCAGCGTCATCCCATTCGACGTTACCTGGTTGGAGTATTTGTTAGTAGGAACGATCCTCGTGTGCATTCTTACGCTTAGACCAGAAGGTATTCTTAGCGAGAAGCCGACGCCAACGTTGTCAAGAGCCAAGCTGCAAAGCATTCTCACTAAAGCAACTAGGAAAGATGTTGAGCATCAAAACTGAATTACCGCATGCCCTCGCCGACACCGGTTATCCGGATGGTGCAATACTGCAGGCATTCGAACTAGATCATCATGGCAGCCGCAATAGCGGTCGTCCATAGTCCATTTTTGTTGCCTTCTGCCGATTGGCATATGTTTCTGGTGGTGACCTTCTTGCCTGCTATGTTCCATATCTCTTGTTTAATGTCCCAGGCGCTGTCGATGTCGATGGGTCCGCCAAGTGTCGAGGCGAGCATTGAAGCTGCTAAATCTTCGGCGTAGTCACCAGCTTTCTCCTGCGTCTGGCCGTATGACTTGTGTTCAGACAGGTAACCGTACACTGTTATGTCGTTCGGTAGCGCCATCCCTATGGCGGCAGCCATCAGCCTGTTTGGTTCATTCGTATCAATCCGGCTCATCACACAAAATACTATCTGGCCGGGTTTCAGAAGTTCTAAACCCTCGTTCCTGGATAACACGTTGCAGTTGGGAGGTACGATGCTCGACACGTAGACTAGGTTACAGAAGGCTATGCCCGCGTCACGAAGAGCCAACTCGAAACTTGTCAGTCTCTCTTTGTGAGTGCCCACACCCTTAGTGAGGAATATCTTCTCCGGTATGTTGACGTTCATCTACGACTCACCCAAGAATGTTTCCTGGACATTCTTCAGGATTGTTATTAGTCAGGACGCGTTCGAGAGAGAACACAGAACCCTAAGAGGAGTATCCTTCCATGTACGTGGGTGCGCTTCCCTCCCAATTAGGCGTGCACACATATTTGCCTTTACTGATCTCACTGCCCTTTTCCAAAACGCGTTTGACTTTAAGCCAGACGGGTTCCGACCGGCAAGTCTTATTCGTCGCGAGTTTGTAGTGCTTGCTATGCGATTCTTCGTTTCGGCCGAAGAGATAGTGCTTCACATATTCGCACTCTGAATCAAAATTCAAAGGTGAACTTGTGATGGAGCAGACGGATCCAGATGTTCTTAGCCTCTCCGTAGAGACGAATATGAGACCTGGACCGCCAATTGTCTCTTACCTCAATTCAATCTCACGCGTCATGGAGTTGATGGCCAAGGGAAATGTGGGTTCCGTTGTGGTTGTGGAAGGAAATGAACCGGTAGGAATTGTCACGGAGAAAGACATTCTTCAGAGGGTTCTGATGTTCCGGAAGAATCCTGAACTGACGTCTGTCAAGGACGTGATGTCGAAGCCACTCATTACGATTGAATTTGATCGAACTATAGCAGACGCTTTGAAATTACTTCAAGAACACCGAATTCGAAGGCTAATTGTAACAAGAAAAGGAGCTCTTATTGGGCTTACAACTGAAAGAAGACTGTTGGAGATCGCTCACGGATACTATTCGATGAAGAACCGAGGTTTACTTAGAAGAAAGACAGGTGCTCATGGTGGCAAGAAGATTACAGTCGCGTTCATCAGCACATATCCTCCACGCGAATGTGGGATAGCTACATTCACGACCCATCTCGTCGACTCTATGTCTACATTTTGTGGTCAGGCTGTGAGTCCGCCTGTCGTTATGGCATTAAACGATAAAGGGTCATCATATGACTATGAGACACGAGTTAAGTACCAGATCGATGCCAATGAGCTTGCGTCCTATACGAAGGCAGCCCATTACGTCAATGCTTCTGACATAGATGTTGTGAACATTCAGCACGAGTATGGTATATTCGGCGGGGAGTGGGGTGAGTACATCAACGGGTTTCTGAAAAGGATCGAAAAACCTGTCGTCACAACCCTCCACACTCTACTTGAGAATCCAGCACCCAGAGCTAGAGAAGTGTTGGAAGACATCATCAAAGAGACGGACACAATTATCGTAATGGCAACCGCCGGCATTAACGTGCTGAAGGAGAAATATGATTGTCCACCCGACAAGATTCGATGTATACCTCACGGTTGTCCGAACGTGCCCCAGCTGGAAACTGCAGTGATCAAGCGAAGCTTTGGACTTCAGGACCACACCGTGTTGTCGACTCTCGGATTACTGAGTAGTGGAAAAGGAGTAGAACATGCGATCGCTGCACTCCCACAGATTATTAGGAAACATCCTGAAGTCCTGTATTTGATTATAGGCGAGACGCACCCCGAGGTCAGAAAACGCGAAGGTGAAAAGTACCGGCAGGAACTACTCGACAAAGTTGATGCGCTCGGATTGACTAAGAACGTCGGATTCGTCAATCGGTTCCTCTCGGAAGATGAACTTATTGGGTACCTTCAAGCAACCGACGTCTACATTGTACCGTACCCAAATCGGGAACAGATCAGCAGTGGCACTCTCTCATACGCCCTGAGTACAGGGAAGGCCATTGTTACGACGCCTTTTCTCCACGCTGAAGAAGTGATCTCCAGTGGAGCAGCATTGAGATGCGAATTCAGGAACCCAGAATCACTTGGCCAATGCGTAAACACGCTCCTCGAAGACAGAGAGATTTACGCTAAGTTCAGCAGAAGCGCCTATGAATATAGCAGAGCGATGATATGGCCAAACGTTGCTATGAGTTATGTCAACGTATTCAACCGGTCTCTTGGTCTATAGCTCAATTAGGACGCAATTAAGGAACCTTATCAGAACATCATGGGCCGTTACAACGACATCATTGTGCGCCTGAACTAGCACGATTTGTAGATGCCGAAGCATATAGCGGATTCGAAATTGTCTGTCGCTCATCATGAATCAATAGGTTCGATTAGTCCTTCCATCTGGCTTTGAACCGTCGATTTGTGTGTGTGCACACCAGACAACCCACACACAGTATATGTGATGAACAGCTAGTTTGTGTGCATTTTACTTATACGCTCCCGTTTGCAGTTCACTCAGAATCATGATGGTGTTCAGATGACTAAATCGAGTAGTAAGACTCATTGTCAACACGAGTACTCTGAAGAGTGGAAATGTGGAAAGTGCGGGTACGAAATCCTGCCCGAGCTCCTCGGGAAGATTGCTGAAACAGGTTCAGGAAGAATACTGTCCACAACCGTGTAAATATGCGGAACAACTCGCGCATCTCGAAGTACTCTAACAATCTGAGCTTACGGCTCATTTTGAACCTGGTTCTTGAGTACACCTATCCCTTCAATTTCCACTTCAACTACGTCTCCGTTCCGTAGAAAAACTGGGGGCTTACGCGCGAATCCTACTCCTGATGGTGTTCCAGTCATTATCACTGTTCCAGGCATCAAAGTCATACATTTCGAGCAGTAACTGACCAACTGGCGCGTATTGAAGATGAGATCGCTAGTGTTTGATGCCTGCATGATTTTGCCGTTTAACCTGCATTGGATGTTGCATTTGTCGCCGTCAATGCCATTTTCGATCCAGGGCCCTAGAGGCGCAAACGTGTCAAAGGATTTCCCTCGGGCCCATTGCACATCAAGCCTCCGCTGGCAGTCTCTCGCGGTAACATCGTTGCCACATGTAAAACCTAGAACATAGTCGAGTGCATTTTTTTCCGAGACGTTGTGAGCTTCCCGTCCAATGACGATCACAAGTTCAGCCTCATAATCTACCTCGCTCGGAGCCATTTTCGGAAGCAGGATCGGTTGTCCAGGGTCAGTTACTGATGTGTTAGATTTGAGGAAGATGACTGGGGCCTTTGGTATCTGCCGGCCGCCTTCCGTTGCGTGCTCTCTGTAATTTACCCCGATTCCGATTATTGTGGGAGGACGAACTGGCGCCATCAAGTGAACGTCTGTGAAGTCCACATTTTCACTGCTCAGAGTCCACTTTCCGAAGAGGTCCCCATCTATAGGCGTGATCCTGTTGTTTGCCCCGAGGCTGCCATAAGTCATTCTTGAATCAAGTGAGTAGCGAACAAATCTCAAAACAATTCGAAGAGCACAGCCACCGACAGGTCATATTTCAAGCTGACTACATCGAAGAGGCGATAATTAGTCCAACATGTTTGTTCCGTAAGGATCGTAGATTAGAGCAAGCCACAGCCCTTCGGACAGTTTCCGTAGCACGTCTTAAGATACTCCCGCTGTTCTTTTCAGAAGTTTCAGACTAACCCTTTCCTTTATGCCACATCCATACTGAACTTGCTAAGCTGTCATGAGCCTAAACTTTACTTCGTACTACGCGCAGATGTCTACTTTTTCCGTGTGTGCACCATTAGTACCGAAGTGGGAGGGAGATGGACGTGGGCAACTTGAAATGGACCTTGCGCCACTCAGTTAGACCTGGAGACATAGGGTATCTCACCTATCTTCATGGAGTAACATACGCCAGAATACCGCTACGATCCAACGTTCGAAGCATACGTAGCAGCCGGAATCGCGGACTTCATCGAATCCTTCAACCCTGAAAAAGACCGTATTTGGCTGGCAGAGGCAAACCGACAGATCATTGGAGCAATTGCCATCGTTGGACGTTCGAAACGTAAAGCGCAACTGCGTTGGTTCTTCGTTCATCCAGCTCACAGAGGACAAGGTCTTGGCAAAAAGCTGCTTAACGAAGCACTTCGATTCTGCAAACGACGAAACTACAATGCAATTTTCCTTTGGACTACTAGCGAACTAGATGCAGCCCGACATGTCTACATATCTGCCGGTTTCAGGAAAACAAGCGAGACGAGGGACAAGATCTGGGGCAAAATAGCTAAAGAAGAAAGATATGACCTACGCCTATGAAAGCGTTTGACCTGCTCTAAAGCGACTTTGCTTCGTCTGACTTTGCGATTGGTTGCAGTTGCACGAGCTTCATGTGGATTATCTCATCCTTACGTGATGCTATCCTACTGAAAGTTTCTTGCGGTGGAATTGTGTCAAGCTGAATTCGCGCTACGGCTGCCTTTGATCCATCGAATATTATGTTGTGTACTTCGTGCACGTTGACCTTCGATTCTCGAAGATCATTAAGTATTCGTGTGAGGACGCCTATCTTGTCATAATGGCGAATGATCAATTCGTACTCGGCGGGGGTCTCTCTTGCGAAGTTCACACAATTCTCGATATTTCCAGTCTTTACGTAAGCATCGATTATGCGCACGGTCTCATCGGCCGTCGCTCTTTGCGCTTGATCGGTTGAGGCACCGATGTGGTGTGTGCCAACCCAATTTGGTACACCCGAGAGCATGTTAACGAATTTCCCCTGCCCCTGAGCCGGTTCACCTTCATAGACATCGAGCCCTGCTCTCACACGTCCGTTTCTGAGCGCCTCCGCTAGTGCGGCGGTGTCAACGATTGCCCCCCGTGCCGTGTTCAGAATTATTGCGCCAGATCTTAGCTTAGAGATGCGGTCCGCGGATAGAAGATGCTCAGTCTCAGGTGTCAAAGCAACATGCAATGAAACGATGTCACATTTACTGAGGAGTTCATCAATTGTCTGCGCTTTAATGACACCTAACTCTTCAGCCTCACCATCGTTCAACGATCGTGACCAAGCAACAACAGACATATCGAATGCTTTCGCGCGCTTGATCACCTCTCGCCCTATCGCACCTGTGCCAATGACGCCGAATACTTTGCCCTTCAAACCGTCAGCCTTGCTAAATCCAGTCTTATCCCATCTGTTATCTGCGAGAGAGGCAACCTGATCGGGTATTCGTCTGTCAACGGCTAACAGCAGACCAATAGTCAACTCAGCAACAGCAGCCGAATTCTTGTCAGGGCAGTTGCTTACGTAAATGCCGCGGGCCGAGGCTGCTTGCACATCAATATTCTCAGTACCCGCTCCAGATCGAACAATAAGCTCCAACGCATTTGCGTTCTCGATAACGTTGGAATGAACGTTGGTTCCTCTTACAACCAGCACATTGACGTTAGAGATGTGATCCACCAACGTCACTGCTGTCAGATCTGGCGCATACTCAACCTCCTCCACGATCTTTCGGAGTGTTTGCACATCCTCTCTAGGAAGCTTATCCGCTATCAGCAGTCTCATCTTGCGATCTCACGGCACCACAATCCTCTGAAGCCAACATTTAGGTACATTTATTTCGAGACCGTTCCTGAAATCGGCACAAGCGCTATCTGAGAAGGGTACTCTTTTATCGGCTGTTCGCTTCAATCTAGTACGGCGCGATGTATTGTCCAGGCAGAATGAAGAGAAAGAACTCAAGGAGATGCGAAAGGTAGAGGACTACGTGAAGGACCTGCGCAAGGACATTGATAAGCGCTTCAGTGATCTCAGTGAGCAGATGGGTCCCGTAAGACATAGGGCTACGAAGGCGATAAATGAAAGACCGCTTTTGGCCTTGGGAGTTGCGTTCGTTGTGGGTGTGGCGGTCGGCGTAGCAATTTCAAGCAAATCCAAAGATTAGAAAGAGAACACAAGGTCGCATCCGTCTTCGTGATTTGGACCGATGATTGTATTGTGAGTGTGGCATATGCAACTGGTGAAGAGGAAGATGACTGAGAGCGATTCGAGCAAACTCTTTCGGTTCATCTCTGAGAATCAAGGATTGAGCGTTCAGAAGATATCTGAGAAACTTGGCTGGACCAAGAGCAAGACCAACCGGATGCTTAGTGTCCTTGAGAGGAAAGGGTGGATAGTCAAGAGGGTTTTTTCGGCTGCTCAGCCGAGGACAGTGGCGAAGCCGGACGAGAGGTTTCAGCTCCTGAGCGATAAGTTCGCGAAGCTGGTGGCTTGGAAGGATAAGCTACAGGCCAGAGAGAAGGAGCTTTTCGGCAAATGTGTTTCGGCACAGACGGAAGGCGATTCTGAGAAAGCCGCAATGTACGCGAATCAATGCGCTGAGGTAAGAAAGATCATTAGACTTGTAGTTGGAACGGAGGAGACACTTTCAAAGCTGAGCACTCCGGGAGGATGAGGTGATGGACTTAACCTTGCACAGCTACAACATAGATACGTCGACGTCTTCTGTGTGGGTGATGGGTAGGCGGGTTCGCACACACGCACGAAAACGAGATGACGACGGTTCAAATTCGGCCGCTCCACAGCCAGTTTTTTAGTAGAGTTCAAAGCTTGCGTTCCGTATGCAATCTTGTGATGAACCATGCCTCTGACAAAGTCGGAACTTCTTGCTTTCCTCAGCGAGCCTAGAATGGCTCATCTTGCCACATCAAGCAGGAACGGGAAGCCACGTGTCAATGCGATTTGGTTCGTGTTCGATCACGGTTGCTTCTATTTCACCACGCGCCTCGGACGAGTGAAAGGTCGTCACATCCAACGGAATCCACAAGTCGCTCTTAGCATCGCTACTGACGAACGCCCCTACCGAGCAGTATGTGCTTTCGGAAAGGCTGAGATCGTTCAGAAGGAGCGGGATGAGTGGTTGAGAAGAATCTCTGACAGATACGGAGAAGAGGGAAGTTGGCTGACTGATGCTGTGAAGCAGCCGGACAGGGTTGTTTTCAAGATTCTACCCGATCGAGTCTTGTCTTGGCACTATGGACGAGACGATGCTGAACGTCAAGCTAGAGGCGAATCAATGGTCACGCTCACACCATGACAAAGAGAACATGAATCGGACCAATTAGCGGAAGGCGAGACAATTCTGAAGATTGAAGAAAAACCGCTGGTATGACGTTCCTATCTTTTCAAGACCCGTACTTGTCATCACTAAAATGCAGAAAAGAAAAGGTGATGAGAGGATAACCTGTTACAGGTTACCTACTCAAAGCTTACAATAGGTTGTCGATCATACCTTTACTTGTACCGACTTAACGCTTTGCAAATCAAGTGGCTTTTTTTAGGCACTAGAAGGGGGGGCGAGCAACGAAATTTGAACCGTCGTTCAGGCTATGATTTTGTGTGGGTCCGATGCATTCTGTTTCAGCATAGCTCGACGGCTGAAACAGAGTCGAGATATATAGGAAAGTATTCAGATGATTCTTCGTGTAGCAGATGCAGCGTAAGCATTTTGTTTTGATGATTGCCGTATTATCTTTTGTTATGTTTGGCCTGGTTTTGTTTGGTTATCCGCCAATATCCAGATACGTCATCCTTGATCTCAATCTCTCCCACACTGAGTCTGGATCTATTACTTCGGTTTTCGTGCTCGGGTTTGCGTTGATGCAGGTGCCTGGCGGATACTTGGCTGATCGATTCGGCGGAGCGAAGACTCTCATGATCTTCGCGGCAGTGGTCGGTGTGTCTCCTTTCATCTTCATTATAGGGGATAATTTTGTGATGGCACTCGTTTTCCGTGCTCTTGCTGGTGGTGCCTGCGGCGTGACGTTTCCTTCTGCGGTTCGTGTCCTCTCATCTTGGTTCTCGGAGAGTGAGATTGATTCGGCGATGAGCGTTTTTGGGTTAGGCTATGGTATGTCCCAGATCGTTTCTTCGGCGCTTTTACCTTTACTAATTTTGGCAGCCGACTGGAGGCCTCCCCTTATCTTTACCGCGCTGTTTTCTCTTCTCGTGATGGCATTAGCCGTCTTTCCTGCCCGATGGTCTTCTCCAATTGAGTCTTCGAAGCATGTGAAGGTTGACGTCAGAGGACTATTTACGCGTAACATGTTTGCTCTAGTTCTTCCTAATTTTGCCTCCCTTGCGATAGTGGTGGGCATCTTTGCGTGGGCGCCAGCCTTTCTTACTTCGATTTTGCATCTGTCCGATGAGTATGCTGGAGTTATTCTGGGTTCTATCGGTGTAGCCAGCATGTTGGGTTCCTATGCAGGAGGCATCGCGAATAAATGGCTTGGAAAGCGCCGGACGATTGCCTTGTCCATGATCCTAATGATCGTTTTTGCTGTGCTATTGGGTACTTCAAATTCTGGTTTGATTGCCGCGATGTGGATTTCAGGCATTGGTTTCGCGGGGATGTTGTACTTTGCAGCTGACTTTAGCTTGATTCCTTACGCAGCGAAGCAGGGTCGTTCGGTAGCTGGCTTGTCCTTTGGTGTTTTCAACATGTTGAGTAACATAGGGAGTTTTGTCTCGCCGATTCTTGTGGGGTATATCTTAGATTCAACCGGGAATTTCCTCTTAGGATTTGCCTCGATAGGATGCATAGGATTTCTCGGCGTTCTCGGCGCAATACTTCTGCGTACAGATTAGATTTCTCACTTGTGATGGCCAGAGGAACGAAGCAACAATAATGCAAACGAATGTGTACTTTAAGCCTCGTGTCAAGCGGGCGCTAAATGGTGGCGGGTATAGTGGTGTGCACACACACGAAAACGAAACCTCTTTTGATTGCAGATCGATAAGGCTGAAGATTGCCGAGCGACTCAGATGACCTCGTCGGATAGTTACTCATCGAATACTGAACGAGCTTTGATGACGCCTCATTCAAGCGAAACGGTCCTCGTCGCAGCGCGCGTAGCTATTCATGAGTTGAACCAAACAGGGCAAGCTGAGCTTGCGAAAAACTCGAACGAGGAAGATGACTTCTGGAACAGACCGTACGCGTATACAATTGCGAGTCCGTTCTATGAGATGGGCGGAGCATTGAACTTCCTGATTAGCCGGCTCCTTCGCAGGAAGAGACGACAATCCTCTACGCATCGCTGGATGATTACGGACGAGAAGCTTGACAGCGATAACAAGAAGACAACAATCACTGTCAAAGCTGATCAAGCATCGATGAGCATAGTCGTTACCCAGATCAGTGAAGGAAACTCCGAAGTATCAGTCAGTGGTACTCAGACCGAAATCGAACAATTCAGGCAAAAATTGAATGATCAGCTGAAGTGGCGTGAGTAGCCGTTCGTGTGTGTGTGCGCACCACTAGTCCCACACACACAATTTCTTATTGTTGTCAGGCCATTCTTGGTCGGTCCGTGAAGTGATATAACATGTTCAAAGTGATCATCCTGCTTACGAAGAAAGAAGGCATGTCCGATCATGATTTTGCAGAACACTGGGCAAATGTTCATGGCCCCATGACGAAAAGACTGCCAGGCTTGAGAAGATACGTTCAGAATGTGGTCAACACTTCACCGAACCGGGGGGGGGAATACTCTTCCCACGAATCCGCGGAGATATCTTCAGCGTTTCGCCGCCAGTCACAACTAGAAAGATAGCTGGCGTACCAATAATCGTGATCGTAGGAGCTATCTGCATACCGATGGGGTTAGTTATCGCTTATGCTTCTATGCTGCCGGCTTTAGTAGGGCCGCTCAACCCGCAGTACATCATGGTGGTTGCCGCGCTATACGTGATTGGGTTTGTCTTCTACTTCGTATCGTACGGAATCCAGAAAGCAAGAGGCATACCTGTCGATAAGATGCACAGAATGATACCTCCCGAGTAGAGACGTAACGCTATGGAATTCGGCCGCCCGCACCAGCGAAGCCACATCTAAACGCGAAGGAGATTTCAAATTACGATACTCCTGTGTGTGGCTTAGATGCTAGATGAGAAAATCCAAGCAATACTCAGGGAGCTCGAGCAGGACGGGATCCCACCAACTTACACCTTATCCGTCAGCGAGGTGCGACGTCTCTCAAAGGATATGGGGAAGAAAGATCTGGGCTACAGATGCAGGCGCCATGGAATCGAATAACTTTTGGGAACACATAGGTTACGAAGATTTTGATGGTGAATGCGAGGAACTGCTAAAATCACTCATCGATTAATCGATATTCAATACCTCGCTCAGGCAAGGCCCGCCTAGGAAGTGACTGGACATGACAGTAACATTCGACCTTGGATATTTTTGCTGGTACGATCCTCTACGCGTGGTGAACGGGAGAGAAGACAGAGACATTCTGTTTTACCCGTACATGTACTAGATGCAATTTGGAAGAACCCAGGAAAGGCTAACGGTTTGCTGAACAACGTAGCTGCCCGCAACACGGCAATTTTCGAGACTGAACGCAAATTGAATGAACCGTCCCAATCCCATGACAAAATTCAAGTTTCGGCAGTCTCTAACGCCATCCAGTCAATTGAACTCTGAAGCTCAGAGCATCGTGAATTCCAAACACGGAACGGGGGTTCAAACGCTCATTAGAAATGAAAACCAGAGCAGGAAACCCGCGTTTAGAACTCGCCCCCGTTGCGCAAAATCTGCGCATAATCAGCGCGGATAGCTATAGTTAGTTGGTGCGGGGAGTGGGATTCGAACCCACGAAGGCCTACGCCACGGGATAGCTCACCCGCGCGCAAGCTTCTGCGCACATGCGAATCTTGAGTGTAGCGCGCGTGGCCAGCGTAGGCATCAGCATGCCAACATGGCACGCGACCCGCCCATTTGACCTGGCTCTGGTACCCCCGCCCAAGCGTCTCTCAAGGGGTTTTCCACAAATAAGCCATACTCAAGCCTGCCAGCTAGGCAGAGAACGAGCTTAGCAGTGGCATTGTAAGTTCAGTAATCACCATGAAGATACTCGTGGGGGTGACCTGTTTCGGTGCTCTGATTCATGTCGTATTCTCCTTGTCAGGAGCGTCACGATGCTTCATGAACCAATCGAGGGTTCAACCTGACCCTTGACCTCGCCATTGACCTGACCCATTTCGCGAGCCGTTTTCGTTGTTGACCTGACCCTTGACCTGACCATTCGTGTTTTGGCCTTCAGGTGTGATTTGGGTACCCGGAGCTGAGGTTTGAGCTGAGGTCAGAGGCGAGGTCCAGTGCGGGAATTGGCAAGTTAGGAGCCGCGATTGGCGAGGTAGGGTCTACCCCATAGGACCGTGAGAGGTCGTTGAAGGTCTCCGTGGCAGGTGGGTTATTTAGTGACCCTAATTTCGGTGAATCTAGTAACGTCGTCCGACATTCGTTTCATTATGAACGTTCAACTTGTGTGCAACGGTTCCAGTACGGTTGGCTTTCGTCGTTAATGTGCCGATCGCGAGGACACTTAACGATTCCAAGAAAACGAGATAAACTCGGCATTCCAAGCCTTTTTGGAATCGATATGCGACTGAACTCTAGTCAAATCTCAGCTCAGCTTGCACAACTGCCTCGGTGGGGTCGACGGGGGAACAGGATTCGGAGAACTTTCGTCTTCGATGATTTCATGCAAGGTATCCGCTTTCTTAACCGAGTTGCCAGGCTGGCGGAGGGTATGAATCATCATCCTGACATCTCAATTCGGTATAACCGGGTTGGATTAAGCTTAACGACTCACGACGAGGGCGGGTTAACGATTAAGGACTTTAGCCTAGCTAAGAAGATCAACCGCCTAACGGGAGACTAGACGAGATTCTTCCAACACTTTCGCACCCACATCAGCTAAGCAGGTTGAGTCTTCGTCCGTCTCTCAAGAGTTCGTTGACAAAGTCTGGGTGAGCAATCTCTAGGATGTTTCGGGCCCGTTCTCTTACTGTCTTGTCGCGTAGAGATGCGGTTCCCTGTTCAGTTACTACGTAGTCGGCGTGAAATCTACTAACCGTGGGAATCGCGGGTGCCTGCGGGTTCTGTGAGATGCTTGGGTGTGCTACGATTCTGGACGCTTTTCCTTCAGCGGCTGTGGATGGGAGTACAATGATGGAGAGTCCGTCGGGGCAGAGTTGCGAGCCGATTACGAAGTCTGGTTGGCCGCCTGCGCCCGAGTACTGGTCGAATCCTAGCATATCGGAATAAATATTCCCGTACAAGTCCACTTGTAAAGCCGTGTTTATGGTGGTCATTTTAGAGTTGGCTGCGATAACCTTCGGGTCATTCGTGTAATCGAACGGTTTCAACTCAATCTCCTTGAAATCGTTGAGCCATTCGTACAGCCTCCTCGTGCCGGCTGCAAATGCGCAGACCGCTCTTCCCTTGTGGAGGCTTTTCCGGGCACCTGTTAACGCCCCTTGGTCTATGAGTGTCATCGCTGACTCTGGGAACATCTCACTGTGTAATCCCAAATCCTTCTTCTCCGCAAGGAACGGCGTAATCGACTCGGAGATCGCGCCATAGCCGACCTGTATTGTTGCCCCGTCTGGGACGAGGCTTGTCACGTTTTCCGCTAGGCGTTTCTCCAGGTTTGTGATCTTGGGCGATGGTAGCTCGTAGATCGGTTCATCTGACTTGATGAAGCAATCAATCCGGTCCGCATCTATGATGGCATCGCCGCGAGTTCTCGGCATGTTTGAATTGACTTCTGCAACCACGACCTTCGCGGTCTCGAAGGCTGAGCGGCCGTAGTCAACTGATATGCCTAGGCTACATTTACCTTCGCTGTCTGGCGGGGAGACGGTGGCGACGAAGATGTCGGGTTTGAAGACTTGTCTTATGAGCCAGGGTGCCTTACTGAGTGGAATTGGGTAGAAGTCGGCTCTTCTGCCCTTTATGAGTTGGACTATGGGTTTTACTCCGCCCGTGAAGGCGGTTGCACATTCATGTGCTGCTCCATTCCCGGTTCCAAGTATCGCTGCACGAACTCGCCACATGGGCGCATGTGGAATAGTCTCACGTTGCTTAGTTCCTGTGCTCTGTCCATGAGTAGTTTAGGGAATATTCGTGGCTCAGCGCACAGGTTTGATAATGCGATTCTATCGTTCGATTTGACTGTTTCAACGATCTTTTCTGGAGAGGAGAACTCGACCGAGTAATCCAATCGGGATCTTACTCGAAGTACTTCCTGAGTTTCAGGCACGTCTCCTCTGGAGATTCGTACACTTCCTGTTCGGCGAGTAAGTATTGGAGAGCCCACACGTCGCTGACGAACTTCGGCTTGTAACCGTACCTCGATACTATTCTTGCCGTGACGCTGAAGTGTTCCGTTCTCCCGCGCATGGGACCGGAGTAGATTGCTGCATTGAAGCTTCGAGCGTCTATGTCATGGTAGTATTTGAGGACCCTCGTGAAACCTTCTGCTAATCCCATTAGTTCTTGATCAGATAATGTTTCGAAATTACTCTTGTTCAGCACGATTGCATGAGATTCGTTGAGGCCCATTGGGGCGAATGGCGTTAACCAATCTACCCCATCCAGATTCCTTAGGTATCTTGATCTCAGCTTCTTTTCAATCTCGACCAAGTCATCCCAGTATGCTGCTCCGTTAGCGGATGCGTAGGATTCGCTGGCTGTTAGGAGGTTTGAGATTCCCTGTACCGGCTCGTAACTGACTAGAGCTTGGATGTGAGGATGGGCTATGGTTGAACCTGCTGGCGGGAGGAAGTTCATTATGATTGCAGGATACTTGGCTTCAGGCGAGGCCGCCAGGACCTTACTGAAGTATGTTAGACAAGCCTTGAATCCATCAAACAGCATCTCAGCGGTGAACTCATTCAACTGAACTCGGTGCTTCATTGTTGGCACTACGAGCGCGTTAAAGTCCTCGTGTGCGAAGAGGCTGGGGAAGCAGACAGCTTCACCTACGCGGAATCTGCCTTCTGTTGCTATCTCGCTCGGGAATTTGGGGGCACTCTTCTCCACTGCATTTGGACAAAACGGGCAATTGGCTTGAGTTGTTTCAACCAGTTCATCTATGAAAGTCGATTCGGACTGTATGAAACGTTTCACGTAATCCATTCGCCCTTTTGAAACGATAACTCTGCGTCCTGTCAGAGGATCAGTTCTATGCTCAAGGGTTTGGGTGGTCAGTTGGAAATTGTTGAGCGGGCTTAGGATTCGCGCCTCTCTAATCTCGGACTCGAAATGTATGGGCATTTTGCTCTAAACTTCAACCTAGTGTGAGCGACTTATCGGTTCTGCTATATTATCAGCTTAGACATTCTTCTTCGGTTAATCCTCCAAGCTTCGCTCCTTACGTCAGGGAAGTATTACATGAGAAAACTTACATGGTAATACCGCCATCGTAATGTTGGCCTGCTTATGGTAACTGAACAAGTTCTCGACGGCAAGAAAGTCTACGTGTGTGACTGTGGACTAGCTTATGATGACTTGCTCGTCGCGTACGCTTGCGACGAATATTACAAAGAGCACGGTAAACTTTCGGAAGATATAGCCAAGAAAGCTGTAAATGCCACGCATAATTTGAACCAATGATCTGTGAATTTCTGATTTAGTGACTATTACGATTGCATCGGATTCATACCAAGCGAAGTTGGGATGTGATGTTTCACTCGTTAGGCAAGACTTCTGTGACTGAAATCGGTAATCTGTCTGAACCCTCAAGTATGCGCGAACCCGAAACCGCCTTAGCCGGTGCTCTGGTTGGTAGAATCCCGAAGCTATTCCTCAGGCGCCACTGACAAGCCGCTGCTTAACGTGACAATTGGGAGCTTATTCGACGACATTGCAATGAGATTACCTGAACATGAAGCGTTGATTTCGCGACACGAGGATCTGAGGCTTACGTACGCGCAGCTCAGAGCGAGGGTCGATGAACTCGCGTTAGCGTTCATCGGTTTCGGCGTCAAGAAGGGCGACCGAGTGGGGATCTGGTCGCCAAATAACTACGCGTGGGTTGCCACTCAATTCGCTACGGCAAAAATGGGAGCCATTCTAGTGAACATTAACCCCGCATATCGAGTGCAGGAATTGGAGTATGCACTCAAGCAGTCAGAAGTTAGTTTCCTAATTACTGCTAAGCAATTCAAGTCGTCGGATTATCATTCGATGATTTACGAACTCGTCCCTGAACTGCGACAGGGCGGCGATGGAGTAGGGTTTTCAAGCAGCCGTGTCCCGACGCTGCGTAAGGTTGTCACTTTAGATGACCGTGCAAATCCCGGTATGGTTCCATGGAATGATTTCATCAAGACTGGTCGAGCGGGGGTAGATCCTTCCGAGCTGATTCAACGAGCTAACGAGTTAGATTGCCGCGACCCTATCAACATCCAGTACACCTCGGGCACTACGGGCTTTCCAAAGGGAGCTACTCTCACGCATTATGGTATCCTGAATAATGGCTTCTTTGTTGGCGAAGGAATGAGGTTTACGGAGAAAGATCGGCTCTGTATCCCAGTCCCATTCTACCACTGCTTCGGCATGGTCCTAGGTAACCTCGCATGCGTGACACATGGTGCAACGATGGTTTTGCCCTCCGACTCATTCAGCGCGGAATCGGTTCTGGCCACCGTCGAGGAGGAGAAATGCACCGCACTTCATGGGGTTCCGACCATGTTCATTGCAGAACTAGAGCACCCAAGGCTTGACAGCTTCAATCTTTCAAGCCTGAGGACTGGCATCATGGCAGGGTCTCCTTGCCCAATTGAGGTCATCAGGAAAGTGATTTCGCAGATGGGGATGCGTGAGATTACGATAGGCTATGGGATGACGGAGACCTCGCCCGTATCATTTCAGACCTCAATCGACGACCCCATAGAGTTGCGCGTGTCGACAGTCGGGAAGGTTCATCCGCACGTCGAAGCGAAGGTCATAGACCAGTTAACTGGATCAGTTGTACCCCATGGAAACTCAGGCGAACTGTGCGTTAGAGGTTACCTGGTCATGAAAGAGTATTGGAACAACCCAAATGCTACACGAGAAGCCATCGATAACGAGCAGTGGATGCATACTGGCGACTTAGCCATAATGAACACGGAAGGATATGTGAACATCGTGGGACGAACAAAAGACATGATCAGCCGCGGCGGGGAGAAGATATTTCCAAAAGAGGTCGAAGATTTCCTCTACACGCACCCGAAGATATCTGACGTTCAAGTGATCGGAGTACCTTCCACCAGGTACGGGGAGGAAGTGATGGCTTGGGTAAAACTCAAACCTGGTACAATGGCCACGGCTGATGAACTGAGGGAATACTGCAAGGGTAAAATCGCATACTTCAAAGTCCCCGCATACTTCAGATTCACAGACACTTTCCCAATGACCATCACCGGGAAGATCCAGAAGTTCAAGATGCGAGAAATCTCGACAAAAGAGTTAGGGTTGCAAGACGCAGCAACAATAAAAACCGCATAAATCGCTTCAAGCAGTACAGGCTTAACTGTAAGCCTAGACTTTGCGAAAGACAATTAGACTTCTTGCCGCATCTTGTTCTCGTGGAATATTGTCTAACTCGACATCTGCGGAACAGTTATTCGCGCTTCATTCCAAGCTCAGGTGGGCTGCGTTCTCTGTTGACGGCAAGGTAGTCTTCTGCCAGATGCGTCCGGGAGTCAAGAGTTACAGTTCAGAGGATGACGATCGAGCCTTCATGCAGTTCGGTCCTCTGATAATGTCAGGGGTTGCAGAACGGTTGACTCATTCTGGCGAGGCTGGTAAACTGCAAAGTGTCCTTGTAAACATGGAGAAGGATTCAGTGCTTCTGATGAAGTTTAGAAACGGATTTCTCGCATTATCCGTGGACAGAGATGAAGCCTTCGGCGTTTTTCAGGAAATTGACGCGAGGTTGCGGGAACTAGCTCAGTGAGCTCTCAGCAATCTGCTTGAATACCTCAGTTTTGCTCATGTTAGCAATCTCAACGATTTTGACATTAGATCGAAGGCCGGCTACAATTCTGACTTGGGATTTCGATTTGCCCAGTCTCTTTGCCAGGAACCGGACAACCATTCTATTAGCCTTACCCTCTATGGGTGGTGCAACAACACGCAGAGTGATTGTTCCATCCGGTTCAACTATCAACTTGTCTTCTCGACTTCGCGGTTTCACGTGAATTGTAAGCCGGACGTGGTTATGTGATTCTGTCCGTTCCATGGAATGTGTCAGCTATCTCAGCCATTTTCATGGCGTGCCATAAATGAAGCGTTGAAAGTATCATACGTGCACATGATGTACCGTGATGTGAGTGAGATCGGACTATTACGATCAATCGAGTTTCGTATTTTTGATGGGAAAAATAATGACGGTTCAGATTCAAGAGTTTGAGAACCGAACTAACTCTGCAACCGCCGCCCAGGCTTCGCGAGGCTTCGTATGTCTAAGGTGCAGTTTCGCAGCTGTAGATTTCGACGTGTTCTGCTACCACGTTAAACTATGTGAGATTCCAGTGTAGGAACGGATTTGAGTGACGTCGAAATTCAGGCCGTTCAATCATCGGCGCGAGTTCAGTTTGCCTTTCGGATCTTCCAGTAGCGTGTCCGAATTCTCTGCTACGATCGGCCGGTCAATTCGAACCACTCTACTCAGGTTGTTAGGAAACGTCTCTTTATCAAGTGGCTCAACAAGGGCGCGGTGTGTCCCTAGGACTATGCCATATCCTGCTGCCGCCTGGTTTAGTCAGACTGACGCCGGAAGATTCAGCGCTATGCATGATAAATGAAAAACGTGGCATGATGGTCTTTAGCGAAGTAAGCTTAGTCGCGGACGTTCTACTTCTTAAAGAAGTTCTATCTCGATAAACACTTTTTCAGGTGTTTGGATTCGCATGAGGCGTTTTAGGAAACGTTCGTTCGGGTCAACGTCAATGAGGCGCTTGTGAATCCTCATCTCCCAGCTATCCCATGTGTGTGTTCCTTCCCCGCACGGGCTCTTTCTCGTGGGAACCCAAAGTCTCTTCGTTGGTAACGGAATTGGGCCGCGGAGTTTGACGCCAGTACGATCCGCGATCTTCATGATTTCCCCGCAGATCGTGTTCAATCCTTGAGGATCAGTGCTTGAAAGTCGAATTCGTGCTTTATTTACCAATGGCGTCTTCCATCCTTGTAGGGGCGAAACAACCCCCTACGCTTGAGGGGCGTTTAAAAAGGGTTCGCTACGCGTAAACGGAAAAAGAAATTGTGATTGCCCAAAAAAGGGCTTAGGATTTCTTCTCGGGGACTGTGGCTTTCTCTGTTATTTGCTCTACGACGCCGACTGCGATTGTGCTGCCCATGTCGCGGATTGCGAAACGGCCGAGTTGCGGGATCTCCTTGAATGTTTCAATCGGCAGTGGGCGTAGTGGACGGATCTTAACTAGGGCCGCGTCGCCTGTCTTTAGAAAGTCAGGCTTCTCTTGTGTTACTTGTCCGGATCGAGCGTCAATCTTCTGGATTAGTTCTGTCAATGTTGCGGAGGTGGTTGCGGTGTGGGCGTGCATGACTGGTGTGTAGCCTGCGGCTATTGCTGTCGGATGGTAGACGATGATTATTCGGCCGATGAACTCGTTTGCGACGGTTGGAGGATTATCTGGTTTTCCAGCAACGTCTCCTCTTGACACGTCATTCTTGGCTATGCCTCGCACGTTGAATCCAATGTTGTCGCCTGGAACGGCTTCAGGTATCTTCGTGTGGTGAGTTTCGATGTCTTTGCATTCTCCACGCGCGTTGGGTGGCATGAAGACGATGGTGTCTCCCACTTTCAGAACACCGGTTTCGACTCGTCCGACTGGGACTGTGCCTATTCCCGTGATTGAGTAGACGTCTTGAACCGGGATACGGAGTGGCTTATCGGTTGGTTTGGGAGGTTCTTGGAAGGTGTCGAGTACCTCCAACATTGTGGGGCCTTTATACCATGGCATCTTGTCGGAATGCTTGACCAGGTTGTCTCCGATCCATCCGGAGACTGGGACAATATGGACTTTGGACGTATCGTATCCAACGACTTTGAGGAGCGCCTGCATCTCATTCTTGCACTCGTTGAACCTTTCCTCCGAGTACTTGACTGTGTCTGGTTCATCCATCTTGTTGATTGCGACAGCCATCTGTGTTACTCCTAGCGTTCTTGCTAGGTAGGCGTGTTCTCGTGTCTGGCCGCCGGGGCCTACTCCCACTTCGAACTCTCCTTTCCTCGCTGATACGACGAGGATTGCGGCGTCTGCCTGGCTTGTGCCCGTGATCATGTTCTTGATGAAGTCGCGGTGGCCGGGGGCATCGATGATTGTGAAGAAGACTTTGTCAGTTTCGAATTTCTCGAACCTGAGGTCGATAGTGACACCACGTTCTCTCTCCTCCTTCAGCGTGTCCAAGACCCAAGCGAACTTGAACGTGTCTCCGCGTCCGGTCGCGGTTGATTCTGCTGCATATTTCGAGATTGTTTTATCGTCAACGTTGCCTGTGTCGAAGAGCAAGTGACCAGTCATAGTGCTCTTTCCGTGGTCTACATGGCCAATGATGATTAGGTTAAGGTGCGGCTTCTTCTTAGCAGACATAAACCATCTCTCTATTGTTTACGATTCTCAGTGAATCGGGTACCCAGTATTTAAGGGTTAGAACCTGAAAATGAAATCGAGATCAACGTTGGACAATTTCTGAACTTAACGTGACGCTAACGCGACTCTCTCCGTCTCGTCACGTTTTCGAACCGCGAAACTTCGATTATCCCTTACTGCGGCGTACGTAATTTCCTCCGCAAGACACTCGTCGATCGTCTTGGGATTACTGAACGCGGCCTGACGAGCGCCATCAGTCATGAACCTCAAGGCAACGTCTATTCGGCGGAGGGGAGCTATGTCGATTGAGATTGGGTAGACTATGCCTCCGTAAGCAATGCGGGTAACGTCTTCGGCAGGGGCCGTGTTCTCCACGGCTTTCACAAAGACTTCCACAGGGTTCTTTCCTGTCTTCAAACTGATAATGTCGAACGCGTTCCGGACGATTCCCACTGCCTTCATCTTCTTTCCGCCCGACCTTCCTGGGCGCATCATATTGTTCACCAGCCGCTCTACGATGTTGATTGACGATTTCCGGAATCGCTTATGTTCGTGTCTTCCGCCGCTATGAGGGTAGAGTGTGGGTTTCACGGACAGATATTTCTCGAGACCTGCATCAGCCACTTCAATCTCATCCGTGCTCCATGTGTTGAAGACTTTGACTTCGGGAGGCTTACGACTCATACTGTTGACCTTTGTCTGCTGTGATTTTGGAAGCCTAATCGGATTTGACTATTAAGCGTTCAGTTCGACGTTGAGTGGCGATGGCAGCATCCCTAGCGGATTGGTATTCCTTGCAGCAGCGGTGACCTCAAAATCGCCTGGACCCTGTTATCTCATCAGCGCCTTGGCGTTCGCCTTACGACTGCTCTCTTCCGAGCCTCATCGGATTCGACGATGAAGAAGTGAATCTTTCCCTTCGGAAGGATTCCTTCCTACGCTGGCCCGATGGGGCAGAGTTTCATCGTTGACTTTGAGGGCCTACTGAAGTTCAGAGATATCTTTCCTCCAGGTTAACGGGTCCCCGCTTGTAGCCGATTTCGGGTCACAGGGAACGGCTGGCTCCCCGATCCTCCTGCCATCGCCGAGTTATTCTCACTCCTGTTGTCATATAAATGCGGCACCGGTGAGGTTAGAATAGAGCAGTTCATGCCGTGACTGTTTCTAGCATGATGCATGCTTCACAAAATCGGTGCGGGGTCGGGTCGCCGCACTTTTCGCAATCGTTCAATTCAACTGTAGGAGCACTTTCAGTCAAGAGTTCTCTTAGCCTCTCCGCTGATCGCTGCAACGTGAACTTTGTGCCCGGGTGTTTCTGATCCATCTGGTTAAGGAAAGCACGAATGTCATTTCGCAAGGCTTCAGTACTATGAGGGCATGCTATACTCTGGAATTCCAATCCACTGAGATATGCGTATAGAACAGTCTCTTTCTCGGGTATATCGCACAATGGTTTGATGCGGGTTAGGAATCTTCCTCGCACATCACGGAGTACAGGAGCTGATCTGAACAGCCGCGTAGGATCGCCGTGAAGGATGTTTAGCAAGACCGTTTGCACTTCATCATCTAGATTATGAGCTGTGGCTATTTTTGTTGCATTGACCATTGATGCGGCCTTGTTGATTGCTTTACGCCGAAGGACGCCGCAGTAAGAGCATGGGGTTTTGTCGGCATGTGTCTTCACTATCTCGTCGGTAGTGGTCCCATAAAGTTCCTTGTATGAGACTGTTACCTGTTCGACGTTAAGTCGTCTGCATTCCTTAGCGGCGAGGAGTAATGCTTCGTCTCTGTAGCCTTCAATTCCTTCGTCGACGCAGATCGCGGTCATTGTGCTTCGCGGAAATCTACGTTCCAGTTTCACGAGAATGTTCAGAAGAGTTAGGCTATCTTTTCCGCCAGACAAGGCGAGTGCGATGTGGTCGTTGTGCGTGAGCATTTCATATTTGGTTACCGTTCGGCGCACTCTTTCTTCTACGGATCGTCGGAAGCAGTTGCTGCAGAACGAGGCGCCTTCGTGCTCACGGGTGTAAACCGCGTCATCAGAACAGTAGCTGCACGTGCTCTTTGACACGGGTCTCAGAGCCTCATGAACCCGAATTGTAGCAATGAGAAGCCTATGTTCAGGAGGAGAAGACTGTAGGCAACCGCGTTAGCTGCGGTCCTAATCTCTTTAGTCCTCTTAATGCCAATTACGTTCAGAGCCGTCTCGAGGAACTTGTCTCCGTCGAAGGGGTAGATGGGTAGCATGTTGATCATCGCAACACTGACCAGCACAATCGATAGCCAGAATTCTGCGTGAAAGAGGACGGGTGGAAGTTCGCTGGGTAGGAGGGCGAATCTAGGTTGGTAGACGACGTTGTTTGTCAGACCGCCGATACCAATTAGTGCGTGGGTGGCGTTAGCGGGGTCAGGTGCGGTTTTGACAGAGAAGGCTCCGCGGTTGGTTTGTAGCACGACTACTTCGCCTGGCTTAACCCTGCTCATGTAGTTTCGCAAGTCGTCAATGCCTGGGATGCTTGTTCCGTTAATGTTAGTCAAGATGTCTCCTGCTTGTAGTCCAGTGGAGTTGGCGGGAAGTTTGGGTGCTATGCTGCCAATGCTTACGCCGGACTGGGCAACATTGTAAAAGGGTGTTATAGTTACGGAGAAGTTGACTAGGAGTAATGTGAAGAGTACTCCTAGGACGACATTCGTGTAAGAGCCGGCGGCGAAGACCCTCAGTTTGGTAATGTTCTTGGACTTTGATAGTTCCTCTTCGTTTGGTTCGACGAAACCACCCATCAGGACATGAGCGAAGAATGCGCCAGTCGATTTCAATGGGACCTGGTCGACTAGGCTAGCTATTCCATGGGAAAGTTCGTGCGTTATCACTACTACGGATAATGCAAGGACCAGATAAGGAAATGTCTCGAATGATACGCCGATGCCTGGCACTGGGATGATCGGTTGAATTGAAGTTGCCTGTGGAGACTTGATGAACAGGTTGACTAGATTCTTGGCTAGCTGATAAGTGATGTAACTCATCATCCCGAATCCGGTGGCTACTCCTAGGTTCCACACTATTCTCCAGGCGGTTCTGGAGGTTTCGGCGATTCGTTTGATCCAGTTGTTAAGGCGAGTAGTGCGCCATATGGCGTACAATGGGAGTCCGGTTATTCCGAATCTCTCGCCTTTGACAGCCCACCAGGCGACTGTGATGAAGATCCAAATCGCCACGTAGATGGTGAGGATGGAAAGTTGCTGGCCTGATGGAATAGGAAAGGCTACCATTCCAAATCTTGGGCAGTGGAATTGGTCTGTTCCACTAAAAGGTTTCTACAAGAGAGACCTGGTTGGATCGGGGAACACTTAATTACATCGTGATAAACACGCCGTTCGCGCCGGTAGCTCTCTTGAAACCTGAAGAAGAAGACAAAATTGTGGAAGCGTTAGAAGAGTTGCGAATTCAATACAATCTCAGACAATGGAGAGTATGCTCATTGATTTGCGATTCTCTCGCTGACAAGTTCCGAACTATTGCGAATGATGAACATAAGTAGCTACGACGCTACGGGATTTCTCTAAGCTTCTTGTAGAATTCGATCAGTAGTCTTGTTTTTTCTTCAGACTCGTTTAGTGCAAATATCTTCATACCTTGGTCGAATCTTTCGAAAAGTATAATCTTCTGTTGAATCAGCGGTTCTACGATTCTTGCAATTGTCGATGGTGAGAGGCCTAAATAGTTTGCAAGAGTGGCCTGGTTGAAGATTTTCTGGGCACCAGCATTCTCGAGGAAGTGTTCCAGCAGTTTGACTTGGGCTTTCGACTGAAATATGTTACTTAGCTTGCCCAGAGGATATCCGCCTAATCTATTACGATCCGTGTTCCGGTTTTTTCGCCATGGATGGCCTTCGTGACGTTGGCAAGGTTTCGCCCGTCGATTATGATGGTTGGGATACGTGAGCGTTGTATGATTCTGAGTGCAATTGGGTCCATGAGGTCGTATCCGCCTGCGGTCATCTCGTTATCGCTTAGTATTTGCATTAGCGTATTCACGTTCACTTCATCCAAGTGTTTGGCCTGCGGGTCTTTACTGGGATCTGACGTGTAGACGCCATTCACGTCAGTGGCGTTGAGGAATAGGTCTGCCTTGACTGTCTCAGCTGCTATTGCTGCAACCGCGTTCGTCGAATGCCCAGGCTGCAGCCCTCCCATGGCGACCAATTTCCCTGATGCAAAGAATCGGGAGAGGTCAGTTACTGTTATCGGGATCTCTGGGTAAGCCGTATCGTTCAAACCGTCAACCACTAGCCTCGCGTTTATTCGGCTTACTAGAATTCCAAGCTGGTCGCATAAGGACTCTGGAACTCGCATACTGCGTGCGATCTGGATGTATGTTCGAGCGGTAGAGCCGCCGCCGGTTACAACTACAAAATGATGTTCTTTTACGAGCTGCTGCAACAGTTTCACGTAGTCGGAAATGAGGGGCTCGGGCCTGCTTTCCGTGGAAAACGCGAAACCGCCTACTTTGAGCACGATCCTCAATACAGTCGCCTGTCCACAACTACTACTTGTCGGTATTTGACTACTGAGTTTCAGTACAATCAATCTATATAAAATCGGAAGGCGTACGCATTCAGACGAGGGTGTCCAATGTCCACGGTGAAACAGTCAGACTCTGACTCCGTTGCGCGTTTTCGGCTCAGACGGACATTGGAAATGCTTGCAGGAAAGGAAGGAAGAGGCACTGAACTAATCAGCCTGTACGTGCCGCCAGGACGTCGTATTCATGAGGTCATGGCCAACCTGCGCGAAGAATATGGGACTGCATCGAACATTAAGTCGAGAACAACCAGGAAGAACGTTCAGGATGCCATCGACCGTGTCAGTCAGCGCTTGAAACTCTTCAGAGAACCGCCCGAGAATGGGTTAGTCATATTCTGCGGAGCGATACCTCGAAACGGCGCTGGGTCTGAGAGGATGGAGACGTACGTTCTTCTTCCCCCGGAGCCTATCAATGTGTACTTTTACCGATGCGACGCTCGATTCCACACTGAACCTCTGCAGGAGATGGTCCGTGAGCGCAATGCCTACGGCGTAATCGTCATAGACACTAGTAACGCCGTGGTGGCAACCGTACGGGGACAGAGAATGGAAATTCTGCAGAAATTCAGCTCAGGAGTAGCAGGGAAGCATCGAGCCGGAGGTCAATCGGCGAGACGTTTCGAGAGAATCCGCGAGCAGTCGCTAAACGAGTACTATCATCGTGTCGCGAATCATGTCACTGAGTTACTAAACGAAGTTTCAGGCTTGAAGGGGATTATAATCGGAGGCCCAGGACCGACCAAATATGAGTTTGCAGAAGGGGATTATCTGAATTACATGCTCAAGCAGAAGATTCTGGCAACCATAGACACCTCCTACGTCGGAGAACAAGGAGTTGATGAGGTGATTTCGAAGAGCCAAGAGATACTGAAGGGGGTCAGGTACTTTGAGGAAAAACAACTCGTGCAGAAATTCCTGTTTGAAATCGGGCATGAAACAGGCCTGGGAGTGTATGGTGAGACGGAAGTGAGAAAGTACCTCAACGCGGGGATCGTCGACTTACTACTAGTCTCGGAGAAAATTAACACTCTTCACGTTTATGTTAAATGCAAGAATTGCGGAGCCACAGACGATTCGTTAATACCAACCGCTAACCTCGTCAAATTCGAGCAAGATTTGCTTTCAACTTCCTGCAAGAAATGTAATGCGGCAGCCCTCGCTGTTGATGAGTCAAAAGATTTGGTTGACGAATTGATCGAGATTGCTGAGAAGCAGAATACGAACGTGGCGGTAATCTCAACAGAGACGAATGAGGGTGTCATGTTGAAAGATTCCTTTGGGGGTATCGCCGCTATCCTTCGCTACAGAGCTTCCTAGCGCTACATGCGCGTTCCGAGCGGTGTGACAATGGTACCATGACTTGATACTGCTGAATGATGAGAATAAACGCGTGACCGAGTAAGAACGGGTTGATCGTTGACCGGTGGCAGGCTCAGACTCTGCGTCCTCGCCGTCCACCAGGGCGTCTCGTCCCATCATGCGGTATCGGAGTCACATCTTCAATTCGGCCAATCCGAAATCCCTGTCTTGCGAGCATACGAATCGCGGCTTGAGCGCCTGGACCTGGAGTACGTGCTTTGTGCCCTCCAGGAGCTCTAACTCTAATGTGGAGACACGTTATACCTCTGTCTTTTGCAACTCTCGCAGCTGCACCGGCTGCTTGCATGGCTGCGTATGGCGACCCCTGTAACCGATCCGCTTTTACGTGCTGGCCTCCTGCACTACGCGAGATCGTTTCAGCGCCGCTAAGGTCAGTTATGTGGACCAGCGTATTGTTAAATGAGGAATAGATGTTTGCAATGCCCCATCGTTGTAGAGCTTTCTTTTCCGACACGTGCTTATCCTCTGGCTAATTATTCAGAGTGGGAACACTTTGCTCGCCATATTTAACCTTCGTCGATGCAAGGACGAGTGAGAAAGAGTTGGTTAGGAATTTACTAGTACGAGCAGCCAAACCCAACGATCTTACGAAGATCTGCGAGATGGAAGACGCTTCATTCTCGCGTGATCCGTATCCGGCGTTCCTGATTCAACGACTACTTAATGATCAGAGTTCTCTATTTCTTGTGGCGACGTGTGAAGAGGGCGAGATCATTGGATATTTGGTCTCGAAGATCGAGGATCATGCTGCACATTTGATTAGTCTGGCAGTTCTGCCCGCCCAGCGGAGGTTAGGAATTGCGACACAACTCTTGAGTGAATTGACTGAAATATCGCGTCAGAGGAGCATACGAGAGATTAGGCTTGAAGTAAGACCGGACAACAAGGTAGCGATCGAACTCTACACCCAATTCAGGTTCCGAGAGGAGAGTGTCATTCCACAATACTACTCAGATGGCTCCGCCGCGCTTGTCATGAGGAAAGTAATCGAATGAATTGTCGATTGTTCGTTGTAGACGTCGGCGAAGACAGGATCCACGCGGAGCCATCTTTGAGGTTGTGGGGAGTGGATGATGATCACAGGATTCTAACTGTCCTGAACTGTTTGAGGCCGTACTTCTACTTCGTGCCTACTCACGATAACTACCTGACTTCTATTCAGGATTCGATTTCCAAGACATTTCCCAAGGATCAAGTGACAATCAAGTACATGAAACGGCTGGGAAGACCAGTTAAAGCGCTGAAGATTTCATGTCCAGATTACAACGCACTGAACGAATGCGTCAAACATGTTCGCAAAATAAGCGTTCAGGGCGAAATGTTCGAAGACGACCTCAGACTACCTGTTCGCTACACGACGGATCTCGAAGTAATGCCAAGTGCTTGGCTTCAAGTTGAAGCTGAACCTGTTGTGATGGCTCAAGTTGAGTCGGATCGAATTTATGCTACAGCAAAGGAGCCGAGGAGCATAAAGCTAGCAACACCGACGCTTCGAATGATGGCTTTCAGTATCCTGACGGTCGGCGCGAGAGGTTCGGCTAAGCCTGATCGTGATCCAATTCGCTCAATCGCAGTTGCCACAGATGACAAACAACCAGAACTGAGGCTGGCTGAGAACGACGATAAACACCTCTTGACCTGGTTCGTTCAGAAAGTTAGATCTGTCGATCCAGACATTTTGGTCGGCTTCAACAATCGAGAACAATGGCTTTACCTGCTAGAACGCTGCAGAGAGAGCAAAGTCAAGTTAAATGTTGGAAGAGATTCTAGCGAACCGCACACATCCTCTTATGGTCATATCTCAATTGCAGGAAGAGCAACCCTAGATCTCCTTGACTACGCAAACGGCATTGCCGACCTCAAAGTCAAAGAGTTGGGTTATTTGGCCGCCTACCTTCACGTTCCATCCGCGGACGCTATCCAATTCATCGACGATTTAGAGCTAGCCTCTCTATGGGCGCAGGAAGATGGTCGCAGAAAGCTGACCCGGAACGCTTCAGGCAAGGCTTTGGCATGCTTTCAACTAGGAAAGTTGACGTTAACCTACGCGATACAACTATCTGCATTGACGCGGCTGCCACTTGATCAAGTTATGACCGCCGCGGTTGGTTTTCGCGTCGACTCATACCTGCTCAGGTACGCCCATTTGAAAGGAGAGCTGATCCCGCGACGGAGCGAGCAACCTTTCTTTCCGTTTCGGGGGGCAATCGTACTTGAACCGCAACCCGGTCTTCACGAGAACATAGTCGTCTTAGACTTTACATCCATGTATCCGAACCTAATGAGAAACTACAATCTCTCGCCCGATACCCTCCTAAGCCCGAACGAAAAGGTCCCGCATGATGAAGTCTTCGTAATTCCCGAGGTAAAGCACCGATTCCGGAGGAGTCCAGATGGACTTTATCGCCTCGCCCTTTCCAATCTACTAACTGAACGTGCGACAATTCAGACGGAACTGTCGAGACTCGACTCTGAGTCTTCAAGGTACAAGGAACTTGCAGAACGAGAAAAGGCGATCAAAGTTATCGCAAATGCATGTTACGGTTATGCCGGCTGGACCGGTGCTCGATGGTACGTTAGGGAGGTCGCAGAGTCTGCTACGGCTCTCGGAAGGGTGACTATCACTAAGACTGTATCCAAAGCGAATGAATTGGGTCTGCAGGTAATATGCGGAGACACCGATTCAATATTTGTGCAGAACGATCCAGAAAAGATTGGGCGTCTTCTTGAATGGGCAAAGATTGACCTTGACTTGGAAGTACGGCCAGCGCGAGTGTACTTACGGATCCTGTTTACAGAGGCAATGAAACGCTACGCCGGACTGATGGAAGACGGTTCGCTCGATATCGTCGGTTTAGAAGTAGTAAGAGGGGACTGGTCGGAAGTCGCTAGACATGTTCAGGAAGACGTACTAGTGAGTGTACTGCGAAACAAATCTACAGAGGAAGCTATTGGGAAAGTCAAGTCTACCATTGAGAAGCTTAAGCGAAGTGAAGTTCGCGTCATTGACCTAGCAATCCGGAAAGGCTTGACGAAACCAGTCGACGAATATGCAGTGCGCACGCCCCATGTAGAAGTCGCAAAGAAACTTCTCAAAGAAGGTTGGAAGCTTGGGCCTGGCGACCAGGTGGCTTACGTCATCGTTAAAGGACCTGGAAAGCTGTATGAGAAAGCTGAACCCTACCCGCGTGTTTCACCGAGCCAAATTGACGTGGAATATTACGCTGAAAATCAGATTAAACCTGCCGCTATGAGAATTCTATCAGTCTTGGGCGTTAAGGAAAGGCAGCTGGAAGACTAAGGAGCCCCAGCTACTTCGGGGAGTGTCATGATTCGAACAGCTGCAGGTCTACGAGTAAGTTCAGCGATCCGATCACCAACGATTAACTTCACTCCATGCTCCTCAGCCAAGTCGACGACTCGTTGGGTAACTACTCCGTCGAATACGATTGTCTCCACAGCTTGGAATCCACCATTATCCGGGGACAACGCTAATTTGCTGGCGAGTTCGCTCACTGGCAGCCGACCAATTTCACTCATGCTTTGATCAAGAAGAATCCCTTCCAGTGTTCCTCGTAATTCTCTTGCTTTCGCGACAAGGTCAGGTGACAGGGGGACGGGGGGCGGTCTCTGGACTGGCGGGGTCTCAACTCGCTGAGGGATTTGACGTTGTGGGGCTTCTTCCTGGCTTCTCCCGCTTTCAACTGGTAGCTTCTCGCGCAGACACTTCATGATCTCTTTTGGTGTAAGCTCTTCAACCTCCTTGCCCAGAGGTGCCCGAGTCAAGTAGTCTACAGGAGCTACTTGCATTAGTTCCTTCAAGATGAGGTCTCCTCCCCGGTCGCCATCGAGGAAGGCCGTTGTCTCCTTCGTCTTACAGAGATCGATGATGGTTTGCGGTATCTTTGTGCCCTCGATTCCGATGGCGTTGCGAATTCCGCATCGCAAGAGCAGCACAATATCAGCTCTTCCCTCCACTAGTATAATTGACGGGCTGCTGGCTACGTCAGGTCCGGAAGGTAGATGGTCAGGGCCATAAGACGCGACGTCTGACGATCGTATGATTCCCGAGACTTGTTTGACCATTTCGTCGGTGCTAGGTGAATCTTCAACAACCCAAGTTCGAAGAATGTCCTTAGCTTTGTCCAAGATCTGGCGTCGCTTATCCTCCCGGATGTCAGCGACCTTTTCAAGCGTGACTTTTGCCAAGCAAGGTCCGATTCGATCCACACTCTGGATCGCCGCAGCAATGATCGCTGTTGAACTCTTGTCCAGGCTTGATGGTATCGTTATCGTGCCATAAGTTCGGTCCTGTCTCGATTCGAGCTGAATTTCTATCCTACCTATTCTGCCTGACTTCTGAAGCTCCCGTAAGTCAAGCTCGGGCCCGAACAGCCCCTCTGTCTGGCCAAAGATTGCGCCTATTACATCAGGTTTCTCGACTACGCCCTCTACATCGAACCGGGCGACTACCATATACTTGGTTGTTGAGTATTGTGAATTTGTTCCCAATTATGGATAATCCTCCTTTTGTGCTCACGTTACTGTCTACGACTTTCTGACTCGACATGAGCATCCGAAACCTACCTTCGAGAAATCACGATATAAATGCTGTGTAGTAGGCTATTGGGAATCACTAGAAAGCATATTATCTGGCGGAATTTCGTCAGAGACCAATCTGGAGATCAACGAGTTGGTAAAGATCGGAATCAATGGTTTTGGGCGAATTGGTCGATGCTTCTTCCGTGCGGCTAGTCAGAAGGGCCTCGACATAGTCGCGGTGAATGATGTAACAGACTCGAAAACTCTCGCCCACCTCCTGAAATATGACTCGGTTTTTGGGAAGTTTCAAGAGCCAGTTCAAGTAACAGCCGGCGGTTTTTCAGTTGGTGGGAAGACTGTTAACGTATTGGCTGTTCGGGAGCCGGCTGAGATACCGTGGTCAAAGTTCAATGTTGACATAGTCGTTGAATCTACAGGTCTCTTCGCGAGTCGCGATGCTGCTGCTAAACACATGACAGGAGGGGCAAAGAAGGTCCTGATTTCTGCCCCCGCAAAGAAGCCTGATATCACCATCGTTCCCGGCATAAACTTGGACAAGTATGATCCCAAGACTCATCACGTTGTGTCTCTAGCCTCTTGCACGACAAACTGCGTAACGCCACTCGTTAAAGTGTTACATGACACTTGCGAGATCAAGCATGGGTTCATGACAACGGCTCATGCGTACACTAATGATCAGAGAATACTGGATCTCCCACATCGAGATCTAAGGCGAGCCAGAGCCGCAGCTCTATCCATAATTCCCACATCGACTGGAGCTGCTATCGCCGTCACCGAAGTGCTTCCTGAGTTGAAAGGAAAACTCGATGGTGTTGCTCTCCGAGTTCCTGTTCCTGACGGCTCAATTGTGGACTTTGTTGCTGAGGTTAAGAAGGATACGACTGTTGAGGCGGTAAATTCGGCTTTCAAAATGGCCGCGGCCGGCCGAATGAAGGGGGTGGTCGAATATACTGAAGAACCTTTAGTGTCAGTCGACATTATCGGTAACCCTCATTCTGTGGTCTTCGACTCGCTATCAACCATGGTGCTGGATAACAACTTGGTCAAGGTATTTGGATGGTATGATAACGAGTGGGGATACTCGAATAGATTGGTAGATATGGTTCTAAGGATGTCTCAGAGTCTATAAGTTGAATTCGAAAGCTTCGGGGGCATGCTTCCGATTGGTTGGATTGTAGGTTTCCCTATGTAACCTCTCGAGGTATTTTGGCAATTCTTCGATGCTTCGAATGTCAGACCTTGTTAATTCACGGAGGTTTTTCCAGATTACAAAGTTCACGTCGAGACTATGAGCGTTGAGAATGCGGGCGAGTTTCTTTGCTAAGGATACGCCCTCCCGGTCGAAGTCTGTTAAAACGATAATTCCTTTTGTCCGCCCTAGGCTTTCCACGAAACCTAGTATGTTTCGCCGGCTACTCTGCAAGCACTGGATGGGTCCGGTGATTCCCATTCTTCTGAGGGATTCCCGATCCTTTTGTCCCTCCACAACTATCAGTGAACCGTTGGAAGACTCGAACGCGACTTGTTCAATTAACTGTTGGAATCGTTCCAGTCTTACTGATGCTGGGGCCCGCATTGTAGGTATGCTACCTTGTTATTTGCATCTGTTCCACTTTTCGTAGTAGTTCAGGGTTCTTTGCGAATTCTGCTCGTACGGGTTCCAGAATCTTGGCTAGGCTGGCCGCAACTGCGGCCTTTAGGTCTGCTGGATGAATCTTACCTTCTCTGTAGTGTGCTTCCAACTCGCTGAAACTTGTGTAGGTTGTGGGACCACCATACTTCTCTGGTCGTTCAATATGCAGCGAACCGGTCCAGGGAAATGAGACGTACTGAGCAAGCTCGATTATGCTGTTGTTCTCTAAATCCTTAGGTGGACAGTAGGCCTTCTGAATCTTGCTTTTGATAGTGTCCGGTTGATCGTGAATCAAGATACTGCTTTCAGGGATACTCTTAGACATCTTGGACGAAATCTCGGTGTTAAGTTCAGAATTTTCGTCATATTTGCCGAAATCCATCTTCTTCGCGCCAGCCAGTCCCATCACAAGATGCGTGTGAACGCATGTTGGCTTGCGCCAGCCGAGCTTGTCCGCAACGTCTCTGGCGAGTGCGTGAGCTTTTCGCTGATCCATTCCTGCGCATGCAACATCAAGTTGCAGCTCGAAGATGTCGGCTGCTTGCATGCTTGGGTAGAATGCGGCCGCTCCTTCCATGTCTTTACTGTCTATTTCTCTGCCCATGATTGGCAATGCTCGCCAGATTCGGCTTACGCTCACTGATTTGGCTATGCGAACCACTCTTTCCCAATACTCGCGTTTTGAAGCTAGGTCGGAAGCCCAGGAGTATGTTGCCTTAGAGGGTGGTATTCCGAGTGCGGTGAAGCATTGTATGAAATATTGACCGCACGTCTTTATGTTCTCCATGTTTCCGCCAAGCTTGTTATTGATCCATGAATGCCAGTCAGCGATGAAGACGTTGAAATCGAATCCCGCGTTGATCATGTCAAGGATTTTTCTTCCGCAAACCAGACCCATTCCAATGTGCATCAATCCGCTGGCTTCAAACCCCCAGTATGCTCGCGGGCGCGTGTTACTTTCCAAAATTCCTTTGAGTTCTTCGCGGGTTATTACTTCCTCCGTGCCTCGCTCCACGAGTTGAAGCCTACCTTCAAAGTCCAATTACGTGTTCTCCAGTACTGTTTTGCCGGCGCCTATGTTACCAAAGTGCATGCTATTCTACTTTCGCTGGAGTGGATTCGCCGCAGAGACAGATCGTTATCTGTCTCTTGTTGCCCACGACACTAACACGCAAACTTCATGGAAGGGCTTCGCCCCACTCAGTTGGCTCTCTCGGAGGTGGGCTGCTATGGTGCCTCTCCAGCGTTCTCCCTCTTGCGTATCGTGAATAGTTTGGTCAGGTCCAATTCCATTGCGGTCACTGGGTGCTCGAGTTTCCAATTTTCAATTACCTGCGGATGGACTTCCCCTATTGTTCCCACGTCATTCTCGCTAACGAGGATGGTTCCAACCCGGCCCTCGAGGAAGCTGGGGCTGCTGGTCGTTTTCAGGCTGAAATTGAATCCGAGGTTGAGCATCAGAGGTTCCAGAACGGATTTCATCTCGGTGAAGTTGGTGTGTGCGTGTGCTGATACGCAGCATAGTTTCCGGAGGTCTGTGGGTTGTTGGTCTTCCCAAATCGTACAGTCTCCTACCTCAAAGAGGTTCTGTGGGTACTGAACGTGCGTGTTGTTTGACAAGAATTCAAGCAGGCTAGGCAATAGTTCGGGGCGGAGGCATCTTAAGGTTATCACTTTGGGGTTGCTGACTTCGACTAGCCTAGTCTCTGGCTTATTCATTTTGGAGAAGAGTTTCTCCTGGTTAGTCATCATGAATGTTAATACTTCCTGGAATCCGAATCCTATCATGAGACCTCTTACCCTGTCGGAGTAGGCTTCTAGTGGGGAAATGCCACCGATGGTGAGGTCTGAGGGCCATTTTGGTTTGATTTGGTTGAGTCCGTATGCAATTGCAATATCTTCCATAACGTCATTGGGGTGTAGAATGTCAAGTCGATAGCACGGGATCATTACAGTCAAGGTTTTGGAGTTACTTCGACCCACGTCAAAGCGGGATCGTCTAAGCAGCTTGGTAATTTGTGATGGACTCAATTTAAGACCCATCATCTCATCGACTTGTTGTAGTGATAGGCGGATTGTTCTCCCTCTCAGGTCCGGCGTGATGACGTGCTTTGAGTTCGTGTACTTATAGTGGATTCTCGCAGGATGAAGTATTCCTCCTCTATCTGCGAGAGTTGTTGCGAGGATTGTAAGGCAATTTAGTACTGTTTTCTCGTTTGTCCCAGTGACTTCTACGAGGATATTCTTGGTCTCGGGTACTATTCTACCTAGATCGTTGGAATTTATGATGGGAGGGAACGAAAGGACTTGCTGTTTTGAGTCCATTAGGATCGGTAGTTTATCTTGGCCTGCGAGAATTTGGCCATACTCGATTCCTTTGGGATGCTTCTGGAGTAGCTCGCGTAACGACATTGGTTCTGTTCCTTGCAGAGGGATGAATCTGACACTATCTGGGTCCGCTAATCCGTATCTTAACGGTGGGGAGATGAGGTCAAAGTCGTAGAATCCGATAGAGGAGCGTTTGCGTTTGCGTCCGTAGCTTTGGTCGAGTTTTTCCTGAAGCTGGATTACGCCACGAATTATCTCATCACTCATCTTGACGCCATATGCGACGACGCATGCTATGTATGGTCTGATCTCTTTGAGTTCTTTATCCACGAGAATCTCGGTGGCGATTTTGCTTGAGATCTCATATTTCCTTAGGCCTATCTCTAATCCTAAGATTCCTCGGAGCGCACGGGCTATTCCCTCCGTACTCCATGTGTCTGGACGATTTGTGTCCACGTTCTCGATCTGTAATTCCTCGTTGTCTCTTAGCGAAGATGTTGCTTGGTCTCCGATTGCTAGGTGTGAGATCTCACATTTTACCGAGTAGAACAGTTCGTTTAGCTGGTCTTCGTCGCGGGGAAGCTGTTTTCCCACTAATTGTTCGAGGTCGGCAAGATTCGACGTGATTGAGACCAATTATAGCACCTTCTGTTTTCTGATCCATTCAAGATCTTGGGCGAAGAGCATGCGAATATCGTCCAGTCCGGCGCGCATCATGAACAGGCGGTCGACTCCGATTCCCCATGCGAGTACAGGAACCTTGATTCCTAACGGGAGGGTTAGCTCTGGTCTGAAGATTCCCGAGCCCCCGAACTCTAGCCATCCATAACCTTTCTTGTATGCTTGAAGTTCGACGCTTGGTTCGGTGAACGGGAAATAGTCCGGTTTGAACCTGACTCGATCGGCGCCGGCTATGTCAACCGCGAAACGTTGAAGTACACCGAGCAGGTCGCGCAGGGAAAGGTTGGGTCCTACTACGATGCCTTCAACCTGATTGAACTCGGTAAGGTGGGTTCGGTCCACAGGGTCCGGCCTGAAGCATCGAACGATTGAGAAGTATTTTCCAGGTATCTTCAGATCCTCGCTCACAAGTGTTCGAGCGCTGATCGCGGTTCCTTGACTTCGAAGGATCATCTTCAATGCTTCCGTGCGTGAGTATTTGTAGCCCCAGCCTGTTGACCCTGTCTTCCACCCGTTCTCATGCGTCTTTGCAACTGGTTCCATGAACCTCTCGTATTTTCCCAGTTGTCCAAGGTGATCCGTCTTCACGTGGTAGAGGTCGTGGATTTCGCGGGCGGGATGATCCTGTGGCATGAATAGTGCGTCACAATTGAAGAAGGTGAGTTCTACGGTGGGGCCGGTCATCTCTTCGAATCCTAGAGCGACTAGTTTCGCCTTAAGGTCGTCTAGGAACTGGCGATATGGCTGTTCTTTGCCGGGCCAGGTGGGTGTTACGGGTGCTTCGAGGTTGTATTTTCGGAAGGCTACGTTTTGCCATCGGTGAGTGGTAATCAGTTCAGGTGTAAGTTCGCTGACTTCGGTTGGAACAGTGATTCCTTGTTGTAGGGCTTGCCAGCCCTGTGGAGTTAACTCAACGTAACGTTTGGCGTGCGTCTTACTGATCAGTAATCTTCGTCGTTTCAGCGTTTCAAGGCTGCCTCGAAGATCTGAGGTTAATTCTTCAACATTGTATTCGGGTTTGGATGCTAACAATTCCAATGCTTTCTCGAGATTAGTCTTGCCTGGAATGGCGCTAGCCTTTAGGACGACCTTATCGAGTTGAGTTGAAACATCACACCAGTGAGAATTCTTGATCCAGCCGAGTACTATGGGAGCAAGGGTTGGTGGAATATCCGCATGCTTCAAGGCCTGTTCGAGTAGAGTTTCTCCTCCTAGATCAAGCACGGCCTGGAGGAGTCTTCTCTCTGGCAAGCCACGTTTCGCGTAATCCATTCCTTCGTTAGTAAGATGTACCGTTGCTTGATCTGACTCTGACACCTTCACTAACTGTTTTTCTTGGAGGGTTGCAAGTGCGCGTGTTGCTGACGCATTGTCGCGTCTTGAGATCGAGACTAGCTCGTCAAGGGAAGAGTTGCCGCCCGTGCTTTGCAAGGCTTTCATGATGGCGGCTTCATTCTCTCGTAGATCTACCATTTAGAATGCCTCATGAAGTTCAACTTCAGGAACTTAGGCTTAGAGGTCGGATAGTTCGTAAGCGTTGAAAACGCCGTCACCTACATCCATATCGTCGGCCTCTGCTCTGGCTGCTATTTGCTTTGCCGTATATTAGATTCGTGATATGTGTACGGCCGTGATCATGATGCTGCTAGTAGTCTTTGGCGTTGAATAGGAATTCTTGAAATCTATCCTTTGCCTTCTCTCTGCGTTCTTGGTGCTGAATCAGGAATTTCTCCACTCGTTCTGCCAGGAGGCTCTTGCACTCTCCGCACATTATGCCTCCCGAAAGGCAATTGTACCGCAACTCCTCTATCTCTCTCGCGTTCATGAAGAGAAAGTACTCGTAAGCGTAGACTGAACAGACGTCCGGATTGGCTCCTAGCCGTTTCTGTTCTTCGATTGTTGGCCTACCGCCCGTGAAAGCGCTCATGACTTTCTTCTTTGCTACGCTGGGTGGGTCTATCGTGAAGATCGCAGTCTCCGGAAGTGAGGCTGACATTTTTCCCCCTCGTCCAAGTCCGGGGACGAATCGGCAGTGGATTTGGGCGGGCTTATAGTAACCGAGCTTCGGTGCGACGTCTCGTGTGACACGCCAATACGGATCCTGATCAATAGCTGCAGGAATGAGGCATGGAACATTTCGCCCAACTAGGGCGGATTCCAGGAATGCTGGCGCCGCTTGGAGGGCGGGGTAGAAGAGTAGGCCTATGTTCGTGCTCTCCTGAAACCCGAAAACCGCCTTGGCTGTGGAGAATGTGACATGCTTGGCTACCTTCAGCGCTATAGAGTAGAGGGTGTCAATGTTCTTCGTGTCAAGTATGATTCTCGTCTTCTTCGGGTCGAACCCTAATGCAATGAGATCCAGGGCGTTCTCGTAAGCCCATTTCGCTGGTTCCTCCATCGTGAAGTTATCATGATAGAGAAATCGTTCATCGTCAGTTATCTGGAAGTATAATTTCGCGTCAAATTTGTCTTGGAGATACTTTGTGAATATCCAAGGAGCCAGATGACCTATGTGAACCGGTCCTGATGGTCCTCGTCCAGTATAGAGAACGAACTTCTCCCCATTCTCATATTTCTGTAACAGCCAGTCAACGTCTCGGTGGGAAAAGAAGATGCGTCTTTCTAACTGCGGGTGCAGCTCGCCAGCGTCCCTGCCAAGTCTCTCAAGGAGCTCAGGTGTGAGGGGTTGAGTGCCGAACTCCTTGATCAGTCTCTCATAATCGATCTTGCCGGAAACTTCCCAGGGAGTTACGACCATTTCCTCATTGTTTGTGGACATTGCTGAAATCGACTTCTGAATACTAAATAGCCAGATAGGCAGTGCGCTTTCTCTAAAGAAGGTTTGGCCGCGCTTGGTTGAAGATCTCGGAAAATTCGTAAAGTCCGGGCATATTCTCGCTGAGGTTCGTGAGTACGTTAAGAGTATGCCCATTCATGGAAAAGGCGTTCTTCAGATCTGTAATGATGTTGAGGAAAAAATCGTTGCCTTGGGCGGACGGTCCGCTTTCCCATGCAACGTTGGAATAAACGACGTAGCCGCACATTACACTAGCCCAAAAGATGACGAGTCAATCATTCCTGATGGATCAATTGTAAAGATTGATTTCGGGGTTGAACTTGACGGGTGTTTAACTGATACCGCAATCAGTCGCTCATTGAATCCAGCATATGATTCGATGATTCTGGCGGCTGAGACTGCCCTGCAAGAGGCGTTATCCGCCGTGGCGCCCGGGCGTAAACTCTCGGACATTGGAAGCGTCATTGAACGGGCCATTAACCGGTACGGGTACAAACCAATCAGGAACCTTACAGGCCACAAAATTGACCGATACAATTTGCATGCTGGAAAATCCGTGCCGAATGTCGCTGGGATGGAAGGAGGCAAATTCGAGGTAGGAGAGGTCTACGCAATTGAGCCTTTTGCAACACTGAAGGATGCGGAGGGTGCCGTTCACGAGGGGAAAGCTGCGTACATTTTCAGATTGGTGCGCGCAAAGAGCGCCAAGAGTGCCCAGGCGAAGGAACTGGTCGGCTACATTCAGTCAGAGTTCAAGTCTCTTCCGTTTGCTTCCAGATGGATTTACAATTGGCGTAATGACGCAGAGGCAGCATTTCTCGAGCTAGTCAAGAGCAGATCGATTGTCGGGTACCCGGTCCTAGTAGAGGAAAGTGGGGCTGTGGTTTCACAGGCAGAGCATACCGTTGTAGTCACTGAAGAAGGATGCAGGGTACTGACTGTCTAACTCTTCTTGGTCGGTTGGTCAGCGTATATGGTGTCGACCTTCATGCTTCCCTTGCATTGTTGGCATTGCCCAACTTCCTTGGGCACATAGTCTCCGGCAACGAATGTCCGCATTACTTTGAAGCCGCAATTTGCGCACACAACTATGGTCAGCACTTTGGTTGCTAGTGTTTGGAGTGCAACCATTCTTCTGCGCATTTGGGTAATTGATGAAATGGATAGGACCATTCCCACTGATGCCATGATGCCGTAGACGAGAAATTGCGGTAGCGCTCCCTGCTGATAATATCCTAGAGCTTGGACCATTGCCCATAGCGAGATTGCTAGGATGACAAGTCCGAACCCAATTAGTAGGTATGCGTAGATAGTGGAAGGTCGATTGCTCATTGTTATTTCACGTTATGCTATTCCTGCTGTGTTGCCAATTCCAGCTATGATGACTAGTTCTCCTTCTTTCGTGCGATCAAGGATTAGCCGTTTTATCAGTTCTAATACCGGTTCCGTTGCCTCAGCGATCTCTTTCTTCATTGTGGTTACTGCTTCCAGGATGCTCTGCTTGATTACGATCGCGTAGACGGGAATTCCAAACTTTGTAGCCTCTTCCTCTATCTTGTATCGTTCTGTGCCTATGCCGCCGATTGCTGCGCCAATCCCCTCGGTGACTTCGCCTGTTTTTTCTCCTTCGAGCTTCAGTGCAGCATCTACCATGATTATCATTGAGGCTTTGCCGTTGTTCTCTTCCAAGATCTGGCGGATAGCATCACCTGGCTTACCAACGTTTCCTCCGGGACCCTCAGCCTTCAGCGCGATGACTCTGCGACCTTCTATGACCGTTTCACCAGCAACCATGTCTTTCTCAACCTTTCTCACTTGGCTGTTCCGCATGAGTTTGGAAGCTACTAGTGCTCCTGCCCCGTCTCCGATTGGGTGTCCTTCCGAGAAGGCTTTTGTTGCTCCTTGGTATGCCTCGGCCTCTTGCATGATCAGCGGAAGAAATGCTTGGAGCTGGAAGATTACGAAGATGCTGAACGTTTTCTTTCCAAGCAGGTATAGGTGACGAACTATCTTATACATGAAATTCAATGCCCAAGCGGCTTCAACTAAGTTCTCTAAATTGTTCACTTGTGGCGGAGTAGCTTCGGGAGCAATCCGTGCCACATCTGCCTTGAACTTACTCTCTCTTACGTCGAGGAGATGGTCAAATTTCTTAACGATGCCCGCGGGGTCCATGTCCACTGGGCTGATCAGAAACTGTTCAAGCAGCGAGTTGAGACTAGGTGTCGGATCGTCTTTAGATTTACCAACTTCCCGAAGTGTTTTGATCGTGAGGGACTTGGCATCATTCCGCATATTCTCAAGCCTTCTGACGGCGCCGTCAATTTGCATTAGAGCAATTCTGCTTTGGATCTGTTGACCGAACACCATGAACGCGAGGAATGAAACAACAAAAAGAATATTCACAATGTTGTTTATGCCTCCCTGAGAGCCTAACAAGCCTGCTTGTAACACTATACTCGCGAAGTCAAACGGCAATACTGTGATTTTCCTGTAACTAAATTACGAGACATTACCGAAGCTTAGCATGTAATAAACCTTCATTCAAAAGAAAACGTCATGGTAGACGATGATGGCGTCGGAAACGGAGTCGGCAGCGGTCTGGGGCTCGCATGGGCTTTCGCAACATACTACTACCCAGATCGCCTGAGAGATTCACTTCCGTGTTCGGAATGGGAACGGGTCCTAGCTCTCAGCTATGGCCGCCTACTCCAAATTACCAGCAGTTCAGCGAATAATTAAACATACCTAACGCTTCGTCGAGAATATTCTTGTCAAGACCATTCTTTATTGATCGTTGATTAATCGTCGAATGAACGATGAGGTTTGATGAGGATGAGTAACGTCGCAGTGATTGGTGTCGGCCTAGCACCAGTAAAATCGTCTTCTGGAAAATCCTTGACAGAACTCTTCGTTCAAGCAGCGAAGGAAGCGATTGAGGATTCTGGAATAAGCAAGATAGACGCCATGTATGTTGGCAACATGATGTCCGGTTTCCTACAAAATCAGGAACACTTGGGGTCACTGATGGCATCGGCCTTGGGAAGGGAAGGTATCCCTACCTACAAAGTAGAAGCTGCATGTGCCTCTGGAGGTGTAGCAATGAACGCAGGTGTCAAGGCCGTACTTTCCGGTCTTGACCGAATCGTACTAGTTGGCGGCGTGGAAAAAATGTCCGATAACACTACTCCAAAGGTTACGGCAGGGCTAATGATGGCTGAGGACAGATTGAAAGTCGCCACAACGGGCGTCACCTTCGTCGGCCTCAACGCAATGATAGCGAGGGAATATATGCGAAAGTATAATGTTCCGCACGAGGAAATCGCCCAGTTCCCGGTCCTATGCCACGGGAACGCTCTGGATAACCCGAAAGCGCAATTCCACAAGAGAATCACTGTTGATGACGCGCTGCGATCCCCCTTAGTCGCTGACCCACTCAGGTTGTATGACTGCTCCGCCATGGGTGACGGAGCGGCGGCCCTTGTACTCGCGCCGGTCGAGGAAGCAAAGAAGCTAACAGATACACCAGTTGAAGTGGCCGCGTCCAGTGTCGCCACGGACGCTCTAAGCCTCTATCAACGGAAGGAATTGACCGTATTTGAAGGATCGAGAAGGGCTGCTGATGAAGCGTTCAGAAGAGCTCATTTGACACCTAGCGATATCGATGTGGTGGAAATTCACGACGCGTTCTCAGTACTGGGCATAATGGCTCTTGAGGACCTCGGATTTGCCGACAAGGGATCAGGATCAAAGCTGCTACAAGACGGTCAATGCGAACGAGACGGGAAGCTTCCAATAAACGCATTCGGCGGACTGAAGGCACGGGGTCATCCTGTCGGTGCAAGCGGAATATATCAACTAGCGGAACTAACCCTCCAGCTTTCAAACCGCGCGGAAAAATGCGAAGTACCAAACGCAAGCATTGGGCTGTCTCAAAGCGTTGGCGGAATTGGGAGCACCGTAGCCGTTCATATTCTAAGGAGACCATGAAAAATGACAATTCCAGGAGTAATCTGTCCAAAATGCGGATGGTCAGACTTCTTTAAGGCGCAGGTCTGCCCACGCTGTTTAACCGAATTAACCGTCACATCATTCCAAGGTCGAGGAAGAATTGTCACGTTCACAGTAATCCGATATCCTCCCATCGGATTTGAAGAGCAAGCACCATACGTCGTCGCCATAATCGACTTAAACGTTGGACCAAGAGTAATTGGCAGGATCAACGCCCACCCAGAGGAGGTCAAAATAGGTTCGAATGTTGACTTCACTCGAGAAGCAGCCGGCGCCCTAGAGTTTGTCCTAGCTGATTAGAGGTCTCCTATGGGCGTAGAGAATGGAAACACTTCATTTGTTATGTCCTTCGAAGAGCCACGACCTTGGAGCCAGAGTGGAAGCATGGTGGGGCCGAAGGGACTCTCATGGTTCCCGTGAACCATTTTGAACCCTCGACTTCCGCCATACCGTCATGTCTACGGGTTTCTTCGCTCCTGAAGTTCGTCATTCCGAACTGGTCCGCAAACCCGTTAAGGTTTGGTCTTCTGGAGCCCTTGGCGGGATCTTTCCCTGTCGTCATCCCTGGCTAGAGACCGCCACTCGATTTCACGGTGTCTACGGCCCCACATGGAAGCCGACAGAAAGGCCCCAGCTGAGTGACTCTCAACCAATTGCTATATGGATTATGGCTACTTCTCTAACTTTGATCCTGTCGTTGTTCCAATGACCTTTAGGAGATCTGCCTTCGTGATTATGCCGACTATGTGCCCTTTCTTGGCTAGGAGTACTGCCGACTGGTAACCCAGCAGAGTTGAGATCATTGAGAGGGGCGTGTCTTCTGTCACGGTCGGGAAAGCTTCATCCATGATGCTCTCCACGTGATGCTTTGAGATTTCTCTAGGGTTTTGTGCGGAGACTAGCTTCTGCAGGATGACCTTCTCTGTCAAACTACCAACAGGCTTCTCGCCTTCAAAAACTGGTAACTGTGAGAAGCCGGTCTCTCTCATCACTCTGACTCCTTTAGCTACGGTATCGTGTGCCTGGATTCGCACGATCTTTGGGTGCGAGAGTTCCTTAGCTCTAAGCTCGCTTCTTAGCTCTAAGCCCTCAAGGGTATCGAAGATTGCTTTAGTCTTAAGATACGATGGGTTTATTGTTCCTCTTTCAATTTTCGCAATCATCGACTGGGTCACACCTGACAGGGCAGCCAATTTCTTTTGAGTGAGCATCAACGATTTACGTCGACGTCCAATCTCGGGCAATGGGGGGAGCATCTTAAGAAACCCGATTCCGGGGATTATTCTTAGTAGAATATTCGCAAAGATGTTATTATTCTGTTGCTATGTGAGGGTTGGGTATGCAGTCGGTTGAGGTTCGGCCTGTGCGTAGGGTTGTGAATATTCATGATGATCCCGTCGCGTACTATCTTAGCAGGCTGGCGCCTGATAATACTGCGCATGCCACTAGTCAGTTGCGTTTGTTCTTTGCTTGGTTGAATCAGCAGGACGGCTGGGTCGGCGTTACGCCGAGGCAGCTTTTGATTCGACAGTTGCAGGCTGAGGACGAGTATCGTTGAGCTGATTCAAGGGTACTTGGATAGTCGGCGTGATCTCCGTTTAAACCGACTGAGGGCCGGAAATACTTCTGCCGGAAATGCTGGGCTCGGAGACGTGACGCTTGAACGTGAAACCGGTGACGCACCATAATTCACAAGCAAAGAAGCCGCTCCTGTCATGGGAGCAGATTCATGAGAGGCAACGATCAGAAAAGAAACGGAAACTCGACCAATTCCTGCATTATGTGAATCGGCAGAAAGGCTGGGAAGGAACCGACTTGAAAAAGAATCAAGTTACCCACAAAAACGGCTTATGAGGGTCTCCGGTCTCGGCTGAGGGTACAACAGGAGGGTGCCAATAGACTTTCGTAGTATGCTGTTTGGCACATTGGTATTCGTGCTCTATCGACTTGCCGTCTGGTTTTTCGAGAGCAATTTCAATGTATTCATCGTCAGGGGAAGCCACTTTCAAGATTTCAGTACAGCCTTTACCGCTACAACCGATTTCCTTCATCGTAGCCAATGGAATCAGAACCACTCAATGTTCAAGCCGATTTAAGTGTGCGCACCCTTATCCGACACCAATATATCCCGGCCGCATGGCGTATTTTTCGGCAAAGATGGCTCCAGACTCGCTATCTAGTTCTAGGTCGAAACCCATTCTGCCCGAAGACTTAGCGGTGGTTGCATCCCAACTGCCAGAAACTATCCATTTCTGGTCCTGCAACTTTACATCATCCACTCTTAAGTCGGCCGTTGCATCATCTCTGGTGTTTTTTACGCGCTCTAGCGCCATGCGCTTTGCATCATCAATATCAATCGGCAAATTCTATCATCGCTCAATTAATTCCTCATTTACTTAAGAGCGATTCGGTACCCCGCTCCTCAAGATTATTTGTTCTGTTAGTATTTGCTACTTGTTTTTTGACTGATCGTGACCTGTTTGTTGTTCAGGCTTCCAGTCTTTCTTCAGCCAGTCAATAACAGCTAGCTCAATTGCGCTGCTTAGATCCCCTTTCTTACCGCCAAGTCGCACAACCGCCGATAATCGCAGTTTCCGTTCTATCTCGTCTGAGAGTACAATGTAGCATTTTCCCATATGCCGATCAACACTTATCTATACATGGGCATATAGATAAAGAAGTATGCTTATTCCGTGCTTGCATGATCGAGAGGCTAGAAATGCCGATGATTAAGTGCGAGGGCAATCACGGTAGAGTCGCCGATGGAAATCATACGGTGAAGGCCTGTAAGCTTCTCCATTATGTCCGCATACCCGTAAGAGTCCATTGATTAACGTTCAACGGGACCAGTGACGGATTCTGAAGGAAAAAAAGACGGATAAGCGACCTAGCGTTTCTTAACTCGCCAAGACTTCGGAATTTGCAGGTAAAGATATTCCTGCAGCGATGGACCGCAGCCAAACTAGATTAAGGCTTCAGCCGCTTTTCTAAATCTGAAACTTTCTTTTCCAACTCGTTTATTTTACGATTCGCTGAGAGCACAATCAGCTCAAAATTCTCTTTCATCAAAGCCTTCACCCGCTCTTCATCTTCTTTAGTCAATACCAACTCTCTCACCCACGTTAGCGGTGCTACCTGTGCTGCAATATTAGGTAGCTTGCCGTAATTGCGCTTCATTTTGAGACATTTCCGATAGGCTACTAATATAAAATGAATACGTTAACGGCGCGGCGATAGAACCAACCGAGCAGGCAGCATGTGATTTGCTGAAGTGGAGTTAAGTCACGCCTTCTTGCTTCTCAAAATGGGTTTTTGCTTGTCTTCGGACACTATTTCCAACTTGCCTTTCCCAATATGACTCTGGTCTTTCAGTATTTGCAAGTCGAAATCGGAAACCGCGATTTTTCGTCCCTGTCGGAGATAGAGTGCGGCAACGGCTACTTGGTCACATTCAGCGGGAGTCTCTTCGGTTCTCTTCTTGTTGGTCAGAATTAGGAGGTAGCCCTTTGCTGGTCCATTGTAGGTTACAAATGGCAAAATGCTTCAGTTCAAAGGACACCGTTGGTGAGATATAACCGTAAGTGTGCGCTGTGTGATTGTCCAGGATTCAAGCCTAAGAGTTGTTGCATCAAGGATCGTAAAAAGAGTGAAGACGGGACCAGGTCCAGTGAATCGACTTCGGTGCACTATTCGTCGCGGTAGCATGGGTCTCGACGCGGATGTGTTACACAAGAGAAGAAAGAAAAAAGGAGGGAGATTGGGAGTTGATCCCGTATTTTGCTGATTTTATGGACGTCCGCAGGGAACGTCGGCTTGAATGTCAGAGGCTTCGAAACTGTGCGGTGTGATGCCTGCCCTACAGCAACCGTCAGGACTTATCTTGCCTGTTACACAGCCGCGGCGTGGTGGGTCACGTCCTCCGTTTCCGCCGTCATGCAGACAGTTATTCAAATTATAGCAATTGTTTGTGTTTCCGCTCGTACTTTGCGTAGGCTGTACTGTGGGAGTAGCGTATGAGATACCGACAAGTGAAGTTAGCAACATTAATCCCAGTAGGATTGAGAGAACCGTTTTCACTGAGTATCTCCACCCGAGAACATTAGATACGATGTATACTTGTGCCGTGACTGCAGTCACTAAAGTGAAGTCACAGAAGTGAATCCGTCTCAGGATACCTATTCGACTTCATCAGAGAAGCTTTAACCTTCAAGTCAAATTTGAAGGATTAATGACCTCATTCCGTTGATTTAAGCGTAGTTCAAACCGTATTTTTGGTAAGCCGCGTGCCAACTATTATTTATAAGGTGTTCAACACGAGCAAACCGGTCTTATTGCGCAGCTCATTATTCCTTAGCATTCTGATCTGCATCATCATTCTCGGAGCGATGCCGCCTCATAGAAGCGCCACCGTACATGGTCAAGTGGTACTGAATGCTGGGTCAGGATGGGATGGTAATTGGGTCGGCTCACCAAGTGTCATTTACGATGGCTCTTCATTCACGATGTGGTACGAAGGAATGGGAACTATCGGGAAGTTCAGCATTGGGCTAGCCACATCAAATGATGGAATCTCTTGGTCACGCTACTCACATAACCCCGTGTTCAATGCGTCGCGTGGGGAGCAGTGGGACTCGAAGGACGTGCAGTATCCTTGGGTGCTATACGAGGATGGCGTCTACAAAATGTGGTACACGGGGGATGGGATCGCGGGGACTGCAGGTGCAAACCAGCAGATTGGCTACGCGACCTCGCCAGATGGAATCAACTGGACAAAGTATTCAGGAAATCCTGTTCTCAGCCCCTCTCCCGGATTATGGGATGGCTTTCAAGTCAACGGTGGGAGGGTGGTACACGTCGGTTCCTCGTACGTAATGTATTATGAGGGAGAGCAGTCGCAGTCCAGCAGTTATGCTATTGGTGTGGCGACCTCAAAGGACGGTGTGCATTGGACGAAAACTGGGAAGGCGACAATTCAGTCACACGGATGGGATAAGTTCCAAGTAATTGGAGGAGTTGCGTACTTGAACGGTTCATATGTAGCTCTGTACGCAGGCGGCAATGGTACGACTACGAACTCTATAGGCATTGCCAGCTCCGTTGATGGCGTTAATTGGACACCCTTCACCAGTAATCCGATCATAACGCCTGCAGGACCCAAGAGTTGGGATTCTTTCTTGGTGGAATCACCGATGCTGCTTGTTGTGGGCGACCATTACTACGTCCCAGCCTTCAACGCCCTCGCGTCGAATCGAATGGAATCAAATCGTTGATTATGATCCTGAGGTACTTGTTCTGATGCCTTGCGGCTTCACCCTGGAAAGAACCATTCAGGAATCCACGTCACTTAAACGGTACAGTGGCTGGCAGAATCTTCGTGCGGTCCAAAATCACCAAGTATTCGCTGTGGATGGAACTGCCTACTTCAACCGTCCTGGGCCCAGGATTGTGAATGGTCTCGAAATCCTCGCAGAAATATTGCACCCTGAATCCGTTGGAAAAATCGCCCCCGCAAATTCATACAAGCGATTAGACTTCTGAAACCTTCTGCGAGCGCAATGGTTGTGGGGTACCTGTCTCCATCTTTCACCGTGTGAATAGTGTTAGATTCGCCTGAATTCCTAGTAGAATACTTCTAGACTCTACTATTATATTGTAGGAATATTCCAATTCGCTGCAACCGGAGCGATGAGCATGAGTAAAACGCAGGTCTCCACCGAAGGACTCACACTCGTAAAGAAGCAGCGATCGTACCTTTTCACCTCAGAGAGCGTGACTGAAGGACACCCGGACAAAGTCGCGGACCAGATATCTGACGCGGTTTTGGATGCGATTATCTCGAAAGATCCGAACGCTCGCGTAGATGTTGAAACCGTAATCATGAAGGGAACCGTCCTAATTACAGGGCAGGTTACCACGACAACCTACGTTACGATTCCACAGATCGTTCGCAACGTTCTTCGCGACATCGGGTTCCATGATGCAAAAGTTGGAATTGATTGGGAAACTTGCGGTGTCCTTGTTTCGCTCGAGGAGCAGTCGCCAGACATAGCGATGGGAGTTAACAAGGAAGATACCGGTGCAGGAGATCAGGGAATGGTCTTCGGCCATGCGACCAATGAAACGCCCGAATTGATGCCGCTCCCAATCCTCCTTGCCCACAGGTTAGTAAAGAGGCTAACCGATGTCAGAAAACAGAAAGTCCTAGGATATCTGCGCCCCGACGGAAAATCACAGGTTACAGTTCAATACGTGGACGGAAAACCGTCGCGTGTAGAAGCGGTTGTAATTGCTGCACAGCACGATGAAAATGTCTCACGAGATCAAATGCGAAAGGACATCATTGAAAAGGTGATCAAGACAGTAATCCCCGGAAGTATGCTTGATGCGCACACTAAGTTCTTCATCAACGAAACTGGGAGGTTTACTGTGGGCGGTACCTTGGCTGACTCAGGACTCACAGGTCGCAAAATAATCGTCGACACTTACGGAGGTGTTAGTAGCCACGGCGGGGGATGCTACTCTGGAAAAGACCCCACTAAAGTTGACCGATCTGGAAGCTACATGGCACGGTACATCGCTAAGAACATAGTTGCAGCAGGTTTAGCTGACAAGTGCGATGTGCAGATCGCTTATGCTATTGGCGTGGCGCGACCGGTTTCGGTGATGGTAAACACTTATGATACTGCCAAAGTGCCCGAGGAGGCAATTACCGCGGCGGTGAACAAAGTGTTCGATATGCGTCCGAAGGCAATAATGCAGCAATTACAACTGTTGCGGCCAATATACCGGAAGACGGCGGTGTACGGGCACTTTGGACGAGAAGATCCGGATTTCTTGTGGGAACGAACTGACAAGATTGCTGAACTCAGAGAAGCAGTCAACCTCTGAACTGAATACTATAGACTGACAAGCAGTATGTTGAATTAGTGGCATCGATGTACGGATCCGAAGAATGACATATGGTGATCGCTAAGTCAGCACAAGAGCACGCAACATCGATTTTGAGAATCGCGGCAGCTTTTCTAATCGTCTGCTCAGTGGTCTCCTATTTGGTTTCGATGGGATTGGGACCTGCAATGTTCTACTACACGAGCGATGGATTGAAGATTGCAACGCGTGGAATTCAAGAGCTTCCTCTCGAACTATTCGCAGTACTCTCTCTCCCTATTCCCATTCACACGAACATGGGTAATTTATTTGGGATAATCTGGTTGATCTTTGTACTCTGTTTCGTCGCGGCATGGTGCAGCCGAGGTGGCTTTCTGAAACACCTGCGAAACGTACTCAAAGAACCTATCCTGAGCGGAAAGGCGAACTTCCTCTTCGTTATGCCACTGATTGGAACGTCTCTGCTGTACGCAAGTTTGTTGATTCAACAGTTTCAGGCAACACAGGGGGTGCAGACTGGTAACCTAACGTTTCCACCTCAGACAAGCCCGTATATCATCTTGATCAACCTTGCCTATGCGCCAATAAACGAGGAATTAGCGTTTCGCATTACTTCGATCGGCATTCCTGTTGCTATCTTTCTGCTTTACCTGTACCGGAAGGATCAGAAAGTTACTGGTGTAACTAAGCGATTGAAATTCATTCTCATCACAATGGTCAGTCCAGAGCATGCCAAATTGATGCTAGGTTACAAGAACGTCACGGAACGAGGCTACCTTAGGGGCATCAGCGCTCCTGAATGGATTCTGATTCTGATCACGTCAACAGCGTTTGGACTGGCTCACTATCTTCTGGGCGGCGGATGGGAAATCGGCAAAGTGTCTACTGCATTGCTGGCGGGATTGGTCTTTGGAGTAATGTTCGTAGCATACGGTGCATATGCTGCGATCTTGCTCCACTGGTATTTTGACTACTTCTTCACGATTGTGAGCTTAGCCGAGTCCACCTACGGAGGCTTCTTCCACGCGTTCTCCAACGCAACCGACGTTATCAACCTGATCGGCGGACAGACCGTCCTTGTGGCTCTTCTCATCATCTGGGCACTGCGGGCAAGTAGTTATCTGTCCAAGCGAGCAGTTGGATTCGAAGAAAAAGCATGATTCGACAGTTTTATACGCAGAGACGGATTCTTGCTGGTAAGATGTGATGTAGGGCTTGCATCACCGCCAAGTTCACTAAATGAAACTCGAACAACCCAGCTTCTAAATGGATCTCGGGATAGGCGAATGTCCTCAAAAGAAAATGAGAATCGACGGAAGTTTGAGCCCAAGATTAAGGAGAAACGTTGGAACCATCAGTTCGAGCATGATATTTTCGAATCCTGGCAGAAAGAAAAATTGTATGGACTCAAGCTGAGCAAGGGAAAGCGACCGTTCGTAATCGATACTCCACCTCCTTACCCATCGGGCACATGGCACATAGGAGCCGTAGCGCAGTACTCGCAAATTGACATGATTGCACGAACAAGCAGGATGCTGGGCGCCCAAGTGCTCTTTCCGATTGGAATTGACCGGAATGGATTGCCCGTAGAAATATACACAGAGAGCCTTTACAAAGTGAAGATGAGGGAAACTCCTCGAGAAGAGTTCATAGAGCTGTGCAGGAAGGCACTTGACGAACTCGAAAACAAAATGCTTGAAACCATGAAACGAATAGGACTCAGCGGCGATTATGAATCAAAGTACCGGACTGATGAACCTGCATACCGCAAATTTACTCAATCCAGCTTCATCGAGCTCTGGAAAAGAGGTCTCATCTACGAAGCGTCACGACCCAACAATTTCTGCCATGACTGCGGAACCACAATCGCAGATGCCGAAGTGGAATACAAGGAACTTTCAACGCGACTCGCGTACGTGAACTTCAGGGTCAAAGAGACCGGGGAGAACCTGGTAATCGCTACAACGAGGCCCGAGCTGATTTGTAGCTGTCAACTTATAATAGTGAACCCAACCGACAGCCGATACACTCAGTTTCAAGGAAAACATGCCATCTTACCAATCTACGGACGAGAAGTCGAGATCAAGCCTCACCCCAGCGCACAGCCAGAATTCGGATCAGGCATCGTGATGGTCTGCAGCTACGGAGATTACACTGATGTCCTACTATTCAGAGAACTGGGCCTGAACGAGATAATTGCCACGGGTCAAGACGGACGATTAACAAAGGAAGCTGGCCAATATCAAGAACTAACAATCGCTGATGCGAGAGATAGAATAATTGACGATCTCAAAGCGCAAGGACTGCTCGTGAGAATTGAAAGTGTCAAGCATAGGACGCCAGTCTGTTCCAGAAGTGGAACCCCTATCGAAATCATCCCGATGAAGGAGTATTACCTAAAACAACTTGACTTTCTCCCGAAACTGAAGGAATTGGCCAACAAGATCGTGTTTTATCCTAACGCCAACCGTCAGATACTTCTCGATTGGTTAGACTCCATCGCCATCGACTGGCCAATCTCACGTCGCCGAGTGTACGCAACAGAGATTCCCGTATGGTACTGCATGATGTGTGGACAGTCGGTCGTTCCAAGGGGCAGTGAATACTACCAGCCATGGAAGGACCCCGCGCCCGTTGCAAAATGCTCCAACTGTGGGTCGACTGAGTTTGAGGGAGATCCCAGGACCTTTGATACGTGGATGGACTCCAGCATTTCAGCACTCTTTATCGCGAAGTACAAACGGGATAAGGCCTTCTTCAAACGCGCTTATCCTGCCACGCTCAGGCCTCAAGGGAAAGACATCGTAAGAACATGGCTGCATTACTCCATCCTTCGATGCTACCAGTTAACTGGGCGTGCACCTTTTTCACACGCCTGGATCGCCGGTCTTGGTATGGATGAACAGGGCCAGGCGATGCACAAGAGCAAAGGGAACGTGGTTGACCCGTTACCGATTCTCGAAAAGTTCGGTGCTGACTCATTCAGGTTCTGGAGCGCGTCTGAGGCAACTCACGGTTCCGACTTCCGATGCTCGGAGCTCAGGATCGCAGGAGCACATAAATTCCTCACCAAATTGTGGAACTTATCGCGCTTTATCTCATCATTTCCGTATGCAAGGAGCACGACTCTGATGGCCAGTGATAAGTGGATATTATCAGAGTTGGCTAAACTGGTTGAACGCAGCATGACTGGATATCGTGAATTCGACTTCTTCATACCTGCAAACGAGATCCGCGATTTCGTCTGGGAGACTTTCGCTTCACACTACCTTGAGATGGTGAAGCCTCGTGCATACGGCCAAGGATTCACGAAATCCCAGCAAAGAGCAGCTTGGTATACTCTTCATACCGTTCTAAAGACTGTACTGCTTCTATTGGCTCCTCTGATACCATTTATGACTGACTACGTGTGGCGACAGCTCTATTCAAAGCATGCAGTTCATGTTGAGGGCTTCCCTAAGCCTGCTTGGTCTCAAGCCTACAGCAAATACACGGAGCAGATGCTAAACTTCAACAAGGAGGTATGGAAGATTAAAGAGGAGAGAAACCTGGCTCTCCGTGACTCGCTGGAGATGAACATTCCGAAAGGTCTCAAGCCGTTCGAAACCGACCTAATCAGAATGCACTCTCTCACGCCAAAAGCATAGCCACACGTTACGGGACCGGGTGACGGCATCAATAAGATTAATACCAAATGTGTATTTCTATCGCACGGTCCAAATGAAAATCGCTGAATTAAGGCCGGGAATGCGACGCGTAGACATCGCCGCCAAAGTAACTGAAGTCTCCGAACCTAGGGATGTGACTACTCGAACTGGCGAACAGATGAAGGTCGCCACTGCTGTTGTAAATGACGAGTCAGGGAACGTCAAGTTGACCCTGTGGAACGAGCAAATTGGGCAAGTCAAAATCGACAACACGGTCAAAATAGAGAACGGTTACGTAACCAGTTTTCGCGGCGAAATCCAACTTAACGTGGGAAGATACGGCAAGCTCACCGTTGAATAGCCGGTTTTGCCAATTCTAGGCCGCGTGGCCAGTGCTCGATCTTGACAGAGGACGATCGTTTCGATGAGATTAGAAAACTTCTCGATTCCACCATAAGCGAGTTCCAATCCCTTTTCCAATCAGCGAGCGGTTTTGAGGAAACAAGAGTCGGAAACGGCTGGACACCTGAAAAGATCGGGGTGGAAGTCTACTACGTGCAGCCGAGGCCGCTCAGTGACATTGCCCGTATTGCTGAAGCCCGCAAACGTTCGTTGTTCGGAAGACGAATGAGGTTCCTAAGGCCACGTGTTGAAGAGATTCACTCCTCATCTCCTCCAAAGTTTCACTTTACACCATTCTGGCGGATTAAGGGATTTCACGAATGTTTCTACTTCCGAGGAAACTCGTACAGGGTTCCTCTCCTGGACGACGTCATAGCTGTTGAAGTAGAAGGAAGAGTCCGAGACCTCGTCAGTGAAAATGCGGCTGAGCCGAAAAAGATAGTTAATCTGACCAAGAGAATTCTAGGTCAGATTAGGCACGATTCCTCAGGAAAATCAATTCGACTCAGCGAAGTGACCGAACTGGCATACATGTTCAAGGACAGTTCATTATTCGTCAATTCGGATGGCAAAGAGGATCTGGAGGCTGAGGCGTTCTTTGAAGGCAATTTGCCATTAAGGAAAATCGATATGGCCGACTTGAATCGCGTCTTCCCCAACGCAGAAATAATGAAGGGCTCACTGGCCAAGGAAGATCTTGTTCGGCGCCTTCATTCATTGATAGTGAAACCACCGACAGCTTTCTCGAAAATTCTGAGCAATCGATTCCAGGTTACTGAGCTAGCCGAGTTTCTAATGCCGTCCTACGTTTTTGAATACCTGTGGAAGGGGCTGTCGAGGAAACTAGAAATTCACGGGTACACCGGAGCGATTCTCTCATAAGTTTTGATCAGTGCGTCGGAATCTCTGGATCAATTTGCGCGTTCTGAAATACACCTTTCTTCCGTAACGAGCGTAGGCCCACCTTCCAACCAAGGCGAGGGATACTATGACCGCCACGATTACCAGAAATACGTAAGGTTGTGCGCTGATTTCGTAAGAGGCGCTTCCCGAGTTACCGTAAGAATCAGTTGCTTCCACTTTGAGTGTCCACGTTCCAACATGCCATAAGTCGGAAATGGAACTTGGATATGAACCGCGCCACGCTCCCACAATTGGATCGTAGCTTAAAGTTAGGAGTGATTTTGAAGGCCCAGTCGACACACTCACCGAAACCGTCGCATTAGCCGTAAGCGGCGTCCCATCTGGATAGGAGATTTTTGATATTATGCTGACAGCCCCAAAGGGAATTTGAATCTCTGTGCCGTTTATTGAACTCGATATTGTTAGGCTAGCATTGTTGACGCTAAAATAATTAGTATACGCGTCGGTTGGTCCTCCTTTGTTACCGAAACCGTCATCAAAGGACATTGCAGGCAACTCGAATCGATACTTTGAGCTAATGGTCGCGTTGACAGGCAGCTTGGTCGTCACGCCCCAGATACCATTAGTCTGATCGGAAAGAGATAGTGATGCGAATGCAACTGTTGATTGATTCTGCAGAAGGACTATTGGATGAGCATTAGACAATACGGTTGCAACTGCACTGCCATCAGGATAGGTCAACGACAAAGACAACTTCGCGAGGTCAGTTCTCTGATATGACTGGTCTGGCTGCGTACTTATCTTCGGGTAAAGTGTAGCGGGCGTCACGCTAAATTGAGCTTCAGAAACGTAATCTTGTTGTGCATTGTCGTAGGTGCCCGTTCCATCTATAAGCACTTTATACGTCTCAGGGACCGCGTCCACTGGGATCCGCCAGGAATAGTTGAAGTCGCCGTTCGAATTCACGATAATGGATGATGTTATCACATAATTTCCTGCGGGGTTTCGGATGCTTACCTTGAAGCTCGTTCCGGCGAAGAGTCCCCCTCCTAGAATATTTGCGGTTTCAGTCCTTTGATAAAGTGGTTTCAAGGTTCCCCATATGCCATAATGCGCCGATGCCACAGAATTGTCGTCGCTGGACGAGGTGGAGATGCTTACTAGGTACGTGCCTATGGAGGACTGTGACGTAATGGGTAAGCCGACACTCGGGGGGATGTACCCCCCTGAGACTGGTGTGAAACTGATGCTCGTATACGTAGTGTGATTGTCGTTCGGGCCTTCAGCCCAGATGAAGTATGGTTGATTGGAGTAACCGTTTCCAACTAAGGTTACTTGAGAATCTCTCATAGTGTAGAGTGGTTGTGCTGTCGATAATGTCTGCGCAGCACGGACGTGACCAGGCAAACTCGTGAATAGAATGATTGCGAGAAGCATGATGACTACTGTACTGCCTCTGGTCAACCTGTCATCTTCACTCTCGATTTTGGCGCCGGGAGAGGGATTCGAACCCCCGAGGCCCATAAGGGCCACAGGCTCACGTTGGATTGTCCACTCAAGGCCTGCGCCTTTGGATCGTTTTGACGTTAATCCGCTCGGCCATCCCGGCTGCCGAGTATTGCCCTAAGCCGATTCCTATTTACGTTATCTGGTTGTTCCCGTAAGAACTTTAGGCTCAGAAGATGACTGCCAGATAGCGACGTCAACGAGGATCGCGCTACCAGATTATTATTTAAGGTCCAGTATTGCATGCTCGCAAGAGTCTCTTGGAGACAACAGTTGGCTACAAGTTTCTGCCGCACGTAACTGATGCGTATGTGCAGGCGGCAGGCAACACGATTGAAGAAGCGTTTGCCTATGCCGCAATTGCACTGATAGACACCATGTGCAACGCTACAGCTGTCGTAGGATCAATAAACGAGGCGCTGCATGTTGAAGCTCCAGATGAAGTTATTCTTCTTCACTCCTGGTTGGAACTGCTTCTCCTGAAGTTCGAGCTTGAACATCGAGTGTTCTCAAGCTTCGACATGTTAAGGATCACCCGTCAGGATGGTACGCTGCTTCTGGACGCTAAAGGCTCAGGAGAAATATATGATAAAGAAAAGCACGGTGCAAAGGTCGAGGTCAAAGCGGTGACTCTGCATAGGATGGAAGTCTTGCGGGGGAACCGCTTAACGATAGTGCGTTTTATCCTTGATCTTTAACTGGCGGCCGCTGCTCTGAACTTCGGTATCAGGAGCAAAGTGGTGGGGTCTATTCGTCTGAGGAGTGCTAAATATACGGATACAAAGTCCCCGAAGGTTATTGCAGTTAAGAGTTCACTTAAGACATCCTCTCCATGCCCTTGGAACGTCATGATAGGTGGAAACCCAAGTTCTTTCATCAACGCAACGAGACTCTCGACTGTTTTGGGTTGGTGGCCCGTCTCCCAGGTGCGTAAGAGGACCGGTTGAACAGAGGCGAGGCTAATCAACGATTCAAGCCCTTCAATGTCGTCATGATAACATTCAGGCATACACATGTAGACTGCCGGCATCTTACTGTTCTCATTCAACTCGTTCTTGAATCGCCTTAGGACGCTTACGCGTTCCTCAGGTCCAAGGAGTAGAGGTAACCTGTCATGCAGTCGCTCAGCCATCTGTTTCGCCTTATTGTCATTGGTTGGCGTTTCGCATTTTATCGATTGGATCTCGGTCGCTAGCGCGCTTGAGGCATTGTGTAAGATTGTCTCAGGTTCTTTTGATAGGGTTGCTTTTCCTAACGCGAATAATGCCGCTGCCAGTAACTCCGGTAGGGCTACTCGAGGGGGAAGTCCGGAAGTCACTTTTAGGTAGGGAATTTTCTTGGCAAGCGAGGCCACGAGCATCCGGCCTCCGGAGGTTACTGTAGCCACTTTGGCCCGTCTCTTGTGAGCTTCTTCCAGTAAATTGAGCGTCTCGTGTGTCTCGCCCGAATAGCTAATCGCGAGGAAGAGTGTGTCCTTGTCGACATAGGTTGGAAGATTATATGCTCTGCAAACGCTGATTGGGATAGTTGATCTCGTTTTGACATAATCCGTCACAATGTCGCCTGCAATTCCTGAACCACCCACTCCTCCTATGACGATATTTCTAGGCACATCAAATGAATTAGAAAAAGTGGTTTCGGCGTCGGCAGGTGGCTTCAATCGACTCGGCGCATTCTCCATCTCTTGAAGCATGTTGGACTTGTCAAACTGTTTCCGTGCGGCAACATAGTCAAGGGTCATGGGCATGACATACGCGTCTTCGGTCAATAAGATTCTTCTTTTTGAAGACGCTTCCAGTGTTCCGAAGGCAGGTAAGACTATTGCTATCCTAAACCATAGATCGAGAGACAAATAATGCGCTCGAGGATGTTTGTGGCACTTCCAGCGTCAATAGTCGCTGACACGCCTCATCTACGAGAGAAGACTGCGAAACTCGGTAGTGTCGCCCGATCATGCTCAATCTTTGGCGTAGACCAAATCATAATCTATGGAGACGACCCTGACCACAACCAGAAGCAGGACTTCGATACTTGTGTTAACATTCTTCGCTTTCTTGAGACGCCGCAATACCTTCGCCGACGGCTGTTCTCTATCGGCCCTGACCTAAGGTTCGTTGGGATTCTTCCTCCCCTTCAGATCCCTTCACATAACGTTCCACGAAAAGCACGGGATTGTGCTCCTGGTGATCTCCGCGAAGGAGTAGTCGCGGCTCGATATGGAGACATCATCAACCTGGATGTAGGATTAGAGTCGTTAGTTGAGTGCCACGGAGCTTTGCCCGTTGGAACGAGAGTCACCGTGAAACTCACATCGATCAAAGAGCTTGCGGGGGAACTCGTCGATCGGACCAAGATAAGCATATATTGGGGCTATCAGGTTAGAGCGCAAAAAACCTCGCTCGGGACAATGTTAGAAAAGGAGAGCTATGATCTAAGAATCGGGACTTCTCGGTATGGTCATCAATTGAAGGATGTTTGGTCGAAGGTAATTGGTTTGGTGCATGATAAGAGATCTGTGTTGATAGCATTCGGTTCACCCAAAGCTGGTCTCAGCGACATCCTCCAAAGGGAAGGGAAGAAACCGGAAGATGTATTCGACGTTTATCTCAACATGGTACCCAACCAGGAGACTCTGACAGTGAGAACTGAAGAGGCAGTAGCTTTCAGTCTGTCAACAATCAATGTTATGAGGAGTATGTGAGGCCAGAATTGGCAAAAACTGTCAGCATCTATGATTTGGAAGGGAAGTCAATTGGGAAACTTGAACTTCCCAAGTACTTCGAAACCCCCGTGCGCGCAGATTTGATCAGACGAGCCGTAGTAGCCCTACAGAGCGGGACTTTTCAACCCCAAGGGAGAGATCCTATGGCAGGCAAACGTACCACTGCCGAATCGATTGGTGTTGGACACGGGATGTCCCGCGTGCCCAGAGTCAAGGGAGATAGATATCCAAGAGGGAATCTTGCTGGATTTGCCCCCAATACCGTAAAGGGCAGACTAACGTGGCCTCCCACCTCATCAAAGACACTACGTAAGAAGGTAAATCGAAAAGAACTGAAACAGGCAATGCTTTCTGCCGTTGCAGCAACAACCTCAGGCGAATTAGCTAGAGCAAGAGGGCATCGCCTCCCACCGGATTTTGAATTGCCATTGATTGTTTCGAACGACGTAGAGCAAGTAACCGAGAGTTCTGAAGCAATGAAGATACTTAAGAACCTCAAAATCTGGGATGACGTTGAACGCGCCTCCAAACGTCGAAACCGTGGAGGACGCGGTAGCATTCGTGGACGTCCACACAAACATCCTGTTAGTGCTCTCTTGATCGTCGAGAAGAAGCAAGCAGTGCAAAGAGCCTTCAGAAACCTACCGGGAGTGAAAGTGGTTGATGCAGCTAGCCTGAACGTTTGTGATCTCGCCCCGGGCACTCACCCTGGACGGCTCACAATTTGGACCGAGTCAGCAATCAAATCGTTGGATGCACGGCTCGGAGGTAACGCAAGTTGACAAAGCTTACCCCAATCCAAGTAGTGAAGTATCCGCTCTTATCTGAAGATGCAGTCACATTACTCGAATCTGAAAACAAAATAACCTTCATCGTCGACGGTAGATCAGACAAGCATGATATCAAGAGAGCAATTCAGGAACTTTACGAAGTTCGAGTGAAAGAGGTTAACACTCTACTGACGCCAGAAGGGGAAAAGAAGGCTTTCGTCAAGTTGACTTCAGACTTCAAGGCAGCCGACTTAGCTGTCCGTCTTGGCATACTCTAAGCAAAGCAACAACGTTAATTAGCCCAAGTTCAAAGCAAACAAGCAAGTGTGAAGTTTGCCACGGCAATTCTCGTATCGCGGGCATTCCTTCGACGAGCTCCAACAAATGTCCATGGACGAATTCATCCGTATTCTCCCGGCCAGACAGCGAAGATCCTTAACGAGAGGCTTGACTGCTGATCAGAGAATCCTGATGGAGCTAATTCGCGGTTCGAGCCGCTCTAAGTCTAAGGAGAGCAAACCCATCAAAACCCATTGCAGAGACATGGTGGTATTGCCGGAAATGGTCGGTCTTAATCTCCTCGTGCATGGAGGTAAGGAATTCGGATCTATAGAAATAAAACCAGAAATGATAGGTCACTACCTCGGCGAATTCGTAATAACCAATAAGAAAGTGGTTCACGGTACTCCTGGTATAGGAGCCTCAAGAAGCTCAATGTACGTTCCATTGAAATAGGCATCTAAGCCCGCCGCCTCGCAATTAGAAATGCGCTGAAAGCAACCAGTCCTCCTAATACGAATCCTATCGCGGCAGACCAGTCACTCTGGTTCCCAGGCACCGCACCCACCTCGGTTTTAGCCTGCGGCAAGACACTATTCTGCAACATCACGCGTGGGGATTCCGTCGCGGATGGTGAGGAAAAGAAGATGCTTGCTCCAAGCAATATGCCGAAAAACGCTGCTACAAGTATGACCTTCTTCATTTCGCTCACTACATGAAGCTCTTAGCCATGCTTAAGCCTACATTTTCGAACAGTCTAATCATATGACCTGCTCTCGCCACATTCTGAAACATTCATACCATGAAATAGCTGCCCCTGCCAGCCCAAACACCACCGCGGAGACTTGCAAGTTTTCTCCATAGACAATCTCTAACCCCACGTACACGACGAGTGCGGTCGTCAGGAGAACCGCGTAAAACAGGTATCGAGGTAATATCACGTGACCAATTCGCAGAAACATCTTGAGAGAACCCACATGCACTTTCTCTTTGAGCCTGTACTGTCCCATCTCATCCTTCTCAACGGCCCCAATCTCACGGAGCTTCTCAAGATGATAAAGCGCAACACTTGCACTAGAAAGCGAAAGCGCTCGCTGAGTCTCCCGAACACCTACAGGTTTACTATTTCTAAACAGAAACCAGTAGACCCGAAGTGTGGTCCCGTGGACCACACTCTCTCTCGGTAACCTGCTAACGTTTGATGACAAGTGGATCCAACGGCCAGACAGTAATGTTACGAGATGAGTCTTGCGGTAAACCGCCCCTGAATTATCAAAATCGCCCCCAAACAACGTTTTTTAGTGTTACTGCGCACATGCTCGGGCGCACGGTGTAGATGAATGCCAAATTGGGGATACTCGGTGAAGGAATTTGACCCGGACAGAGCCGTCCGATGCTCAGGCAGAGAGCTAAACATCTCGCCCAAAGCCGCCACCGAGATCTGCAGAAAGCTACGAGGGATGAGGTTGGACCAAGCAAAAGAACTCCTGGAGGCAGTACAAAAGAAGAAACGGGCGATAGCGTTCAGGAGATACAAGAAGGAAATACCACATCATAGCCTAGACGAAGGTTGGTACGCGGGACGATATCCCGTAAAGGCAGCGAGAGAATTTCTCTTCCTGCTCGAAGAACTCGAGTCCAACGCGGAATACAAAGGTCTCGATGTTGACCGTTTGAGAATCGTCCACGCAGCCTCTCAAAGAGGAATGAAGACTCAGAAGTATATCTCAAGAGCTTACGGAAAAGCTACACCGTACCTTAACACCTTGGTGCATATCGAACTAATGGGATATGAGGTCGCAGAGTAGTTGCCGATTCAGAATTATTTCGTAAAGGAAAATGCACGTCGCGCAGAGATCGACGAATATCTCTCCCAGGAACTAAAGCGAGCTGGATACAGTAGAGTCGAAATGGCCAAAACCCCCCTCGGAACGCGTGTCGTAATATACGCGTCCAAGCCTGGGCTGGTCATTGGAAGACGAGGCCAAAGCATTCGTGATCTTACGAAAATGCTCGAGGAACGTTTTGGAGTTGAGAATCCGCAAATCTCTGTGGCGACACTGGAGATACCGGAACTCGACCCAAAGGTTGTTGCATCTCAGATAGCCATGGCGCTACAGCGTGGGATTCACTTCCGACGGGCAGCATACTGGGCGCTGCAGAGAACCATCGAAGCGGGGGCAGTGGGTGTGGAAATTACGATTCGTGGAAAACTAACGACTGATCGGGCACGATATGAGAAGTACAAGTCAGGATATCTCCCATCTGTGGGAGAAGCTATCAGTCGGATCGTCCGAACAGCGGTCGTGGACACCCAGCTGAAGCAGGGCCTGTTCGGTATCAGCGTGAAGTTGATGCCGCCAAACATGAGTTTGCCAGACAGACCCATCATCCGTGACGCGGCGGCAATTCAACCAAAGCCGGTAGCAATAGTTGAAGAAATCCAATCCACGGCACCAGTTGAAGAAGCCGAAGTCAAACAGGAGGTAGCAGAAGTTGCCGATACTAAGGAAGCGTGAACTCAAACAACTTATTCCAGAGGAACGGGAGAAGAGGCTGGCTGAGTTACGAACGGAGCTAGTGAAGCTTAGAACTAGCGTCAAGTCAGGTGGCAACGTGGACAACCCTGGACGGATCAAAGAAATCAGGAAAACGATCGCGCGACTACTCACGGCCCAGAGTCAAAATGCTATGGGGGCAAAGACATGAACGCAGCCGTTCCAGAAAACATTCTTCGACACGAACTCATCGGTCTCAATGTGAGGATCGTTCGTTCACCTAACCGGTCCATTCGGGGAAGAAGCGGGCTAATAGTCAATGAAAGCAAGAATATGCTGACTCTGTCAAAGAAGGGAAGGAAGGTATTAATTCCGAAGAGCGTTGCTACGTTTAGATTCAAGCTTGCTGACGGACGAGTCGTAGAAGTTGACGGCAGAAGACTAGTCGGCCGGCCTGAGAATAGATTGAAAACCAAAATTAGGCGATGGTAATGTCGGATATCGGATTAGAAGGGAAATCACCAAAGAAATCATGTGATGACCGCAACTGTCCATATCATGGACATCTTTCGGTCAGGCGAAAATTCCTTGACGGGAAAGTTGTGAGCGCAAAGATGACGAAGACGGTGACTGTTGAAAGGGACTATCTGCAGTACGTGAAGAAATACACCCGATACGAGAAACGAAGGAGCCGCATTATGGCCCATAACCCGCCGTGCCTTGAAGTGCGTGAAGGAGATCGTGTGAAGATCGCTGAATGTCGTCCAATAAGCAAAGAAGTGGCCTTCGTAGTGGTCGAGAAATTGACGGGCGAAGCTTGAAGATTACTTAACATAACTCCATTAGAACTTTCTCAATATGACCGAGCAATCGTTCTCAACATGATCTAAGGCATCCTGACTAAGCTCAAGGTCAAGCTTTGGTATCGTTGCACGGCTTCTCTTAGCTGTCTTTCGAGGGCTTATAAGCTCAAACGGAAAATGGCAAACAAAGCTTATACAAGCACGCTCCCCGTTGCGATGAGCAAGTTGAACCAGTTTAGCATACAGAATGTCAGAGCTAGAGAAATCCTGGATAGCAGAGGTCACCCTA